>DAIMXP010000059.1:0-46571 GCA_036734945.1 Chloroflexota bacterium
CGCGCCCGCCCTGACGCCCTCAATTGTAAAAGTTATTCCGTGACGGCTCCTTAGTCGCCAGGCGGTCGCGGCGCGAATGGTTTCCCGCGTGTCGCCATCGCCTGGTCAAAGCGCTCAGCGTCCGGATACTCCGTGAGCGTGCCGTCGCGCAGTTCCAGGATGCGCGTGGCGACGTTGCGCATAAAGGCGCGGTCGTGGGCGACGGTGATGCTCGTGCCGGGGAACTCCAGCAGGGCGCGTTCGAGGCGTTCCCGCGCCGGAATATCCAGGTGGTTGAGCGGCTCGTCCAACAGCAACAGGTTGGCGCCGCCGAGCAGGATCAGCGCCAGACTGAGCCGCGTCCGCTCTCCATAGCTGAGCCGCTCCACCGATGTCAGGGCCTGTTCCCCGACGAAGAGGAAGAAGTGCAGGTAGCTGCGAGCAGCCGTGTCGTCCAGCGCCGCGGTCGACCGCACCAGGCGGAGGGGCGTCGCGTCCGGCGGAAATTCCCATTGGTCCTGCTCCAGGTGGCCCAGGCGGGTGCTCGGCCCCAGGCGAACGCTGCCGGTGGCCGGCTGCAGCGTGCCGGAGAGCAGGCGCAGCAAGGAACTCTTGCCGCCGCCATTCGGCCCCGTCAGGACGATCCGCTCGCCGGCCTGGACACGCAGGTCAACGCCGTCGAGCACCGGCTTGCCGCCGTAGTTGAGACTCAGGCCCTCTGCCACCAGCGCCTGGCGGCTGCCGGCTGGGACACGGCTGAAATCGAGCTTGACTTCCCACACCGATTGCGGCTTCTCTGCCCAGTCGCCGGACTGGACGGCTCGCTCCAGGCGACGTTCGCGTACCTTCGCCTGCCGGGCGCCCTTCTTGGCCTTGGCCCGTAGGCCAAAATCGACGGTTGTCAGTTCGGTCTGACGAGCACGCTCTTGCTCATGCCAGAGCTGATCTTCGATGCGCTGACGCTCACGTTGTTGGCGCTGGTAGGTCTGTCGGGCTTGCTCGTTCTGCTGGGCGAGCGCCTGCTGGTAGTCGCTGTAGCCGCCGCTGTAGCGCTTCAGGGCCCCCCCATCCAGCGCCAGGACATGCGTCACCACATGGTTCAGAAACTCACGGTCGTGCGATACCAGTAATACCGCGCCACGGTAGCGTTGCAGAAACCCTTCCAGCCAGACGATGCCGCCGATGTCGAGATGGTTCGTCGGTTCGTCCAGAATGAGGAGGTCGGGCTGTTCCAACAACAGCCGTGCCAGTTCCAGCCGGGTGCGCTGACCGCCACTGAGATGCTGGACGGTATGCTCCGGGCGAAGAGCCGCCATGTCGAGGCCGACCAGCGCGGCGTGCACCGCATTCGCGTGTGTTACGCCACCGGCTGCACGCAGCCGGCCCTGCGCTGCCTCAAATTCGGTCAGCAGCGCCGGCATGGCGGCATTCGCCCGGTCCATGGCCTCTCCGAGGGCATCCAGCGTGAGCAAGGCGCTCCATGCGTCACCCGGCGTCGCCAGAACAGCGGCCACCGTGGCCTCGGGACGCTCCAGGAAGCCTTGCCGCAGGTAGCCGACAGCCAGGCCGGGCGGTCGCAGCTCAACGCTGCCCGCATCGGCCGCCAGTTCCCCCGTGATCAGGCGCAGTAGCGTCGTCTTCCCTTCACCGTTGCGCCCGATCAAGCCGACGCGCTCGCCGGCTGTGACCTCCAGGGAGACGTCATCCAGCAGCAGCCGATCAGGCAAGGTGTAACTCAGGTGTTGCACACGCAGCATTAGTCATCCAGGTCAAAGGGTGCGCGTTGTCCTGTCGCCGAGCACCGGGCTCGCAACGCACGGTCTGGGCGGCGAAGGGGCGTTCGCGTGGGGCGCACCGCAGGAAACCACGTGGCAGCATGAGCCGGCGCCAGCACGCGCTGCGCTGCGGGCCGGACGCTTCACCGCCATGGTTAGCTGAGCAACGGGTCACTCCTATGGGTCGCCAACACGAGCGTTTGTACCATGTCCGCAAGGGCGAAGCAAACGCGCCGAAGCGCCCTGGCGCGGAACGCGTTCCAGCAAGGTGGCGATTAAACCCCGTAGGGCCAGCCGGGCAACCGGCTGGCCCTACGAGTTGAAGGGAGGGGGAGGGAAAAAGGGAGGGTCAGCTTGCTTTGGCGACGGCCGGCACTTCGGCCCCGTTCGGCAAGTCGAACATGCGCCGAACCCGAGGGCGAAGATACGTCACGTCATCCAGATAGAGTGGGCCACCGCAGCGCACACAGCCGAAGCGCCCATCGCTGCGGCGCTTGGGCAGGCCCAAAGGCGACTGCGAACTCACTTTGCCGCGATTGATCGACTGTTTGTCGTCACCTTCGATCTGGCCGGAAACATACCCGCAGTTGTAACACTTGAGGTCTGCTCGCATCATCATCGTCTGTACCATCCGTTTCCTGTCAGCGGCCTGAGTCCACCCTGACCATGTTTCACTTGTCGTCCCGCCGTCCCTGGCGTCGCGCCGGCGGCTGTACCCGAGCCGGAATCAGCGCCGGCACGGGGCGAGCGCGCCGCCGCCACAGGATCAGCGCCGTCAGTCCAGCCAGGATCTGTCCGGCGATCACTGCATCCATCGTGTATCTCACTCTCAAGTACTGCTGAAAGCGTACCCCTTGCGCATTAATCTCCCATTAGAGTCGCGCTCCCGCGCCTTAATGCCGGCTAAGAACGCTCCTCCTGAGCCATTCCTGTGCTTGCTTTCCTACACGCGCACCCATGCATACGTGGCGCCAGCCCTCCTGGATGCATTCCGCCGGCGTTGCCACGCGGTACAATGCCTGCCCACCATCGGAAGGACAGTCACGTGGCCGAAAGCGACCTGTTTCAGAGCGAGCTGCTGGCACGCATCCAGGAGACCTTTCAGGATGTGCCCGGCCTGGCCGGAATGGCGCTCATCGGCTCGGCCGCCACGGGCTGCGCCGACTACTTTTCCGACCTTGATCTCCTATGCGTCTGGCAAGAAGTGTTGGACCGCCCGCGCCGCTACGTTGCCTTGCGCGCGCTCGGTGAGCCGGAACAGAGCTCGCCCCAACTGCTGCGCTTCGAGCGGCTCGAACTCGACCGCCTACGCTTAGGCAAGCGGGAGGTGGAATTTGTCAACCTCGCCCTTCCCCCGCTGGAGCGGCTCATTGAGCAGGTGGTCGACAACCTCGACGTGGACCGGTACCACCCCGATCGCTACGGGTTCTGGTCGCCGCTGGGCTGGCTGCAGTCGGGCATCGTGCTGCTCGATCCGCATGGTGCGCTGGCGGCATTGCAGGGACGTTTGGAGCCGTTTCCCGGTGCGCTGGCGGCCAGGATCATCGCCCAGCAGTTCGCCGCCCTGAAACTACCGGTGATGTACCACCTCTACAAAGCGGCGATGCGCGGCGACGGCCTCTTCTTGCACGCCATTCTTGACGACATTTGCGGTCACCTGCTGCAAGCGCTCTTCGCCTTCAACGGCCGCTTCTATCCGGGCAGCCGGCGCCTCGGGGAGCAACTGGCCACCTTGCCGTACACGCCCGACCGGCTCTACGACCGCCTGACCGCCCTGACCATGACTGCCCCGCAGTTTGCGCGGGACCTGCTGCCGCCCGTGAACGCCCTCATCCGCGAGTTGGCACAGCTCTTCGCCCCCTGGTACCCGGACGCCGTACCCGCCTGGGCCCTGGGCAGCCGGTAACGGGGGCTGGCGACTAAAGTCGCGCCTACACCAGCCAAGTCCGCCTACGCGGACTCGTTTCCAGCCCGCGCAGGCGGGCTTCGCTCGTTCGTAGGCGCGACTTCAGTCGCCAGCCCCCTCACCCCTCCAACAGCGCGCTAATCGATACCTCCTGGCCCCCGGCTTCGGCGCTGCGGACACAGCCCTCGACCATGGCCAGGCTGTGCAGGTTGTCGGCGGCGTTACACTCGGGCTGGCGTCCCTCCCGGACGGCGGCGGCAAACTCCGTCAACAACGGGTCCTGGTTGGCCGGCGCCGGCGATCGATCGGGAAAAATCTGCTCCCGTACCTGCTTCTCCGTGCGGTGCAACCAGGTGCGGTAGATATCCATCCCTTCCCAGGTAATCGTGCCGCGTGGTCCTTCAAGCCGCCACTCGCCGTTCCAGGTAGTTTTCGTACCGACGGCACAGCCGACGCCCCGGTGAACCGCACGAGCGCCGTTGGCGAAGCTGAACACTGCCACGTGGGAGGCATCCCCCTTGTGCCACCCCCACGCCGGGTTCCAGGTGATGCAGCGCACGGACACCGGCTCGCTGTCCAGGACGTAACGCAGCATGTCGAAGTGGTGGATGCCCATGTCCTTGGTGAACATGTAGGGGAACTTGACGTAATGCGAGTTGGGGTTGTCTGCCCACGGCATGTAGAAGGCAACATCGATCTGCCCTACCGGACCCAGGAGGCCCTCCGCCACCAGGCGCCGCGTCGTCCGTGGCTGCGGACCGAAGCGATAGTTCTGGGTGATCATGTGCAGACGACCGGCCTTCGTACCGGCCGCGACCATGCGCCGCGCCGCGTCGAAGTCGTCCGACATCGGCTTCTCACCAACCAGATGCAGCCCGGAAGCAAACGTCTGCATGGCGATAGTTTCATGCGTTGCCGGGGGCGTGACATCCATCACGAAGTCGGCAGCGCCATTCAGGCCGGCCACCGCATCAGACAGCGAACTGTACAGGTGATCCGCCGGCATACCGGCGGCGGCAGCCCGCTGACGGTTGCCTTCGTCCGGCTCGACGCCGGCCACCCACACGACCTCGGGGTGGCGCAGTCCCGTGTTCAGCCAGTATCTGCCCCGTCCGCCCAGTCCGACCAGAATGCCCCGCAACTTTTCCGCCACCGCTCGCCCCTCTCGCTTGCCGGGGTATCGACGCCCGACCTGGCAGTATGGTAGTCCAAAATGCCGGCCGCCGCAATGCCAGCCGTATCGCACCTGTGCCCCGAGATGGCATACTTGCGTGCATGCACAATCCAGCCCTCGGCACACCGCAGTACCTGCTGACCGGCTATGCGCCGGACCACCTCCATATCGGCTGCCTGGGCAGTCACTCCGCTCTGGAACTGGCCTATGGCGCGCACGAGGAGGGCCTGCGTACAGTAGTGGTGTGCGAGCAAGGGCGCGAGCGCACGTACACCCACCATTACCGTCACCTGTTCGATGAGGTGCTGGTGCTGGAGCACTTTGCCGACATGGCGAAGCCGGAGGTCGTCCGGCAGCTCCGCGCGTTACACACGGTATTCGTGCCAAACCGCTCCTTTGCTGTCTATGTTGGCTACGACGCCATCGAGCAACAGGTCGCCCTACCGCTCTTTGGTGGCCGTTTCCTGCTTCGAGCCGAGGAACGCACGGCCACGCCGAATCAGTACGACCTGCTCGCTTCGGCCGGTGTGCGCAGTCCGCAGCGCTTCAGCCGGCCTGCGGCGATCGACCGCCTGGTGATGGTCAAGCTTCCCCAGGCACGGCGGGCTGTGGAGCGCGGTTTCTTTACCGCCGCCTCTGCCGATGACTTCAAACTCGTGAGCGAGCGCCTCCTGGTGGAAGGATCAATCCGAGCGGACGACCTGGCAACCGCCACGATCGAAGAGTTCGTCGTTGGGGCGCAGTTCAACCTCGACTACTTTGTTTCGCCGCTAACGGGCGAGGTCGAGTTCATGGGCGCAGACCAGCGCATCGAATCGAATGTGGAGGGCATCCTGCACATGACTGCGGCGGAGCAGGCGGCGCTGCCCTTACGTCCCACCTTGATACCGGTCGGTCATCGCGGCGTCTCGGTGCGCGAGTCGCTGCTCGACCGCGTCTTCCTGGCCGGCGAGCACCTTGCTGCCGCCGCAGCGGCAGCGTACCCGCCCGGCATCATCGGTCCATTTGCCTTGCAGGGCATCCTTGATGATCGCGGCGAATTTGTCTGTTTCGACGTCAGCCTACGCGTGCCCGGCGCCCCGATCCTGCTGACGACCTCACCCTACACCCGCTACAAGTATGGCATCGAGATGAGCGTCGGTCGGCGGATCGCGCGGGAACTCCGTCAGGCGGCAACCAGCGGCCGGCTTGCTGAAGTGGTGACATAGCCGCGATTGCCGGGCCCACCGCGTGGGCCCGGCAATCGCGGCTATGGTTCCGGCTACTCACAGCAAATGTGCCGGCGAGCATCGCTGGCGTTACCGTGTTGAACCCCGACCATGGGCCGCGCGCGCCCGCGCGGTCCGCACCTTGGCGCGCCGCGACTGCACCTGGCGAATGGCCCGGCTGCGCGTCGGACGCGGGTCCGTCACGTCCCACTTGTCGTGGGGCTGGCTCTTCTTGGACGGGCTGGGCCGGGCCGTCGAACTGCCGTAGGGGAAGCGCTTGGGCTTCTCCCAGGGCTTCACTACCGTGTTCGCGCTAACACCCAAAGCGGTGCTCCTTCGTTCGTCGTCTGCTACGTAGCGTGATGCCCTCCCGACGGGCGTCACTGATTTGAGTATAGCGACGGGCTGGCGGGGCGGTCAAACGAGTGCCGAGCCACAGATACGTCGCAGGCTAATGCTTGGCCGCAGCTAACAGACCGTTGATGACCTGCTGCACCTGAGTCAAGGCATCGGAGGCAGTGAGCTGCAGGGCAAAGGCTTTGGTCATGATCGGCCCGTAGGCATTATTCATGTCCGAAGAGTTCAAGAGATCGCTGGCCGGCAACTGGATCGTCGCGTCGAGGTCTGGACCCAGGAACTTGCGGCCCGGCGGTGGCCCACCCTTGGACGCATCCAGGTAATTATTCTGCGCCGAGGTTTTGGTGGACGGTATTTCACCGAAGAGTGTAGGAATCTGGTCCTGGACGGTGTTGGACTTGAGGTAGCTCATCCATTGCCAGGCCAGGTCCTTCTTCTTTGAGACGGTATTTAACACCAGGCCGCGCAGGTTCGAGGTGTTGGCCGTTTTCCCCGTCGTTGGCGAGTACGGGAAGATGCCGGCGTCCCAGTTGGTGAAGCCTTTCACCTTCTCGTAGGTGGTGAAGTTCCAGTCACCTTCGAAGTCCATCCCGGTCAAGCCGGCGGTGAAGGCGGTGCCGCCAGACGGGATGCCCTTGCTGGCCGTGCTCTTGAAGGTGTTCGTCGCCGCAACGGCATTCTTGATCATGCTGAGGACGACGTCCAGGCCAGCGATCGCTTCAGCCGAGGCGATCGTGCATTGATCGAGGGCCTGGTTGAAGAAGCTGGCACCGTTGGCAACACAGAAGCTGTACCAGCCATTCTCGGTGCCGTTGTTGATCCAGATGCCACTCCGGGTGATGGTGTCGCCGGTCTTCTGGGTGAGCTTGGTGGCATACTCCTGCAGCATGTTCCAGTCCCACGTCTTGCCGAGATCGTTGATCGGCTGGAGACCGATAGCCCGGAACTGGTCCAGGTTGTAATTGACGGTGCCCGCACTGAAGTCCCAGGGTAGGCCCATGAGCTTGCCGTTGTAGGTGTACCAGTCCACCATTGACTGGAAGGTATCCTTCATGGCGGCGGAGACCGTCTTGTCCTGGTTGACGTAGGCGGTCACGTCG
The DNA here is from genome assembly GCA_036734945.1 of Chloroflexota bacterium. Taxonomy (GTDB): domain Bacteria; phylum Chloroflexota; class UBA4733; order UBA4733; family UBA4733; genus UBA4733. The sequence continues at coordinate 7,500 of DAIMXP010000059.1, forward strand.
GCCAGGCTGCCGTTGTGGGCCCAGTTCTTGTAGCTCGTGTTGTTGATCTCAAAGACATCGGGGCCTTGCCCACCCGCATGGAGCGTGATGATCTTATTCCAGTAGTCCGGCTGGGCAGCCGGCTGTTCATGCGTGACCGTCACAGTTTGCTGGGACTTGTTGAAGTCGTCCGCCAGCTTGTTGAAGCCCGGCACGTAGCCGGCGCCCCATTGCCAGTAGAGAATGCCGTTGGCACCTACCGTGGTGAGCGGCTTGCTGGCGCTGGCTGATGCGGTTGGGGCGGCTAAGCTACTGGCGGCACGGGTTGTCGTTAGCGTGGTCGCGGCCGCCGCGCCCGTTACGGCACTGCCGGCTATGGTGGCGGTCACGCCTGTGCTCGGCGCGGCTGTACTGGCGGCGACGGTGGAGGTCGCCGAAGCGCCGCAAGCGGCGAGCAAGCCACCAGACACCACGGCAGTTGCCGCTGCACAGGATTGCAATAGGGTGCGACGAGTGAGTAGACGACGAAGCATTGGAACCTCCTGGCGATCACAACTCTCAAGATCGAGCGGCGTAGCTCTTACCGCGATCTGGCGTGTACCGCCAGGTGCGCCACGATACCGTGGCGAGCGCGGGGCCAACGATAGGCCCCCCATGGGAGACATGCCAGAACAAGCATTGCTACCACTCGCATGATAGTAACCGAGGCACTACACCCTGTCAACGGACACTACCGGTCGGCTCGGTGTGGGCGTTGACAAATCCTTCCCATCAGGTACAATACCCATACCCGGTAGGGGTAGGAGGCTTTGTGGATCCTGACGTGGCGTTGCGGTTGCGGAAGATCGAAGGACAGGTCCGCGGTATCCAGCGGATGATCGACGACGGTCGCGCATGCCCTGATTTGCTGACACAGCTCATGGCGGTGCGTGCCGCCATTGATGGCGTCAGCATCTCGCTGCTGACGAACCATATGGACTCCTGCCTGGCGGGTGGACAGCTTTCGGACGAGACGAAAGAAGTGTTGGGCGACGCGCTGCGGATGTTTCTGCGCCTGAAGGCGGTAGACGCAACCGAAGCGAGTTAGGGAGACCTGGTACATTCGGTGCGCCACAGTGAGCAGGCGCACGAGCAAGGAGGATTGTGATGGCGGTAGCCACCCCCGTGACGGACAATGAATTTGAGACCCAGGTGCTGAAGGCCGAGAAGCCGGTGTTGGTCGACTTCTGGGCGGCCTGGTGCGGCCCCTGCCGCATGGTTGGGCCAATCGTCGAGCAACTGGCGAAGGACTACCAGGAGCAGTTGACGGTGTACAAGCTGGACGTCGACAACAACGGCAACACGGCCATCCAGTATCAGGTCCAGAGCATCCCGACCCTGATCCTATTCAAGGACGGCAAGCCCGCCCAGCGCATCGTCGGCTACATGCCGAAGGAGCGCCTGCTGGCTCAACTGAAGCCGCACCTTGACTTCGTGAGCTAATCAGGCCCATGCCCGGAAGACGGCCGGCCAGACCAAAGTCGATGTCGTTAAAGACCAGCGATGCCGCAGTGTACGCTCTCATGCTGGAGGTCGAACGCTACGAGTCGCTGGCCGAGGACATGGAAGCCCTGGCAGTGACGAGCCTCGCCGAGGTTCGTCACAAGATTGCCGCGCTGCACGCGCAAATCGACGCTACCGGCGAGGCGTAATCCCCAATTTGGTTCGTCTCCCCAGCGGATGCTAGAATCGCTGTAGAGTGCCGTGCTCCAGTGCCGGCGCATGCGACGCGACGATTCCAATGCAGGAGGCAAGGCTCACGTATGGTACGAAGAATTACGTGCCCGCAATGCGGGCAGGATACATCAGTAGCCGACCCAAAGTCGAAGATCGTCTGCGCAACCTGTGATCACCCACTCACGAAGTGGCTGCGCTTCAGTCTGCTGCTGGACCAGTGGTACGAAGCGAAGAAGTGGCGCAAGGACATCGTCCGACCAGACGCGATGTACGTTTTGGAAATGCTCTGGACCGCCAACGGTATGGGCAAGCAAATCTACGAGGCGACATCGCCGAAGGATACGCCCTACTCCATCTTCGTCTACACCGTGACGCGCGCCATCGCCCGCGGCATTGACGAAGCCTGGGTGGAGATCATCGAGCCAGCCTATCCTCTGGCCAATGATCCAATCTATCGACTGAAGTTCACCGACCCCGACCGCTTGCCGGATGAGATCAGCAAGCTCTACCCGGATGTCGATATGGATGAAGAGATTGTCGCGCCTGCTGGAGCGCTCTCCGGCGTCGAGTAGCCCACATCGGCCTTAACGACGAGAGCCCGGGCCTTTCGGCCCGGGCTCCGTTATCTGTTGCCAGAGTTTCGCCTCTACGGCTTTACGAGTCTTGAACCGTGCGACCCGGCACATTCGGCCTTATCTGAGTCGCGTCTGCTCATGTACCCGAGGCGCTGCCTGGCGCTGCATCGGGCCCTCCGTCGCCAGTTATTGACGGGGGCCTCAGCAGTCCACCTGGAAGACTCCAAGGATGGCCTGCGGTTCCTTCCGATGGGTCACGAACCACACCTCCTCACTCGCTAGGTGGAGCGCTGCCGACACTCGGGAATCGTCGGCACACTGAGACCATACCATGCGCATGGTATAGTCGTCAATCGCTTCAACGGTATTGGCGGCGAATTGGCCAGGCGGATTCGCCCTCAGCGCGACGGGCGCCGATGGCGGCGCCCTTATAGGGGAGCACGTGACTATGGGTAAGCTCATTCAATGGATTCTGATGGCGGTCGGCGCCGGAACCCTCTTAAGCGTGGGCGCGGCGGTGGGCTATCTCGTCGTCGACGACTTTATGGTCCGCCGGCGTCAGAAGGAGCTGGAAGCCGGCGAGCAGTCCGGTAGCCAGCCGTCCACCGCACCCGCCAGCTAGGCGGGCCGCCATCCCCGTAGTGTCTTCGGGTCAGGATGCCACGAGCGTCCTGACCCTTTTGCGGTCCTGGTGACCCCTTCCAATGATGCCGACAGCAGAGGACCAGCCCAGCATGCACGTGCTCAGTACCTCGATGCTCATCCCGCCGACGGACAATGACCTCGTCGCACCCATCCATTCGCTGGGCGCAACGCTGGAATTCTCGCCATTCCCGGGTCGCCGGGCGCCCGGCGAACTGGCGAGCCTCCTGAGCAACGCCGACGCTATGCTGGCAAGCACCGACCCGATGACGGCCGAGGTGATGGACGAGGCCCCCAGGCTGAAGCTCATCGCCCGCGTCGGCGTCGGTTACGATACGGTGGATGTGGCCGCCGCCCACCAGCGCGGCGTTGCCGTCACCGTCACCCCCGGCGCGAACGAGCACGCCGTCGCCGACTATGCGCTGGCCAGTATGCTGGGGTTGCTGCGCGGCGTCGTTCATAACCACGTCGCCACCGCCGCCGGTCGCTGGGACCGTCGCCCGGGTACGGATCTCACAGGCAAGACCGTCGGCATCGTGGGCCTGGGCCGTATCGGCAAGCTCGTCGCGCGCCGCCTTGCCGGCTTTGACGTCCGCCTGCTCGCCCATGACGTGTATCAGGACACTGCCTTCGCGGCGCAGTATGGTGTGCAGTATCTGCCACTCGATGACCTGCTGGTGGACGCAGACGTCGTCACCTTCCATGTCCTGCTGACACCGGCAACCACCCATCTCCTGGATGCGCGTCGCCTGGCCATGATGAAGCCGAACGCCGTGGTCGTCAACACCTGCCGTGGACCCGTCATTGATGAGCGTGCCCTGGCGCAAGCGCTCACGGCCGGCCGCCTTGCTGGTGCGGCGCTGGACGTGTTTGCAGACGAGCCGCCCGGCAACAGCCCGATCCTCAGCGCGCCGAACGTGCTCCTCTCACCGCACATCGCCGGCATCACGATAGAATCCGCCCGACGGATGGCCGAGATGGCGATCGCGGAGGTAGCACGCTCGCTGCAAGGGTTGCCCCCACTGCATCCGGTAACACTCCCGTCTTAGATGAACAGCGGTTGCTCATGTGACGGTCGGGCACGGCATCTGCTGCGAACGGTAGTCGTGCCCCATAGCACGGGCGTCCTGTATCGGGTATAGTGAGCAGTGAGACGGGTCGCCAGCGCCTGACGTACCCCTTTCGTGCTCCCCCCGGTCCCCGACGTTTCGGATGGCGTGGTGTTCGAGCACAACCGGCAGGATTTTGCCTCCACGCGCATTGACCCTGAGGGACAATGCCAGGGAGATTGCCGAACGAGGTTTGCAGCCATTGTGGCCGCGCGCTTACCAACTAACCGCTGGCGACGTTTGCCGCCCTCGGTCTTCCCTACGCGTTTCGGATGTGTACCTGACACGGTAGATCAATCGCGGGGTGACTTTCAGGCTGTCTTTGTTTGAGAAGGTATTTAATGTATGCAACACGACGAATTGACGGTTTCCGGTCAGGTAGCGCCAGCAGATGGCGAAACATCCCCCCTCGTTCCTGATCCACCCCTCCGCCGTCGAGTCCGTCGGCGAGTTGCCCCAGCCGGCTCGGAGCTCGCTTCCGAAACAGCCTCCGCCGCAGGCGACGTCACAGCGGTCACTCCCCCCTTGCAGATTGCCGCAGCACTACCAGCCGAAGCGAGCGATCCTTCACGGCCAAACCAGGAACCCACTACACCTACGTTCCAGCCCCCGACGGTCACCCTTCCGACCGACGCCTCGACCGAAGCGCCGATGGACGAAAGTGGCTCCATTGATGCTGACGGCGAACGTGTCGGTACCCGGCGACGCCGCAGCCGTCGCGGTCGCCAGCCTGAGAGCCGCGAAGATGACTACACCGAGGAAGTGTCCTCAGCGCAGCCGGTCATGATCGAGGATCCCACGCCTTCACCGCAGTCGGAGCAAGGTCCCGAAGATCACCCACTCAGCGTTCCCCCAGAGGCTGCAGGAACGCTGAGCGAACGCGACGACGTCCGCCCTGCCCAGGATCCATCCGGCTATCGCACCACCGGCAGTCAGCGCCGCGATGGCAATGACTACGTCGCACCGAGCGACGGCCGGGAGCCACGGCCAACCGGACCCTACGACCGCAACAATCGTCCCGATAGCCGCAACCGCCGCGATTGGCGCGAACAGCCTGACCCGCGTGAACAACGCGACGGCCTGCGCCAGGCGCCCCGCGACCGCCAGCAACCTATCCGCGAGCGCGGCTTTGTCGGCGGACGCGATAGCCAGAGGAACGGCGGCGCGCCACGCGATGGCCAACCGTACCGTGATACCCGTGACAACACCGGCTATCGGGAACCGGCCGGCTACCGCGAGGCGCCGAGCCCGGCGCCGCCGCGCGAACGTGTCCCCGAGACCGGGCCGGCCCCACGCCTGGCCGAAGTCGTCATGCGCGGTTACGTCATCTCGGTCGACCAGAACCAGACGCAGTGGCAACTGCGCACCCACGGCCACCTGCCCAGTCCCCAGGACGCCACAATATCGCTGCCGGTGGTGCGCGCGAACGACCTGCGCATGGGCGACGAAATCGTCGGCCTGGTGCGGAGTGCAGCGCCGGGTCGGCGCTTCGGCGAGTTACTGGATGTCCAGAGCATCAACGGCCTGGCCATCGACCACGTGACCGCGCGGCCGCGTTTTGACGACCTGACGCCTATCTATCCCGAACGTCACATGCGCCTGGAGCGCCCGGACTCGATCACGGCGCGCCTGATCGACATCGTCTGCCCTGTCGGCTTCGGCCAGCGCGCCATGATCGTGTCGCCACCCAAGGCGGGCAAGACGACAATTCTCAAGGAGATCGGGCACAGCATCAACGTCAACTATCCCCTGGTCAAACTGATCGTCTGCCTGGTCGGGGAGCGGCCGGAAGAGGTCACCGACCTGGCCAAGAGCCTGCAAGGCGAGGTCATCAGCTCGACCTTCGACGAAGCGATCAGCCACCATACCGAGCTGGCGGAGATCACGATAGAGCGGGCACGCCGCCTGGTGGAATCCGGGTTCGACGTCGTGGTGTTGCTGGACTCCGTGACCCGCCTGGCCCGCGCCTATAACCTGTCCGCACCCGGCGACAGCCGCAGCCTCTCCGGCGGCATGGCGACCACCGCCCTCTACCCGCCCAAACGCTTCTTCGGCGCCGCCCGCGCCCTGGAGGAAGGCGGCAGCCTGACCGTCATCGCCACCTGCCTGGTCGACACCAACAGCCGCCTGGACGACGTCATTTACGAGGAACTTAAGGGCACCGGCAACATGGAGCTGGTGCTGGATCGCCGGCTGGCCGAAGAGCGCGTCTTCCCGGCTATCGACATCGTGAAGTCCAGCACGCGCCGCGAAGAGCTGCTGCTCCAACCGAACGAGTTGACTGCCGTCACGCGCTTGCGCCGGGCGCTCGCCATGGGTAACGACCAGGTCAACAACACCCAGCGCATCATCCAGCAGATGGAACGCACCCGCACCAACGCCGAGTTCCTGGCCTCGCTGCTGACGCAAAGTTCCGCCCGCTAACGCGCGCGGATGCTGCTGCAGCTCGTCGCGCTGATCCTGCCGCTGGGCCTCGACACCTTCGGCGTCGCCGCCGCCCTTGGCATCGTCGGCCTCAAGCCGGCCGAACGCACGCGCGTCGCCATCATCTTCACGCTCTTCGAGATGGGCATGCCGATCATCGGCTTGCTGCTCGGACGCGCTGTCGGCGGCGTCCTGAGCGGCCTTGCCGAATACGTCGCCGCCGCTGCCCTGATCGCCCTGGGCGGCTACATGGTCTGGCCGCGGGACGCCGACGAGGAAGGGGGAAAGTTGGCACTGCTGGCCCGCACCCGCGGCATCGCCGTCCTCGGCCTGGGCCTCAGCATCAGCCTGGATGAACTCGCTATCGGCTTCACCTTCGGGCTACTGCGCCTCCCCGTGCTACTGGTTGTCGCCCTCATCGGCGCCCAGGCCTTCCTCGTCACCCAACTCGGCCTACGCCTCGGCGGGCGCGTCAGCGAAACCGTCCGCGAAGGCGCCGAACGTCTGGCGGGGGTGGTGCTCCTGGTATTGGGGATTGGCCTGCTGGCGGTGCGGGTGAGCGGGCGAGGGTAGGTTCAACGCGGCGTTGTGGCTCAGCGCGCCTGGCGACTAAAGTCGCGGCTACCATTGCAAAGTCTGCCTTCGCGGACTCGTTCAGCCCGCGCAGGCGGGCTTCGCTCTCGTAGCCGCGACTTTAGTCGCCAGGCCATTCCTAAACCCTCACCGTCACACCCGTCGCATTACTCTCATACGCCGCCAGCGCCGCTCGCACGGCGGCTATGCCATCGTCGGGCGTCACGAAGGGCGGCTCCTCACCACGGGCGGCGGCCAGGAAGTGCTTGACCTGCTCGGCATTGTTGTTGCCGTCCGGAGCCTGAATCGTCTGCGGCGCCGTGTCGCCGGTGCGGTAGGCAATCACGTCGTTGCCGCTGAGGTCGATCGTGCCGTTTTCGCAGATCATGTGGAACAGCAGCGTGTAGCTCGGCGGCCAGGTCCAACTGCACTGCAGCGAGGCCATCCCGCCGTTGCCGAGCTGGAAGAGCGCAAGCGCGTTATCCTCTACGTCCCCCTGGTCAATCTTGAGTCGCTTCGTCTGGGCCTGCGCTGTCGTAATGCTGCCGCCGTACCAGCGCAGCATGTCCAGCATGTGGACGCCGTTGTCGATCAGCGTGCCGCCGCCCGATAGCTCCTTATGCGCGAACCACATTTTGCCCAGTTGCTCATAGGCGCCATGGCCGATGGCAATCCGGCACACCAGCAGCTTGCCATACTCGCCGCCATCCAGCAGTTCCTTGCCTTTGGCAAACTTGCCGATGAATCGGTGGTTGAAGCCGATGTACAGAGTCTTCCCGGTGCGCTCCGCCATCGCCTTCATGCGTTCCGCGTCGGCCAGGTTGGTCGACATCGGCTTCTCGCAGAGCACCGACACGCCAGCCTCCAGGGCCAGGATGGAGAGCGGCGCGTGCAGGTAGTTCGGCGTGCAGATGCTGACCGCGTCCGGTTTGACCGCCGCCAGCATCTGGCCGGCATCGGCATAGGCATCGCCGAAGCCATGCTGCTGCGCAAAGGCCTGGGCACGTTCCAGGTCAACGTCGGCCACTGCCACCACGTCGGCCACTTCCGCATTCGCCTGGTAGGCGCGCGCATGCGCCCGTGCAATGTTCCCGGTACCAATGATGGCTACCCGCTGCTTTGCCGCCACTTTCCTCTTCGTCCTTTCGTTGCCACTCGTCGGCGCCCCATCATACCGTGCTCCTGTCAGGTACCATCTCGCCGGGGAGGCAAGGGTGATGCGGGTTCTGATGGTATCGAAGGCGCTGGTGGTCGGCACCTACCAGCGCAAGCTGGAAGAACTGGCGCGCCTGCCCGACGTCGATTTGCTGGCGGTGATCCCGCCGGAGTGGCGCGAGGAGGGTCACACCCTGCGTTACGAGCCGCTCTTTCGGCACGGCTACCAGACGGTGCTGCTGCCCATGGCGCTGAACGGCCATTACCACCTCCATTTCTATCGCGGCCTGCGGTTGGTGGTCCGCCGCTTCCAGCCCGACATCATCCACCTGGACGAGGAACCAGCCGACGTGGTGGCGCTGCAATGCGTCGCCCTGGCGGGCCGGGCACGCCTGGTGTTCTTCACCTGGCAGAACCTCTTACGGCGGGCGCCGCCGCCCTTCAGCCTTATTCAGCGCCGCACCTTCCAGCGCGCCAGCCTCGCCCTCTGCGGCAACGCCGAGGCGGTGGAAGTCCTCCGAGCGAAGGGCTACCGCGGCCCGACGCGCGTCGTACCCCAATTCGGCTTCGACACCGACCTCTTCGTCTATCAACCAAAGGATGACGTCCTGACGCGGCCGTTCCTGATCGGTTCGGCCGGTCGGCTGGTGCCGGAAAAGGGTATGGACCTGGTTATCGCCGCCGCCGCCAAGCTAGAGCGACCATGGCGACTGGAAATCGCGGGGGACGGACCCGAGGCGGCAGCCCTGCGACAGCAAGCCACCGAACTCGGTGTGGCCGACCGTGTCTGCTTCCTGGGCCGCCGACCATCGATGGAGATGCCCGCATTACTACAACGCTGGGACGTGCTGGTGATGGCATCGCGCAGCCGCCCCAACTGGAAGGAGCAGTTTGGCCGCTCGGCGGTGGAGGCGATGAGCTGTGGCACGCCGGTCATCGTAGCGCGCTCTGCCGAATTGCCAAACGTGGTCGGGGATGCCGGCCTGACCTTCCCTGAAGACGATGCGCCAGCGCTGCTCGCCTGCCTGCGCCAACTGGCCGACTCAGCCGAGCTGGGAAGGCGGTTGGGCGCCGCTGGACGGCAGCGAGTGCTCGCGCATTACACGCAGCGCGCGGTCGCCGCCGCTACCTACGACGCCTATCGTGACGTGCTTATGCTGCCGCGGTGACATTGCGTCCGGCCTCTTCTTGGAGTGAGCCTCGGCAGAGTGATACGCCGAGTGCTACCTCGTGTTCGCCGCCCAGGCTCCGACACGCCTCGTGTGGTAGGATGGCGCTGGAGACCACCATGGGACGGGAGGCAGCGATGCACGACCGACGCACTGTTGCCCTGGCGCCTTCGCCGGCCCTCTGGCCGCCTGACGACACCGAAGAGAGCGTCATGGGCACGAGTCTGCACCAAACGGCGATCCGCATGCTCATCACTGGCATCAACGAAGCGGCGGCTGTCGCGACACCCGAGGGCGACGAAGCGGTTTGGCACGCGGGTGGGCAGACCATGATCCGCAAGTTCCGCCATCCCGACCGCTCCGCCTACACGACTTTCCCGGACGTGTTCGTCTATCGGCACGGCTGGGACGAAGCGCGTCCCTCCCTGAACCTGCCCGAGGACGGCTCGCCGGTGCTGATCATTGAGGTGTTGAGCAAGGAAACCTGCAAGAACGATCTGGACGTGGTGGACGGCAAAGGCTATAGCTACCGGGCAGCGGGGGTGCGTGAGTACCTGACGCTCGACCCGGAGTACCGGTACGCGCCGGAGGGTGGGCTGGGCTGGCGGTTGGAGCGGGGAGTGTACCAGCCCTGGCGGCGGGATGCTGCGGGGCGGTGGATGAGCCGTGAGATCCCGTTGGCGTTCGCGTTAGAAGGCGCGCGGGCGGCGATGTATCTGCGCGATGGCCACCGACTCCTGGGTGAGGGTGAGGTACAACGCGCCCTGCAAGAGATGGAGCGTGCCCTGCAAGAGAAGGATCGGCTGCAACGCCTTGAGTTGGCGGAGAAGGATCGCCTGCGACGAGAAGAGTTGGCGCGATTGGAGCAAGTACACGCGGAGGAACTGGCCCGGCTGCGCCGCCGCATAGAGGAACTGGAGCGGGGTGAGTAACCGCCTCACCATGGTGCGATGGTCTCCGCCACGAACCACACCAACCGCGTCGTTCTGACGATGTAGCGATGAAACCGGTTGACCTCCCGCATCGCCTGCTCGACCTGCTCTACCCACCGCGCTGCGCCGGCTGTGGGCGGGGCGGGGAGTGGTACTGCGCGCTTTGCCTCAGGCAGACAGTGCCAGTGCCGCAGCCATACTGCCAACGGTGCGGTCAGCCACTGACCAACGGCAACTGTCGCTCCTGTACTGTCGCCCCACCTGTCGTTGACGCCGTGCGGGCTGCAACGCTCTTTGAGGGTCCCGTCCGCCAGGCGATCCACCGCCTCAAGTACAGCAACCTCACGGCCGTAGCTCCAGCGCTCGGCCAACTGCTGGCTGAGGCGTACGACGAGGCAGCCTGGTCAGTGGACGTGATCGTGCCGGTGCCGTTACATCCGGCGCGCCAGCGGCAACGCGGCTATAACCAGGCGGAGCGGTTGGCGAGACCATTGGCAGCGGCCTTTGCCCTTCCTCTGGCGCCCCAGGCCCTACGACGCTCGCGAGCCACCGGCGATCAGATTGGGCTCGACCCGGCTGGACGGCGAGCCAACGTTGCCGGCGCCTTTGCCGTGGCTCAACCCGCCGCCATCGCTGGGAAGACCGTCCTGCTGGTGGACGACGTAGCGACGACAGGCTGTACACTGGATGCGTGCGCTCGTGCGATCTTCGCCAGCGGCGCTGCGGGCGTGTTTGCCCTGGTCCTCGCCCGGCCTCCGCTCGACGACGAGCGCCGCACCATCGTGAAAGGCCACCATTGACGCCAACATCTCGTCGGCAGGCGCTCGTCCTCATGGGCGCCACGGTTGCTTCGCTTGCCGGCTGCGGCAAGGGAGCCAGCACCACGACCTCAGCTCCAACCCCTGCCACAGCGGCGGGCGCCGCGACTCTGTCACCGTCAGCGCTCAGTAGCGTCTATCCCTTCGGCGCCAACACGTTCCTTGGCTCCGAGGTCGATCTGGCCAAACGTGAACGCACCGTGCAACTCATGAAGGCGGCGCACATCGGCTGGCTCAAAGAACAGTTCCTCTGGGACCAGATTGAGCACGCCCGGGGGACCTTCACCTGGGAAAAGTACGACCAGATCGTCACCCTTGCCGAGAAGTATGGGATTAAGGTCATTGCCCGGCTCGACTATCCACCGCCATGGACGCAGAAGAAGCAAAACTTTAATGCTCCGCCAGACAACTTGCCTGACTATGCCGACTTCATCAATACCTTTGTCCAGCACTATAAAGGGCGGGTCGCAGCGATCCAGGTCTGGAATGAACCGAACCTCGCTGTAGAATGGGGGGGCAATCCACCTGATGCGGCGGCTTACACCAAGATGCTCAAACTCGCCTATGCGCGCGCCAAGGAGGCTGACCCTAATGTCATCGTGTTGAGCGCACCACTTGCGGAAACGCTAGAGCGCTCGCCCCGGGCGCTCGTCGAAACCGACTTCCTCCAGAAGATGTACGACGCAGGCGCCAAGGGCAGCTTCGATGTGCTCTCCTCCAACGCCTATGGTCTGGCCTACCCGCCGAACGACCCGCCTCAGGCTAACCGCCTGAACTTTCTACGCTTCACCTTCCTGCATGATGTGGCTGCCAAGAATGGAGAGCCGGACAAGCCGATCTGGTTCAACGAGTACGGCTGGAACGCCTCACCGGCGGACTTCCCGCCCGACCAGCTCATCTGGGGCCGCGTCACCCGCGCCCAACAGGCGCAGTACACGGTAGACGGCATCAAGCTGGCCAAGACGTACCCCTACGTCGGTGTGGTCAACATCTGGTACTTCCGCCAGGTCGGCTCCATTCCCCAAAACGACTCGTCCTACTACTTCGATATGGTTGATCCGGAGTTCAACGAGGAGCCGGTCTACGGCGCGGTGCGCGACGCGGCGGCGGCCTGGAAGTGAGCGAAACCGGGTAGAGGGGTCCGCCTGGCGACTGAAGTCGCGGCTACGATTGCGAAGCCGGCCTACGCCGGCTCGATCAGTCCGCGAAGGCGGACTTTGCTCGCCATAGCCGCGACTTCAGTCGCCGGGAACCCGCGCCTGGGCAGCCTCCGGCTCCGCCGGCACTTCGGGACGCTCGTTGAACTTCGGCAGCCCCAGTTCAGCGCGGATACGCCCAATGGCCCGGTACACCTGGAGGGCTGTCAGTCCCAGCTCTTCGGCGAGCTGGTTGTGGACGCCGACCGGCGGCAGTGCCTCCGCCGCCAGGAGTGCCACGTAGTGCGGGCGCACCGCTTCGATCACTTCCGGCGGCAGCACCGACTGCCGCTCCTCCCACCAACTCGGAAGATGCAGGCGCAGACGTAGGTCTTTCACCGCCCGCTTCACCAGTGTCTTCGACAGGTGGAGTTCTTCGGCAATCTGGCTGCGGATGCCGTCGAACTCGTGCGGTATGGCAAGTTCCAGGTATCGCACCTCAACTGCCTGACGCTCGTCGGCAGCGAGTTCGAGTGGGCGTCGCGCCCCTTCCTTCCGGGGGCTAGCCGGCGGTGTGCCAGTCGCTGCCACGGCGCCGTTCTCGGCGGAGGGCGGAGCTACTACCGGCATGGACGGAGGCGCTGTGGTCGCCACCACCGCCGCTGGCGAGACCTGTTTGGCGCCTCGTCTTCCTTGTGTGACCGCCTGTTGAGTCGGCGCCGCCGTCAATGCCACTCTGGCCGACGGCATCGCCGGTCGGGTGGGCGGGAATGGTGATGCCTCCCGACTGGCGCGCTCGGCTGCCGTGCAGGAAGGACAGAGCGTGTGCCGATAGTCGGCCGCCTTGAACCATTTGCCGCAACGGACGCATTTGACTTTTCGCTCGGCCATAGAACCCCTCCATCCGGCCGGGAACGACCGTCCTGGATAGCTTCAGTATTCCATGGCCGTGAGGCGCTGCCGGAAAGCGATCCCCGGATCCTCCGGCGCAGCCCCGGCATTTTCGGTACACTGGTGGGCACGGTTTCCCGTGGAGAAGGAGGTAGCACCCTGCGTCTGTCGTCCTATCTGCTGTTGCTGACCGGCCTGTTCGTGACGTGCCTGATCACCGCTAACATTCTTGCCGTGAAGCTGGTCGTGGCCGGGCCCTTGATTGTGCCTGCCGGTATCGTAATCTTTCCACTCTCCTACCTCTTCGGCGACATTCTCACGGAGGTCTACGGCTATGCCATGACCAGGCGGGTGATCTGGCTGGGATTCGCCTGTAACCTGATCGCTGTCATTGCCATCGCCCTCGCCGGTGCGGCGCCGGCAGCGCCATTCTGGCACAACCAGGCCGCCTACGACAGCATCCTCGGCGGCACACCCCGCCTGCTGGCCGCTTCCTTCGCGGCCTACCTGATCGGCGAGTTTTGCAACAGTTTCGTCATGGCCAGGATGAAGATCGCCACCAGGGGCCGCTGGCTCTGGACCCGAACCATCGGTTCAACCGTCGTCGGCCAGGGGCTTGATTCGGCAGTGTTCGTCACCCTGGCCTTCGTCGGTATGCTGGCCACGGGCAACATGGTGACCACGATCCTCAGCCAGTGGCTCATCAAGTCGATCTACGAGATCGTGGCGACACCGCTGACCTACGCCATCGTGAACCACCTGAAGCGGGTGGAAGGACTCGACACGTACGACTACCACACCAATTTTAGCCCTCTCGCCTTCGCCGACTGAGCCACCCGCAGCCGGCAACCGCTGCCCCTGGCCGTGGGCGCCGGCGCTCGTGGCGCTCTGCTGCTGCCTCGGCTGCCTACCCCTGATCAACGGCAACCCACCGGCGACCAGCGATGGCTTCTATCACCTGCTGCGCGCTGCTGAGGTGGCGCGCCAACTCCACGCCGGCATCGTGTATCCCCGCTGGGCGCCGGATTTCTACCTGGGCTACGGTTACCCGATCTTCCTCTTCACGCCCCTCTTACCCTACTACCTGGTCCTGGCGGTCCACGCTCTGGGTCCGGCGTTGCAGCCCGCCACGAACATCGTGGAGGCTACGGCGCTCGTCGCCTCCGGCCTTTTTGCCTACGCCTGGCTGCGCCGCACGTTCACGACGAGCGGGGCCGCCGTAGGGGCCGTGCTGTATGCGCTCGCGCCCTACCATCTGGTCAACCTCTACTACCGGGGCGACCTCTCCGAGTTCCTTGCAGCTACCTGTTTTCCTGCGATCCTGCTCGCGCTGAGTGTGCTGCTGGCGGCTCCAACCCCTCGACGGGCCGTGATGCTCGGTCTCGCCATTGCTGCCTTGCTTTTGACGCACTTCATCTCGGCGCTGCTGTTTCTGCCGGTGGTGGCACTGCTCGCCCTCGCCGAACTGCGCTGGCTGCACCCACGCATGTTGGGTAGACAACTCCTCTGTGGCGTGGCGGCAGCCATGCTGGCCGCCGGACTGAGTGCCATGAGTTGGCTACCGGCTGTCACCATGTCGCAGGACGCCACCTTTGTCAAGCTGTTGCGCTTCTACAACTACGCGCAGAACTTCGCCGGCGTTGCCCAGTTGTTCTCGCGCGACCCCGTCCAGCACTACACGGCCATCTTCGCCGGTAGTCAAGGCTTCGGCTACCAGTTCGGCCTGTTGCAGAGCCTGGCCCTGGCGGCGGGCCTCGTGGGTTGGCTCCTGCGCCGCCGTTGGTCGGATGCCGCTACACGGGCTCCGGTTCTCGTCTTCGCTGCTGTCGCCGCTCTCGCCCTGGCGGGCTGCCTGCGCCTTGCCGCGCCGATCTGGGCCGCCGTGCCGTCCTTGCAGCTCGTCCAATTTCCCTGGAGGTTGCTGGCCATCGCCGCCCTACCCGCCGCCTATTTCGCCGCCCTTGCCATTGATGCCCTGGGGCCGCGGCTGCGCCCCGCGGCCGGTCTGGCGGCCACCGGGCTCATCGCCGCCTCCTGCCTCCTGCTGCTCAACCCGCCCCGCATAGCGCTGCCTGCCACCTTCACCACCGCTGCCGGCATCGCTCGTTTTGAATTGCTCTACCACCTGGCCGGCACTTCCGCCGCGGCCGAGTACCTGCCGCCCTTGGCCAGCCAGCGACAAACCACCTCGGCGGCAGCGTTTGCG
The DNA here is from genome assembly GCA_036734945.1 of Chloroflexota bacterium. Taxonomy (GTDB): domain Bacteria; phylum Chloroflexota; class UBA4733; order UBA4733; family UBA4733; genus UBA4733. The sequence goes on from DAIMXP010000059.1 coordinate 22,825, forward strand.
CTGGCGACCGGCAACGCGCCATCGGCCGACCCGGCGGCAGACGTGGCAAACTGGACGCCGTCGGGTCGGGTGGAACAGTTCAGGCTGTCGCGCGCTAAGGCCGGGGAGGCGATAGTGCCCATCCTGTACTTCCCAGGCTGGGCAGCCATGGTCGATGGAAAGCCGGCGACGATCCACCCGGCAGTCCTATCTGGCCTCATCGCGTTACCGCTTGCCGCCGGTACACACATAGTCACAGTGCGCCTCCATGAGCCGTCCGCGGCGCGACTGGGCGATGTCATGTCGATCCTGGCACTCGCCACCGTGATCGGCGCCATTGCCGCCGACCTCGCGCTGATCATCAGGCGCCGCACGACCAGGGCGACCGTCGTTCCCGTAGGGGCGGCCCCCCGTGGCCGCCCTGTCCGCCAATTGCCGAACCTCCGAAAGGATTCGACGACAGGGCTGGCACAGGGGCCAGAGCAGGCACAGGGGCCTGCCCCTACGGGGAACGAAACGCCGTTTAATCCGGCCTTTCAGCGCGCCCGTAATGCCGTCGTTATCCTGCCTGTGACTGCTGCACTGCTGTTCGCTGCCCTGGGTGGACGCTCCGTCTCGACCGGCTGGCAGGCACTGGATGTTGACCTGGCTGGGGAAATTCACCTCGCCGGCTATGCCCTGAGCGACGGGTCGCATGGTCCAGCCCCCGAGGCAACGGTCCAACCGGGGCAGACGGTGCAGTTGCAGGTGCAGGGACGTTCCGGCAGCGGGCGACAGCTCGCCGTTCAACTCACCGACGCCGCGGCAACCGATTGGGCCGACTGGCAGGCAACCATCGAGTCCGGCATAACGACCGTCCGCTTGCCCTTGCCGGCTGCCTTGCCACCGGGACTCTACGAACTGCGCCTTGGCGCGGTGGCCACGGACGGCAGCACTGCGTTTGCGCTGCAAGACGTGCGCCTCGTTCGACTGTTGCCGGTTGACGGCACGCTCCTGCTCGGTCCGCTCGTGATACCCGCGCCGGTTTCAGCAGCGGCGGTCGTAGGTTCACCAGTCGCTCGTTGGCCGGGGCAGGCGACGCTGGGCGACGTCAGCATGCCGACGATGGTCCGGGCGGGAGCATCCTTCGGTCCGGCCTGGACCTGGCAGGCTCCAACGCAGCCGGCCGGCACGCGGCTGACGGAGACGGTCCACCTGGTCGATGCCGCCGGACACGTCCTCGCAGCCGCCGATACGGAACCAGCCGGCGGCTACTTTCCGACTCCCTTCTGGTTGCCCAACGAGCTGGTGCGTGACCATCCGCTGGTGCGCCTGGCGGCCGATATGCCACCGGGACAGTACACCGTTCGCGTCGGTCTCCGCGACGGCACGGGCGCCGTTCCCGCCCAGGATGCCGCCGGTCGCGTCGTCGGTGATGAGGCAACGGTCGGCCAGGTTGAGGTCTTGCCGCCTGCCCAGACGACGGGGTGGGATGGCCGGGGCATCACGGTCGGCTCCCTGGAAGTCGAGCTCACCCAATCTCCAGGACCGGCCACGCCCGGCCACAACCTGACCGTGAGCCTGCGCTGGCACCGCACAACCAGCGCAACGCCCGCCACTACCGTAACGCTAAAACTCAGCCGTGACGGCCAGACCTTCGGTAGCGTCACGGCGCCCATCGGCGGCGCGACCTATCCGGCGGCTCGCTGGCGCACCGGCGAGACGGAGAGCCAGATCGTCGACCTCCCGGTATCCAGCAGTACACCTTCCGGCCCGGCGGACCTGGGGATCGCCGTGTCCACGAACGGCAGCCCTGTGCCGGCACTGGCGTCACTCGGCACGGTAACGGTCGACGGCCGGCCCCACGTGTATACGGCGCATCCCACCACGCCGACTGCCTTTACCTTCACCAACGGTATCCAGTTGATCGGCTATGATCTGCGGGCGGACGGCGCCCTCTGGCGTCAGGGGGCAGCGAGCGCGGGCAGCACCCTCGACGTGACGCTCGACTGGAAAGGCGCCGGGCCGACGGCGCAGCCTCTGAAGGTAACGGTGCAACTGCTTTCCAGCGACAACCATCTGCTGGCACAGGCTGACACCGAACCCGGCAACGGCGCCGCACCGACCACGAGTTGGCTTGCCGGGGAGATCGTGACCAGCGAGCATCATCTCATGCTCACCGGACTGCCTGCCGGCGCCGACCACCTGATCGTGGCACTGTATGACCCGAAGACCAACCAGCGCATTCAAGCAGCCGGCGCCGACGCCGTGACGCTCAGCGCGGTGACAGTGCAGTGACCACTGCCAGTGAACGCCTCGGACCCTCAGGCGCCTGCAGGCGACCAGACACGGCGGTGACGCCGACGTGACTACGTCCGGCCACCTCCTGCCTCCGCACGCTTGGCGGCAACCCGCATTCCTCCTAATACTGGCGGCATTCGTCGTTCTAGCGATGGTCTATACCGTCGCGACGCCGATCCTGGAGGCCAGTGACGAGAACTGGCACGAGGCAGCGGTCTGGCAGATCATGGCCGGGCATGGCCTGCCCGTCCTTGATCCAGCGCAGCGCGGTGAGGTGCTGGTACCCGTTCAAGAAGCCGGGCAACCGCCCCTCTATTACCTGCTGGCCGCCGCCGTGACGTTCTGGATTCATCCACCAGACCCGGCAACTGTCCTCGTGCCAAGTCCCAACGCCGATATCGGGCGACCGGACCGCTCGGCCTGGCACAAGAGCCTCTTCGTGCATGGCCCGGCGGAAGCGTTTCCCTGGCGCGGTCTGGCCCTGGCAGTCCACCTGCAACGGCTCCTCTCCACCGCCTGTGGCGCAGTGACCGTGGCAGCGGTCTACGCGCTGTCCCGCCTGGCTGCGCCGCGGCGGCCGGCGTTGGCTCTGCTGGCCGCCGCCCTCATCGCCTTTGACCCCATGTTCCTGTTCATGAGCGCCTCCGTGGACAACGATTCGCTGGCGATCGCCCTGAGTACGCTGGTGCTCTGGCGCCTGGTGCGCGCGCTACGTGTGGGTGCGACGCCGCGGGACGCCCTTTTCACGGGGCTGCTGCTCGGTCTGGCGGCGCTCACCAAGTTGAGCGCCGCTGCAATTGCTTTGCCGGCCCTGGCCGTCTACGTGTACCTATCCTGGCGTGCAGGCTCGCTTGGCCAGGCCAGTCGGCGCCTTGTCGCGCTGGTCGTTCCGCTGCTCATCCTGACCGGTTGGTGGTTCCTCCGCAACGTGTACCTCTACGGCGACCCCCTGGGACTTGTCGCCTTCGTTAAGGTGGCGGGTGGGCGCCCCCAGGCGTTGACGGTTGCCGGTCTGCTCTCCGAAGTACCCAGCATCTGGGACGGCTTCTGGGGAGTCTTCGGCATCTTCGATATCTTGCTACCAGCGGCCTATTACGCCATTGCGCGCGTCCTCTTTGTTTTAGCCGGGTTGGGTCTATTGATTGCTGCCGTTCGGTTGTTCCGCAAGCGTCGGCAGGCGTTTGTAGCGGCGGACGGTCCGGCCGGTCGGACCCGCCCACCCCCGACGCTGTCGCTGGCAGATTCGCCCACGGCTATGCATGTCACCGTCATTCTAGACCAGCCGGGCAGCGGGCCGCTGCTCCTGCTCGTCTGTTGGCTCGCGCTGGAAGCACTGTTGCTCGTGTACTGGACCTCCGCCACCGAGGCGTCTTCCGGCCGCTTGCTCTTCCCAGCATTCGGCAGCGTCGCTTTCCTCGTGGCGCTGGGACTGGTGACACTGGCCGGCCGCTGGCAAACACTCCTCTGCGGGAGCCTGGCGGCTTTGTTCGCCCTCGGCGCCGCCCTCGCCATCCCCCTGGCGATTACTCCGGCCTATGCAGCACCAAGTTTCGTCCCGGCGGCACGTCTGCACCCGGCTGTGTCACTTGGCTACCGCTACGGCAACCTCGAACTCGTCGGCGCGACGTTGCCACCGGGGCCCCTTGATCCGGGCGGCGTCATCACGGTCTCGCTGTACTGGGCTGCCCTCGGCCCGATCGCGCAGAACGACGTCGTTTCGGTCCAGCTATTTGGACTTGCTGGCGTGCGAGTGGAAGACCAGCAACACCGCACCGACGCCTTCCCTGGTGGCGGTGCGGTGTTGACCACAGCCTGGCCCCCGGGCATGGGCCTGATCGACCGCGTACCGATTCGTCTACGTTCCGACGTGCCGGCGCCGAGCCTGGTCCACCTGACGGTGTTCGTCTACCCCGATGGCCAGACGGGATCACCGATCCAGGCGCGCCGCGCCAACGGCCAACCGCTCGACCCGCCGGAGATTGGCCGCCTGGTCTACGGCCGTGCCCATGTGCTTGTGCCAGTGGCGCCGTCTCCTCTGACAGTCTTTGCTCACCAGATCGCGCTGCAAGGCGCTGACGTGCCGGCGACGGGCCGCGCCGGCAGCACCTTGCCGATTCGTCTGCACTGGCGCGCAATCGCCACACCCTCGGCTGCCTACACTGTCTTCATACACCTCGGCCCCCCTGACCAGCAACCGCTGGCCCAGCACGACCAGCAACCGTTGGACGGCAAGCTGCCGACGACTGACTGGGTGGCGGGCGAGACCATTGATGATGTCGTGCAATTGCCCTTGCCGCCGACATTGGCCGCCGGCGCCTACCAGGTCTACACTGGCCTGTACCTGCCGGCCACAGGCGCGCGCCTACCCCTGGCCGGTGGCGCGACCCAGGTGCTCGTCGGTAGCGTGACGATCCTGCCGGGAGGCGGCTAGGTGGCAACCGTCACACGGCGTCGCCCGCCCACTGCAAGCCTGTCCCCCCTCGACGCCATCGCCCTGGCGGCCGCCTTCTTCCTGCCCCTGGCAGCCTACCTGCGGACGCTGGCGCCGGCGGAGGTCGGCGGTGATGCCGGGGAGTTCCAGTTCGTCCCGGCCATCCTGGGCATCGCCCACTACACCGGCTATCCATTCTACACCTTGCTGGGCCACCTCTGGATCGCGCTGGACCCCGCCGGCGGCGCCGCTGTCAAGATGAACGTGCTCTCCGCGCTCTGCGGAGCGCTGGCCTGTGCCCTCGTCTATTCCGGCGTCCGCACACTGGGTGGGGGGCGCGTCGCCGCGCTGGCCGGCGCGCTGGCGCTGGCGGTCGCGCCGCTGGAGTGGCGCTGGTCCACCATTGCCGGGGTTCGTGCCGCCGCCGCGACCTTCACGGCGCTCGTATTGCTGCTGGCCTTCCGCTGGGGTATGGCGCTGCGACGTGATCGGAGCGCTCCGTCGTCAGCAAGCGAATTGGGGACGGGTACGGCGGACAACATCACGCAAGTGTCCCGCCGCTGGCTCTGGCTCTGCTTCGGTCTGGGACTGGCGCTAGCGCATCACCGCTCCAGCGCGTTCTTCCTACCGGCCCTGGTTGCCTATGCCCTGCTGGTAGCACCGAGCTTCTTCCGCCATTGGCGTTTGATCTTTGTGGGGATGCTCGCCTTTGGCCTTCCCCTCTTGCTCTATCTCTACCTGCCGATCCGCTCGGCAATCGGCACATCCTATGACCAGTTCCACCCGACGACCTGGCCTACGTTCGCCGAACTCGTTTTCGCGCCCCAACTCAGCCGGGCGTTACTTTCCATACCGCCTGTCGAGTACCCGGCCCGCGCCATGCTGCTTGGGCAGGCACTGCGCGCGGAACTGGGCCTCGTCACGTGGTTCGCGGCCCTGGGCATGGTCGTTGCCATCCGCACACGTCCGGCGGAACTGGCGACCGGAGCACTCTTCGGTTTCCTCGTGTGCTTCCAGGTCATTGATTGGAACGTCCCCGGCGGCCTGAACGTCGTCTACTTGATTCCAGTGGTAGTAATCTGCGCTTATCTCGTCGCCGCCGGCGTGGAAGGCATGGCAGCGCTGCTGACGTTGGCAATTCGCCGCGCCTGGCCCACACTGGGGGACGCCCGCGCTCCGGCCGTGGCAGTCGTGGCTTTGCTCGTCCTTGGCGCGCTCTTATCTCACGGGCGTCAAACCTACGATGCGCAACAAGCGGCCGCCCGATCGCCGCTCGATGCCTACCATCAAGACCTGACTGCCGGCTGGCGCGGCCACCGCCTCGCTACGGCGGCGCTGCCGTACCTCGATCCACATGCTGTCATCGCCACCGATTGGGAACAGGCGACAATCTTCTGGTATCAGAAGCTGGTCGCGCAGACGTTGCCGGACGCGACTGTGGAGTTCGGCGCCGGATCACTGGCCGACCTGTCACCGTCAGTGCTGGCGCAGCGCTATCCAGGCAGACCGATCTATCTGGCGCGCAGCGTCCCCTGGGCAGCCGGCCACCACCCGTCGGCCGCAGGCCCATTAATTTCCCTCAGTGACGCCCCCCGCCTGTCGCCCCCCCCCGGCATCACAGCGCTGCCCACCCTCCTCGAAGGCGGCTTCCAGTTGCTCGGCTACCAACTCTTCGATGAGCACGGGCGACGGGTCACGGCCATCCCACCGGCATCGCCGGTGCTGCCCATCATGCTGGTCTGGAGGGCGGAGCAGCAGCAACGCCACAACCTGGCAGTGTCGCTGCGCCTGCTCGCTGCGTCCGGCGCCGCCGTGCGCAGCGTCGACAACGGCAACCCCGTCTACGGCCTCGCGCCGACCACCACGTGGAGCACGGGCGAAGTGGTGTCCGACTACTACGAGCTACCGCTGAGCGGCCTGCCTCACGGCGCCTACCAGTTGCAAGTGCTGCTCTATTACCAGCCGACGCCAGGTACGTTCCATAACTTGCAAGTGCTCACGCCGAGCGGTGCTGCGGGAGGTACCGGCATCGCGCTGAGGGAGATCAGGCACTGACCATCCGGCCAGTCGCCGCGTCGTGTGGTCGGGCGGTCCCGTTCAGGCATTCTTGGCGTAGTAGGCGCTGAGCGTCTGGTTCATGCTCGTCGCCGCCGTGTGCAAGGCATCGCGGGCCGACTGCTTGTTGGTGAGCACGGCAGTCTGCATAGTGGCGATGACCGTGGACAGCGTATCCGCAACCGGACTGCTCAGCGTCGCGCCAGAGGTGGCGGCTTTGAACAGCGGCAGCACGGCCGACCGGCCCAGCTTGCTACTCAGGATACGCGGATCGCTGGCGGCGCTCATGAGCGCGGCTACGTCAGAAGTATCCTTCTGCGTCAGGTACTGCCCATCGGGCGAACCGACGAAGGCCAGAAAACCCCAGCCGCCATCGGCATTCTTGGCGCCTGTAGGGACGGACAGGGAGGCGCCACCGCCGGACTGCGCCAATGGCTGCGCCGTTGAATCCGGGCCGACAGGTATGCCGGAAACGCCGTACTCCAACGTCGGGCTCAGCCGTTGGATCGCGTCGAACATCCAGTTGCCCCACCACGCCATCGCCAGTTGTCCGCGAGTGTAGAACGTCTGCGCGGGCGGCCCCGCCGGCAACGTCGACTTGACGGCAGTGAGCCAGGTATTCCAACCATTGTAGCCGTTCTGATACTGCGCAAATACCTGCGGCGCCCAACTCAAGGCGTTAGTCCCGGCGCTGGTGTCGAAGGCGACACTGTGGCCATCGGAAGCCAAGATCGGCACGCCGTCGGCGACGAAGGAGGCCAACGCCCAACTCACCTGAATCCAGATCGGCACGAAGCCCAACTGCGTGAACTGGTCACCGCTCGTTTTCGTCAACTTGGGTACCAGGGAGGTGACATCATTCCACGTCTTTGGCGGCTGATCCGTATTCAGGCCAGCATTCTGAAAGAGCGACTTGTTCCACAAGAAGACATAACAGCCCTGATGGTGAGGCATGGCGTAAGTCTTGCCCTGAAAGGTCACGACATCCTTGGAGATCGGCCAGAAAGCGTTCAAGTCGATTTTGTCGCGGGCAAAGTTCGCGTCCAGCGGCACAAACGCCTGCTTGACGGCAAGGGGCGCCAACTGTCCTTCCACCAACTGCATTACGTCCGGCGGCGTGCCCCCGGCGATGGCGGCGATCAACTTCTGGACGTTGGCACTGTCGACCATCTCAATGCCGACACCGCTATTGGCGGCCCGGAACGCGTCCGCCTGCTCGGTCATGGCCAGTCCGCCGCCGGTCTTGCCCCAGCCATGCCAGATCACGACAGCGCCCTTGGCTGGCGTTGCAGCAGTGCTCGCCTTTGGTACGGCAGTACTCGCCGCCGACGAGGCAGTAGCGGCAGTCGCCTTTGCCAAAGTGGCACTGCTGCCGGGGGGCGTCGAAGCGATGGCAACGGCGGAGCTCGCCGTGACGCTGCTCACCGTGCCCGACGGAGCGCTCGTGGCGGTCGTGCTCCCGCAGGCCGCCAACAGCGAGGCGGCCGCGGCGCTCACCGCCCACTGCGCGAGGAACTGGCGACGCGGGATGCGAGAAGAATTGGCAGAAGAATAGAGACTGGGCATCGTGCGATTCCATTCCGGTGCGTGTCATGGCCTACAAGACTGCAGCCATCATAACGCCGACGTACTCAAGGATACGTGGCTATCGGATACCGAGCGTATATGTCCCTCGCCTGGGCGATGGTGGCCGTTCCTGTTGCAACGCACGCCACGGCCAGACTGCGCAGGGCGTCGGTCAGAGTGACACGCTGGGTGTGCCCCGGGTCGCGAATGCGCTGGACCAGGTCGCTCAAGCCTTGCGCCACCTGGCGGCGATAGCTCTCATCGCGGTCGTAGGGCAGGCTAAAGCGCAGCGTGACTTTGCTCGCTGGTTGCCAGGTGACATCCCGACCGTGCAGGTCCTTGTCGAACGGCTGCACCGACTGCGTCGTGAGGTGTGGCAGGCCGCACAGCGCGTCAGCGGCCGCTTGATCCACCCAGCCATCCAACTCGACGGCGTCAGCGATCCAGCCATGCACGGTCACAAAGCCCCGGTCGAACGCCAACACGGCCTGCTGTCGCTCCAGGACCTTGGGCCGGTTGAAGGCGTGAAAGTAGGCACAGACAATCCCATTGTCGTGTAGCACGGCGCAGTCCACCTGGTCAATCCGGCCACCCGGCGCAGCGTCGTCGCGGACCGAGCGCGTCGCTACAACCTCCTTCGGCAGCGACCCCGCCAGCTCACCGTAAAGGTCGAAGAAGTGAACACCGTGCTCGATGAAGATGCCGCCGCTCTTCTCTCGGTTCCAGAACCAATGCTGGGGCGGCAACACTTCGTCCTGCGCGTAGTTGACGAACTGGACGGAGCGAAGCTCCCCCAGCCAGTTACCCTGGCGGACCTGGCGTACCACGTCGAGCAGGGGATTCCAGCGCATCACGTAGTCGATGGTCGCCGGGGTCTGCCGGGAGCGCTGCAAGTCAACCAGGGCCTGCAAATCGTCGAGGTGGATCGAACCGGGCTTCTCCAGGAAAAGCGCTTTGCCGCGCTGCAAGATTCCACGGGCAATTGCGTACTGGGTAAAGGGCGGCGAGGCCACGATCACGGCATGGACCTGTGGGTCATCAGCCAGTTGTTGCCAGTCGGTATAGGCCCGTTCGACGCCCAACGTCTGCTTCGCTTGCGCCAGGGCATTGACATTAACGTCGGCAATGGCGACCAGTTCGGCGCCCTCGATGTCGCGCAGCGCGCTCTCAATGAAGGCGCCGAAGCTGCCGCCGGCGCCGACCAGGCCGAGTCCCACCGTTGTAGCCACCATCGCGCCTATCCCTCCCGCTGCAAACTGGCAAGGATCTCTTCCAGGCTAAAATCCGCCGCCGCCGTGACCGTGTCGGCGGCGCCGTAGTAGACCCGCAGGCGGTCGCCCTCCAGGATGCAGCCGCAGGTGAAGACGACATTGCCGAAGAAGCCTTCCGTCTCGTAGGGCGCTTCCGGCTTGAGCATCGGCTCCGGCGAACGTGCCAGCACCCGCCACGGCTCCTCCAGATCGAGCAGAGCGGCGCCGAGCGCATACTGTCCATCGTGATTGACGCCATGATAAATTTCCAGCCAGCCGCGCGGCGTCTGGATGGGTACCGCGCCGCCGCCGATGCGCCGGCTGTCCCAGGTTCCCGGTCGCGAGCCGAAGCAGAAGCGGTGGTCGCCCCAATCCTTCAGGTTGTCGGAGGAAGCGAACCAGACGGCCGGCACGCCGATCTCCTTCGGCACGGGCCGGTGCAGCGTGCGGTAGCGTCCGCCGATCCTGGCCGGGAAGATAGTCACATCCCGATTCTCCGGCGGGAAGATGACGCCGTGCTTTTCGTAGTGCTGGAAGTCGCGCGTGCTGGCCAGCGCGGTGCAGATGCCGTGTTCGGAGACAGCGGTGTAATTGATGTAAAAGACGCCATCAATCTCCGTGATGCGCGGGTCTTCGATGCCGTAGCGCTCCAGCGGCTCCGTCGGCCGCAGCGCCGCCTCGCGGTCCACGGTGAAGGTCACGCCATCGCGGCTGCGGGCCAGCCGGAAGCTGGAGATGGAGGTCAGATAGGTGTCGGCACCCTTCTTGAGCAGCCGCGAGTCGCTGCTATCCATCCCCGGCGTGTCGCGCCGGATATAGCGGACGACCACCCGCCGCTCTGGACCGTCATCGAGCATGGGCGCCGCGATGTAGTCGGCTGCCGGTGGCGAGGTATCGACAGGCTTCAAGGTCGGGCTGGCGCCGCTCAGGTCAATCTCCTGTTCGCCCGGCTGCGGCGTCGCCCGCTCCGGTCGCTCCGCCACCCGCAGCATCAGCAGCGTCTCCCCGCCGAACTTGATAGCGCCGGCATTGAAGGCGCACACGACCTTCCAACCAGGACGCAAGGGCGGAACATCGTCCGGCGTCAGTAAGGGATTCTCCGGCAGTCGATGGGCCGTCACGGTCATATCTTGTCGCTCCTCTGTCCTGACGCTGCTGCCAGCGCGACACTGCACGAACTGCGCGCACATGCCGTGCCACCGCGCCGTCGGCGACGCTGCACGCCTTGCTCTGGCTGCCCACCGCACCAGCTCCGTGAGCGGCTTCATCGTGCCCGCACCGCCGGGTCGTCGACTATTGCTGCCGTCCCGGTGGCACATTGATGCCGAGCGGAACCCAGCGTGTTACCGGCGTGTCGCGGCTGACGGCGGGCTTTGAATCCCCCGGCTTCTTCGTAAACGGGCCGGGCTGCTCCGCTCGCCGAAGGACCAGGTGGGAGCCACCCCAGACTTCGGCGGCCGCCAGCGTCTCCTCCGGCGGCAAAGAGCGTTGTTGCTCCGGAACATCCAACTCGTACCGATCAGCGGGGTTGCCCGAGGGTGCCAGTGTCTCCAGTTCCTGCGCGATCAACGCAGCCAGGTCTACAGCCTCGACTTCCGCCGGAACATCGAGATCATACGAGGCCGAATCGCCGTAGCGACTGACTGAGACCAGCACATGTTGCATCGTTTGACGCTCCTTTGGCGATGTCGTCCGTAGGTCGGCACCCAGGCGCGGCGATGTCGCCACTCGCCCAGGCTCGCCGCTGCTCCGTCCAATCATACTGCACGCGTGGGACCGTGATGTGAGTGGTGAGCGTCTGGTCGGCGTGGCTATTGGGAGGGAAGTAGGCGTTGCTGTGGCCATCGGCGTGGCGGTGGGAACGGCCGTTGCCGGCGGAGCGGTCGGAACGATCACCAACGGCGCCAGCGTGGCCGGAATCTCCACCAGCAATGCAGGAGCGTAGCCGGGCGACTGTTGCGCCTGCCGAAACCAACCCAACGTGACCGCCAAGAGGGCGAGGGCCAGCAGTCCGGCTGCTGGGAGTCCAACGTACCATCGCCGGAGCCGGCCTGCCGCGACGTTCCTAGTGGCAGACGCAACCACCTGTGCAGATACCAATCCACCCGGCGCCGTGGCTGCAGGGAGGGCGCCAGGTACGGACGCCGTTATGGCGCCGGCGTCGCCGGCCTCTACCTGGCCATATGCCGGAATGACGACGGGCAAAGGCATCACCTGCTGAACCGGCGTCAGGGCGATGTCGAGAAAGCTCACGTCATCCCTGGTTGGGGAGTCGGCCAGCGCCGCCACGAGCAGTTCCAACGTTTCGTCATCAGGAAGGTCGGCAGAGCGGTCGAGCGCTTGTAAGCCGTCCGAGTACGCCGCGACTCGGGTGATCGCCAGTCGCCCCTCAACGAGCAGGGGGCAGACAAAGACGTGTGGCGAGCTGCCAACGGGACCGCTCCGACTCGACCAGCGCTCGGCAGTAGCGAAGGCGCCCTCCAGCATGCTGCTGATTTCCCCATCCGGCCCCCACAGCCGGAGGACGGAGTCGCCCATCCAGGCCAGCAACAGACGACCGTGGGCAACGCTCCCGTCTGGAAAGTCGATTCGCCCGCAGACGAAAGTGCTCTCGCTGCCGCGCTGCCGCGCTTCTTCCAGCGCCTCCCGCTGCAACGCCGGCATCGCTGCCGGCAGCGGAAACTGCTCGACAACGGCAGTCGCTTCGTCAACAATGGCCGCCAGGTGCTCCCGCAGCGCCGTGCCAAGGCTACTATTCACCTCGCCCGTGAGCGTCGCCTCCTGGTCAAGCCAACTCAGCAACGAATCGCCCAGGAAGCGCGCCGCCAGGTTGCCAAAGAAGGAATGGCTGACGCCATCACATAGCGCGAAGGCCAGGCTGCCCTCCGCAACGTGCAGCGTCAGGTAATCCTGCCCGGACGTTTCCGCCTCGCGTGCATCGGCAGCCCGCGCATACCGATAGCGCCAGGCGAAGCCGCCGCTCCGCCCCCGCTGCAGCGGCGTGTCATGCTCCTGGGGTACCTGCACCAGCATGCTGTCCTCGGGAATCACGGTTGATGCGATCCAATCCGACGTTGATTTCGCTCCACCCATTATCTTAGACTCAATGCGGTTGCGTATGGGCCGGAGTACACGCGCGACACGAGGGCCTGCCGCGCTACCTGCGAGAGGATCGCCGATGTCGCCGTTGCTTGGGACGATCCCCGTCGCCGTACCCGATCCGATGCGCCTGGAAGGGTGGGAGGAGAACGACGAACCGTTGGCGAGCGACTATCACCTCTGGGAGCAGGATCGCTGTTACGACGTACTGCGCACGCTCTACGCGGGGCCACACTGCTACGTCTCCATGAACCGTTGGCTGGCGATGGGCGAACACTGGCCGCATTCGCTGCAGCCGGACTTACTGGTGGCGCTGGATGTGCCGCATCGCAACCGGGACGTCTATGACCCCGCCATCGAAGGCAAGCCGCCGGACCTGCTGGCGGAGTACCTCTCGCCCAGGTCGGTGCTGGGAGACCTGGGCGAAAAGTTGCGGCTCTATGCCCTCGTGGGGGCGCGGGAGTTCTGGGTCTTCAACCCGTCCGGCCGGTTTGCGCTGCCACGGGTACAGGGTTGGAGGCTGCATCGATCAGGTGCGGGGGAGCGGCTGTCCGTTAAGCGCGACGGTAGCGTGGCAAGCGAGGTGCTGCCGGTACGGTTCGGGCTGGTTGACGATTTGCTAGCAGTGATCGATCGGGAAACAGGAGCGGTGCTGACGGCACAGCAGGCGGCCGAGATGCGGGCGCAGCGGGAGGCTGCCGCGCGGCAAGTAGCCGAGTTACGTTCGCAGCAAGCAGTCGCGGCGCGACAGGCAGCGGACGCCGAAGTACGGCGGCTGCGGGAAGAGTTAGAACTGCTGCGCCGGAAGCCGCCCGCGTAAACGCGCCTGCGGCGTAGCCGGCCCAGCCTATTTCGCCATCTTCTGAACCAGTTACTGGCCAGTCACCGAGAGCTTCTGGATGCGATTGTTGTTGCTGTCGGCGACGTAGAGGTTGCCCTGGGCATCCAGCGCGATCCCTTCGGGCCTGAAGAACTGGCCGAGGGCAGCGCCTTTGGTCCCCCACTGCGCCAGGGGCTGGCCACTGGACGACAGCTTCTGGATCCGGTCGTTGCCATAGTCGGCGACGTAGACGTTGCCCTGGGCATCCAGCGCGACGCCCCAGGGGCCGAGGAACTGGCCGGGGGCGGCGCCCTTGGTGCCCCACTGGGCCAGGGGGCCGCTGGGCGAGGGCGCCGCCGGGTCCATTGATCCAGGTCCAGTAACCGTTGGTGAAGGCGGTCCAGTTATCCGCCTTCCGCCAGGCCATGAGGCCCCGCGTCGTCTGCTGCTGGGCGTCGCCGTTCGCCGCGAAGCTCTGGTTCTCCAGGCAGTCGCCGATGTCGTTGGGATCGAGGTCGTGCAGCGTGGCGAAGCCGAGGATGAACTGGCAAGAGGCGGTTTGGGCCAGAGCGGGAGCGGGGAAGCTGCCCACCAGTAGACCGGCAATCAACAACCACACGCACCGGAACTTGCTCGCGGTCACGCTTTCTCCGTTTCACGGTCTCACGCTGCTCACGGATAGGATAGTGTGCCCAGGTTCGCCTGCAACCACCTTGCTATCCCCCCACTGTTACCGGGATGGCAATAAACGGCTGGGGCACGCCATCGACCCAGCCGCGCGAGAGCGTGGGGACGCCCTCGAAGCTGCCGTTGAGTTGGCCGTAGTTGGGGTAGATCGCCAGATCGTAGGTACCGGCGTTGCCCGGCACGCGATAGCTGCCTTGAAAGAAGCCGCGGCTGTCGGTGGAGAAGAGTGCCTGCGGTGGTGCAGAGGCGGCGGTCGAGAAGCTCTCGGAGCCGTGGACGTTGAACTGCATCACCATCGGGAAGTTATGATACGACTCCCCAGCGCGGTAGGCGCCATCGGCGCCCAGGACACGTAGGCGCACCGTGACTTGGCCGCCCACCGGTACGCGCGTGAAGTTGGCGGGCGACGCGACGATGACACTGGGGATGGCGTGTAGCGTCGGCGCTGGAGGCGGCGGCACGGGGGTCGCCGTGAATGTCGGCGGTGGGGGCGGGGGAATCGGCGTCGGCGGAACCGGGGTTGGTGGTACTGGCGTTGGTAGGACCGGAGTGGGCGGCGCCGGGGTCGGTGTCGGTGGCGCCGGAGTTGCCGTTGGCGGTACGGGCGTGGCCGTTAGCGGGATGGCGGTTACGGTTGGCGGGACGCGCGTCGGCGTGGGGGGGCCGGCGGTGGACGTGGGCGGAACAGGCGATGCCGTCGGCGTGGCCGTAGCGGGCGGAGCGAGGACAGCAAGCGGCGCTGGGGTCGCTGACGGGGTCGGTCTGGGTGGCGCGGTGCTCGTCGGTGGGATGGCGGCGGCTGGTGGAATGGCGGCCGCTGCTGAAGCCTGGGCAGCGCGCCAGCGCACAGTGCCGCCGCCCAGGAGCGCGAGCAGCGCCAGGACCGCCACGCCCAGCGCCACCGCCCGCAGCGCGCCCAGTCCGGCAAGCCAGGCGCCCGCAGCGGTTCCTCCACGCTGCTGCTTCAGGTGTGTCTGCACGTCTGCCAGCAGCGTCGCGGCGCGCTGACCGTCACGTACATACTCTGGGTTGGAGCGAACGAGCGCCGTCAGCACCTCCTGCGCCGCCGGCCAGTCCTGGCGCTGTATGGCCGCCAAACCCTCGTCGAACCAGCGCGGCTGCTCTACTTCCTCGTGGCCTGGAAACGGCCCGGTGTCAAGCTGCGACCGGACGCGCTGCGCCCGCCGGGCCGCTTCCTGGGCGACGGCGCTACCGGCCATCGCGGCCCCCGCCGCTCGTTCATAGCAGGCCAGCGCGCCGGTAAGGTCACGCTGCCGCTCCAGGGCAGCGCCCGCCTCCAGGTCGGCCAACGCTACGGCATCGACATCGGGCGGCGGGTAGGTGTCGGTTGAGGTCTCATTTGCGGGTGGTGTCACGGACTCCGGCAACGTGACGAGCCATTCGCCGAAGGTGGGGCAGCCGGGAAGGCTGTCGCTCTCCCAGGCGCGGCTGAAGAGTTGGACCACGTCCTCGCCCCAGCGCTGACCGAGCACCGCCATGAGCGTGCGATAGCGTTCGCCGGGCTGTTGCAGTTCCTCGTGGTGGAAGTAGCTGTCGCCCCAGGCGGCCTCGCGCACGCGCCCATCGCACCAGCCGAGCAGTTCCGCCAGCAGCACTGCCCCGGCAAAACGATCCGCCTCCGGCTGCCAGAGACCCTGCGCCGCCCGGCGATGGGCGTACCCCGGCGACCCGGCCGGCAAGGGGTCGGGTCGCTGCAAGCCGGGTGCATACAGTTGCTCCACGTCCACCAGCGCAATCGCGCCGGGTGGAATACTGGCCCCGGTGGCTGCCGATTCCTGGCCCGTTGTGGCGGCCTGGGATGCGTTATGCAACCCCGGCAAGATTAGGTTCGGCCCGGAGAGGTCGCAGTGCGCGACCGCGTGCTCTTCCAACGTCGCCAGCGTCCCGGCCAGACCGCGCGCGAGCGTCAGGCTCTGTTCCGGCGTAAGCGGCCGGCCTGAGGCGAGTACATCAAACCAGGTACTGCCGTCGATCCAGGGCATGAGTACGGCGTAGGTGAGGTCCGGGTGTTGGCGCAACAGGTCGGCGTGCCGGTGCGCGCTGAGCACGGTGCGGCGGCACACCCGCAACCCCGGCAACGCGGCCAGCGGTTCCAGGCGGTCGCTCAGCGACACCAACCCGGGCGCCCGGTAGCGCGACTTGAACACTTTGAGCGCGCGGCGCGTCTGCCCGCTGCCTTCGGCATCCGCAGCGAGCAGTTGGTAAACGGTGGCCTGGCGGCCTTCCTGGGCATACACCATGCCGGGAACGGCTGGATGCTCAGCGACACGGTAGGTGACGCCGTCAATGGCGATCCCGGCGGCGGGTTCAAGCGGGAGCGACACGGTCCCAGCCTTCCAGTACCGCGCTACCTGCACCCAAAGGCACGCAGCGGCGGCCTCGGGCCACAGGCGGCAGCGTGATAACCATCGGCTTCCGTACTCCCATGGCAATCAACGGGCTTTCGGATTCCGCAACTGTAAGGGATAGACGCACACCTTGCAACCCGTCGCCCCAATAGACGCGAGTACACCGGCTACCACAGGAGCCAGTCATCTGTGTGGGCGCGAGCCGAGAGGACCTGCGTGCTTTTCCCGATGACGTCAAGGAGAGACGTGCGCCCTGGCCCGAGGCAAGATTGAATTGCGGGTAAGGCAGCTACTTCTGCCGCCCGCCCCCGTGACGCTGCGCCAAGGGAACACATCGTCTGCCACGCGACGTCTCGCTTCAGTCGCGGTAGGCGTCGCGCCGGTTCAGCACCCGCAAGACGATCACGGACTGGGTCTCGCGAGCGAAACGGAAGAGTATCCGCCAGTCCCCGACCCGGAGGCGCCAGCGCTCGTGCCTCCCTTGCAGCTTTTTGATGTCACCCTGGTGCGTCTCCGCCAGGCGCCGGACGGCAGTGCGTATGCGTGTGGTCGTTGCGTCGTTGAGCTTGGCCAGGTCGTCAATCGCCAGCGGGGACCAGGAGAGGCGCCACGGCGGCAGACCGCTCACCGACGGGTGGCCTGATGCTGGCGGGCTCGGGCGAGAGCTGCGTCAAAGTTCGTGTCGGGAATGATCTCGCCCTGTGCGACCTGCGCTTCGGCTTCGGCGAGCGACGCGGCCTCGGCCGGCGTTAGAGGGTCCTCCTCTTCTGGTGCTTCTGCGAGGACAGCGGGGAGGCCGCCGGACGCCTCAAGATACTCCAGGTATTGCCTGGCGGCCCCCAGTTCATCCTCAGGGAGCTTGTCGATAAGCCGGTGCAACTGGTCGCGCGTGGCGGTCACCACTTTGGTACTCCATAAATCAACATCGCTGGGCATGGTACTTCACCGGTGAGCGTGTCCGCTACCCCAAGACTGCCTGCCCAACCCGACCGCTTCGCCGGCTCTGTCCAATCGCACGAACAGTGCGCCTGACCTGCTCGCGCCCATCCAGCTACCGAGCCGAGGAGCATCGCCCCGGCTGCCGGCGCGCTACTCACCGCCACGCCCTTCAACCACGAACCCGCCGCTGGCGCTGTACCGGACGGGCTTTACCTTGGGCGGCCCTGCAGGACCCCAGTCGTAGGGATCGATCTCCTCGCGGCGCGACAGATCCGCATCGAGCCAGGCTCGATCCGCCGCGGTGACTCCCTCCGCCGGTCCTTCGGCCAGGGCGCGCAGATACCGCTCAGCTTCCTGGGCGGCGGTGTCGGGAAGCTCATCAACGAACTGGTGCAGGCGTTCTTTCCTGGTCATGGAGGTGCGCTCCTTCGCGCAATTTGGCTATTCGGGGAGTGGTAGGGCGGTAACGTAGGCCTGTCAAAACGCTGGCAGGCGGCCGACAACGGCGACCCTACTACGGACCATCCTACCGTTGCTGATGACGTTCGCGCCGCAATCGTGCCAACTCCGCCTCCGCTCGAGCGGCCCGCGCCTCCGCGACCGTGCGTGCGCTCGTTTCCGCTTGTCGCGCTGCCGCCTCCTGCTTGGTCTGCTCCTCCGCAGCGAGCCGTGCCGTCGTCTCCCGCTGTGCATGCTCTTCGGCAGCGAGCCGCGCCGCCGCCTCCCGCTGGGCTCGCTCGTCCGCCGCCTGCCGTGCCGCCGCCTCCCGCTGGGCCAGTTGCTCGGCCTCCACCCGCGCCGCCGCCTCTGCCCAGCGCGCCGTCACCTCCCGCTGCGCCCGCCCCTCTGCCGCTCGTTGCCCTGCGCTCGCTTCCTCCGCTCGCTCCGCCTCTTCCTCCAGCCACGGCAAGCGCTTCCCCGTCGCGTCGCAAACCCGCAGATCGAACCGTCCCGCCAGGTACAGCCCCAGACCACCGAGCACGCCGCTCCACAATACGCCACGAGCGTCAGCTTCCCACGCTGCCCAGGCGCCCGAGGCCGTGCGCTGATAGCCGTACAGTCGTCGTCCCCGCCGATGCGGCCAGCAGACCACGTACTCGCGCACCCCCATGGCGTCGTAGTAATCAGGCTTCTTGTCAGTGTCCCGCTTGACACTCCGCGCGGTCACGATCTCCAGTACCAACTCCGGCGGTCGCCCTTCTTCACGCACATTCCAAGATTCGCGCGGTTCCGTCTGCGGTTGGGCGTGCGCGACCAGGAGATCAGGACCCAGGGTGACGGTGCCGGTGCTGCCGGGCCTGGGCGTCACGACTCCTAATTCCGTGATGACGTACCAGGGCAGCCGCTGGCGGCTGGCGTAGAGGCGCAGGCTGTCGGCAAGGAAGTGGGCCATCAGCGTCTGGTACTCCGGTGTGACCATCCAGGGAGCCTCGTTCGTATCATCGACAGCGTGGAGCAGGCGCTCCTCTGCAAGCGTCAGGACGGCTGGTGCCGCCATCGTGCTGCTCCTTCGGTGCCGGGGGAGTAGTGCGGCTCGTTCGGCCGCGGCGTGGTATGGGTTGCTGGCTGGCATGATAGCGCATCTGGAGCGGGAGGACACTCGCGGCAACTGTCTCGCATGCTCACTGGCGCTCGTCGAGCAGCTTACGCAGGCCCGCCAGTTCTGATTCCAGGCCAGCCGACCGTTCCTCCGCTATCCTGGCCTGCTCTCGTGCTTTTGTGGTCAGCACGTCTGCCTCCCAGGCTCTAGCCAGCGCCTCGCGCGCCTCCCGTTCCGCTTGCAACCGCCGCTGCTCGCTCTCCATTGGCGTCGGCAGCACCTCACCCGTCGCCAGGTCGATGACGCGCACCCACTCGTCCAACACCAGCAGCCCAAAGGGGATCAACCGGCTGCGCAGGATACCGTTAGCGTCCACCCCTTCGGCGGGGACCTTGTCGCCAGCGGCCAGCCAGAAGCGCTGCAAGCGCGGACCCAACTCCGCGAACTTCCCGGAGGGGTCCACCACCACGTATTCCCGCACCCCCTCCTTGGCATACCACTTCTTTTTATCGTCAAGATCGCTGTTCTCGATGGAACTGGGCGAAAGCACCTCCACCACCAGGTCCGGCGCTTTGCCCTCCTCGGCAATCACATAGCGTTCGCGCACCCGGTCTGGCACGCCGAGCGCCACCAGCACATCGGGTTCCCGGTAGTCCCGCTGGTTCCGGGGATCGCGGTGGACGCGCAGTTCGGCCGCCACGAAGCAGGCGGCACTGGCGAGGCGGTTGTTGAGGGCGTGGTAGATGGCGTCGATGGTGAGCCGGTGATCCTGACCTGCCAACGGCTCGTCCTGCTCCTCATCGTCCCGATACCAGGGACCGAGTAGCGCCGATGATACCAGCCGTGCTGTGTCCACGCTCATAGGTACCTCCCGCTGCGGTGTTCCTCAGCCTAGCATGCGCCGGGCGAGATGGGCGCCGTGACGGTTTCCGATCGGGAGTATCCATGGCGGAAGTGACGACGAGGACATCAGAAACGGGCAAGAAAGCTCATCGGTTGTAGGCCTACATGGCCACACGGCTTCCCGCTCAACCGTCTGGTCCCTATCGGGCGCACACTGCACCGAGCTCCCGGCGGTTCGCGGCTACGTTGCTCGGCTACGCCCGGCACCGGTGATCTGGGCCTGCTTGCCGGCCGAGGCTTACCCCACGAAGCTGGTTGCTTCGATCACAGTTTACACAGCGTCATCGGCCTTTGACAGCGCGAAAGTGATCGTCCTTGATCTCTGTACGCGGCGCCTCCATTGGCGCTAGCAAGGGTGCAGCCCGGACGCATGCCGGAGGACACGCCGATGCTGGCCCTGGTTACTCGCGCTCGCCCCGTTCGCGGCGCAGCCGCTCCAACTCTGTTTCCGCTCGGTCGGCGCGCTCCTCCGCAGCCATACGTGCGCGGGCCTCGACCTGCAGTGCTGCCGCTTCCCGCTGCGCCCGTTGCTCGGCCTCCACTCGCGCTGCCGCCTCCGCCCAACGTGCCGTCACCTCCCGCTGCACCCGTTCCTCCGCCGCCTGCTGCGCAGCAGTCGCCTCGTCCGCTCGCTCCGCCTCTTCCTCCGGCGATGGCAACCGCCTGCCGCTGGCGTTACAAGCCCGCAGATCGTACCGCCCCGCCAGGTACAGACCCAGACCACCCAGCACGCTGCTCCACAACACGCCACGAGCATCCGGCTCCCAGAACGCCCAGGCGCCTGACACCGTGCGGTGATAGCCAAACAGCCGCAGTCCCTGCTCCCGACGCGGCCAGCAGATCACGTATTCACCGACACCCATGGCGTCGTAGTAATCGCGCTTCTTGTCGGTGTCCCGCTCAACACTTCGGTCGGTCACGATCTCCAGTACCAACTCCGGCGGTCGCCCTTCTTCACGCACATTCCAAGATTCGCGCGGTTCCGTCTGCGGTTGGGCGTGCGCGACCAGGAGATCAGGACCCAGGGTGACGGTGCCGGTGCTGCCGGGCCTGGGCGTCACGACTCCTAATTCCGTGATGACGTACCAGGGCAGCCGCTGGCGGCTGGCGTAGAGGCGCAGGCTGTCGGCAAGGAAGTGGGCCATCAGCGTCTGGTACTCCGGTGTGACCATCCAGGGAGCCTCGTTCGTATCATCGACAGCGTGGAGCAGGCGCTCCTCTGCCAGCGTCAGGACGGTTGGCGCCGCCATCGTGGTGCTCCTTCCGTACCGGGGGGGGTGGTGCGGCTCGTCCGGCCGCGGCGTGGTATGGGTTGCTGGCTGACATGATAGCGCATCCGAGGCGGGCGGGGGGCAGGCGATGTAGCCTGGAGTGCGCCGCAGCGTTTTGCGCAACAAACGAACGACGTTAGCGCCGCAAGTTACCGGGCCGCGATTGCGATCGGCGGCCAAGCGACGGGGGCGACTGCGGTCGCTTTCTGAACCGTCACCGGCGAATGCATGCGACCGCAGTCGCCCCCGTCGCTTGGCCGCCGATCGCAATCGCGGCCTTGGATATACCCCTATAAATACCCTTCGCTTCCTATGCATAACTCTGCGGCGCACTCCGTTGCTTGCTGCTGGTATGGTACGCGAGATGCGCCGTCGGCTGGACAGCGCGGCAATACGGCGCGATGCCAGCGACGAACACAACAGGAGGCGCCCGGTGGCCGCTGTGGAGGCCCTGCCTGCCACTGCTCGGCGGGTTATCGTCCCCGTGCATAGCCCGAAGGACCTTCACGCCATTGCTCGCCAGGTAGCGGCCGAGTTGCCCGCCGGAGCCGAACACGGGGCACTGATCGCCCCGGCGCTGGAGGACTTTCTCCGCGCACAGTGGACCCGACCGGAGGTGTTGGCACTGGCTATCGTCGACCACCGAGAACGGGTCAGCCGTCCAGCGCTCGACTTTTACCTGCTGTGGCGCTGGCGCCTGCACTGGGACGCCGATGGGCAGACGATGCGCGACATCACGACGGAGCATGTATACCTGATGCGCGCCCTGGCCCCGGCGCTGAAGAGTTTTCTCTCCATCGTCGATACACAGCAATACCTTTCGCCCGAGCGCTTGGCCGAGTACTTGACGACGGTGGAGCGGGCCGGCACGTCAGCGCGGTTGCTCTGCTGCCTACGTTTCCAGCCGTAGCGTCACGACGCGCGAATGAACATTGCTCCAGCCGACGCCAAGGCGTGGGCAAAACGGCTGGAAAATGCGCGCGCACTCACGATTCGGTGGCCACTGGCCGAGTTTTCGCCCCGCGAATCGCTGGTCTACCTTGTCGGAGACGGCACCTACACCACCTCCATTCACGGTGGACATTGGGCGAACCACCTGCAGGATGTGCTGGTTGGGCCACAGTTCCCTGGAAGTATTCGCGGCTTCAGTTACTCGGGCTATGGCGAGCAGTATCTCCCTGAAGATACTGCCCAGCCCCTGCTGTGGCTGCGATCTGTTTGGCGAGAGACGCTCCAGCGGCGCAGGGCCGGGCAACGGCTCATTCCGGTGTGCTTCTCACTCGGTGCGGCGGTGGCGCTGCTGGGGACGTGTGACTGGGTGGATCTTGGGGAAGAGCGATACCCTGCCGCGACGATACCGGCCATCGTGCTAGTTGCGCCCGCCCATAGCCCGTCGCCGACCCTGCTCGCGGGCTACCAGCAACTGCGAGATGAGGGAACCCTTCCCGCCGGCATACCGGCCAGTCTGAGCGACCTTGCCGATCCCCGGAGTCCTGTGCGGAAGGAGGCGGCCGGTACTTTCGGCCGTCTGGCATCCGTCGGTATTCAGGTGCATGTCATCTACTGGCCAGGCGACATCTTCACGGCGTATGAACCAACCGCTGCCCCAGGCATCGAGCAGCACCCCATCCTTCAGGACCAACACGTAACGCACCCCCGGCTGGCGCCGCGCTAGCACCTCCGGCTGCACGATCACCCTGCAGCGGAGCAGGCGCTGGCGGAGATATTGCGGCAGTATGCGTGACGACCGGCGTGACCGCGCGATTGGCTGGGACCTTTGACGTGGTACGGTAATGGTCCGGTGAAGCCCGTAGTGGCGAGACACTGCGCCGCAACTCATTCTCCAACGCAGTACTTGCCCGAAACAAAGCAGCCACGCGATACCTGCGACCGTATCGCCCTTTCTCCTTATGGAGATGGCCGCCACGTAAAGGGTACGTAAATAAAACAGTTCGGATCACAGGTGTTCTGCGGCGACTCGCGCCAAAGCCGAATGTCGTAGTCTCCAGGGAGCACAGCCCCAAAGCTCCTGAAATGGAACGTGTACGAGAACGTGCCTGAGTCCGCTCGGCCCACCTGGAACTGGCAATCATGGCCCCCTTTCCATCCATTGGGCTGGTACGTAACGTTTATTGCATATTGAAACCCCTGTTGTGGCGCGGGGCCAACCCAACGTACGAGAAGATGCTGTGTATTGACCTGCTCATAGGCCACCGGCGATGTGATTCGGACGCGCGACGAGAACTGCATAGGTGTCGGCGTCGGCGTCGCAGTTGGCGCGGTCACGCTCAGGCAGGCGCGGCGCCCGGTGGGCGGAATAGCGTCGAAAAAGCAGTAGGTACCAGAGATTGCATACCACGTGAACGTCATAGCACCGCCGCCGTCGAATATACCCTGTCCCGCTTGGGGATCTAACAGCGCTGGTCCACCGTTGGGAGGGAAGGTTCCCCAAGCTTTCGCGCCGGGAGTGAAGTTACTTAACGAAAAGGACGCCGTACAGCCACTAAGTCTGGATTTCGCAGTGTGATCATTCCAGTCGCACGGCATAGCGGTCGGCG
>DAIMXP010000060.1:0-44772 GCA_036734945.1 Chloroflexota bacterium
CTGGCCGCTCGCCGCGCTCAGCCCCACGCCCCCGGCTGATCACGCCAATGTAGTGTTAGGCGAGTGGGGAGCTAGTCGACTCCGGTGAAGCCATCAGTGGCGACGCCGCTCACCGTCACGTTCCAGAGGGCGCGGCCCTCAAGGCGCGCCAGCACATAACCGCCATGGGAACTCCGCGTATACAAGCTCAAGGAAGCGCTTGGAGGGCCTTGTTGATGGCCGAGCAGGCTGACTTGGCTGCTTCCTGCACGAGTTGCTGGTCATTGAGCGTCGCCGCCGACGGCGTCACGATCTCGTTCGCCATGGCGATGGCGGTCGATTCTACGGCGTCCCGAATGTCCGCTACCAGACCCGGTGGATGCACTATGGACAAAGCGGCAACGGCTGTTGCCGCTCGCCCACCGGCCACCGCCAGTTTGGCAGCGGCGGAACGACTGACCGGCCACTCATACTGGCCCTGGACGGCGCTGGCCATGCCTTGTGCCGCGCGCACCGCCCGCTCGGGATCACGCGCCCAGGCCGTGACCGCCAGACCGGTCGCCGCCGACAGGGAGTAGCCCGTCACCTGCTCCTTCCCCCGCGGCGGCAGCACAAAGTTGGTCCCGATCGCCGGGCCTAACTGTATGATGGCTGCGCCGGACCAATGGCCATCGGGAGTCTGGCGAGGACTCGCCTGATCCCGGTGGATCAGGTCGAATACGAAGCGTTCGCCATTTAGCGCGGCTGGCGTCCCCAGCGCACACTGGGCCTGCTGGCCCTGCCCGGTTATCACCTCTCCACCCGCTTGCCAGACGAAGACGGGCAGGCTATCCGGGGCGGTGGCAAGGAAGCCGAAGGTACCGACCAGGAGGTCGGGCACCAGGGGCGATGGTCCCGTCTTCGTCAGCGCCTTCGCGACGGCCAGGAGTTGGTCCCAGCCCCAGGTATCAGTCGGAAGGGCGAGGTGGGCCTGGGAGAAAAACTCCGGGCCGTACGTCAGGACGAGCGGCTGCACCGCCAGCGGCACCCCCCAGGCGTGGCCACGATAGCGAAAGACGTCGACGGCACCGGGCCAGGGATCACGGATTGTCGGTAACAATCCTACGAGGTACTGGTCGATGGGGAGGATGAGGCGACGGCGGGCACAATCACGGAGCGTGTCAAGGCTCGTGAACAACACAAGATCCGGCCAATACTCCGGCGAGTACGCAGCCAGCACCGACAGGAGCTGCGCCGAAGTAACCCTGTCCTGGGCATGCGGTAACCGAGCCGGGAAGAGAAACCCGCCGGAATCGGGGTCAATCAGGTCGTGCGGGGTGCGCAGGTGGGTGGCCTCAACCCGTAGGCTACTCACCTGCGCCGTTCCAGAGAGCTGTGGGAGCACGCGCTCTAAGGGGCTTGCCGGCGGCGGCTCCCCGGCCGGGTCGAAGATTGCAACGCGGACCTCGTCGGGGTCTCCGGGGCGCGGCGGTACTGGGGTGGGAGCCACGGTCGGGGCCCGTCCCAACTGCCCTAGTCGCGGGCTGCACCCGATCAATGCAGCCGCCAACCAAGGCAACGCCGTGAGGATGTGACGACGCCCCCTGTCAACGTGCGCGGCCTCGCCACGATCACCCGTTGCGTTCGGCATTCCGTGACCGCCACCGCGCTAAGTAACGCTCCAATGGAGCACCGCAACTCGGTTCATTGCATGCACGGCCTAGCGTATCACGCTCCTCCCGAGGTCGCGACGGTGCAGAAGTGACCAAGAGGACGGCGTTGGCCAGTGCCGTGCCAACCGCGCCGCAGCGGCGCCACGCTTCGCAGGTCAACTGGTGCATTGGGTGCAGAACGTGCCATCGGTGCAGCCTCCATCACCGGAACCGGTGCAGGTGGTGGTAATATCGCCGCAGTACGCGCCGCCGGACGGGCAGCACACAGCGTACTGCCCTGCAGAGCAGGCTGGTGATTGGCTTGGACAACTGCCGCAGTTGCCTGAGCAGGCCCCAGAAGAGAAGCCGCAGCCGCAAGTGCCGATCGTGATGGTCCCGTTCGGAACACTGTAGCAGGTGCAGCCCGCAGCTCCCGTGCAAGGTCCCCCTGCCAGCGCAAGCTGGGGGAGCCCGACGACCGCGGCACCAACTCCGGCGAGCATCGCCGCGGAGCGTGTCATCCACCCAAGAGCTCCGTGCCGCGTCGTCGGTGTGGCAATCGCCACCGACACTGTTGATATCACACTGTTCACGCACTTCTCCTCATCACGCTACGGTGAGGTACCGTCCCTCACCACGTCAGATACACACGCTTCAGCCGCCCCGTCGCACCTCCTCCCGTACTGCCGTGTCGGTGGTGGCGGTCTCTGGTGTGGCCATCAGGCCGCCGGACCAGTTCGCGACCCGCCCGACACTGAGATGCACGACACCGCCAAGGAGCTGATCAACGGTGGCCCGCGACCGGATGATGCTGGCGCTACGGACGACGCCACGCTCGTCTACCAGACAGGCGAAGGGTGTCCCCGGTACTTGGTAGGCTTGGGCCACGTGCGGCTCCTCCTCGTAGACCAGCGGCAACCCCCGTGTCGGACCGCCGGCAAGTTCCTGGTTGGCAACGCGACCACCGCGGCTGATGAGGAGGACGGTATCGCGCACCCCCCTCGACGCAGCCACGTCGGCGATCTCCGGTAGAACGCGCTCACAGGGGCCGCAGCTCGGCCCCACGAAGACGAGGAGCACCTTACGCCCGAGATACTGGCGTAGGCTCATCGTCTGCCCGGCGAGCGTTGGCAGGATGAAGTCCGGCGCCTTTGTCCCTGGCGCCAAGCCATTGAGCGGCGAAGACTCGGCAAGCTGTCGTTGTATCACGCCGATCTGGCGCAGAATGCCGAGTACCACTAACCCGAGGAGCACAAAGAAGCCGCACAGGGCCACCAGTAACGCCATCCACCAGGGTTCCATCCCACGAGTTCCTCTCTAGTGGAGGGCGATCCGGCGATCCGCGCCGACGACCAGCTCCAGACTTTCCACGAACAGCGCGTACGACAGCGCCAGCAACACTGCGATGCCGATAGCAGGCACGAGGTCGACCGCGGCCAGCGGCACCATTGGTATCGTGCGTGTTGCCGCCCAGAGCAGCCAGCAGCCGGGTAGCAGCAGCACCAGGTCGCGAACCAGAGTGTGCCAGCCGACCTGACTGGCGGAACCTTCTCCGAAGCAGTGGCAAGCCACGGCCCGCCCTCGGCGCGCGTTGGCCGCGATGGCCATAGCGAAGCTCACCAGCATGAGCACCACGAGAGCGGCCGCGACCGCGAGGAAGAAGCCGCTGAGCAGCAGCAACGCTGTGCCCAACTCAGCGTAGGGCAGGAACTGACCGTATACCCTGGCAAGCGGGCGCGGCAGCACCCGGTATTCCAGTACGCCACGCACGAAGGCCGCCGGATCCCGCAGCTTCGCCAGCGCGGAGCCAAGGAAGATCAGCCCCAGCGCCAGCCGGAGCACGAACTGCGCCTGAACCAGCGTCTGCGCGGCCATAGCGATCCTCTGCTACATACAGAACCGACGTCAGCAGTATGACCGGCTGGCCGTCATGATGCAGTGACGCCGAGGGGGTTCAGCATCACTTTTTCATGACGGCGGCGCTATTCCCGTCGGGCCAGTTGGAGGAAGTAGCCGCGGGTGGGATCCTGGCCCAACAGCGACGCCTGTCCCAGCGTCTCCAGCTTGACCCGGAGCTGCAGCACCAGGTTGCGGATGACCCCCTCCGACGTGCCCAACCGCAGCGCCAGCTCCTTGGCAAATAGCCCAGCACCGGTGATGCTGCTGGCGTAGAGCGCTCGCATCAACCGGGCTTCCTGCTGGGTCAGCCCCAGCCGTCTGCCGTCGGCACGCAGACATTCTTCGATGAGGTCAAATACCACAGCCCCAATCGACAAGGTGGTGGCAGGCTGCTGCACCCAGCGCTGCACCTTGAGGGCGAGCGCCCGCAGGGGCAGCTCCTCCTCACCGGCGGCGTCCCTGGCGCCACTCTCCAGCATGGCAAGATAGATCGTCGGCTGAAGCGCCGCCGGGCAGATCACGAAGACCGTCACCCCCCGTTCTACCAGCCGGCGCAGCGTCGCCACCGCCGGTCGATCCCAGCGCTCCGTCTGGAAGAGCGCCACCAACCCCTGCGGTTCATCGAGGGCCATGCCCAGATCACCAGCGACGGCGCCACCCCGCGCTCGCGGAGGAACTGCTCGATCGTGTGACAAAGCAGCCAGCGCTCCCCCAGGATGAGCACCCGCAGCGACGGCCCGGCAGCGGCAGACAGCACAGGCGCGCTCCTTCCAGCGGCACCGAGTATGCTGGGTTGCGCAGCAGATGGATTACATGAGCATGACGATCACGTCGCCCGCGTGCCGGCTCTGGGACTTTTCGGCTACCCCACCAGTACTGACGCTCGGCCGGTCTGCCGGATACTGCGGTAGACTCCAGCATCCCGCAAGGAGGCGCAAGGCATGGCCACCGTTCCTTTCTCCGATCCTGTCGCCATCTTGCGCGCCTTCGTTGAAGCAGGCCTCGTCCTGGACCCCTGGCTGGCGGGGCTGGGCGAGGACTACTTCGCCTTCGGCAGCCAGGAGTTGCTCTACAACACCGCCGCCGCCCTCGCCGCGCAGCACTGGCGCGAGCCGCTCATTGGCGAGAGCATTGGGACGACACCGATGCCTGAGCGCATGGCCCAGACGGCACCGCACGAGATCCTCATCTCCACCGCCGCAGCCGTCGGTCACGAGCAGCGCGGCAAGCTCCACATCGCTGAGGAGGAAGCGACAGGCGCTATTGCTCGCCTGCAACGCTTCCTCCGGGAACAGGGCTTCGGCGCCGTGGTGCAGGTCTACGGTCTGCTGACCTTCGTTGAGAACCACACCGCAGTGCGCCACTATGGCAGCATGCCGGTGGACGAGTTCGTCCGCGGCCGCCGCCACCGTCCCTGGGTGCGCTACAGCCTGGAAGACGAGCTACTGGTCGGCGTCGCCACGGGCATGTACGCGCTCGCAGTGCGCCACGGCCGGCGCTGGGTGGTCGAGACGGCAGAAGGAGAGCGGCGGTATCAGGAGGCGAGACAGGTGCTCGAGGCCTCCGGCTACCTGGCGCGCCGGCTGCAGCTCATCACCCTCTCCCAGTTCAACCGCTTTGCCGACTGGGATGCGCAGGCGGCGAAGATCGTCCCGTCCGCCGGTGACTATCGCCGCGCCTTCACCGCCTTCGCCGGCATCCGACCAGGCATGCACGTGCTGGAGGCCGGCTGCGGCATGGCCAGCCAGACCTTTGAAGGTGGGTTGTGGCAAGCCGTGGGACCCATTGGGAGCATCGTCGGCATTGATCCCGCCGCAGGGATGCTGGAGCGAGCCGAAGTCAAGGTCCAGCAACACCAGGCAACGAATGTTCGCTTCGTGCGAGCGCGTGCCGAAGACCTCTCCGTGTTCGGGGACGGTAGCTTCGATGCGGCCGTGGGTCTCGCCTTCCTACACTTTACTGAGGCGCCGATAGCGCTACGGGAGTTGCGGCGAGTGACGCGACCGGGTGGCCTGGTGGTTGTGGGCGGTCCCTGCCACCTCGCCCTGGACATGCCGTGGTTTGTCGACTGGTTCCGACCCCTGCTCGATCTGGCCAAACAGCATCACGATGCCACGACGCCCCAACCGTTGCCCGGCCACCTCCCCGCCCCAGGCGAGTTGCGCGAGTGGTTCCTGGCGGCCGGGCTACGCGACGTGGTGGTCGAGCCGTCTCCGGCGGATTGGGTGCTGGACGATCCCGAGCTATCCGTCGCCTTCCTGATCCAGGGCTTGAGCTTCTTTCAGCGGGAACTGGAGCTGTTGCCCTGGCAGGCGCGGCAGGAGCTGGTCGAGGAACTCAAACAGCGCGGCGCCGCGGTCTGCGCCCGGACCACGGCCGAAGAGCGCACTATCCACTGGCCCGCTGAGTTCGTCAAGGGGACGGCGCCGCCAGCGTAGGCTGCCTGGGGCCGGTCGCGGATTTTCGCTGAGGGTGGTACGCTAAGCGCCGGCAACGACGCGCAATGAGGGCGAACTACCGAACGTGCTGACATGGGCTCAGGCCATCTTCCTGGCGTTGTTGCAGGGCTTTACAGAGCTCTTCCCGGTGAGCAGCCTGGGGCACAGTGTGCTGTTACCGGCAGTGCTCGGTTGGGGTAACGTCCAGAAATCCCCCACCTTCGTGCCCTTTGTCGTGCTGCTCCACCTGGGTACGGCAACGGCGCTGGTCTGGTTCTACCGCGATCGCTGGGTTGGCGTCATTCGCGCCTTCGCCGTGAGCGCGGTGCGAGGGCGCCTGTCCCACACGCCGGAAGAACACCTGGCCTGGATGCTCTTCTTCGGTACAATCCCCACCGGCATCATCGGGGCGGTGTTGGAGCACCCACTAAAGCAACTCTTTGCCACCCCACTGGTCGCCGCTGTCTTCCTCATCGTCAATGGGGGCATCATGCTGTTGAGCGAGCGTTTGCGCGGCCGGCAGGGGAACTCGGGGCTGCAGCTACGCAGCGACGAGCCGGACGGCACGCGCGGTATTGCCGACCTGACCTGGCGGGATGCGATTCTGGTCGGCAGTGCGCAGTCGCTGGCCCTCATTCCAGGCATCTCGCGCTCCGGTTCGACCATGTGCGCCGGGTTGCTGATCAACATGCGACACGAAGACGCCGCCAACTACACCTTCATGCTGGCTGCGCCGATCATCGCGGCGGCCGGGTTACTGGAGGTCCCTTCCCTCTTTACGGCCGGCGGCAATATCTTCGCCATGGCCCTGGTCGGCGGGGTTCTGGCGGCCCTGGCGGCCTACATCAGCGTGCGGTTCCTCACCCGGTACTTTCAGTTTGGTCGGTTGGACCCGTTCGCGTACTATTGTATCCTGTTGGGTCTCGTCGGTTTGGTGTTCATTGCGATGCATGGCGTTTAGGCCGTACACGCTCGTAACGAGGAGTGTTGAGTTGTCGACCAGTGAGATAGTCATGACGATCGTATCCCTCGTCACCGTTGCCATCGTTCCAGTGCTGGCAGGCATGGCGATGGGCATGCGTCGAGGCAGCGGGATGGTGGTGGCGAGCCTGATCGCGGCGGTGATTGCCGTATTCTGGGCGGTGTATTGGGAAACGCTGTTTACGCCGCATCACCTCAAGCACACCGTGCTCTTCGCCGTCCTGGCGGTGGTTGCCCTGATCGGGGCATCCTTCAGCCGCCCAACGCCGCGCGTGGTGTAGCGTAGGGCGGCGACTGCGGCGGCCTACGGAGGGAGGCCCCCTCCGGCTCGCACTACTCGCCAGGTTCCCCCACGGCAGTGGGGGAACCGATCCTGTATGGCAAGGGGTGGCAACCTGCGGCGGCCTCCAGCGTAGCCGCTAGTACCGCCTACGCCCTCTACTGGCGCTGCCGGGCGGGACAGCGGACACTGGATCGCCGCCCCGCCCGGCACTCCCGGCGTCGCCGCGGCACGCCGTCTCGCCGACGCTTCGGTCCCACCGTACCATCCCGTAGGCAACTGTTCCCTCACGCGCAGCATCGGTTCCCCCACGGCAGTGGGGGAACCTGGCGAGCGGTGCGAGCCGGAGGGGGCCTCCCAACCAGCCCTATACGGCGCGCTGGAGGGTCACGGTGAAGGTCGAACCGCGTCCTGGCTGGCTCTCTGCCGTCACCGCTCCCTGCATCGCCGCCATGAGGTGCCGCACGATCGCCAACCCCAGGCCGGTGCCGCCGGCCGAGCCAGCCGCGCCGCGCACCTTGTAGAAGCGCTCAAAGATGCGGGCCAGGTCGTCCGGCGCAATGCCGACGCCTGTGTCCGCGACGCGAATCAGCAGGTCGTCCTGGCGCGCCTCGGTGGTGAGCGTGACGCGACCGCCGGCCCCCGTAAATTTGATGGCGTTCTGGGCAAGGTTGATCAACACCTGTTCCAGGCGCGCCGCGTCTGCGAGCACTGGCGGTGGGCTGGCCCCCCAGACGGCATCCAGCGTCACACCCGCTCTGGACGCCGGGGCGTGGAGCCGCTCCAGCACCGTGGCGATGACCTCGCTCACGTCAGTCGGCTTCAGGTCCAGGCGTAGTTCGTCGGCCTGCGCTTGCGCGAGATCCACCAGGTCGCGGGCCAGCGCCGTCAGGCGGTCCGCCTCGACGCGCAGTTGCTTGAGAAAACGACGTGCGGCCTTGCGGTCTTCCATGCCGCCGCGCGCCAGCGTGTCGGCCAGGGCGCGCACGGTGCCGATGGGGGTCAGCAACTCGTGCGAGGCGTTGGCGACGAACTCCTGCCGCACGCGGTCCAGCCGTCGGGCCTCGGTCATGTCGTGCAAGACCAGGATGACCCCAGCCCCATCCCCTGCCAGCGGTACGGCGTGCAGCCGGAGCGTAAGACGTCCGTCATCCAGGTTCAGCGTCTCGTCCAGGGTCTCGCCCAGCAAGGCACGTTCTGCCATGGTCGCCAGGCGGTCATCCTTGAAGGTGAGCGCGAGATCACCGTCGGTGACGGTGAGGTCGGATTCCGCCGGCAGGAGGCGCCGGGCTGTGGCGTTGCTAAAGACGAGGCGTCCCCTGGCGTCCAACAGCAGCACGCCGTCGAGCATTGCGGAAAGCACGGAGGTCAACACGTCGTGCTGCCGTGCGAAGAGGGCGACAGCGTTTGTCGGATCGACCAGCGAGTGCTCATCCACCGCCGGGCCTGCATCGCTCGCCGGCACGAGGTGGCGGCGCGCCGTCCGCTCCCACTGCGCGACCGCCAGCCCACAGATGCTGCCCAACAGCACGCCAATGACGGCGGCGAGCAGCCCGGCAGGAACGTCGCCGCGCGTCACGACCAGGACCGTTACCAGGGGGACAATGCAGCAGGCGGCGGTCGTGCCGGTGACGAGCAGAAGGCGTAGACGGGTTGTAGGCGGCATCTGCTCAGCCCGCAAGGCGGTAGCCGACGTTGCGTACTGTCTGCAAGCGGACGGGGTGGCTGGGATCCTCTTCGATTTTTTCGCGCAGCCAGCGGATATGGACGTCGACGGTGCGGCTGTCCTCCGCATCATCAACGCCCCACACGCGCCGCATGATCTGCTCGCGGGTCACGACCTGGCCGGCATTGCGGGCGAGAAAGGTCAACAAAACGAACTCCTTTGCTCGCAATGGTACCTCCCGATCACCAACGAACACCGAGTGACGGCCCAGATCGATGCGCAGGTCGCCGATGGTCATGATCATCGTTGTTTCTGCGGCTGGTGGCAACTGGGCGCGCCGCAACGCCGCCTTAATGCGGGCCAGCAGTTCGCGCATCTGGATCGGCTTGGTGACGTAGTCGTCGGCTCCCGCCTCCAGGCCAGTGACTTTGTCACCGACGCCGGTGCGCGCCGTCAGCATGATAATTGGCGTGGACGTTTCTGCCCGGATGCGCCGGCAGACTTCCATACCGTCCATCCCCGGCAATATCAGGTCAAGAAGGATGAGATCGGGCTTGGCGCGTTGGACCGCTGCCATTGCGGTGTTCCCATCCGGCGCGACGCGCACCTCGTAGCCTTCGCGCTGCAACTGGAAACGCAGCGTGTCAACGAAGACCGGTTCATCTTCTACGAGCAAAATGCGCGCGTGTTTCGGCATGTGTGGGCTCTCCAGATGGCGTTGTTGCGGCAGTGTAGCACTGCAAGCGGGCGTTAGGACGCCGCGGATGATGCTAGCGGCGGCGCGGCCGCTTAAATTTTGGACTGGTTTAAGGTGCATCGACAAAGGCTGGCCCCGGTTCGCGTGTCGATGGCCGGCGACTGAAGTCGCGCCTACGAACGAGCGAAGCCCGCCTTCGCGGGCTGGAAACGAGTCCGCGCAGCGCCCA
Source organism: Chloroflexota bacterium (assembly GCA_036734945.1). Lineage (GTDB taxonomy): Bacteria > Chloroflexota > UBA4733 > UBA4733 > UBA4733 > UBA4733. Next base: position 9,801 of record DAIMXP010000060.1, read on the forward strand.
GAAGGCACCCGCTTCGCCATGGTAGCCGCGACTTTAGTCGCCGGGCATGCACGCTGCGGACCCACATGGAACAATGGGGCCTGGCTCCTGGTTGGTGGACGCTGCGTGGCATTCCGTCCGCCGTGCCGAAGGAACACGCAGCGAGTCGACAGAAAGGTGGTCCCATGGCCGAAGCCCCTGTGAAGCAAGCGCCCATACCGAATAGCAGCACCGCCGCCATGCTGCTGGAGTTGCGCGCGATCCGCCAAACGCTCGACGAGATCAAGGAACTGGTTGTCACGCGGGCAGCGCCGGTGACGAATGACTCGGTGGATGGGGTCGCTCTCGTGATCGCGATGGATGAGCCGGTTGTGCAGTCACTGCCGCCGGTGGCAGCGGCCCTGGCACGCAGTAAAGACAAGAAGGGGAATAAGGAACGCAAGGCGCGCAAGAAGGGCTGAGGGCGCCGCCTCAGCGCACGTCACACCTTGAGTTCTTGCGCCTCTTCTTCGGGTGATACGTAGCGCAGGTCATTCAGGTTGTCTAGCCGGTCGATGAACAGGACACCGTTGAGGTGGTCAATCTCGTGCTGCAGCACGCGGGCTAACATCCCGTCGGCATTAATCCGCACCTGCTTACCGTTGCGCGTGAGCGCCTTCACCGCGACTTTGGCTGGGCGCCGCACCTCGGCATAGTAGCCCGGTAGACTGAGGCAGCCCTCTTCGATCACGGCTTCGCCTTCGCTGCTGACGATCTCCGGGTTGACCAGTTGATAGACGGTATCCTCGACCTCGACCGAGATGAGGCGCAAGAGTCGCCCTACCTGGTTGGCCGCCAGGCCGATGCCGGGGGCAACTCGCATGGTTTCCAGCATATCATCAAGTAAGTTCTGGATGGAGCGGTCGACCTTCGCAACTTTCTTGGCCTGTTGACGGAGTATCGGTTGGTCGCCGGTCAAGATGGGAAGAACCGCCACGTCGCCTCCGCCGCCGCGCGTTCACCTGCGCGTTTGCCGCCTCACGACCGCACAGTATACCGCCCAGCGTGCTCCAACCCGGGCCGCACGGCGGTCCCGACTGGGACGTGTGTCAAGAAGAAATCTTGACGGCCTTCATCCAGTTCTGCAACTGTGCAGTCATCTCGGTCGCTACGGCAGGCTCAATGGCGAGCTGGTCCAGGCGCTCATCAGGGTCTCGCGAGCGATCGAAGAGGCGGTGCTCACCGGTGGCGTTGTTCTGAATCAGCTTCCAGCGCGGCGTGGTGAGGGCAGTGAAGACATAATCCGGCATGGAGGCGTAGGCCAGGCGCGATGCCCCGTCGTCACTGCCGTCGAACAGTCCGGACATGCTGGAACCCTGGGCCTGCGCCGGTACTGGCAGGCCGCTCATTTGCAACAACGTTGGCAGCAGGTCAATCGCCTGCGTCGGCGCATCAACAACACTGCCGGGCCGCACGCGGGGCGGGTAGCGAAACAGGAGCGGTACCCGGCCTTCCGGGTTGTACAGACCACAGGGGTGAAAGAAGTCGCCACCGACGATGAACTCGGCATGCTCGGCGAAGCTCTCCCCATGGTCCGCAGTGACGGCAACGATCGTGTTCTGCGTCAACTTCAGGTCGTCCAGGGCGCCGAACAGGCGGCTGATCTGGCTGTCGAGGTAGGTAATCTCCGCCTGGTAGAGCGACATCAGGCGGATGATATCCGGCTCGGGCGGTTGCAACTGACCGCCGCGCAAAGCCTCGACCGTGGCCGAGCTGCCTTGAATAGTTCCGGCATAGCCCGGATCGTACTGGTCCAGTGCCGAGCTTGGCAGGTCATAGGGCGTGTGGCAGTCGAAGTAGTGGACCCACAGAAAGAACGGTCGGGCGCCAAAAGCCTTCAACTGGCTGATGGCCGCATTGGTCGTCAGGTCGGCCCGGCCTTTGGGGGAGTCCGACGCTGCGCCGGCGGCTGTCGGCGTCGGCGTCGCCAGCGTCGACGTCAGGTCCTGATAGACGCCGAAGCCGCGTTGCAAGTTGCAGTATTGTGCCTCCAGGCTCATCCAGCTAAAGAGTCCGGCGGTTGCGTAGCCGGCCTTGGAGTAGAGGGTGGCCAGCGTCTCCAGCGAATCCGGCAGTTTGTCCACCATGTGGACCCGCACGCCGCTGCTGGAAGGATACATGCCGGAAAAAATGGAGGCGTGCGACGGGTCGGTCTGCGGTTCCTGGACCATGTGAGAGGTGAAGCGCGCCCCCTGAGAGGCCAGGCGGTCGAGCGCCGGCGTCTTCACGAAGGGATGTCCGTAGGCGCCGAGCTGGTCGGCCCGCAGGGCATCGATCGTGACGAGTACGACGTTGGGCGGCGCGGCGGCGACGTTACCGGCCGTCGTGGTACTGCCACTGGCGGCTACCTGTGCCAGTGCCGCCGCTGACGGTAAAGGCGATAGTGTGGCGAGGGTGGCGTTGGGAACCGAGGTTGGTGACTGCGCCGCGGCGGCCCGTGGTACGGAGCAGGCGGCCAGTGGGCCGCCAGCCACCAGTGCGGCGAGCGTGAGAGTCAAGATGTCGCGGCGAGATCGTCGCGCTGTCCCTGTCGATTCGTTAAAGCAAGGAACGGCGCCGGTTCCGGCAGCCTGTCCGCCCGCGGTTGCCGCCGTGCGCGCCGGCGCCCTCACGCCTGAGACCTTCCCGTGTGTCCTGCCATTTGCCCCCTCCATCCAGGTCATTCTAATGGGCTACATCGCGCAGAAGTGCAAAATGCGCGTAAAGACCCTGCCAGGTCGACTCAGGAAGCAGATGTCGTGCCGGATTTCCCGTGCCGTTGGAGTTAATCAAGCAGGTTGCGCAGCGCTGCCTCCGCGCTGGAAAAGCGGAACTGGTAGCCGGCTTCCAGCAGTCGCGCGGGCAGCGCACGTTGACCATCCAGGACGATGGTAGCCATATCACCCATAAACAGGCGCAAGGCCAACGTCGGCGCCGGCGCCAGCGCCGGACGCCCCAGTACCTTCCCGATGACGTGGGCCAGCGCCTTGTTGGTCAACGGATTCGGCGCGGTCAGGTTGAAGGCGCCGGTGGTCGCCTCGGTGTCGAGCAGGAAGCGGATCGCCGCCACCTCATCGACCTGATGAATCCAGGGGTACCATTGCCGACCGCTCCCCAGCCTTCCGCCGGCGAAGAAGCGGAATGGCAGTACCAGCCGCGGCAGGGCGCCGCCACTGGCGCTCAGGACGATACCGGTGCGGACGATGGCGCGGCGCACGCCCCACGCCTCCACCGCTGCCGTGGAGGCTTCCCAGGCTACGCACAGTTGTGCTAGGAAGTCGGAGCCGGCTGCTGTCGCTTCGGTGATCGTTTCATTGCCGTGTGGTCCGTACAGGCCGACAGCAGAGGCCTGGATCAGCACGCGTGGCTTTAGCGCGGCAGCCTGGATGGCGTCGACGACCGCCTGCCCGGCTTGCAGCCGGCTCTCGCGAATCGTACGCCGGCGGGCCGGTGTCCAGCGACCGGCTGCCAGGTTCTCACCCGCCAGGTTGACGATGGCTTCGGCGCCATCAGCCAGGGCGCCCCATCCACCTGCAGTACGGCCGTCCCAGCGTTCGGCACGCACGCCGGCCGGCAAGTTGGCGGCCCGCTCCGGCGACCGGCTCAGGACGACCACCTCCCGACCACCGGCCGCCAGTTCTGCTGCCAGTGCCCTGCCGATGAGTCCGGTACCTCCGGTGATAATGACTCGCATCCGCCTATTCCCTCACGCTTTCAACGGCCCAACCAGTTCCACGGTATAGCCGGCGGGGTCGCGAAAGTCGGCGGCGCGTCTTCCCCAGGGCCGGTTGCGCGGCGGCTGCTCGCAGCGGGCAACGCTGACATCTTAGCAGAGCAGACTCCCAGCATACCCGAACAGTCCCACCGACTTGACAGAGTGATGGGCTGTAGTGTCAAATAGAGGGTATCGACGTATTCGTCGGGACGCGTCGTGCCGGTATAGGGTTGCGCAGGCTGGAGCGGGCATCTGTCCCCCTACTGCATCTGCCGGCTTCTCTCTGGGCCATTCGGCAAACGGCGCTGGACCGGCGTGTACTTCGAACACAAAGCGGAATTTTGAGTGATATTGGACTGGGTGGGAATAACGACGATATGGTGACTGGCTCTCGCCGCACGCCGCAAATACGCGTCCGCAAGGCCGCGTACAACGACTATGTCATGATCGGTCCCGACGCGCGGATCGCCATGAAACGTGGCTTCGACACAATGGCGGACCTGCTGAAGATCACGCTCGGTCCCAAGGCTCGCTACGTGGCCATCGCCAAGATGTACACCTCCGGCATACCGGAAATCCTGGACGACGGGGCGACCATCGCCCGGCGGGTGATCGAGTTGCCCGGCCGCTACGAGAACATGGGGGCCATGCTCTGCCGCCAGCTCTCCTGGCGTGCCGGCGAGAACGCCGGCGACGGCACGACCACCGCGGCGGTCGTAGCGCAGAGCCTGCTTGATGAGGCAACGCGCTACGCCGCGGCCGGCGGCAACGTCATGATGCTCAAACGGGGCATCGAGCGCGCCTGGAAGCTGGCGGATCAGGCCCTGCTGGAGCAGGCGCGCCGGATCGAGACCTGGGAAGAGGTGGCCAAGGTCGCCGAGTCGGCGGCGTCGGATAACTGGGTCGGCCAGGTCATGGGGGCCATGTTCAACGCGGTGGGCCGCGAAGGCGTCCTGCACGCCGAGGACTCCGCCCAGACGGACATCGTCTGGACCTTTGCCGACGGCATCGAGTGGGATAAAGGCTACGTCTCCCCCTATATGGTGACGGACGAAACGCGCATGCAGGCGGTGCTGGAGAACCCGCTGATCCTCGTCACCGACCGTAACCTGGATAAGGCGCAGCAGTTGGCGCCGCTGCTGGAGAAGCTGGCCGCTGCGGGTGTGAAGGACCTCTTCGTGCTCGCCAACGACGTGTCCGGCGACGCTATCGGCGTGCTGGTGGTCAACAAACAGCGTGGCATGGTCACCTCGGTCGCCTGCAATGCGCCGAGCGCGGGCGACCGCCGGGTGCGCATCACCGAGGATTTCGCGATCTCGGTCGGCGCCCGTATGATCTCCGAGGAGCGCGGCGACCTGGTGGAGGAAGCCTCCTTGTACGACCTGGGTCGCGCCAAGAAGATCGTTGTCAACCGCGGGCAGTTCCGTGTCTTCGGTCCGGCCGGCAACCCTGTCGCCATCCAGGCGCGTGCCGACAAGATCCGCAAAGAGGTCGATCTGGAAGAGATGGACCACGAGAAGGAGCGCGTGCTGGAACGGCTCGGCAAGCTGCAGGCAAGGATCGCCACCATCTGGGTCGGCGCCCCGTCGGAAGCCGAGCAGAAGCAGAAGCGCCTGAAGGTCGATGACGCCCTCTGGACGGTACGCGCCGCGTTGGACGAAGGTGTAGTGCCCGGTGGCGGCATCGGCTACATTCGCTGCATCGAGAGCCTGAAAGCGTTGGAAGCCGAGACGACCGGGGATGAGCAGATGGGCGTCCGCATCCTCATGCGGGCCCTGGAAGCGCCGCTCCGCACGATTGCTGAAAACGGCGGGCACCATGCCCCCAGCATCGTCGACCAACTCGGTCGCCAACCGGAGGGCTACGGTTTCGATGTGGTCAGCGGCACGTTCGTCGATGTCTTTGAGGCCGGCATCCTGGACGCCGTCAAGGTGTCACGCAGCTCGTTGGAAGCGGGGGTCAGCGGCGGCCTGATGGCGCTGACCTGCGAAGCACTGGTGCTGCCGAAGAAGCCGCAGACGGTGATGAAGCCGTAACGGACCTTACGTTGCGCGCTGAAACAAGGCGGCGATGCCCTGGCCGCCGCCGATGCAGAGCGTGACGATGCCCCATTCCTGGTCGCGATGCTGCAACTCGTACAGCAGCTTGGTGACCAGGATGGCGCCGGTCGCGCCGACGGGGTGGCCCAGGGCGATAGCGCCGCCGTTGACGTTGACCTTCTCCGGGTCAACGCCGAGCTCGCGGATCACGGCGACCGACTGGGCGGCGAACGCCTCGTTCAACTCGATCAGATCGATGTCACCGAGCGCCATACCGGCTCTGGCGAGCAGCAGCCGCACCGCCGAGATGGGTGCGATGCCCATGATCTCCGGCTCAACGCCGGCCACGGCCCAGGCTGCCAGGCGACCCGTGGGACGGCAGCCCCGTGCCTGCGCTTCCGACTGGCGCATGAGTACCGTTGCCGATGCCGCATCGTTGATCCCGCTGGAATTGCCGGCGGTGACAGTGCCGTCTTCCCGAAAGACGGGCCGCAGTCTCGCCAGGCGCTCGGCGGTGACGTCTGGGCGCGGGTGCTCGTCCTGGCTGACTATCACTGCTTCGCCCTTGGGCTGAGGGACCGTCACCGGAACTATCTGTTCAGCAAATGCCTGTTCAGCAATGGCCGCGGCGGCCCGGCGCTGGCTCTCCAGCGCGAAGGCGTCCTGATCGCTGCGCGACACGGCGTACCGCTCGGCCACGCGTTCGGCAGTGCAGCCCATGGCGTAGTGGCCGAAGGGGTCCGTGACGAGCGACTGCGTGCCGTCGATCAGCGTGGCGTTGCCGTATTGCTGGCCGAGGCCCGCCTTGGGCAGCAGGTAGGGCTGCCTCGTCATGTTCTCGTCGCCACCGGCAACGACGACGCGCGCCTGGTCGGTCAGCAGTTCCATGGCGCCTGAGCAGATCGCTTGCAGGCCGGAGCCACAGAGGCGGTTGACGTTGTAGGCGCGGCTGGTCACCAGCAAGCCAGCCCGCAGCGCACAGAGGCGGGCATTGAAGGCGTCGTCGCCTACCTGGCCGACGCAGCCCATAATGACCTCGTCAACCTCGCCGGGCTGGACGTTGGCGCGCTCCAAGGTGGCGCGGATCACCGCTGCGCCAAGAGCCGACGCCGGTGTGTTCCAGAAGCCGCCCTGGAAGCGGCCGATGGCCGTCCGCACCGGTGCGACCAGGACGACATCACTGTGCATAATATCCGGCTCTCTTGAACGGCAAGGTTCACCGCGGACTACCAGGTCAAATACACCCCGGCGACTTCCGCCTGTTGACCACTCTGCACCGGCGCGTGGTTCTGGTTGTTCTTGGTCGGTTGCGGCGGCGCCTGCACCACATTGATGATGGTCGTCACGGCAATGAACAGCATGGACCCGCCAAAGAAGACAATAGCCAGGGGGCGCTTCCAGATCTTGCGCGCCGGATTACGGTCGTAGAACGGCAGTAGGATGAGTGCGATCAGCGCGATGTTCGGCAGGAAGAAGGTGCCGATCGGCACAAAAATCGGCCCCTTCATCCATTCCAGGATCTGAAACAGGAAGTAGAAATACCAGGCCGGACGCGGCAAGTATAGCTCTTGATTGAGCGGCTCAGCCGGCGAGCCGACGGTCGGCGGCATCAGGAGGGTAACCAACAACATAATGCCGAAGATGACCAGAACAACCAGGGTGGTTTGAAAAATAGCGTCTGGGAAAAAGGCGCCGCGCAACCCGGGTCGCAGGTGCTCGCCGACAACGGTCCGGCGCAAGTCACGCTCCGTCGCCACGTCCTCGTCGCTCAGTACGACGGCGCCGGCGGCCGGTACGCCGGGCACGCCGGTCCAACTGCGCTGGCGGCGGGCAAACCGATCCGCTCCGTCGGCCGGGATTTCGGTAGATGTCGTGCTCATGCTACATCGCCTCCTCAGTCAGAAAGAAGACACCCTGGCGAATCACCAGCGCCAGGTGGAAGACCAGCGCACCCATCAACAGGCCGGGGAGGATCAACATATGCACGGTATAGAAGCGAGTGATGGTGTCGCCCGTCAGATCGCCACCGCCGCGCATCAGCGACACCACCCAATCGCCAATGAAGGGCGTGTAGCCGGGAATCTGCGTGGCGACGATGCTCGCCCAGTACGCCTCCTGATTCCAGGGGAGCAGGTAGCCGGTAAGCGAGAGTGCCAGAGTGGAGATCAGCAAGATCACCCCCAGCACCCAGGTCAACTCGCGGGGTTTCTTGTACCCGCCGTACCAGAAGACCCGGCACATGTGGATGAACACCGTCACGACCATGGCACTGGCGCCGTAGACGTGCAGACCGCGCATCCACACCCCGCCCGGCACGACGTAGGTGATGTTTTGCAGGCTGCTGAAGGCGTCGGTCGTCGTGGGGCGATAGAAGAGCGCCAGCATGATGCCGGTGATCAACTGATTGATGAACAGGAACAAGGTGACCTCGCCGGCGAGGTCCAAAATATTCGAGAAGCGGTCCACCGGGTGCAGCAGGAATTCACCGATACCGCGGTGGACCCCAATGCCGCGTTCATCCAGTCCGCTCACCATCGGTGCGAAGTCGATGAGTGCCTCCCGGCGGCGCGGCCGCCGTTCTAACGTTGCCATATCTCCCCTCCCTTTCGCTGTCCTACGAGATCAGTCCGCCAACCATCAGGTTGTTGCCTTGCACCTTGACATCACGGCGGCGCAAGGGTACAAACGCCGGCCCGTTGATGACACTGCCGTCTTTGGCAAAGATGCTGCCGTGGCAGGGGCAGCCAAACACCCCATCGGTCGAGGTGGCGCCGCCAGTCCAGGCATACGGGCAACTCAGATGGGTGCAGTGCATGTCGAAGGCTGTGTAGTTGGTGGCGCTATGTTGGATGATCCAGGCGCCACCGGTTGGGTTGTTTCCCTGCGCGTCAGCGCCTAACGGCACCCGCACCGGCAACTCCTGCTTGAATTGGGACGTCGGGCCGACGTTATCGTAGCCGGTGTTCCCCGATGAACCCACAGGAATCAGGTAGCGCAGGATCGCCACAATATAGACTGCGCCAATCACTCCGCCAAGGCCAAAAATGCCGGCGGCCAGCGCTCGTCGCCGTGAGATGTCGCCGCGTGTCAACGGTACGCTATGTGCCATCGCTTCTTGCTACCCCCGAACCCTTCCCTGTCACCAGCCAGGCGCTCCCTTGTCGCGCGGCCCGACCCTTTGTGCCGGCGTCCCCAGCTTACAGCTTAGTGTAGAGCGTCGGCTGCCTCTCCACCATACTGGCGGGACACTAGCCGCGCAGCCGCGCAGAATATAGCACACAAGCGGCAAGGCGTGCCGAACGCCCTTTCGATCTCGTGCCCGGCGCCGACCGTGACGTCTGTGCGGAGTTTGCTATAGGACTATAGGACTTTCAGGCATGCGTGGCGCCAGCACCGCTTTATACTTTCAGGGTCATGTCGCCTCAGTGGGTGGGCGGCGTGGGGGCGACAACCGACTAGTAAGTGATGCAACCATGCGCAGATTCTGCTCCCTCATGCTCGCGGTGGTTTGGTTTCTCGGCGCCTCCGCTGCACCGGCCGTCGCTGCAAGTCCACGCGACTGGTATTACCCAAAGACTGGCCACACGCTTTCCTTGGGATTTGCCCAGTTTGTGGCGGATCACGGGGGAACCGCCGTCACCGGGCAGCCGATCACTGAAGAGATCGACGAGCACGGCGCCGTCGTCCAGTACTTCCAACACCTGCGGCTGGAATGGCATCCGGAGCGGTCGGCTGGCGATCAGATAACGGTCGGGCCGCTTGGTTTGGAACTCGGCAAGCTCCAGCCCGCCGTCCCGGCTCCGCCGGCTGGGTCGGCTGCCGCGTTTTTTCCTGAAACCGGCCACACGCTGGCCGATGGCTTCCTGACGTACTACCAGACGCACAACGGCGTCGCCATGCTCGGCATACCGATCAGTGAGGAATTGACCGAGAGTGGCGCCACAGCACAGTACTTCACGAATGGCGAGTTGCGGTGGCGTGCTAACTCCGGCGTCACGTTGGGCGATCTCGGCGTTGCTGCCGCAGCGGCCCGCGGTTGGACGCCGAAGGCGCCGCCACTCGCCCCGGTGCCTTCGCCACCCGCTGCCCAACAGGTGACGGATAGCGCCGGTGGATCGCTGCCAGCGGTGTCCTTAGTAACGGGCACAACCGGCATCATGGGGGTCGCCATCCCGCCCGCGCTGCAGCCTGGTGGCCTGGGTCACCTGGCGATACCGGTGCTGATGTACCACCACATCGGGTCCTGGCCGAGTCCGTACTCGGTGAGCACTGCCAACTTTACTGCACAACTGGACTGGCTCCAGGCCAATGGGTATCACGCGGCTACCTTGCAGCAAGTGTACGCCGCCTTCTATGGCCCGACGCCTTTGCCGACCAAGCCCGTCGTCATCTCGATTGACGATGGGTATCCTGACGCCGCGACGAATGCTCGTCAGGTGTTGCTACAGCGCCATATGACCGCCACGTTCTTCATCCCAACCGTCCAGTCGCCACTGAGCGGCGCAACGTTGCAGCAGATGGATCGGGAAGGCTTTGATATCGAGGCACACTCGCGGACGCACCCAGACCTCACCATGCTCAACGACACGGCTGCCTATAATGAGATTGTCGGCAGCAAGCAAGACCTGGAGCGGGTGCTCGGCCATCCCGTCGATCTCTTTGCCTATCCGTATGGGGCAGTCAATAGCCACGTGGTGGCGCTGTTGCAACGCGCCGGCTTCCGCGGCGGCATCCTGGCCGGCGGCGGTCGCGCCTATTCCACCGCCCATCTTTTCGACGAACCGCGAATTCTCGTTGACCGCGGTGACGACCTCACGAACTTCGTTGCCAAGGTGGAAGGAAAGCCCTACCGAGATACGCTAAATGCCGGCGCTTCGCCCAGCCACGCCATTCAACCGACTCCTGACTACCGCCCAGCGCCTCCTCAAGTGGTCCCCGCAGGCGGAAGCACCGGCAGCTACGGTTCCGGCAACACGTCGGGGAATGGCGTGGACAATTCAGGCGCGTCGTCAGGCGACCCGAGTTCCGGCGCAACCGGCCGCGGTCAGATCTTCGTCTGAGGTTCAGGCAGCTTCGGTACCCCAGAGTTTGGCCAGTTCGATGATGACCTGGGCAGCCTTCGCCATATCTTGTACCGACACCCACTCCCGCCGGCTGTGGATCATCTGCCAGCCAGCAAAGATATTGGGTGTGGGCAGGCCCATCGCACACAGCCGGGAACCGTCGGTGCCGCCGCGTATCGGGCGGTGTACGGGCTGCAACCCCACGCGCCGCACTGCCTCATCGGCCAGCGCAGTGACGCGGGGATAGTTAACGAGTACATCGTGCATGTTGCGGTACTGCTCAACAATGGTAAGATCAAAGCGCGAACCTGCGTGGCGCTCCACGGCTGCCTGAGCCAAATGACGCAGCAACTCTTCCTTCTGGGCGAGTTCACTCGTTTGGAAGTCTCGCACGATCAACTTGACCACCGCCTCTTCGGCGGCGCCGGAGATAGAGGTCGGGTGAACAAAACCTTCGCGGCCGGCAGTGCCTTCCGGAGCAGGCGCTTCACGCGTCAGCGCAGCAACGAAGTCGGCGGCAACCTTGATGGCGTTGACAAGTTTCCCCTTGGCGTAGCCGGGGTGCGCACTACGTCCGAAGAAGCGCAGTGTCACAGCATCGGCGGAAAAGGTCTCGTCCTCCACTTCACCGGCGTCACCAGCGTCGAGCGTGTAGGCATAGGTTGCGCCAAACGCCTCTATGTCAAAGTGATCAACGCCGTGCCCGACTTCCTCGTCGGGGTTAAAGGCGAACTTGATAACGCCGTGTGGAACGTCACGATGGCTGATCAGGTAGGCGGCGGCGGCCATCGCCGCCGCCACGCCGGCCTTGTCGTCGGCGCCGAGCAAGGTGCGTCCGTCACTGGTGACGATGTCGTGGCCGATGTGCGTCGCCAACGGCGGACTCTCTGCCGGAGAAAGCACCATCGTCGGGTCACCAGGCAGCACGATCTCCCCGCCGGCGTACTTCGGCCAGACGATCGGCTGGACGTCCTTGCCCGGTGCGTCTGGCGAGGTATCGACGTGGGCGAAAAAGGCGATGACCGGCGGTTGGTCTCCAGTTGTGGGCAACGTCGATGGCAACGCCGCAGTGACGTAGCCGAAGCGGTCCAGCGTGGCATCCGTATAGCCAAGGTCGATCAATTCCTGGAGGAGCAATCGCAAGAGGTCGAGTTGACCGGGTGTGCTGGGATAGCTCGTTGCCTCAGCCATCGATTGGGTGTCGATCCGCACGTAGCGCAGAAGCCGCTCCAGCACATCGGCTTCCAGGTCGCATAGTAGTTCATCATGCATGAGGGACAGGATAGCAGATCAACCGCCGTCCGCATTATCCGACAGGTGAAGCATCTCGGCCACTTCCGACCAGGAGAACTGGCAGCGGCCGGTCTGATTCAGCGGCGATTCGCCTTCCCAAACTGCCTGGTAGGACCAGGCAACGGTGACCGAGCCTGGCTCACCCAACACCGACACCAGCCGCCGCATCTGCTCCCGGCAGTTCGGTTGCGAGGACTCGAAACGGTCGCGCAGGGCGAAGCTGATGCGGTCGTCCTGGGACTGCTCAAGGCGCCTACTCTGTCCATCCCGCCAAAGGAGCAGGACGTGCTCCGTGCGTTGGTCGCTCCCGAAGCTGGCTCGCCGCGAGCGGTCGACCGGTGTACGCCCTAAAATCTCCAACGCGGTCTGCCGTGACGCATCTCCGCTACAAGCCTGATTCACGCAGCCCTAACTCTCCTGGTACTCCCTCTGGTTGTTTGTTGCGGGGGCCATTTTCGTTACGGGTACCTTACACGATCCGGCATGAGTAGTACCGATAGGCGCGGGCGCCACTGGCCCCTTTTGGTACTAGTATCGCAACCTGTAGGCGGTATGCTGCCAGTATGAGTGTACAGCTACAGGAGCAAAGTAACAGTATGAGCCGTTCACGGGTAGTGCCGTCCGGCCGTTATAGTCCGCCGCCGGCGGTCAAGGAACCGTTGCTGACCCGTTCCCTCGCCAGCGCGATCGCGGTGGGCGCCCCGGTCGGCATCATCGTCTGGTTAGCGCTGCAGCAGATGCCCAATATCACCTGGCTGCTCACGCAGTTGCTGCAACATATCGGGCAATAGGGGTCGCGGCCGGGAGCCGCGCCCCTTCAGCTACCATTGCACGGACGGTACACGAAGTAGTTGCTGGTCTGCGCTGCCAGGCAATAGCTGGTCGTGAATGCGGCAGCCATCTGCGGCGTGTAGCGCTCGAACTTCAGGTTCGTCCTCAGTTGCTTGGTGGTGACGACGAGACTGAACTGGCCGTTGTCGATGCTGCGCAGGAACGGGCGTTGGTCCCATTGCCCCAGTTGGGCCTCCTGGGCGAACTCGAACGGCTGGATATAGATGCGTTTGCCCGCCAGCAAGACGTGCGTCATATCCTCGTCAAAGACGTCGCCGGGCGCGGCGGCAATCAGGGCGACCAGGCGCTGCTGCTCCTGGCGTTCGAAGATGCCCGGCGAGGGTTTGTACATGTAGCCGTAGTTTCCTTCCAGGACGCTCGGTGGCAGCTCGCCCGGCAACAAGCGGAGGTACCAGCCGGTATCGGTCCAGCGACGCACCAGGCCGTTGAGACCCTGCCTGCCGACAAAGTCGATAGTGGAGCGGTCGAACTGGCCCTGATACGGCAGGTGGAACGTCAGTTGGGCATGGAGCAGCAGCGCCGTGCCGGTGAGGATCGGCAGCAGCAGGGCTGCCGGGCGCGTGGCGAGCATGAGGGGCAAGCGCCGGCCCCAGAGCCAGGTCGACCACGCCTGCAATCGTCCCACAGCCAGACCGGCAAGGAGGCTGGTGGCTCCCCAGGGCAGCAACAGATAGTTGTCTGACGCGCCTTCTTTGCCGACGGTGACGGCGACGGCGAACGTCAGGAGCAGCCAGAGCACAAATAGTTGCTGGCGGCGGGTCGCCAACTGCGTGACGGCGTAGAGCACTGCCAGCATGGCGGCTGCCTGGTAGTAGCTCCAGAACTGGTGAACTTGAAAGACGACGCGTTGCCAGTGGTAGAGGTTGCGGTTGCCGGTGACGATGTTGAGATAGAACGCGCCATGCGTCAGGAGGTTGATGATGGCGAAGATGCAGCCGGCGGCCAGGGCGAAGACGACGACAAATGCGACACCGAGGCGCGGGCGGCGGACGAGCAGGTAGATCGCGCAGGCCGCCGCCGCTTCGATGGTCGTCTGGCGGGTGTAGATCGCCGCCAGGAAGAGACCTGTGGCGAGCCACACATGGCGGTGCTCACCGACCCGCCCCCTCCAGGCGGCCATCCGCGATTGGCCCTCGTCACTGCCTGTTCCCGAGGCGAGCAGGTTTCCTGCCGCTCGAATGACTCCCTCATAGAAGACGATCAAGCCGCCGAGACTGAAGAGCATCGCCAGCTCGTCTTCGCGGCCAATGGACGTCCAGTTCCAGACGTAGTTGCTGCTAAACCAGAGCAGGACCGTCACCAGCGGCGCCGGCCAGGTCCTGCCTTCGCGCCAGGCGAGCCAGGCCAGCCCGGCGCAGAAGAGTAGCCCACAGACCCAGGCGATAGCACGGCCACTCTGGAATTGCACGCCCAGGAAGCGCACGAAGAGGCCGTTCAGCATGGAGTAGAGCGGTGTGTAGTTGGCCATCTGGTAGGGCGGCGCGGTCCAGAACGGATAGAACGGCTGGAGGTGGGCGACGGCAATGGCCCGGTTGAGTTCCGGCGCCTCACCGTAGTCGTAGCCGTAGGGGAAGGAGAGTACCGACCAACTACGCTGCCAGTAGCCGAAAACCCAGTACAGCAGCACCAGGCACCCCGGCAAGCAGCACAAGGCGTAGACCGGCGTGAGCGGGCGGACGGCGCGGGGAAGCGCTGGCTCGGCCGGCGGCGGGCTCATACCTCGCGTTGCCGCATCTCCTGCAGCAACTGGTCGTAGGCGCCGCGGTCCACTGGCACGTCGACCGGTCGATCACGCAAACCGGACAGGATGATGGCGTTGGCCAATTCCAACTGGCGCACGCCGTCTTCGCCGGTGGCGATCGGCGGCGTCCCGTTGCGGACTGCCAGGGCGAACTGCCGCAGCAGGCCGGTGTGGCCGGTCTCCTCGCGGGCGATCGGGTCGGCCGGAACGTCTTCCCAGGCTCCGGCCGGCTTCGTATTCTTCGGTGCAGTCAGGAGTTGCTGACGGAGTGAACCCTCCAACCGGTAGAGGCGCAGTGTCCGTTCGTCGCAGACGAACGTGCCGCGGTCGCCGACGAAAGTCCACTCGACCTTGCCAGGGTACTCGGCCGTCGTGGTAATGAAGGTGTCAACCCGGCCACCCTCGAACTCGAACAGCGCGGCGACGGTGTTTTCCGTCTCGATGCGGTGGATGCGGGTGCTGACAGTCGCCTTAACGCGGTTGGGCAGGCCGCACAGCCAGACGTACATATCGATCTGGTGCGGCGCCTGGTTCATCACTACGCCGCCGCCCTCGCCCTCCCAGGTCCCGCGCCAACTGCCGGAGTCGTAATAGGACTGGGTCCGATACCAGGCGGTGGCGACCAGCGAGACTCGCGCTAACTCGCCGATCGTGTCGCTGCTGAGGAGACGGTGGAGCGTCCGGTAGACGGGCGTCGTGCGCTGCTGGAAGTCCATCGCCAGCAGGACGTTGTGCTGGCGGCAAGCGGCAACCATGCGGTCGGCGGCGGAGACCGTCGCGGCGATCGGTTTCTCGCAAAGCACGTGAATGCCGCGCTCGGCGGCGCCCACCACAGCGGCTTCGTGCTGCGGGTGCGGGTTGGCGACGATGACCGCTTCCACGCCAAGCGCGAACAGTTCTTCGGCGGTGGCGACTGTAGCGACACCCAACGCCTCTGCCCCGGCCCGGGCCTCCGCCACGGGATCGGCCCCGGCGACCAATTGCACGTATTCCGGGAGGCGCAGGGCGTTCTTGAGATGGTCGCTGCCCATCACGCCGAGGCCGATGACGCCAAGACGAAGCGGTTCCACAGATGAGCCTCCTACCCTCCGGCGGCTGACGATGCCCACTCCGGGAGGGTAAGCATACTCCAAACTAGGCTTGGACCGACAGCAGGGACGCCGCGGCGTCCCGGTCGGCCAGGAAGGTCAGTATGCCATTGCTGGGGGCGACGCGCTGGGCCGGCAGATCAAGCGAGCGTGGCCCTTGAATGACGGCCCGTAACGCCTCTTGCTTGGCAGCTCCCGCTACCAGAAACAGTAAGTGCGCCGCCGCGTTGAGCACCGGCAGTGTCAGGGTCAGGCGCCAGGTGTTGACTTTCGGCACGAAGACGGCGGCCACCGGGATATTCGGGTCGGTCGGGACATTGACGCCCGGAAAGATCGACGCCGTGTGCCCTTCCTCGCCCAGCCCAAGCAGCAGCAGGTCGAAGCGGGGCAGCGCGTGCTTGCCAAACACGGTCTGCACTTCGGCTGTGTACGCCTGGGCCGCCTGTTGCGGTACCGCCATCTCGCCGTGCATGCGATGGACGTTGCCGACGGGGACGGGGACGTGGTCGAGCAGGGCTTCTTGTGCCATGCGGTAATTGCTCTCCGCGTGATCTGGCGGCACGCAACGCTCGTCGGACCAGAAGATGTGCGTGGCAGTCCAGTCAATCGCACTAACATACGGCGGTTGGGCCAGCAAGGCGTACAACGTTCGTGGCGTGCTGCCTCCGGACAGTGCCAGCGTAAACCGCCCCCGGCGCTGGACCGCCTCCTGGGCGGCAGCGCGCACGAGGTCGGCGCCGGCGCGAGCTACCGCGTCGGTGTTAGCGAGGACGCGCAGATCAGTGGCCGACATCGTCATTGTCCTCCCGGACTGACTCCCAGCCAGCCGCCCAGGAGGCGCATCGACCGTTCGTACACAGCGTCGCGGCGGAGGTAACCGAGCATCTGGGCCAGCATCATCGAATCTGTAGGAGCGGCTAGCCGCATGCTGCGTTCCACGGGCGGCATGCCGGCCTCTGCCGTGCGGGTTGTGACTTGATCCTCGGAGGCGCAATGGATAGCGAACTGGGTGATCTTGTCCGCCGTCCCAGCTTGTAGGCGCACTGCGCTAATCTGGTCGCCGGTTGTCTCGTCGCGCGCCACGGCACGCAGCGTTATGGCCACCTGCCGGTCGCCGGCAGTGAGGGCGAACTGCCCGCCAGCGTCGGCGGCCAGGGGCACAGTGTCTAGGCGCCAGCCCAGCCGGCCGGCCAGCCAGGCAACGTAGAGCAGCCCCGCTGCTGGTAATCCTGGGCGATCGCCGACGCGGACGTCGACCTCGACGCTCGTCAGGTCGTCCAGGTAGGCGCGGCTCGCCGGCGTATCAAAGAACTGGGCAGTGATATCGCGCCAGCCATTCAAGCGTGCCCACTGCAGGTCGGCCACGATGCTACTTTGCTGCTGCAGGAGGCTGAGCAGCGTGGGCAGCGAGACCGTCGGCTCAGCAAAGCTGGCGCTATCGACGATGACGCCGTCACAGAGGTCCATGAGGCGGCGCAACAGTTCCGACTGCTCGCGAATGTCGTCAGGCCACCAGAGGATAGTCGGCAGATCACGCAGCAACAGCGAAGCGACAGCACTGGAAACCTGCTCCACCACGGAGCCGCTGGCGTGCAAGACGATCTGCTCGAAACAGACCTGGGGCCGGTCGATGCGACAGCGCGTGACGACATCGGCGGCCAGCGAGGACACATTGGCTCCGGGTTCCGCGTGAACCAGGATGGTGCGCGACGGGTGATGTTCTGCCAGCGCGCCGACCGCCTCCTGCACGTGCGTCGCCGCCGCCTCGGTATCGGCATAGACCACCAAAGTCAGGACGTTGGTGCGGGTGGTAGCCGGCTCGCCGTTGTGGTGGGCATGCTCGCCCGCTGCGCGCCAGAGTTTGGTGAGTTGACTCTGCACCGCGTCAGCGTCGACATCCTGTCCGGACCAGGTGCCGACGGTTCGCAGACGTTCCGCCGTGGTCATGGTCGGTGCCAGGAACGGCCGTCGCGCTCGATCAAGGCATCGGCGGCGGCGGGACCCCAGGTGCCGGCGGCGTAGTTGGGGAATGGTGGCGGCGGTTGCTCCTTCCAGGCTTGTAGGATGGCAGTGATGAAGGCCCAGGCCTTCTCCACTTCGTCCCGGCGAGTGAAGAGCGTTGTGTCGCCCAGCATCGCGTCCAGCAGGAGCCGTTCGTAGGCATCGGGGGATTCCACGCCGAAGGACGCCCCGTAGAGGAAGTCCATGTTGACGGTGCGGATCAGCATGGTCTGACCCGGGACTTTCACGCCGAAACGTAAGGTGGCGCCTTCGTCCGGCTGGATGCGAAGCACCAGGAAGTTGGCCTCCAGTTCGTCGGCGCCACTGGTGAAGAGCGTGTGCGGCGGTCGCTTAAACTGGATAGCGATCTCGCTGGCCCGTGACGGCAGGTGCTTCCCCGTACGCAGGTAGAAAGGCACGCCCTGCCAGCGCCAGTTGTCGACGAACAGCTTGATGGCGGCGAAGGTCTCCGTGGTGGAGGCCGGGTCGACCCGATCCTCCTCGCGGTAGCCCGGCGCCGGCTTGCCCGCTTCATAGCCGGAGCCATATTGGCCACGCACGGTGAATTCCTGCACCAGGTCGCCCGTGATGGGGCGAATGGCGCGCAGCACCTTGACCTTTTCGTCTCGCACGGCGTCGGCGTCGTAGGCGGCCGGCGGCTCCATCGCTGTCAGGGTGACCAATTGCAGGAGGTGGCTCTGCACCATGTCGCGCAGCGCTCCAGCCTCCTCGTAGTAGGCGCCGCGCGATTCTACACCTACCGATTCCGACACGGTGATCTGGACGTGATCAACGTAGCGGCGGTTCCAGATCGGCTCATAGATGCCGTTGGCGAAGCGCAGCACCAGGATATTCTGAACGGTCTCCTTACCAAGGTAGTGGTCGATGCGGTAGACCTGTGACTCGTCAAAAACCTGATGAATCTGGCGGTTCAGTTCCTCCGCGCTGGCGAGGTCGTGACCAAAGGGCTTCTCCACGATGATACGTGCCCAGCCCTGGCGACCACTGACCGTACCACCGTGCTGCAGGCCCTCGGCGCCCAACTGTTGGACAATCGGACCGTAGAAGCTCGGCGGCGTGGCCAGGTAAAAGAGGCGGTTGCCGCTGCCGCCGCGCTCGTGGTCCAGCCGGTCCAACTCTTTGCGCAGGCGGTTGTAGGCGGCGGGGTCATCGAACTGGGAAGGCAAGTAATGGAGTGCTTTGGAGAAGGTCTGCCAGACGTGCTGATCCACCGGGCGGTTCCGCGAGAACTGGTTGACGGCATCGTGCATCTCGCTGCGGAAGCGCTCGTGCTCCTTTTCACGGCGGGCAAAGCCGACGACGCAAAAGCCGGTGGGCAGCATGCCGGCGCGCGCCAGGTTGTAGAGCGCCGGCACCAGCTTGCGGTGCGTCAGATCGCCGGTCGCGCCGAAGATCACCAGCGTGCAGGGCTCCGGCATGCGCTGCATGTGCAGGCCGTCACGCAGCGGGTTGCTGATCGAACCGGCAGCGGGATGGTCCGCCACGGCTACACTATCGGGCATGGTAGACCTCCTAATACACGACAGGGCAGCTTCTTTTCATTCCTGCTTCACCGCGTGGCCGCCGAACTCACGGCGCAAGGCCGCAATCACCTTGTCGCCAAAGGACTCTTGCTCGCGCGAACGGAAGCGTGCCAGCAGCGAGAGCGCAATCGTCGGCGCCGGGACGGACTTGTCGATGGCCTCGGCCACCGTCCAGCGTCCTTCCCCGGAATCCTCCACGTAGCCGCGAATACCTTCCAGGCCCGGATTCTCTTTGAACGCCGCCGCCGCCAGTTCTAGAAGCCAGGAGCGGACAACGCTCCCGTGGTTCCAGAGTTCGGCGATCTTGGCGAGATCAAGGTCATAGTCCGAGGCGTGCATGATGTCGAAGCCCTCGGCGTAGGCTTCCAGCAGCGCGTACTCGATGCCGTTGTGGATCATCTTGACATAGTGTCCGGCGCCGCTGGGACCGACGTAGAGGTAGCCGTTTTCGGGCGCGAGCGACTTGAAGATCGGCTCGGCCCGATCGAAGGCGGCCCTGGCGCCGCCGATCATCAGGCAGTAGCCCACCTGCAGCCCCCAGATGCCACCGCTGGTGCCGGAGTCGAGGTAGTGGATGCCCTGCGCCGAGGCGCGCCGGTTGCGGGCAATAGAATCGGTCCAGCGCGAGTTACCGCCATCAATGATTATGTCGTCGCCTTGTAGATGGGGCAACAGGGTGTCGATGGTGGAATCGACAGGCGCCCCGGAGGGCACCATGATCCAGGTGACACGCGGGGCCGCCAGCTTTTGGGCCAGGTCTTGCAAGGATGTCGCGCCGGTGGCGCCGGCGGCGGCCACCCGTTGCACCGCCTCAGCACTGACATCGAAGACCACGACCTCGTGCCCATCACGCTTGAGTCGTTCGACCATGTTTGCGCCCATGCGTCCCAGCCCGACCATCCCTATTTGCATCGGCTTTTCTCTTTCCCGACCAGGTTCCGGTGTACGCAACAGCAAGTATGCCGTGCACTGTACCAGGGTAGACCACTTCTTCGCCTTGCTATGCAAAGGCGCCAGGCGAGAGCGTAGCATACTGGTGTCTGCTGCGGAGAGGTCCTCACGGCAGGGCAATCGCCACCAGCACCAACAGGAGCGCGATGCAGTTGTAGGTCAGGTGGTGGAGCGTGGAGCGGCGGGTACCACCGAGGAAGTACTGGCGGGTGAACCAGAGACCGCCGATGCTGAGGGCCAGGGCGACGGCCAGCGGTATGCCGACGACCATGTGGATCAGGCCGAAGACCAGACTGCGCAGTGCGCCATCCCGCCAGTTGTGCGTGCCACGGCGGAACGTGAGTTCCTCCGATTCCGCCAGCCGAGGCAGTACGAGGACCAGCAGGACGACGAAGGGCGGCACGAGCAAGGGGTAGCTCAAGGGGGCAGTGATGATGTTGCCGCCGCCGCTCTGATCGCCGACCTGGGCGGCAACGACGGTCCACCAGCCCCAGTCCAGGATCGGGTTGTTCAGGGCAAGCAGGCCCACCGCCGCCGCGATGACGGCCGCCAGCACGCCGGCGCTCTGGAGCACTATGAGCGGGCGGATGGCGCGGTACCAGCGCAGGCTCTCGGCGAAGCGTCCCTGGGCAGCCGTGATGGCGAGGCTGGCGATGACATACACAGTGATGGGAACCGTGCTCTTGAAGTACAGCGCGCCCTCGATCGCCGCAAGCAGGAGGAGCAAACCGGTCACGCCATTGATGCTACCACCGAGAAGGAGTCGACAGTGGCACAACGGTATAGTGAAGGCCAGGAATGTGACGAGGAGGTGGGTGTGCCCCAGTGGGCTCAGGACGCTATCGGTACCTTCGGCTATGCCGCGGTCTTTCTGCTGGTGGCGGTCGAGGGTCTCGGCATCCCGCTGCCGGGGGAGACGGCGCTGCTGGTAGCCGCCGCCCTGATCGGCGCCAGTCGCGGCGGTCAGCTTGACATCCGGCTCGTTATTGTGGTCGCCGTCATCGCGGCCATCATGGGCGACACCGGGGGGTATTTCCTGGGCAGGCGTTGGGGGCGCTATCTGCTCGACCGCTGGGGGCCGCGCGTGGGGTTATCGGCCAGCCGTGTGGCGCGGGTTGAGGCGTTTTTCGACCGTTACGGCATGCTTGCCGTCTTCTTTGGCCGCTATCAGGCAATTTTTCGTACCTATATCGGTATCGTGGCCGGCGCCGCACAGATGCCTTTCCGCCGCTTCTTCCCGGTTCGCCTGGCCGCTTGCATCGTGTGGGCGATTGTGTACGGGCTACTTGGGTATTATCTGGGCCGGCAGTGGTCGCTGGTGGAGAAGGTCATCCACTCGTTTGGCGTCCTTTCCCTCGGCGTCGGCGCTGTACTGGTCCTCGTGGCTGCTGCATACGCGCTGCGGCGTCGCGCTCAGATTCCGGAAATGACCAAGTGAGCAGGGATACCTCACCAATCAAGACGTTGCTGGTGGGCCAATCGGGCGGCGGTACGCCCGTCATCAACGCGAGTCTGGCAGGAGTCGTAGCCGAGGCGCAGGCGAAGGGCGTGGAGCGGGTGCTCGGCATGCGTTTCGGCATTCGCGGGTTGCTTGAAGAGCAATTCATCGACCTTGGCCGGCTGACGGCGCCCGAACTTGACGTCCTGGCGCGAACGCCATCGGCCGCTCTGGGACTCTGTCGCCACAAGCTGACCGCCGAGGCGGCGATGCACGCTGTCGAAATCCTGCGGCGTTGGCAAGTTGACGCTCTCCTCTATGTCGGCGGTAACGACTCCGCCGAGACGACGCTGACCATCGCCCGGACTACCGAATCGGTCAGCTATCGCCTCGCCTGTATCGGCATCCCCAAGACGATCGACAACGACCTTCCGGCCATGGATCACACCCCCGGCTATGGCAGCGCCGCACGCCTGGTCGCCTCCGCCGTGCGTGATCTGGGACTCGATGCCTGGGCGATGCAGCGCGAAGAGCAGGTGCGCATCCTGGAGGTGTACGGCCGCGACACTGGCTGGCTGGCAGCGGCCAGCGTGCTGGCCCGCCGCGATCCGGGCGATGCGCCGCATCTCGTGCTGGCGCCGGAGCTTCCCTTTCAGGAGGATAGCTTTCTGACGGCCGTCGAACGGCAGGTGCGCCGCGGTGGCTATTGCTGCGTGGTCGTGGGCGAGATGCTGCGCGACGCCGCCGGTGGCCTTGTCGGCAGCGGCGGGGCCGAGTGGCGCGATGCCTTCGGGCATGCGGAGACGCGCCGCCCCGGCGCCTTTCTGCGCGACCTGGTGCAGCAGCGCCTGGGACTGCGCGCCAAGGATGACCGGCCCGGCTCCATGCAGAAGGTCCTCGCCGATGTCTCCTCAACGGTGGACCGCCAGGAAGCGCTGGCGCTTGGTCGCGCTGCCGTACGCGCCGCCTGCGCGGGTGAGAACAAGTGCATGGTCACGCTGCAGCGGCAGGGCGACGATCCATACGTGGCTGTTTGCGGACTGGCGCCGGTGGCGGCGGTGGCGGGTAAGGTGCGGCCACTGCCGCCGGAGTTCCTGGATGCCGACGGGCAGCCCAATGCCGCCTTTGAGCGCTACGCCCGCCCCTTGATCGGCGAACCGTTGTCCGAGCGCCTGCGTCTGACACTGGCAGCCGCAAGCCCCCCGAACGCATGACAGCCGTTGCGGTGCTCGGTGCGGGGAGCTGGGGCACGGTCCTCGCCGCCGTCCTCGCCAGTGACGATCGCCCCGTTCGCCTCTGGACGCGCTCGCCGGACGTCGCCGCCGCGATGCGTTCCGAACGCCGGAACGAGCAGGCGGCGCCAGGCTTGACGTTGCCGCCGGCAGTCACGCCGACCGCCAATCTCGCTGACGCGCTGACCGACGCGGCAATTGTGCTCTTTGTGCTGCCAACGGCCGCAATGCGCGACGTAGCGGCACGCGCCGCGCCCCAGATACCCCCAGGAGCAGTCCTCGTTTCCTGCGCCAAGGGCTTTGAAGCACGGACCCACCTGCGCATGACCGAGGTGCTGGCTTCAGCGACACTTGGAGCGCCGGGTCACGTTGCTGCACTGTCCGGTCCCAACCTGGCGGGCGAGATCGCTGACGGCCGGCCTGCGGCTGCCGTGGTTGCCGCCGAGCGCGCGGATGTGGCGCGCCTGGTGCAGGAAGCGCTGACGGGCCCGCGGCTCCGCCTCTATACCAGCCACGACGTGATTGGCGTGGAGTATGCCGGCGCCTTGAAAAACTGCATCGCCATCGCTGCCGGCGTAGCGGACGGCCTGGAGATGGGAATTAACGCGCGTTCCGCCTTGATCACGCGCGGCCTGGCGGAGATCGCGCGGCTCGGCGTGGCAGCCGGCGCGCAGGCCCTCACTTTCTCCGGGCTGGCCGGCATGGGCGACCTGATCGCCACCTGCTCCAGTCCGCGCAGTCGCAACTATCAGGTCGGCCTGCACCTGGCTGCCGGCAGGCACTGGCCGGAGATTTCGACGCTGTTGGGTCACGTGGCGGAAGGTGTCGGCGCCACGACGGTGGCCCGTGAACTGGCGGCATTGCTGGGCGTGCGCACGCCGATCATCGACGCCACGTATGATCTACTCTTTCGGGAACGCCCGGTTCAACGGGCCCTGGAGGAACTTGTGGCCGGAGCGCCAGGAGACGAATTGGCTGAACTCGTGCCGGATGCACCCGGCGAATGAAGCAGAACGCGAATGCGCAGCCTCAGGACCGCCCCCGCGGCCGGCGTAATCCGCGCCTCCGGCAAACGGCACTGCGCGTCGTCGCCACCGGCAGGCGGAACGGGTCCTGGACCCGGTTACCCGCCATCTGGCGCTTCGGGCTGCTTGCCATCGTGCTCCTGCTGCTCGCCCTGACGGAGCGCTCCGCCGAGCGCTATTTCACCGCCGGAGTGGCCTACGGCACGTCGGCCTTGCAGGCCGTGCCGAACGTGCCGTTCAACCGCTACGGCATCAACACCTTCCTGGACCAGGATGTCTACGACGCGCAGGTGCAGCGCGATTTCGCGGCGATCCAGGCGGCGGGCTTTGGCTGGGTGCGGCAGGAGTTCATCTGGGACCAGATTGAGCCCGGCGCCAAAGGCAACCACTACGACACCAAGAACCAGGTGGATGCCTGGGCCAAGTGGGATCGCATCGTGAACGCCGCCCAGCAGTACCACGTGCAACTGATCGTGCGTCTGGACTACGCGCCAACCTGGGCAACCACCGGCAACCCCGATTCCGGCAAGTGCCCGACGCTCTGCCCACCACCCAACAACCCACAGGACTTCGCCGATTTCGCCTCCGCTGTGGCGAAGCGCTATGCGGGCAAGATTGCCGCCTATCAAATCTGGAACGAGCCCAACTTGCAGCACGAGTGGGCCGGCCAGCCGATCTCGCCAGTCGCCTACACGGCCTTATTGAAGGCCGGCTACACAGCGATCAAGGCGGTTGATCCAGCAGCGCTCGTGTTGAGCGCCGCCCTGGCGCCCAATCGCGGCGACAGCCCGAACAACATGGCTGACCCCGCCTTCTTGCGTGGCATGTACGCGGCCGGCGCCAGGCCCTACTTTGACGTGCTGGCCGCCAACGCCTACGGACTGAACTCTGCCGCCTACAACCGCCGCCTGGGTATCCACAGCTCCGACTTCCCGCGCGCCGTGCTGCCGCACAGCGATACCTTCACCTTCGACCGGCCGTTGCTCCTGCACCAGATCATGGTAGCCAACGGGGACGGCAACAAGGCTGTGTGGATCTCCGAATTTGGCTGGATGTCGTTGCCGGCGGGCTGGCGGGGCAACCCCTCGCCCTGGTCGGATGTATCGGCGTCCGCGCGTGTGCAGGACACTATCGCCGCCTGGCAGCGCGCCGCCCAACAGTGGCCCTGGATGGGACCGCTGTCGCTCTGGTATCTACGCAGCCCGAGCGCAATTGACGCCCGTGACCCGACCCCTTATTTCGCCATCCTGGGGCAAGACTGGCAGCCGACCGCGCTGTACCAGGCGATCAAGGCCCAGGCCACCGCCCCGGCCGTTGCCGCCACTGGACTGTACGCAGCCACCGGTCCCGCCGCCGTCTACGGCCCGCACGGCTTCGCCGAGGCCTGGCAGACGGTGCAGGCCGGCTCCCAGACCCTGGAGGTCGCCGGCGCCCCCGGCGCCAACATGGCCTTCCGCTTCAGCGGAAACGCCCTCTGGCTTCGGATCAACCGCGGCCCCCAGGGCGGCCTGGCGCGCATCACTGTCGATAACGTGCCGGGTCTGGCCAACGCGCTGCCCACCAACGCTGCAGGCGACCGCATCCTCAACACCTACTCCGCCACCCCGCAGCCCGACAGTCTGGTGACGATCGCCTCCGACCTACCGGCGCAGCCGCACGAGCTGGAGCTAGAGGTGCTGCCCACGCCGCACCGAGCAGCAGGCGGTACGAACATATCGATCGCCGGCTTCGGCGTCACCATAGTCAAGCCCGCCATCTGGAGTTACCTCAAGGCGCTGCTCGGGCTGGGTGCGGCGTTACTGCTTTTGTGGCCGGCGATGGCCGTGGCCAGGCGGGCAGGGGGTGAGGTCCGTTCCTTCCTCGCCAACGACCGCCTCATCCTCACGCTCTGGGTCGTCAGCACCGCCCTGTTCTATCTCTCGCCCAAACTCAGCCTGTCGCTGGTGGCCGCCGCGCTGCTCCTGCTCCTGGGAGTGGCGCGTCCCGACCTTGGTGTGCTGCTCGTGCCCGTCGTGGCGGCGTTGGAGTTTTCGCCCAAGGTGTTGCACGGGTCTGACGTATCGCTGGCGGAACTGCTCATCGGCGTCTGTGCCGCCGGCTGGCTGCTGCGCTGCTACTGGCAAGGGAGGTTGCTGCTGGCGCGTGGACCGTTCCTGCCGCTGGCGATGGGGTTTCTGGTGGTGGCCTTCGTCTCGCTCTTTGCCTCGGCCCACCCGCGCTACAGTCTGCGCGACTACCGCGTCGTGATCGCCGAACCCGTGCTCTACTTTGTTCTGCTCACGGCGCTGCTGTCGCCTCAGCACGTCCGGCGGTTGGTTGGTGTGGCGATAGCCGGCGGCGTCGGCGTGGCCGGCGCCAGCCTGGTCGCCTACGCCTTGCACCGGGGGGTTGTCACGACCGAAGGGGTGACGCGCCTTGGCGGCATCTATCCCTCGCCCGACAACCTGGCACTGTATCTGGACCGTCCCCTGGCGATGGCCGGCGGCCTCGCGTTGTGGTCATCGGGTCGGTTGCGCCGCCTGTGCCTGCTGGCGTGCCTGCCGATGGCGCTGGCTATCATCCTAACCTTCACCAAGGGCGCCTGGGTGGCACTGACCGCGACCGCAGTGTTGGCAGGTCTCTTGATCAACCGGCGGTTGCTCTGGCTGGCGGCAGGAGCCATAGTGGTCGGCGTGGCCGGCGCCTTGCTGTCGCAAGCGCGGCGCCTGACCAACATCTTCTCGTTTGGGCCTGGCAGTACCAGTGGGCGCCGGCTCGAGCTCTGGCGCGCTTCCTGGAATATGGGGAGAGACCGCCCGCTGCAAGGTGTTGGTCTGGACAACTTCCTCTACCAGTATCCGCAGTACCGGCTGCCCGGCGCCGACAGCGAACCGTTCCTCTCGCATCCCCACAACCTCGTGCTGGACTTCTGGCTGAGCCTTGGCGCACTCGGGCTGCTCTGGCTGGCCTGGGCGGTCGTCACCGTTGTGCAGGTCGCCCGTCGTTGCCTGAGGGCGGCCGAGGCCGAGCAGCGGGCGTTGGCGCTGGCCCTTACTGCCAGCCTGGTGGTAGGAGCGCTGCACGGATTGGTGGACAATTCGTATTTCCTGCCTGATCTGGCGGTACTCTTTTGGCTGGCGGTAGGGGGACTGCAGTTGCTGGCGCAGCCTGGAGCGTTGCAGCAAGTCGGTGAGCCGGAGGTGGACGAGTGAAAGCGCTGGTGGCCGGCGGCGGCGGCTTCGTGGGATCGCACCTCTGCGATGCGCTGCTGGCGGCAGGGTTTGACGTCCTCTGTGTCGACAATCTCAGCACCGGTCGGGCTCGCAATGTCGCGCATCTGCAGGGCCATCCGCGCTTCACCTTCATGCAGCACGACATCTGTCAGCCCTTCGACGCGCCCGCGGACTGGGTCTTCCAACTCGCCAGCCCCGCCAGTCCGCCACGCTACCTGGAACACCCCATTGAAACGATGATGGTCAATGCAGTTGGTACGCAGAACCTGCTGGAAATCGCCCGGCGGAGTCGGGGGCGTTTCCTGGTAGCGTCGACCTCCGAGGTGTATGGTGACCCGGAGGTCCATCCTCAGGTCGAGAGCTATCGCGGCAGTGTCAGTTGCACCGGGCCGCGCAGTTGCTACGACGAGGGCAAGCGCTTCGCCGAGGCGCTGACCATGGCCTACCATCGGGCGCACGGGCTGGACGTGCGCATCATCCGCATCTTCAACACCTATGGCCCTCGGCTGGATCCGGGCGACGGCCGGGTCGTTTCCAACTTCCTGGCCGAGGTGCTCCGGGGCCAGCCGTTGACCATCTTCGGCAGTGGCGAGCAGACGCGCAGCTTCTGTTACGTGTCCGACCTGGTGGCCGGCATCATGGCCGTCATGCAGTATCCGGCGGGGAGCGGGGAGGTCTTCAACCTGGGCAACCCGCTGGAACGGACAATGCTGGAGCTGGTGCGCATTATCCAGGACGTGCTCAATGTGGCATTGCCCACCACCTACCATCCCTTGCCGGAGGATGATCCGCGACGGCGCCAACCGGATATCACCAAGGCGCGCACGATCCTGGGTTGGGAGCCAAAAGTGGCGCTGGAGGACGGCCTGCGCCGGACGGCGGACTGGTTCCGTGATGAACTGGCGGCCGATGCAGTCGGCGCCGGCCGGTAGCAATGGCTGAACCCGGAACGCAGGAAGGACCCGCGACCATCCGCCTAATTGAGCCGGACGGATCAGTCTCAGGGTCGGCAGTACACACACTTTCCGAGGATGCGGCTGTCCAGGATGGGCCGGCTCGCCTGGATTTGAAGCGGCGCTTCTTCAACCTGCGCACGCTGATCTCCTTCCTCATTGCCGCTTTGACCATCTTTACGCTGGTCAAAGCCTGGGGAGTCGACTTCAACAAGACGCTGGAGCAAATGTCCCGCGTCAACGTGCCGCTCTATGCCTGTGCCTTCCTGGTGTATGCGCTCACCTTCCCCGTGCGGGGCAAGCGCTGGCAACGCCTGCTGAACAACGTCGGTCTCGATGCCCCCGTGCCGATCCTGGCGCAGACGATCCTGCTCTCCTGGTTCGTCAACTGCGTCGCGCCGCTCAAGCTAGGCGATGCTTACCGCGGCTACTTGATGCGCAAGAACGAGCAGATGCCGCTCACCAGCACCTTCGGCACGATATTTTCCGAGCGCATCATCGACTCCGGCGCCTTGTTCGTGATCCTCATGGTCGGGCTGGCACTCAGCGCCAGCAGCATGGCGCCCGGTCATGCTGCCGGCATCATCTTCGCCGCCGGCGTGTTCATGGCCGCACTGCTGGTCATCCTGGCCCTCATGCGCTGGCAAGGGCCACTCCTGGCGCGCATGGTCCCGGCGCGCTTCCAGTACCTGTATCATCGCTTCGTGGACGGCGCTTTCGCCTCCTTCCAGCACCTGCCGTTCGTCGGCCTGCTCACCTTCCTGGCCTGGGGCTGCGAGATTGGTCGCCTCTTCCTGGTGACGCGCGCTGTCGGTGTGCCACTGTCCTTCCCCGGTGTGCTCGTGGTGCTCAGTGGAGCGTCGTTGCTGCTGACGGTGCCGACCCCCGGCGGCATCGGCGCGGTGGAAGTTGGACTCGCCGCGCTCCTGACGCTCTTCGGCATTCGCCCCTCTACCGCGCTGGCCGTCGCCTTGTTAGACCGCGTCATCAGCTACTGGGGCCTGATCGCCGCCGGTCTGCCGACTTACCTGTTCAGCAAGCGAGCACGGTGAGCCCGTCGCGCGTCGCCATTGATGTCACATCGGCGATTTCTCAGGGCGGGGGTATCGGACGGTATACGCGCTGCCTGGTCCAGGCGCTAGCGCGGATGGAACGCACGTTTGACCTGACCCTGTTCTGGACTGCCACACGGCACACGGCGGCGCCGGACTGGTTGTGGCTGTTGCCCAATGTGCGACTGCGCCGCATTCCGATCCCGGAACGCTACGCCACCATCATATGGCAACGGGCGCGCCTGCCGCTGCCGATTGAGGCGCTGATCGGGCAACAGGATATCTACCATTTCCCCGACTTCGTGATGCCGCCAGTCTGGCGCGCCCGCACGGTACTCACGATCCACGATCTCTCCTTCCGGCTGGTGCCGGAAGCGGCCGACCCCGGCTTGCGGCGCTACCTCAACGGGGCTGTGCCGCGCTCGGTGCGGCGGGCCGACCTCGTGCTGGCCGACTCCGCGGCGACCCAGCGGGATGTCACAACTCTTCTGGGTGTGCCGGCCGCTCGTACCGCCGTCCTGTACTCCGGCGTCGGGCCGGAGTTCCAGCCGGTGCGCGACCCGGAACTGCTGGCAAAGGTGCGCGAGCGCTATACCCTGCCAAGCCGCTTCGCGATGAGCCTGGGAACCTTGCAGCCGCGCAAGAACTACGGCCGGCTGATCCAGGCCTATGCCACCCTCTTCCAGCGAGGGACCCTCGATTGGGATCTCGTCATCGTGGGGCGGCCGGGGTGGCTGTATGCCGACCTGGCAACGGAGGTAACACGGCTCAACGTCGCGGGACACGTCCACTTTCTGACTGATGCCGTCGATGCCGACCTGCCTTCACTGTATTCCCTGGCCGACGTGTTCGTGCTCGTATCGCTCTATGAAGGTTTTGGCCTGCCTCCTCTGGAAGCGATGGCCTGCGGCACTCCGGTCATCGTCTCCAATGTATCCTCTTTGCCGGAGGTCGTGGGCGACGCAGGTTTGCAGGTGGATCCACTTGATGTGGAGGCTATTGCTGAGGCGCTGTCGGCGATCATGGCGAATGCGGGCCGGCGTGCGGACTTGCGTGAGCAAGGGTTGCGGCAGGCGGCGCCGTTTACCTGGGAACGGGCGGCTGAACAGTTGGTGCGGCACTACGGCGAAGTGAGTACGTGAGTGATGCCGTCCCAGCGAATGCTGACGGTGAAGGGGTGGGGGAGCGTGACGATGACGTCTGGACCGCGGGCGGGACGCCCGCGCTCCGGCCGTGTGTATGGCGCCAAGGCGGCGACGAGTCCCGTCCAATGCATGTAGCGATCAATGCGCTGTTCCTGGAGCAACCGCATACGGGCAGCGGGCAATATACGCAGCACTTGCTGGCGGCATTGCCGGCAGTTGACCCGGCGTTGCGGCTGTCGCTCTTGCGTAGTCGGCTCACAACGCGATCTGGCCGGCGCGGAGAGAACGTGACCAAGCTGTTGTGGGAGCAGGCGGCCGTGCCGCTGCTGACGGCGGCACGGGGTGCCGAGTTACTGCACGTTCCCTATTGGGCTCCCCCGGCTTTGACACGAGTCCCCGTCGTCGCCACCATTCACGATGTCATCCCCGCGCTGTTGCCGGAGTATCGAGGCAGTCGGTTGGTCGCCGCCTATACCCGGCTGGTCAGCTTCACGGCGCGACGGGCGCGGCGCCTCATCGTGGATTCGGAGTGTTCGAAGCGAGACCTGGTGCGTGTCGTGGGTGTTGCGCCGGAACGGGTCGATGTGATCCCCCTGGCCGCCAACCCGCTGTTCCGACCGTTGGACGCGGGTGCGGCCGCCGCGGCGTGCCGGCAACGCTGGAACCTGGAGCGCTCTTTTCTGCTATATGTCGGTGGCAACGATGTTCGAAAGAATCTTCCGACGTTGCTGCGCGCCTGGTCGATAGCTGCCGCTCGACTGTCGGACCACGAACTGGTCATTGCCGGCGCCATGCGCAATGAGCCGCCATTCTTCCCGGATATTCGTGGCCTGGCGGCGCAGCTTGCTCTACCGCGCCTGCGGTTCCTGGGGTCCGTCTTGGACGCTGAAAAGCACCTGCTGTTCGCTGCTTGCACCGCCTTCGTCTGGCCGTCGCGTTACGAGGGCTTCGGCCTGCCACCCTTGGAGGCCATGCAGGCGGGCGCGCCCGTCATCAGCAGTGACAGCTCGTCCATGCCCGAGGTTGTGGGCCAAGCCGGGCTGCTCGTGCCGCCGGACGACGTTGGCGCTCTGACGGCGGCGCTGGTCAACGTCGCAAGTGATCTGCAACTCCAGACGCAACTTCGCGCCAAGGGGTTGGCGCGCGCGGCGGCGTTTACCTGGCGGCGCACGGCCGAGTTGACGTTGGAGAGTTACCGGCGAGCGCTACGGTAGCGAACGCAAGGCAACCGTTGCCGGCAGCCGTGGTTACACGCGCCTGATGACGCCGACTGTAACGTGAAGATCGCGGCGGCGCTCCGTAACAAGTTCCCCAGTGCCATGAAGAATACCCGAATGGAGTAACGTCTTCTCTACAGCAAGCGTGAGTGGCCTTGACAGCACGCTACTTCCGGCCGATACTGCCGCCATCGTAACTCGGCTTGGCGGTTTGCTCACTCGGGGCTGAGCGGGTCGGTACCGACCATACCTTCCATTGCATTCCCTCCTCGTTTGCATCCTGTCACTGCTGGTCCGTGGCCTGTCAGTCTTGCTGTCACCTCCCGAGGCGCCTGCGAAGGGAGCATATGATGCCACGATCTCTCGTACGGCACGGTCAACGATTCTTGGCGGTCGTGTTAGTGCTCCTGCCGCTCCTGCAGCTTGCCCCAGGACCCACGGCGCAGGCCGCCGGCTCGACGCCACCGACGAACCAGCCAACCCCCCCAGGCCATTCCCCCGCTGCCCCCGGCCATACGCCATCGGCCGCCTCATCGCGCCCTGGGTTGAAGGAAGTGGGCGAGCTCGTCGGCTTGCGCACTCGCACCAGCCGTACCTACGTCACCGCCGATGGTCACGACGTAGCCCACATCGCCAGCGGATCGGTCAACTACCGGGACAGCCGGGGCCGCTGGCAGCCGATCGACAACACGCTGGTGGGCGATACCGGGTCGGGCGGCGGCCTGCGCAATGCTGCCAACCGCTACACCGCCCACCTGCCGGCGGACCTCGCCCAACCGATCCGCGTCGAGGTCGGTCAGCAGTGGCTGAGCTTCGCCCTGGTCGGCGCCCAGGGCAAGGCCGCTGCCAGCGCCAGCACGGCGACCTATGCCAACGCCTTCCCCGGCGTCGGCGTCAGTTATGTGGCCGGCAGCGATAGCCTCAAGGAGACGCTCACCCTGCAGAGCGCCGCCGCGCCGAGTCGCTTCGTCTACCGCTTGCAGACCAGTCCCGGCCTGACGGCGCAAACCGACCCGCAGGGTGGAGTGCGCTTCACGACCAGCAACGGCCAGGTCGTCTTCGCCTTTGCCCCGCCCACCGTGGCGGATGCCGCCAGTCCGCTCGATGTCGGGCACGTGGGCACATTACAGCTTGGTCGGGACAGCAGCGGCCCCATCGTCACCCTCGCCGTCAATGCCAGTTGGCTGGCGAGTCCGGCGCGGCGCTTCCCGGTGGCCATCGATCCGGTTGTGGTCATCGCCAACTACGGGACGACGGACGGCGGGTTCATCGACTCGTCAGACCCCACCTTCCCGACCTGCTGTGGGTCATCGATCACGACGGCCGGTCACTACACCGCCTATAGCGACACCTATCGCACGCTGCTGCAGTTCGACATTGCCGGCAGCCTGCCCAGCAACGTGCAGGTGCTCAGCGCAGAACTCGGACTGTTCATTTACAACGATGACGGTTCGACCTTCACCATGAATATGCACCAGGTCACCACGCCGTGGAGCACGACGTACAACGGCTCTTCCGGTGTCTCCTGGCTGGACGTGCATCAGGGCACGTGGAACAGCCCTGGCGGAGACTTTGTCGCCACGCCGGCCGCCAGCGACGCCAACGCTGGCGGTCCGACCGCCAACTGGAACTACTGGTATCCCACCCAACTTGTCCAGAGCTGGGTCAACGGCACAGCGGCCAACGACGGCCTACTGCTGCGGGCAGCGGACGAGACGACGACCCACTGGGCGGAATACTACGCGCCATTCGGGAACAGCAATTACCCCTACTTGAAGGTGGTCTATGTGCCCGCGCTGGGGCTGCGCGCTTTCACGCCGATCTTCGGCGGGGCCCTGAGCGACCGCATGGACCTCCACGTCAATCTGGCCACCGGCAACCTGCTGCTGCACGCGACCGACCTGGCGGTGGCGGGCACGGGGCTGAGTGCGCTGGTGGATCGCACCTACAACAGCCAGTCCTACCGCAACAACGGCACGGCGGCCGGCAATGCCGAGTTGGGCAATAACTGGACGCTGGGGACCGGCGACTTCGTGGGGCTGGCGCAGGCCTACGACCAACGCTCGGAGGTGGTGACCTTCCCCGGCGACACCAGCCTCTTCTTCGCCTCCAGCGACGGTGTGACCTTCAGCGCGCCCTCCGGCATTGACGCGACACTGGTCCGCAACCAGGACAACAGCTACACCCTCACCTGGCAAGACAGCGGCATCCGCTGGAACTTCAGCGGGCCCTTTGGCACGCTGGGGACCATCGTCGATCCCAACGGCAACACGCTGCGGCTGGCCTACAACAGCGACAGCACCCCCGCCACCCTGACGGACACGCAGGGACGCAGCACCAGCTTTGGCTATCAGACGGCGTCACCGCGCAACCTGCTCACCACGGTGACGGATACCGCCGGCAATCGGAGCTATCGCTACGGCTACGATGCCAACAAGAACCTCACCAGTTCCACCGATCCCAGCAATCACCAGACGATCTACAGCTACGACAGCAACTTCAACCTGACGCAGATACAGGACCCCAACGGCAACCTGACGCAGATCGCCTATGCAGCGTTCTACCCGATTGCGGGGAACACGAGCTACGTGGTCTACCGGGTGAGCAGCATCACCGACGGCGCCAACTCGAACCCGGACGTGCATGGGACGTACACCTTCACCTACAACGCGGGCAGCACCATCGTGACCGACCCCAACAACCACCAGACGACCGACAGCTACGACGCCTACGGCCGGCTGACGCAGGTCACCGATGCTGCCGGTAACACCTTCCAGACGACCCGGACTCAGGACAGCCACCCGGCGACCACGACCGATGCCCTGGGCCACGTCACCACCTACAGCTACGACGCCAACAACAACCTGACCCAGGTCACGCTGCCGCCGGTGGCGCCGCTCGCTGGGGTCACGACGATGGCGGTCTACGGCACGGTCGCCAACATCCCGGGCTTCTTCGTGCCGACGAGCAGCACGGATGCCCAGGGTAATGTGACCAGCTACGGCTACGACGGCAACGGCAACCGGACGACGGTGACCAACCAGTTGCCCAGCCAGAACCAGACGCAGACCTTCTACAACGCCAACGGCACGGTCAACCACGTCATTGATGCCCGGGGCAACACCACGAGCTATGGCTACGACGGCAACGGCAACCTCACCAGCATCACGCCGCCCGCGCCGATGCAGCCGACCAGCATCGTGCCCGACGCCCTCAGCCGGCCCGGCAGCGTCACGGACGGTTTGGGGCAGCAGCGCACCTACACCTATGATCCCCTGGACCGGGTGACGGCGCTGAGCTACCCCGCCTACCCAGCCGGAAACGTGACCACGAGTTTCGATGCCGACGGCAACGTGCTGAGAGGGCTTTCAGATAATCCCTTGTGGGGGTAAAATGGGAGGAGGTTTGGGGAAG
>DAIMXP010000061.1:0-43162 GCA_036734945.1 Chloroflexota bacterium
CGCCCGCCCTGACGCCCTCAATTGTAAAAGTTATTCCGTGACGGCTCCTAACGCCGCAAAGCCCGCCTGCGCGGGCTGGGAACGAGTCCGCGTAGGCGGACTTCGCATTGGTAGCCGCGACTTTAGTCGCCAGGCAAGACGCCACGCCGCGTGAGACATCGTGAGGTCGCGGCGCTGCTGACGCTGGCAGCGCTGTGGGGCGGGTCCTTCCTCGCCGTTCGCCTGGCCGCGCCGGCATTTGGACCGTTCGCCTTGATTGATGCGCGTGTCCTGCTGGCGGCAGCCGCACTCCTGCTGTACGTGCTGCTGCGGCGGCAACGGGTCGCGGTGCGGCTACGGTGGCGCGGCTACTTGCTGCTCGGCGCCGTCAACGCAGCGGCGCCCTTTACGCTGATTGCCTACGCCGAGCTGCAGCTCACTGCTTCCCTGGCCGCCATCCTCAATGCCACGACGCCCCTCTTTGCCGCCCTGATTGCCGCGGTCTGGCTGCGCGAGGCATTGACGACCAGAAAAGTCGGCGGTTTGGTGCTTGGTCTGCTCGGCGTTGCTTTGGTGGTCGGTTGGAGTTCGTTGCCCTTGACTTCTGCCACCTTCCTTGCCGCCGGCGCCTCGCTGCTGGCGGCCTTTTGCTATGCGCTGGGGGGCGTGATGGTCAAGGCGCGCTTCAGCGCTACCCCCTCGTTGACACTGGCCGTGGGTCAGCAACTGGGCGCCGGCATTGTGCTGCTGCCGCTGGCCGCCTCCCATCTGCCCGCTGCCATGCCTTCAGCAGACGCAATCCTCGCCATGCTCTACCTGGCGCTCGCCGGCACCGCCTTCGCCTACCTGCTTTACTTTCATCTGGTGGCACGGGTCGGTCCCAGCAACACCCTGAGCGTCACCTTGCTGGCGCCGGTGTTCGGCGTACTCTGGAGTGTGCTGTTCCTGGCGGAGGCGATAAGCGCCACCACCATCGTTGGCCTCGTCGTCGTACTGGCGGGCGTGCTGCTGGCGACGAGACAGCCGAAAACACCTACCGATGCGCTACCCTATGCCAAGCCATAAAGAAAGCAGCCGGATGAACAGGTACCAGACAGCAGCTCCGCCCACCGGTGGGGCCGACCGACGAGCAAACGACGACTGGCGCGGCGCCGCTGCCGTATTTCAATCCTGGCGCTTTCCCGACTACCGGCGGCTCTGGCTGTGTATCGTGGTGGCGAACTCCGGGCGCTGGAGTCTGGCGCTCGGCGCCGGCTGGCTGCTGTTCAACTTGACGCACTCCTCGTTCTGGGTCGGAGCCAGCTTTTTCTGCATCCAGGGTCCGGCCCTGGTCGTGTCCCCGCTGGCCGGAGTCTGGGCCGATCGTTACGATCGGCGGCGTCTCCTGGCCTTAGGGCTTGGGCTGGCGGTCTTTGCGACGGCAACGCTCTCCTTCCTGACGTTATTGGGTGTCGCCTCGCTCGCGCCAGTTATGGTGTGTACCCTGCTCTGCGGCATCGCCTTCAGCGTCCAGGGAACCGCCTGGGGATCATTGTTGCCCAATGTCGTCCCGCGCGACAACCTGCCGAACGCTATCGCCTTGCAGGGCACCGCCCGACAAGGCGCCGAGTTCGTCGGACCGGCGCTGGCCGGCCCGCTGCTGGCGGTCGCCGGTCCTGGCGCTGTCTTCGTCTTTGCCGCCTGCTGCTATGGCGGCGCACTCCTGCTGGCGTTGCGTATTGAGGTGCGCCGCCTCGCCCCGACGCAACGCTGGGGCAACCCCTTCGCGCCGCTGCGCGACGGGCTGCGCTACGTGCGAGCGGTGCCGGTATTGGGCAGCGTGGTGTTCCTGGTGGCCTTCCATTGCAGCATGACGATGACCTACCAGGGAATGTTGCCCCAGTTCGCCAGCCAGCTCCTGGCTGACGACGGCAAGGTGTACGGCGCGCTGATGACCGCTGTGGGGCTGGGCGCCATCATCGGCACCCTGTCCCTGGCCGCCGTCTCCAACCAGCGTTGGTACGGCACAGCCTATGTGATGACGGCCCTGACGAGCGGCACAACGCTGCTCCTGCTGGGCCGCAGTGGCACCGTCGCCCCGGCACTCGTCGCAGCCTTCACCATCGGCGCCTCCCAGGCAATGTTTATGGCGATCAGTCTCACCTTTTTGCAGCAGCTTTCGCCGGACGCCTTTCTGGGTCGCGTCACCGGCCTCTACAACTTTCTCGCCAGCGGGACCATGGCATTCGTGAGTTTAGGCCTGGGTGGACTCGCCGTTAGGATAGCCCCGTCCACCCTGATGACAATCGCCGGCGGCGCCTTCGTCGCGGCAGTGCTACTGTTCATCGGCGTGCCGGCCTTCCGCCAACTCTGCCACGGTGTCTCGGCAGGCGAGTTGGCGGAGATTGGGCTGGGGGGGAACCTCTCTCTCTGACTCTTGCCCACGTCGAAGACCGGGAGCCCTTTGGGCGCGAAGGCCCGGCGCGGGGAGAGAGAACGCGGTTGGAGCGAAGGTGGCCTGCGGGCAGTGGCCCCTCCTCCTGTCCCCCTCCCCCTCACGGGAGAGGGGGAACGCAATTCGAAGGGCAGATGACGCCCAAGGCGACTCGCTTGCTGAGGCCAGCCGCAAGCCACGACCGAGCAAGACGCGTTCTCTCTCTCCCGTGAGGGGGAGAGAGTCAGAGAGAGGGGTCTCCCAGCGCCGCCAGCACCTCGTCGGCGTGGCCATCCGGCTTCACGTCGGGGAAAACGCGGGCAATCTTGCCTTCGGTGTCGATGACGAACGTCGCCCGCAAGACACCTTCGTAGGACCGCCCGGCGAACTTCTTCTGTCCCCAGGCGCCATAAGCAGAGGCGGTGGCGTGTTCGGGGTCGGAGGCCAGCAGAAACGGCAGACCAAACTTGGCGGCGAAGCGGTCGTGCGACTCCGTGCTGTCGGGGCTCACTCCAATCACGACAGCGTTGGCTCCTTCAAACTGAGCAGTACTGTCGCGAAAGCCGCACGCTTCCTTTGTGCAGCCAGGCGTGTCGTCTTTCGGGTAGAAGTAGAGCACTACACGCTTGCCGCGCATGTCACTCAACACCACGCGGCCGGTCGAGGTCGCCATGTCGAAATCCGGGGCCTGGTCGCCCGGTTGAAGGTCAGTCATCTTGTCTTCTCTCTGCTGCGAACAACGGCAGCCTGGCTGCCTGCAGGGAATTATAGCGCCTTCTCCATCAAGGCGACACGAGGCGGGTGCAGCGCCGTGTTGTTCCTGCTCGCGAACATCTGTTACTTACGCGTGTGGAGTGCCGGGTGGTGAGATTGCCGTGCGCGCACAAAGACGCCTCCCGTAGGGGCGTATTGCATACGCCCGTGCTCGGGTCCTGCCGCTCAACGGAGTTCGCCAACAAAGGTAGGCATCGTAGCCCGCCAGTTTTGGGGCGGGTAGCCGAGGCACTGCCGCGGCGGGTAAAGTAAGGGTTCAGGCACGACACACGGGTCCCGACTATGGAGAGCTATGGCAGGCGAAGCGACAGTTGGCCAGGAGAACGGCGCGGTCCTGATGGGCGGGCCGACGCGAAGCCTCCAGGCGAACCCTGCGCTGACACACTTTCGGCGCGCCCTGCTGCAAGGGACGCACTGGTACGTGGCCCTGTTGGAAACGATCGCGCTGTGGGAGGAACCGGTGGAGCGCTACCGCGGCCGGCGGTTGACGTACCTGATCGCCGGTGAGGCGCTGGACTGGCTCTTGCTGGCCGGGCGGCTGTGCCGGGACGTGCGCGACCTGATCCCGCCCCTGGAACTGGAGCAACTTTTGCTTAACGGCCAGGCCCCGCTCCGGCTGGACAGCGAGGCGTTCCGCGACCTGATCGGGCCGCTCAAGTACCGGTGCCTGTTGAACTTCTTTTACGGCGTCACCGTCGAGGAGGCGCTCTTCTTTGCGTTGGAAGAGGAGGCGCGCCGGCACTCCGTCGTGCCCAGCAGCAAGTTCGACCTGAACCCCCTCTTTGTCGACATCTATGGCTCCGCCGAGCCTGTGCTCCTGGGCGAGTTCCTGGGCAAGGACAAGCCGCAGCTCACTGCCAGCATGGACATCCAGCAACAGAAAGCCTTCACCTATTTCCTCTTCAAGCGCCGCCTGCTGTACTGCCTCCCCGCGCGTGTCGCTTCCGACACCAAACGTAGCCTTGCGGAACTGCGGCGGCAATATCTGGCTGCCGGCCGGCCGGCAGTGTTCCCCGGTCGGCCCGACGGCATGCTGGCCGGCAGCGACGATTCGCCGTTTGTACGGGCGGCAACGGCGTGAGCCCATCGGCGGTAGCGCAAGACGGTACAGCCGGCCCGCCATCAGGCGCAAAGGCAAGGATCACGGTCGTTGGCCTTGGACCGGGCGGCCTCGATCAGCTCTCGCTGGGCGCATTGCGGGTCCTCCAGGAGGCTGAGGTTGTGTACGTCCGGACCCTGCGGCACCCGACCGTTGAGGCCCTGCAGGCGCCGGAGGGGCGGGCGCTGATCGGTAGCCTGCGCTGGGAGAGCTGTGACGACCTGTACGAGCAAGCCGACTCTTTTACGGCAGTGTATGAGGGGATCGTTGCCCGGCTGATCGAGCGGGCGCAGGCTGAAGGTCATCTCGTGTACGCGGTGCCTGGGCATCCGCTGGTGGCCGAACGCAGCGTGCAATTGCTACTGGCATGCGCAGCCACAGAAGGCATCGACGTGGACGTCGTCGGCAGTCAATCGTGCCTGGAAGCCGTCTGCGCCGCCATCGGCGTCGATGCTGGCAGCGGGTTGCAAGTCGTAGATGCGCTGGCCCTCGATGACGATCTGACGCAGCCCGGCTTTCCGGCGCCGTGGGCGCCGCTGCTCGTGCTGCAACTGTATTCACGGCGCGTCGCCTCCGACGTCAAGCTGGCCCTCCTGCGCAATTACCCGCCGGAACATGTCGTCCAACTCGTCACGCAAGCCGGCCTGCCAAATGCCCAGCGCGTGACCGCTTGCGCGCTATCCGACCTGGATCGCAACGACCTGCCGGATCACCTCAGCTCGCTGTGGGTGCCCGCCCTGGCGGACCTGGCTCCCCCCTCCAGCCTGCGCACGTTGGAGCTGATCGTCGCCCGCCTGCGCGCCGCCGATGGCTGCCCGTGGGATCGGGAACAGACGCACCACACCATCAAGCGTAACCTGCTGGAAGAGACCTACGAGCTGCTGGAAGCGCTGGACGCCGACGACTTCGAGGCGCAGACGGAAGAATTGGGCGACCTGCTGATGCAAGTCTTCCTGCACACCCAAATGGCCAGGGAAGCCGGCGAGTACGACCTCGGCGATGTCACGGCTGCCATCAGCGCCAAGCTGATTCGCCGCCACCCGCACGTCTTCGCCGGGCTGGCCGTAGCCGACGCCGAAGAGGTGCTGCGCAACTGGGACGCCATTAAAAAGGCGGAAGGCGCCGGCAAGCAGTCTGTGCTGGAAGGGCTGCCGCCAGCACTCTCCGCATTGACCATGGCGTTGGCAATCACACGCCGTGCCGCCACCAGCGGCTTCACCTGGCCGGCGGTAGACGGCGCCTGGGCCAAGTTTGAGGAAGAACTCGCCGAGTTACACGCCGCCGGCAGCGACGACGAGCGCCGCTACGAACTGGGCGACACGCTCTTCGCCCTCGTCAACGTCGGTCGCCTGCTGGGCTTCGACCCGGAGGAATGCTTACGGGCGGCCAACCGCCGCTTTCGCCAGCGCTTCATGACCATGGAGCGCCTGGCCTCGGAGCGCAGGCTGGAACTCCGGGCACAGCCCCTGGACCTGCTGCTGCAGCTCTGGCGGGAGACGACCGGCAGCAGCGCCTCATGATCTCTGCTGAGTCCGCTTGCGCCCTCGGCGTTCGCGTCGACAACATTACCCATCCCCGGAGCAGCGCCCGATGACCCTCGGCGAGTCCGACTTTGGCGTCTATGTCCACGTGCCGTTCTGCCGCATGCTGTGTACCTATTGCGACTTCGTCAAGTATCGCGGCATTGAGGAGTGGTATGCCCGCTACGCCGCCGCCCTGCTACGCGAAGCGAAGATCTGGCAAGGCCAGTTGCGCGGGAGACGCGGCATCTCGCTCTTCTTCGGCGGCGGCACGCCATCAGTCCTGGGCATCCCCGCCCTGCGAACGCTGCAGCAACAACTCGCTGCGCTGTTCAAACTTGACGTGCAAGCTGAGTACTGCCTGGAAGCGAACCCCGAAGATGTCGATGCCGCGTTTGCCGCCGGACTGGCTGAGGGCGGATTCTCTCGTGTCAGCGTCGGCTTGCAGTCCTTCGACGACGCGCTGCTCCGGCGCCTGGGCCGCCTGCACACCGGCAGCCAGGGGAAAACGGCCGTCCGGCTGCTGCTAGAGGCTGGCATCTCCTCCGTCAGCGGCGACCTGATCTTCGGCCTGCCCGGCCAATCGCTGGCGGCCTGGCGCGACACGCTGGAGCGAGCCCTCGACCTCGGTTTGCATCACCTGTCCTGCTACGCCCTGACCGTGGAGCCGGCGACCCCGTTGGGCCGCCAGGTTGGCCGTCGCCGCCTCATCTTGCCGAACGACGACGCCGCGGCCGACATGTACGAGCACGCGGTTGAGCGACTGGCGTCCGCCGGCTATCGCCACTACGAAGTGTCGAACTGGAGCCGGCCAGGCCATGCCTCACAGCACAATAGCCTGTACTGGCACGGCAACGACTACGTGGGCCTCGGCGCCGGCGCAGTTGGCTGCCTCGCCCCCCGCCGCATGTGGAACCAACGCCGGGTGGAAGCGTACTGTACTGCCGTGGAAGCCGGCGGCGCTGCCGTCGCGGAGGAAGAACGGCTCACGCCGCTCCAGCGTGCCGAGGAGTTGCTATTGTTGGGCCTGCGCACGGATACGGGTCTGCCCCTGGATCAGTTCCGGCGTGCGGTCGGCATTGGGCTGGAGCAACTGGCCGACGCAGCGCTGGCGGAGGCGCTGGCCGACGGCCTGGTTATCCTCGACGACAACTTCCTGCGCGTGCCGGAACAGC
This sequence comes from Chloroflexota bacterium, assembly GCA_036734945.1. Classification (GTDB taxonomy): domain Bacteria; phylum Chloroflexota; class UBA4733; order UBA4733; family UBA4733; genus UBA4733. The sequence continues at coordinate 6,961 of DAIMXP010000061.1, forward strand.
GCTGGGGCGTGCTGCACAGCGTCGTCGCACGCCTCCTGGCCGGCATCGACGTCAGCTTGGTGGCCGCCGCGGTCCTGCAGGCTCCTCCGGCGAGCTCTGCACTACTTCAAGCCGCTCCAACCACTTCAAGCTGAGCTGACAACCGTCTGCATGGACGATGAGGCGACACGGCGCGCCGCGCTCGACCGTGAGGGCCTGGCCGTCCAACTCGTCGGCAAGAAACGCGACCGGTACGGCGTCGAGCGGGACCAGCGAACGAAAGCCAGTGACGTGCGCGTAGAGCGCTGTCGCCCCGGGCAGGGGATCCGCCAGCTCCAGAACTGCGGCCAGGGAAGCTCCCTGCCAGCGTCGAAGGCCTATTTCCCAGCCGCGTTCACACGTGTAGCTACCCTGATGTTCCATGCGAGGCAGTGCTGAGAGGTCGCTCAGAGAGAGCGTCAAAGGCCGTCGTACCAGGCCGTCAACGTGCAACCGCCAGGTGGTCGGGTTGGGCGTGTCCACCGGTATTGGGTGCTGGGATGGTGCGTCGAGCGCATCTGCCGTCAGGTCGTTCATATGCTGTCGCACTCCCGTGTTCCCGCTTCCAACCGGCGGCTGATGCTACCATTCGCTGTCAAGGTCCGTATTGCCGTGAGGGAACAGTGTCGCAACTGCGGTTTGCGACCCAACGACTGCACTGCCGTGCCGAGGCCCTCGCCAGGACCGCAGTCCTGTCTTTGGGTCGCAAACCGCAGTTGCGACACCGCCCCTCGGCGTTGCGTCCCCACGGCCACCCCTCACCCCCCTAGCCCCTTGGTCCTAGCCCTACCCGAATCCTCGCCCCATGCCGCTAGGATGGGTGCAACGCGAGGTAACTGCAGTGTGGCGCTGCGCCGATCCTCCTAGAAACTGGCTTTTCGGCGTGCGTAGCTCACCAGTCCGTTGTTTGCGATTCCTGTTCGGCCTGTTCGTGGCGACCATGCTAATCCAACCCCCGGCGGCCAGCGCGACTGCGGCAGATACGCCGATCATCAACGGCCGCTTCTATACCGAGGCCGGCGGCACGGTTGGTCTCGGTTTCCCCATTGTGAACGGGACCGATGGCGACTTCTGGACATCGTTCCAGCAACTCGGCGGCACCGATGCGCTGGGCTATCCGGCCTCGCTCCCCTATCAGGCCGGGGGCTTCACCTATCAGGCGGTACAGGGCGCCCTGCTGCAATGGCGGCCCGACCTCAATAAGGCCGTGCTGGCCAATACCTTCGAGCAGTTCACTGCGGCCGGCCTGGATTCCGTCCTCCTCCAGGAGCGCCAGATCCCTTTGCCGATCAGCGACGACGGCTCCAACGGCAACTATCAGCAGGCCGTGACCACACGCCTCTCCTTGCTCACCGATGCCGGCATCGCCGGGCGTTTCTATGCCAATCCGAACCCCGCCCTGCACAAGACGTGGACCCGCGACGACGCCATCCAGCTCTACGGCCTCCCCATGAGTCAGCCGGAAGCCTTTGGCCCCTTCGTCAGCCAGCGCTTCCAACGGATCACCTTCCAACGCTGGACCCAGCAGGTGACGGGTATGCCCGCGCCTGGTACTGTCGTGCGCGTGCTGGGTGGCGACCTGGCCAAGCAGGAGGGCCTGGTGCCGCTCGCGGCGCAGACGCCGGAGGCAATCACTACTGTCGCTGACCTCACGGTACCTACGGGCCTGGCTGTGCCCACACCGCAGGCTGCACCGCCTGCCGCCGGCATCGGCGGCATCCAGGGTGCCAGCGGACCCAACCAGTTCCCGCTCTTCCCCTGCCGCGCCTCGGCGATCGATCCGAACGCCGACCAGAACGCGGCGGGCCAGCCGGCCCGCGAAGCCGGCAGTTACCTGCTCTACGGCAATACGCCCGTCAAGATCGAGCACTTCAATAACTGCTGGTCTCCCTCGCAACTGCAGGTGATGCACAACCACCGCAGCATCTCCGACATCACGGAGGTGGTCATTCACTGGACGGATCTCGACTACGCGCGCAGCGCCTATGTCTTGCAGCGCGGTGTCTCCGTCCACTGGCTGGTGCCACTCGCTCCTGATCCCACCCAGCCACCCCTGGAAATGATCGACCCGCGCAACGCGGCCTGGCACGCCGGCCCCTTAAATGCGGGCCTGTGGGAGGACGCGGCACACTTGCTTTGTTTCCCCGGCGACCCATGCCGGCCCAATGGCAACGTCCACTCCCTCGGCTTTGAGAACGTCGGCAACACGGCGCCAAACAGCTATCAAGTCGGCGTGATGACGGACATTATGGCGACCCTGATTCAGGAGGGCTACCCGATTCAGCTTGACCGCCAGCACATCGTCGGTCACAAGGAGCTCAACCGTCAGAAGCCGGACCCCGGCAATCTCGATATCAATCAGGTCATCGCCATGGTGCGAGCCAAAGTCAACGCTGCGGCGCCGGCGCCCGTTCCGACTCCGGTCCTGACACCGCCAGCGGTGGTCACACCGACGGCGGACGGCGCCAGCACCCATCCGTTCACGCTCAACGGTGCCGCGAACGGCCAGCTCGTCGGCAACAGCGGCGGGTCCTTCAGCTACTACACGATCACCCACCCCACCGGGGCGCCGATCACCCTGCAATTTAGCTACACCGGAATCAACGCGGCGGCAGGCGCCGTCGGCGTGAGCGTCTTCCAGGGGCTGACCAACCTGGGCACGCTCAGCCCCAGCGGCGGACAGAGCGGCGCTACCATGACGATTCATCCCCAGGCCGCGGCCGCCATCTCCGTGCAGGTCTTCAGCTATGTGCCGCAAACAGTGACCTGGCAGCTCGGTGTGCGCTAACCGATGCGCAAGACGATCTTGCCGAACTGCTCGGCACGCTCCAGCCGTTCCAGGGCCACACCTGCCTCCGCCAACTGGTAGACCTTGTCGATGACCGGCTGGATAGCGTGGTCCGCGACAAGTCGCAGCATGCCGGCGAAGTCGGCGGGCGATCCCATGGTCGTGCCCAGCACGGAAAGCTGTTTCCAGAAGATGCGGCGCACCGTCACCTGGGGCGTGTTGCCGGCGGTCGCGCCGTAGCTGACGACGCGCCCGCCAGGTCGCGCGACATCGAGCGCCTGCTCGAAAGTCGCGCCGCCCACGCCGTCGATGATCAGGTCCGGGCCACCGCCGGTGGCCTTGCGGATCTCCCCAACCCAATCCTGGGTTCGGTAGTTGGCGGCGCCCTCGGCCCCCAGTTCCAGGGCGCGCCGTAGCTTCTCGTCGCTGCCCGATGTCACGAAGACCCTCGCGCCGAGCGCGCGCGCCATCACCAACGCCAGCGTGGCGACACCACCGCCGATACCCGTAATGAGCACGCGTTCGCCACCCTGGAGTTCGCCGCGACTGACCAGGGCACGATAGGCGGTCAGCCCGGCCAGCGGCAGTGCGGCAGCCGCTTCCGCGGTCAGGCCCGCCGACATCGGGAACACGTTGCCGGCCGGTACGCGCACCAGCTCTGCGAACGTGCCGTCGTCGGGCATGCCCAGAATGCGGAACGCCGGCCCGGCCACGCGCTGGTCGTCACCCCAGTCCAGGCACGGGTTGATGATAACGGGGTCGCCCACTCGGAACCTGGAAACCCCGGAACCCAGCGCCGCCACCTCGCCCGCCCCATCGGCGCCAAGAATAGCGGGGAAGCGCAAACCGGCGTATTGGCCGCGGCAGATGAAGACGTCACGATGGTTGAGCGCCGCCGCGCGCAGGCGCACGACCACCTCGCCTGCTCCCGCGACGGGATCAGGGACGGTTTCCGCGCGTAGAGCAACCGGCTCTACCGCGCCATGGAACACGATGGCTTGCATGGTTTTGCTGTCCATTCGCTACGGTTGGGTCCCTCACTCTGCCTTCCGGGTGCCCTCTGGGCGCTCGCTCCCAATTCTGGGAGCGAGCCAATATCAAGTTGAGGACGCCTTTCATTGAACAGTACCGCGATGCAGTCCTCCGTGTCAGCCACCATCCCTCCCTACGAGTTCCTCTCCCCCAGAATTGAGAGAGAGGTTAGGAGAGAGTGTCAATGGCCAGATTGGTGGCCAGGCCTTTGTCGCCCCCGTGTGCGCCTCCGGCTACATCGCCGCCGGCAGGGTGGTCATCGCGCTGCGCCGATCCCCCGCCCGACGCTCGGCCACCAGCGCAGCGTGCCCCAGCCGTGCTTCCTCTTCCGACCGGTACTCGAACGGCCCTGCCACCACCGTCGCGGTTACGAGACCGGAAGAATCAACCGCGTACACGCTAGTCTGGTAGCAGGGTGTCGCCTGTTTCCACGGTTGCACGTCTTGCAGGTTGTAGGTCAGCACCACCAACGGCGGCTGACTATGATCAATCGCCGTTCGGAGCCGGAATATTCTCTTTCGCAACCTTTACTCCTTGCCCAACACTGGAACTTTTGTTCGTATACAGTGTACCGGAATCAGCTTCGGGGCGCAACCTGGGGAGACGCACACAAGTCTCTTCCGCTGTCGCTAAGATAGCGGGGGTATCTACCCTCTGGACAAAAAACGGGAGATAAACGCGATGCCAGTCGATCCGAGCGCCAGTTACAGCTTCACCATTCGCTGCGCCATCACCAACCGACCCGGCATGCTGGGGCGCCTCACGTCCCGCATTGGCGAGGTGGGCGGGGATATCGGCGCGATCGACATCGTCCGAGCGGAGGAAGGGGTCGTCGTCCGCGACATGACGGTGGCGGCTCGTGATGACGACCATGCCGCCGCCATCGTCAAAGCAATCCAGGAGTTGCCCGGCATTGAGGTCGTCAATGTGTCCGATCGCGTCTTCTTGCTGCACCTGGGCGGCAAGATCGAAATACGTTCTAAGGTGCCTATCAAAACGCGCGACGACCTTTCCATGGCCTACACTCCGGGCGTCGCGCGTGTCTGCATGGCGATCGCCGCCGACCCCGCCAAGGCCTTCCAACTGACGATCAAGCGCAATACCGTGGCCGTGGTCAGCGACGGCACTGCCGTGTTGGGACTGGGCGACATTGGTCCGGAGGCGGCCATGCCGGTTATGGAGGGCAAGGCCATGCTGTTCAAAGAGTTCGCCAACGTCGACGCCTTCCCGATCTGCCTTGCCACCCGCGACCCCGACGAAATCATCGCCACCGTCGCGGCGATTTCACCGGGCTTTGGCGGCATCAACCTGGAAGACATCAGCGCGCCACGCTGCTTCGCCATCGAAGACGCCCTTAAAGCACGGTTGGACATTCCCGTCTTCCACGACGATCAGCACGGTACCGCCGTGGTTGTGCTCGCCGCAGCCATTAATGCTGCCATCGTTGTGGGGAAGCGCCTGGAAGACATGCGCATCGTCGTCAACGGCGTCGGCGCCGCCGGTGTCGCCTGCATCAAGATCCTGCTGGCGTCCAGGGTGGGCGATATCCTGGCCTGCGACCGTTTTGGCATCCTGACGCCGGACGGCCCACTCAGCGGCGATGCGCAGCGTTGGATCGTGGCCCATACCAATCCGGGCAGTCTCGCTGGCAGCGTCCACGACGCGATACGCGGCGCTGACCTCTTTATTGGCGTCTCCGGCCCGGGCGTCCTGACGCCACAGGATCTGGCCAATATGGCGCGCGATCCAATCGTCTTCGCAATGGCTAATCCTTCGCCGGAGATCCAGCCGGAGGACGCCCGCGGCCTCGTCCGGGTGATGGCCACGGGACGCAGTGACTACCCGAACCAGATCAACAACGTTCTGGCCTTCCCCGGCATCTTTCGTGGCGCGCTAGACTGCGGCGCGCGCACGATCAACGAGGCGATGAAGCTGGCAGCGGCCCATGCTATCGCCAGGCGCGTCGCGCCGGAGGAACTGTCCGAGGAGTACATCGTCCCCAGCGTCTTCAACCGCCGCGTCGTGGCCGATGTGGCCCACGCCGTTGTCGAAGCCGCCATCGCCACCGACGTCGCCCGCCGCCCACGCCAGCCCGCCGGGGGGTGAGGGGACGGGGGATGAGGAGATGCGTTAGTGGGAAGAACACGGCGGCGCTCCTGCCGTGTACTATACTGCTCCAATGAATGTGACACCGCCCGGCGCGCGGGTTCGCCTTGCTGCCTTCCCCAAATGCTACATGGACGACTTGAGTGTCCACCGGACGCTCAGCCTCTTTCAGTGGATCGACATGGCAGCGTCCCTGCCGGTGGATGGCCTTGAACTATACGACGGCTTCTTCACGAGCTTCGACCAGGAATATGTGACGCGCGTGGGCGAGGCGTTGCGGACTCACGACTTCACAATGCCGATGCTGTGCTTCAGCCCGGACTTCACGCAGCCCGATCCACGACGCCGACTCGCTGAAGTTGAGCGGCAGAAGCGCATGATTGACCTCGTCGCCGCGTTCTATTGCCCGGAGCCGCGCACCTGCCGCGTGCTCTCGGGTCAGCGCCGCCCGGAGGTGAGTGTCGATGACGGCGTCACCTGGGTGGTGGAATGCCTGGAGCAGTTGTTGCCTTATGCCGCCGAGCGGCGGGTGATCCTGGCCATGGAGAACCATTACAAGGACAACTACTGGCGCCACCCGGAGTTTGCGCAACATCTGCCGGTCTTGCGCCGTATCGTGGAGCGCATCGACTCACCCTGGTTCGGCATCAACTACGACCCTTCCAACGCCATCCTGGCCGGGGAGGATCCCCTGATGGTTCTGGATGCCCTGAAAGAGCGTGTGGTCAGCATGCACGCCAGTGATCGTTACCTGAAGCCGGGTTACACGGTGGCCGATTTACGCCAACAAGAGGACAGCGTCGGCTATGCCGCAATCCTGCAGCACGGAGAGATTGGCCAGGGCCTCAACGACTTCGACGCCATCTTCCGCACGCTCAGCGCGGTAGGCTTTCATGGTTGGGTCTCGATTGAGGATGGGATGAACGGCATGGAGGAGTTGCGGCGCTCCGCCGAGTTCTTGCGGGGCAAGATAACGCAGCACTTTGGCGAGGAGTGATACCAGCGGGTACGGCGGAGCGAGCGACAGTATTGGAGAGGAGACGCTGATGGTTACACTTGCACCACGACGGAGCTTCACCGCGACGGAATACCACCAGATGGCCGAGGCCGGCATCTTCATGGCGAATGACCGGGTCGAACTGATAGAGGGAGAGATTGTCGAGATGAGTCCGGTCGGCGCAAAGCATGTCAATGGTGTGAACTCGCTCGACAGGATACTTCATACGTTGGTTGGCCCCGATATTGAGATCAGCATTCAGAACCCGGTTCGCTTGCGCTTTGACACGGAACCGGAACCCGACGTAGTGCTCCTGGCAGCCGACCGGGATCGGCAAAGCATTCCACAGGTCAGGGATGTCCGCTTGCTCATCGAAGTCTCGGACTCGTCGCTGGCCTACGTTCGCGGGACCAAACTGCCACTGTATGCCCGGTCAGGCGTTGCCGAGGCATGGATCGTCGATGTCGATGGCGAAACCATTGAGCGCCACACCGAACCAATGGATGGCCGGTACCGTCTTGTTGCCCGCGCCGGGCGCGGCGAGAGCCTTCCCTCCACTACCGTGCCGGCGGTGACGCTTGATGTCAATGCCGTGCTCGGCTAGAACGGCGGTCGGACGGTGCTGTGCTACTTCAGCGCGCGGAAGCGCTGTTCCCCTCCTAGACGGCAATGAGCGACACGTCGCCCTTCACGCACCTGGATAGCAGCGGCCGCGCGCACATGGTCGATGTCGGCGCCAAGGCGAATACTGAACGCGAGGCGGTGGCGCGCGGCGAGGTCTGGCTGCAACCGGCGACGCTTTCGATGATCCTCGACCGCCAGATCGCCAAAGGTGACGTGCTGGCGGTCGCTCAGGTGGCTGCGGTCATGGCGGCAAAGCAAACCTCGACCATCATTCCTCTCTGCCACACCTTGCTCCTGACCGCCGTCGATGTCGACTTCGACACCAGTTCTGTAGATCACATTGGTATTGAAGTCCGCGTGCGTACCGTGGGGAAAACCGGCGCGGAAATGGAAGCGCTCACCGCCGTGTCGGTGGCTGCGCTGACGATCTACGACATGTGCAAAGCCGTCGACCGGGCCATCCATCTGGAGCGTGTGCGCTTGATCAGCAAGTCCGGCGGCAAGAGCGGCGCCTGGCGGGCGGTGGAGGGAGCGGAATGAGTGCCGATCAGCGCTTCAGCGCGGCAGTGCTCACCGTCTCCGACCGGGCGGCAGCGGGCGCCGTGGAGGATCGCAGCGGCCCGTTACTGGCCGAACTCCTGGCCGCGGCCGGCTTCACGATAGTGGCGACGGCCATTGTGCCGGACGAGCGGGAGGAGATCGCCGCGCGGTTGCGAACATGGGCGGATCAGCATACGGCTGTGCTCATTTGCACGACAGGCGGAACGGGGCTCGCCCCACGCGACGTGACGCCCGAGGCCACCCGGGATGTGCTGCAGCGCGAAGCGCCGGGTATTGCTGAGGCAATGCGGGCTGCCAGCCTGCAGCAGACGCCGCTGGCGATGCTCAGCCGGGCCGTGGTCGGCGTGCGCGGCAGGACCCTCATCATTAACCTGCCAGGCAGCCCGAAAGCGGTTCGGGAATGTCTGGCGGTGATCGTTCCGGTGCTCCAGCACGCCGTGGAACTCGTCGCCGGCGAGGCGAGCCGGCACCAGACGGCGTCGGGAGAGCGCCCCAGTGCCTAGCGCACTTCCACCGGCTCTGGCGGGACTGCGGCACGATCCGCGACGGGTTGAGCGTCAGACGACAGCCTGCCATCGCGCATCTCGGAATTGATCACGGAATCGAGGTGGATTCGCAAGTCCGTGATGTGCGCCAGGAAGCCCTCCAGAAGGTTGGGGTCCTCCACACGGCCTTGCTTGTAGAGTTCCATCGCCTCCAGTTTTAGCCGGACAAGCTTCCGGCGTAGCTCCAGCGGACGGGCAAGCGACACGACCCCTGACTCTTCCCAGTCGAAGACCTGTGCTTCCACATCGGTGACCTGAACAAAATAGTCTTTCAGCGATCCCATCTGGCGAATACGTCGAGACAGAGGCCGGCGAATCAGGAAGATCAGGCCGGGGATGACGGTGAGCCATGCCGCGATACCGGTCATGTAGAGCACAGCATTGTTGATCTCATCCTGGCTGATCGGGGATTTGCTGGCGACGTAGGCCAGGGCGCCGGGATGTGGAGGAAATTCCGGCAACAGGTCGAACTGTTTGGTCGTCAGCGGCGGATCGAACACCTTCGCGAAGTCGCTCTCGAAGATCGCCGCCGTCAACTGCTCGATCGCCTTGTCAGGAACGTTCTTGTTGGCAACGACGAGGAGGCGCCGGCCCAAGGTCACAACATCGGTCGGCGGCACATCGGGTGAGATACCGTACGTACCCAGCGGAATGGGGACACCGTAGGCGGCCTTGTCCTGCAGGCGGAAGGCATCGACAAAACTCAAGGGATACAGACGGTAATCAAAATCCCGCACCAGACGCAACGCCACTGGCGATGGTAAGAGGGACGCTGCAAAGACAATGTCCGGAATCTGCGCAGCAGTCATTTTCGGGTCCGTGAGGAACGCGACGCTTGCCGGCTTTTCCACATAGTCCGTCGGCTTAATTCCCAGGTAGTTGAGCACGATGGCGCCGAAGGTATGCGTCCCGCTGCCGACATCGCTGAGGCTGATCGTCTTGCCGCGGAAGCCTGCGCGAATATCGCCCGTGGCGATCAGCTGATCATAAATGTCCCGCTTCATGAGCACATGTAACGCTGTCTCGAAGATCGGCACCACCTCGCGCACGTCTCCGCGCCCCACGGGGCTGAGGCCACCATCAACGATAGCAACCTGGACCTTGCCGCTCTGCACAGCATTCAGCGTGTCCTCTGAACCGCCGGTGGCGACGAAGGTCAGGTCGACGTGTTGTGCCTGGGCGCCGGGAACCAGGTATTGCTGGGCCAACGAATAGTTCGCTCCGGAGAAGCTGCCGGTCGTCATCGTGAGGTGGTAGGTCGTGGTCGCCACCTTGCTGCGTAACAGCAAGCCGCCAATCACCAACAGGAGTATCGCCGGGACGAAGAGCGTCACCAGGAGCAGGATATATCGCTGCCGCGCTTGACCATGCGCGTGCAGGAGTCCGCGCCTCCTTTGAGTCACCGCCATTGCTATTTCTCTCGCGTCTTCTAGGATATCAGGCAGTCGCGACGGTTTGACCGTTGGAGCGCACCGCCTTGCCATTATGATCATACACGAAGCCGGCGTTCTCAAAGAACCCGAAGGGAATCTTGAGCCCGATCTGGCGGGACTTCATAAAACTGATCGCCAGGTCCGGGGGGGAAACGACACCGGCCTTCAAGGTAGCCGGCGTCTTCCCGTTGTAGAGAATGTCGAGCATGTAGTTGGCGTCCAACAGGCCAAGGTTGACGTTGGCGACGCCGACCGAAAGGATGGCGCTGCCACTGCCTTGCCTCACAAGGTCAGGGTAGACGCTCAACATGGGCAACGCACCGGCAAGCCGGCTCAGCAAGCCAATCGAGTTGATCACCGCGGTGGTGCCGGTTGCCCAGAAGACACTGCTTTGCAGAGTCGGATCGTTCACCTTCATTGCCGTGATTGCCTTGGGTACCTCCACGTTGAATTCCGGGGCCGGGTTCGTATCACTATGGACAATGACCTCAAGTACGTTGATCCCTTGCTGGGTGGCAATCGCCTTCAGCGGCGTGACCTGCGCCTCGATGGTGCTGCGGCTGGTGTCGGAGTACAGAACGGCAATGTTCTTGACGTCGGCCTTCAGTTGGCGTAGGTAGGTCATCTGCACTTCAATCGGGACCGCGTTGGTACAGTAGGCCAGGTTTGTGCCACTGCCTGTATTGAAGTCCTTGAGGTAACCCTGCAGCACAGGGTCTTTGGTGAAGAGCGACAACACCGGCAGTACACCACCCTGGTAGGCATCGTGGACGCTCTGCGTCACTTCCGACCCCATGGGGGCCAGGAGATCGAACTTCTCCGACTCACCGACGGTCAGCGCGGCCTTCAACAGGGCGTCCTTCTGGTTAACATTAATGAGCGTCACCGATACCGGCACTTGCTTCTCGGTGAAGACGCTCAGAATCTTGGCCAGAGTGTCATCGAAGCTGTTCAACGGCTTGGTAAATATGACCAGGACCCGTTTCGGCGCCCCGGTCAATTTCGCCAGGTTGTTTGGCGCCAGCGTGAAGCGGTTGCCATCCGGCGCGTCTTCTGTGAGCGTCCAATCGGCAAGGGTCCTTGGCGTCAACTGCACCCATGTGAGCTTCTTCGGGTCAACACCGGCACTCACGAGCGGAGAGGTAACGGCCGTCTGGCCCGGCCCGGACGCCAGCACCGGCAGATTGCCAGTCGGCGTCGCGGCGGCCCGCGCGAGCAACGGGGAGCTGCCGCCAAGGACGCCGACCGCCGCGGACGCCAGCAGCAACTGGCGCCGGCTAACGGCAACCGATGATCTGGGTGTTGTTACCATGGTGCTTGCCCTTCCAAGATTGCCGCCAAAGCCCTTTCCCGCCCCACAGGTACCGGCGTACGTTCGCCTTTAGCTGATCGAGAGTCGCATCTTGGCGGCGTACCGACGTCCTGAATCGATCCAGAAGAAGACGCCGAGAACGACAATCGGCAGGCCAACCCACATGATGGCGATGGCGTTCTGCTGACCAACAAACAGGAGCTGGCTGATCAGGATCGGCCCGGCCATGTGGCCCAGCCGCTCCACGAATCGGTAAATCGAGTTCGCCGTGCTGCGTCCCAGACGCTCAGCAGCGGCTGTCGAGGCCACGAAGGAGACCATCGGCGCATTGATCATGCCGTGCGCCAGGCCAAGGATGAAGATACCGCTGATCAGGAAGAAGGTGGTGAAGGCGGCGGCGTCGGCGCCACCCAGACCCTTCCAGCCCATCAGGCCAATTTCCACCACCGCGGCGGCGCCGACGACCGTGCCGACGATCAGGGCCTTGCGCGGCTGCCCAAGCCTCGTCACGATCCGTGTCACCATCAAACTCATCAAGAGGATGCCGATGGGATAGAGCATCATGTACTGGCCGATGTCCTCCACCGGTACCGACTGGCGAGACAAGAGCAGCGGGAGCGCAAAGGCGATCACACCCGCATTGACGATTTTGGCGGGAATACCAACGAGAAGCACCACGCTGACGAAGCCGAAATCGCTCACCGCTCGCCCGAGACTCGGGATGAATGGCGGTTGCGCCCTTGCCACTACGACGTGCGTGGCTTCCCGGGCATCAAGCGTGTTCGGCAGCAGGCGTACACCGAACAACAGGACGCCCATCGCCAGCACCGCTGCCAGCGTGAAAACACCGTTAAAGCCCATGTACACGGCCAGGAGAGCGCCGATGGCCGAACCGGAAATGATGCCACTGTTATAGGTGAAGAGGAAGCGCGAGGCGCCCCTCGTCACCTGATTTTGCGACGCCAGCAGAATGAGGTAGGACTGAACGCTGGTCGCCAGGATGCCGTGGGCCGCGCCGGCCATTGCCCGGATAGGGAACATGGCGTAGCTGTTGGACACCCTAGCCATGAGCAACAGACTCGTGACCTCAAGCACCGAACCCAGCACAAGGATGCTCTTCAAGCGACCACTCTCAACGTAGCGGCCAGCGGGAATCAGTGCCAGGGCCAGTGCAGCATAGTACACCGTGAACTGTGCCGAAACGATACTCGAACTTAGGCCGCTCGCTCGCGCCAACGCTTGCAGGTGCTGCGGCATAAAGGAGTTAGCGAACGCCTCTACGAAGATCGCCAGGAAGAGGAAGGGCAGCACGATCCCTTCCTGAAACGCTCGCCGCGTCTCCGCGCTGGCAAGACCACCGGACGGAACCGTCGTGAGCGTATTGAGCAGGTCGAAAAAGAGCATCGCGATCAGGCCGGACGCCAGGAACAGCACGAAGAAGTTCTTGCCGCTGCGCCAGACTTCCTGGTAAATCACGCTCTTCGGTATGCCGGCCCGCACGGCCAGACTGCTTCCTGCCGGGCCGCCGTGCAACGGCGAGGAGTATTCATAGTCACTAGACGCCGGCGTCCATTGCGTGCCCACCCGCGACGTGACCGAATCCAGGAGTATCTGCCTGCCATCGGTCAGCGCCACGTAGCTCAAATCAGGGTAAAGCGTCTTGTACTCCTGAAAGACGGTATCCACCTGGCTAAAGTCGCTCAGATCGAGACCCAGTTGCAGTGGGCTGGACAGGCGCTCACTCAGGGAGTTCGCCAGGGCATCCGTCTTGTTGCGGATACCCTCGGAATAGATGTTAACCAGAGAGCTGACGACCACGACCGCCATAATGAAGAACACCACGCCGTAGCTCACACCAAGAGCACGCCGAGGATGCACTGACGAGCGGCTAATCAACAACAGGCTGATGACCAGGAAAACCAGCAGTAACCCGCCGCCCGCTAGCGCGACGGGGCGAACAAACGCGCTGTCAATTTTGGCGGACGTGGCCGATTTCGGCATGATGAGGACAATCTGGCCGACTGCCTCGACCTTATTGTTGATCGGCAAAGCCACCTTGTAGGCTGTCGGGCTCTCCGAGATTGTGAAATGGTTATTGGAAGCTTGCAGGTTGCTCGCCAGGAAGGCCGTCGGCACATACGCAGGCGCACCGGACTGGGCGTCGGACTGCAGGACGGCGCCCTTCGGGTCGACCACGTAAATCGCGCCGACAGAGGCGTCGGAGGCCAGGAGCGGCCTGGTCAACGGCACGAAACCCGGGAACTCGCTGACGGGAAGACCGGCCATCAGGAAGGGATCCATGGCATTCTTGACGGTCTCGCCTTGCGCCGCCAGGCGCTCCAACTCGAACTTCGGGTAGGTGCGCCACGTCTCGCCGTAGCCGACGTAGGCGAGCAAACCCAGCGAACAGGCCATAATCAGCATCAAACCGAAAAGCTGCACGCGACGGCGCGCCGGGGTCTGGCGTAGGTGTTGATCGGTCACAGGCTCCTCCAGAACTCGGCGCGATGACAACGCACGATGCAAAACGGATGGACAACAGCGCTTTCCTATCCCTGTGTCCAAAACACGACCGGTTACGCTGTGGACGTATTGTAACACACCGCCATGCCATCTTTGGCCGATTCGGGTGATGTTGACCACTGGTCATTCAACTCAGCGAAGCGTTACTCAACGCATACGGGCAATGTTACTGTAACAGTGCGTCGTTGAATGATGTTTCCGTAGTGGCCCACGCCAAGGATCGTTGCCACCCTCGTTCGGCCTGAGCGAACAACAAGGGGCGGTTGCATCCCGCAACCGCCCCTTGCTCAGACACCACTGGCTGAGCGTGGAATCCTAGCTCTGGCTGGGTATCTCGTCGGTCGAACCGACCAGCGTCACGTCGTCAAGCAACTCCAGGTCGCTGAGGACCGAGCGCACCTCATCGTTGGCGGCAACCACGTAGATGTCCGTGTCTATGCCGATCTTGTTCTGGAAGAACACCAGCACACGGCCGCACTCCTTGGAGAGGGAAGTGAGGTCTTCCGCCAGCAGTACCAATCGCTTGGGCTTGGCGGCCACGACGCGATCCAGCTCCTGCTTGAAGGCCAGCACGGCGCCTTCATCCAGGTTGCCTTCCAGCAGCAGTTCGGCCGAATTGCCCTGCATGGAGAGCTTCATGTCGTAGGGCAGCCCTGCCGGAGCGATGCGTACCCGCACGCGCAACTCCTGCTTCTCCGTCGGCGGTATCTGGCGCGGGTTGCCGGCCCAGGCTGGGCGATACTGCAAGGTGTGCGGCGCCGGGGCCTCCTCAGTGACCGGCAGGTTGATCGTCAGTGCCTCGGCGTCAAAGTCGGCGTACCGCTCGCCGTTGATCCAGACCGCCTCGATCTTGACGCTGCCGGGCGGCAAGATGTCCGGCTGCACGCGCAGGATGTTGTCTTTGAAGCCGCCAGGCTGGGGCTTGAAGTAGAAGTCCATCGGCTGCTTCGTTAGCAGCAAGTTGGTGTAGATCGAAGCCAGGTAGCACAGCTCGAAGGAGTGGTAGCCCGACATCGAGTGGCTGCCCTTCAGGCGTTCCGTCCCCAACAGGTAGGGGATGCCGTTGGCCAGCACGTTGAAGTAGACGCCGCCGGAATCGTTGTCCGGGAACCAGGCGTTGTAGAAGGCCGCCGACTCGCGCGCCAGGCGCAGGTACTCCGGCTTCTTGAGGGAGCCGGCCAGGATCAGGTAGGCCAGAATGCCCTGCTCCTGCTGCCACCAGGCTTTGCGGTCGTGCCAGATCAGGTGATGGTACGTTTCGCCGGGGGCACGCTCGCGCTCGACCATGTCGTACCAGCCGCCGCGCTGCTTGTCCATGCCGACCTCCGGCATGATGGCGGCGATCTTCTCGGCGAAGACCTTGTACTTCTCGTCCGGCTGCATGTGGTAGATGCGCATGAGGTTCCAGGCGATCTTCAGGTTGTGTCCGACGATAGCCCGGTTCTTCTGCAACGGCGAGTTGTGGTCGTGCGACCAGTCCTCAAAGAACTTCTCGTTGACATATGGGCTGCTGTCGTAATCCTGGAAGTACTTTTCGATGGTGTCGGCCGTGTAGACCAGCATCTTGCCGTAGCGCTCTTCGCCGGTAGCCAGCCAGAGGTTGATCAGGTAGGCTGGCGCGTGATCGCCGACCGAGTTCCAGTTCTTGCGGCCCCGATTGTGGGTCAGCGCTTCGGCTTTCGGATCCAGCGTGATCGGATCGAGATGGGAGAAGTAACCGCCCTTGTCCTTGTCGAGGTAGTAGCGGTCGAACAGGTTGACCGTCATTTCGGCGTCGCGCAGGATGCGCGGGTCGCCGGTGATGCGGTAGGTCTGGATCGGCCCGGCCAGGGCGTAAATCTGCTCGTAGGCCGGGATGGCGTCGTAGTCGTCGCCGAACTCCGAGGCGAAAACCTTGCGCTCGTGGCCGTTCTTCACGTCTACGGCGTGGTACCAGTAGGCGATGCCTTCCTTCTCGTCGATGGCCCGCAGGTGGTCGCGCAGGTACTCCGTGCCCCGCTCTGCCGCCTCCAGGTAGCGGTCGTCGCCAGTCAACTGGTAGGCGGAGGCGAAGCCGTAGATCATGCGGGATATCGTGTCGGTTTCCTGGCGGGTGCTCTCGATCTGCTGCCCTTCCAGGGTCAGGTGGGTACGATACTCCTTAAAATTGACCACGCCATCCGGGAACTGGGCCTTGAAGTAAAATTCACCCAGCGAGCGGATTTGCTGAATCCACCAGTCCTGCGCCTCGAACCGAAACTCGGTGTCGCCGCGCCCGACGAAGACGATGTGTTTGACTTCAAAGGAGAGTTGCCCGTTCTCGGGATAGAAGGTGCCGTAGGAAAAGACGAAGCGGCCGGGGGTCAGCAACGTCTCCATCGGGGCGCCGGGGTCCGTCCAGGGATCACCCAGGTTGCGCATCATCTCGGCATAGGTCGCGTCCGTCAACTTAATCTGGAACTCGCGGCCGTCGACGGTCTTGACAGCGTACACGCCATCCTTGACCGGCGCGCTGACGTACCCACTGATCAAATCGGAAAAGGTAAAGCTCAACTCGTTCATGCGCTCCAAATTCCTCCTGCATTACTTTCAAGTGACGGCATCACGTTGGCCGCAACGTTACTTGGACACGAGAATTGCGACGCTATGGGGTTCCACGCGATAGGTCGCACTAACGACCGGTTCCTCCTCCCCTACCTCCGCTGCATCGTTTGGTGACGGCAGTCCGGTATCAGCCGCCCGGAACCAGCTCCGGCTCTTCACCACCGGCACTTCAAACTCGAGCGCCTCCCAACTCATGTTGAGCATGACGTGCAGGTCTTCTTCATCGGTCTCACCACCCATACTGAAGGCCAGGACATGGCAATCGGGATTGTCAAAGCCGGGGCTGTACAGTTGACAGCCATGCCAGTCAATGTCCTTCAGGTCGCGCTCGTTGATCTCGCCCTCAAAAAAGCGTGGCCGATGCACAGAAGGATGACGTTTGCGGAAGTCGATCATCGCCTGGAAGAAACGGAAAATGTCGGCGTGCTTTTCCTCGTTGCGCCAGTCCAGCCAACTGATCTCGTTGTCCTGACAGTAGGCGTTGTTGTTGCCTTGCTGCGTGCGGCGAATCTCGTCACCGCCCAGGATCATCGGCACGCCCTGGGAGAGCATCAGGATAGCGACCAGATTCTTCACCTGGCGATTGCGCAGGTCTTCCACTACCGGGTCGTCCGTGGCGCCTTCGACGCCGCAGTTCCAGCTCATGTTTTCATCGATGCCGTCGCGGCTGTCCTCGCCGTTGGCGTAGTTGTTCTTCTGGTTGTAGGAGACGACGTCGTTAATCGTGAAGCCGTCGTGGCAGGTGATGAAGTTCACGCTGTTCAGTGGGTAATGGCCGTGCGACTGGTAGAGGTCAGCGCTACCGGAGAGGCGCGAGGCGATATCGCCGACCATACCGGCGTCACCGCGCACATAGCGACGCACATCGTCGCGGAAGCGCCCGTTCCACTCCGACCAGCGATACCCGGGGAAATAGCCGATCTGGTACAGTCCCGCTGCATCCCAGGCTTCAGCGATGATCTTGCTGTCGGCCAGCGGTTCCGACAGCTCGATATGCCAGATCGCCGGCGGATAGACCATCGCCGCGCCGTCCTCACCGCGGGCCAGGATGGAACCTTCATCGAAGCGGAAGCCGTCGACGTGCATCTCTTCCACCCAGAACTCCAGACACTCCACGATGAACTTATCGACCATCGGGTGATTGCAGTTCACGGTGTTGCCGCAGCCGGAATAATCCATGTAGTATTGCTTGTCTACCGGAACCAAATGGTAGTAGATGCTATTATCCAGGCCCTTGAAACTGATCATGGGCCCTTCATGATTGCCTTCGCTTGTGTGGTTGAAGACGACATCCAGGATGACTTCGATGCCGGCACGGTGCATTGCCTTTACCATGTCTCGGAAGTCGTTGATCTGGCTGCCCTCTTCGGGCTTGGTTGAATAGCGGTGGTGAGGGGCAAAGTAGCTGACGGTGCTGTAGCCCCAGAAGTTCGGCAACGGCTCGCCCGTGATTGGGCTGGGCTTACCGAAATCTTTGTCGTCAAAGGCGAAGACGGGCAATAGCTCAACGGCGGTGATCCCCAGCTTCTGCAGATAGGGGATCTTCTCGATGACGCCGGCGTAGGTGCCCGGATTCTCCACACCGGCGGTGGGTGACTTGGTGAAACCGCCGACGTGCATCTCGTAGATCACGGCCTCGCGCATCGGCCGATTGAGCGGCTTGTCGCCCTCCCAGTCGTAGCCGTCGACATCAATGATGGCCGCCCGCATTGATGTGGCCAGATTCTCGTTCGGGCCGCAGGCGTCGCCACGCACCCAGAGATCGTTGGTAATCCCTTTGGCATAGGGGTCAAGCAAAACCTTGTTGGGGTTAAAGCGGTGCCCCGTCGCGTGAGTGTCCTTCGGACCGTCGACCCGGTAGCCGTAGTGGTTACCAGGCTGCAAGCCCTTGACGTAGCAATGCCAGATGTGAAAGGTCTTGTTGTAGCGCATGGTGAGCTGAATGGCTTGCACCGGCTCGGGGTCATCGTGGGCGTCGAAGAGCAGAAGCTCGACCGACGTGGCATGCTGCGAGAATAGCGCGAAGTTCACGCCGCCGGGATCCACGGTGGTACCCAGGGGGTGCGGGCGGCCGGGGAAGACCTGGTAGGGGGGCCCCTGCTCCGGCATCACCGCCGGTGCGACGGGTACCGTGATCGTTGCCTTTGCGCCATCAGTACTTGCCATTGGCTGACTCCTGTTTCCTGTCGCTGATCATGGCAGCCTTACCGCGTCTATTTGGCTGCCAACATGTCGATGATGGTATGGGCAAAGGGGCCGCAGTGCCCAGCCGAGCGGCCGGTAACGAGGTCGCCGTCCACGACCACGTCCTCGTCGGTGTAGATTGCCCCCATGTTGCGCACATCTCCCAAGAGGTTTATGTGGGCAACGACACGGCGTCCGCGCACCAGCTCCGGCGCTGAGGAAACTAACCACATGCCGTGGCAGTTGATCCCTTTGATGATGCTCGGTTCCGCGAACGCCCGCTTCAGAAACTGCGTCGCCGGCGGCAAGACATTGGGATCTTCCGTAAAGCGTAGCCGGTCCGACACCATCCCGCCCGGCACGATAATGGCGGCGTAGCTGCGCAGCGTCGCGTCGTCCATATTTTCAAAAGACTCGTGGCACTCGATGGGGACCTTGTACTCGTGTCCCTGAAACGTCAAGGACGGCTGATTCCAAAGACGCGTCAGAAAGTGCAGTTCGGCGCCCTCCTCGGGGAAGCGATGCTGATAGTAGAAGATTTCATACTCGGCAAAGTCACCCTCGAAGAGGATGCCGATCTTCTTGCCTTTGAGTTTCATGGTTGTCCTTTCATCGTCGGCTGGCCGGGGGCTGACAGCAACTAATGGGTGCGCCCCAGGGACGTGCAATCACCCACTATGGGTTGGCTTTGGTCTCGCCGGCACCCTGCAAGCGGCCCTGGAGCTGCGCCACGGCGATGGCCCAGTTCTCGCAGTGATAGAGTTCGGCCACCTTGCTATCTTTCACCCGATTAAAGTCGACCGCCATGATGTGGAACGAGCGCCCACTGTACGGTACGCCGAAGAACTCACTCTGCGGTGTGCCAGTGAGTTCGCTGCGCACGGCGATCCAGTCCCCCTGCACGACCAGTTGCAGGTTGTGCACCTGTATATCTGGAACCGTCGCGAAAAGGCCTTCTAGAAAGCCCCGCGTGTCGGCTTTAGTTCGGAATGTATCATTGCCGTCCCATGATTTCCAGTCATCCGTCAGGCTGGCAAACCCTTTCTCCCAATCGCGCTTGTCGCTGCGAAACAGGTTGTAGAACGGCTCAATTAAGGCAAGCGCCTGCTCGTGCGTCATTTCACTCATGCTCGTCTCCTCTACTTCAGTGTCCAACGCGGGTTGCCTCAGCTACGCGGATTCGGTCAACACATCGTCATGGCACGCGCCCGGCTGTTAACACGGTGAGCACGGCACGTACGTTCTCCTGAGGAAAACCGGCATCGCCCTGTGCCGCCTCGGCGAGCTGCCGTTGCGTCTGGCCGGTGTTATCCGGGATATCCAGGCTCGCGCCCCGCTCGATCATCCAGGCGATTTGCGCGAGATGACCGGCCAGCTCGGCTTGCGGCGAAGTGAGCGCACGATGCACCGCGTCGTGCATGGCGGTCAAACCGTTTACAGCCGGACGAACGTCCATCTCCGCCGCGAACTCATGGGCGGGCATGGCATCCGCCAATAGTTGCAGGAGGTCGAAGTTGTTCAGTACGGAGGCGCGAATCACGGCGCCCACGGCCATGGGATGCCGCTCACGCACCTTGGGATCCGCGCCGGCGGCAAGCAGCTTTTGCACCAGGGCGCGCCGGCGGCGCGCCCGCTCAGGGTTGTCGACGTCCACCCCCGTCAACGCCAGCACCAGCGGCGCCATCTGGAGATCCCCGCCGAGTCGGTTCACTTCGAACTGTGGTTGGGCCAGCAACGTATCCAGGCGCTGTTCGCTCGCCGCAACGTCATCGGTTTCGAGGTACACAGCAATCTCGGCCAGTAGCTTCTCCGTCAGGGCCTGCGGCGTGGCGATAGACAGGAGCAGGCTCTGGAGATAGGCCCCTCGCCGTGCTTCGATCTCCCGCCCGCGCTCGCCATTGACGCCGCCGGGGTAATAGCGCAGCAGGAGCGCCTTCATCTCCTCGTTATGCCACAGGTCCTGCATAGACAGGGAATTGTAGCCGCGCACGTTTGTGGCGCTGAGCAAGCGAATCTGCTCGTCGGCCAGGGCGGATGCCGGCAAACTCCGAATATCGCTTGCATGATCCAGCAGCCAACCGGCAAGGAGCAGGTGCTTCTGCTTGCCATAAAAGGCTGTTTGCAGCAGCACCGTATGCCCGTTGACCGAACTGACTGCATGCAGGTGTTCCGGTGCGGCATGAAGCAAGAGTTGCACCGTGCGCAGGTCGCCCGCCTGCCCGGCCATATAAAGCGGCAGGGCATCGGCATCTACAAACCGTAGCGCTGCGTCCGCGTGCGGCGCGCCAGCGATATCGTGACTGAGCAGGAGATCAACAGCGTCGGCCTGACCGTGCGCCGCGGCGCCAAGAAGCGGCGTCCAGCCTTCCTGATCGGCCTGATTCGGCTCACCACCGTTGGTCAGCCAGGCTCGCAGCCAGGCCACATCGCCGCTGCGTGCAACACGCACCGCCTCGCCCTGCAGTTGGCGCAGCCACTCCCGCATACCCAGGCACTGATACGTCGCGTCTGCCGTCGTTTTGTCACCAGCCGAAGCAGCGTAGGCGAGGTCGGTACGCAACGAGTCCAGGTAGGCAGCCAGGCGGCGCATGTTCGGCAAAGCCTTCAGCAGAACCAGTTGGCGCATCACGCAGTACGTGCCGAAGAGGGATGCGCGGTCGCCGTCGCCGAAGCCACCCTCGACCGTGCCTTGACCGGCGAGTAGATGGTGCACGACATCCTGTGGCTCGGGCAACGTTCGGCCGGCACGCATAAGCGCCGATCCGGCGATGGCCAGGTCGACCACCGCATTGCCAGCGCTAACGGTGCGCAGCATATCCTCGAAGAACGCAATCGATGCGACCGGCATTGGCTCGCGGGCGTCGCACTCTTCGTAGGCAGCAATCAGCATGAAGTGATCGAAGCGGGTAGTGCTGTTGGCTTTCAAGTACGCCAGCGCTTCGGGCAGGTAGCGCTGCAGCAGGTCGTGCTGACGCAGCGTACGCAGCGCGATCAGCCCGGCTGATGTGTCGAGCGGGCTGGGCTGGGCACCGGGACTGCCGGCGAAGCCACCCGACTCGTGGCGGCAGTTGCCGATGAATTCGACGGTGTGCGCCTCGGCGCCAAGGGCGCCCAGTTCCTCCAGGGCTTTGAGCACGCTGAGTGTCGGACGTAGCGCAGCTTCGCCATCGCTGGCATTGGCGTAGCCGCCGGATTCGCGTCGCAGGCCGCGCAAGAACGTGACGATTACTTCGGACTCGTGTAAAACGAACGCCATCCGTCTTTCCGTACCTGTCGTATGCGTGTGAGAACCGGGAAACCCGAGCACTCGCATGCACGGTGTAGCCGGTGCAACGCGCACCGGTCAGCTTGTTCGGTTAGCTCATCGAGAAATCGTACGTTCGGGCCACGGTTGCCAAAGCCCCTGGCTGGACCCGTGCCGGGAAGCTACCAACCATAGCGGTGGAGATCCTCGTTCAACACTCGCACGAACGTCTGCCCTAACTCGTCGGAGCAGGCCACCGAGCGGCTCGTGACGAACGGATAATCGGCGATAACCGACGTTTTGCGTCCAACATTGCCATGGAACTGGCCGGTTGGCCCGACGGCGTCGCGCAGGATGTACTCGAGGGGGAACGGTGGGGAGCCGAATGTCAAGAAATCGCCCTGGGGGTTGGCGACCACGGCCCAGTTGGAGGTGTAGTCGTATTCAATGGTATGGCCGGTGACGTGCTTGCCTTCCACGATGCTCTTGCGCGTGTCGAGCTCGCGGGCGAAGGCCAGGCACGTGACAGTGTAGCACTCGGCGGCGATCGGCTTGCTCTTATAGTAGAAGCCAAGGATCACGTCGTGCAGCCGGTTACTGTTGACCAGGTCGACCACGGCCCCGCCACCGCCCACCATGAGGAGACCGTCGTAGTCGCCAAGGCGCTCCCACGCCCTGGCGCGGGCGACGTAATATTCCTCGAGCCTTTCGAGGTACTGGTCGCCGACGCTCAGGTACGGCCGGACCGGCATCCACGACTCCAACGAGATGCGCTTCTTGAAAACGGCCTTCCAATCGGTATTCTTGGTGCGCTCGGCCATCTCCGGCGACGTGACCGGGCGACCCAGCGGCGGGTCAACATAGTCCGAATCGAGGCAGGCCGGGTCGGGGAAGGGCAGGGTCTTGCCGGTCACCACGAGGAAATCGTGGTCGATGCCCGCCTCTTTCAGGCGATCCAGCGGCTTGAGCAATTCCTCGGCCCAGAAGCCGTGTTCCGACACGGCAATCAATACTTTTTTACCCATTGTGAACTCCTTGTCAACTCCTCAGCGGGACGAAACTCGTACAAAACCTGCGAATAAGGCCAAACGGGTTAGGCGAACAGCGCGGGCGCGTAGATGTCGATCATGGCAGCCGCCTTGCGATCCGGATACGCGGCAAGCAAGGCTGCCTTGTACGTCTCGACATTGGGCGACTCGGCAGCGATCCTCTTTGCCGTCTTCAGGTAATCGATATTCGCCTGGATCTCGTCCTTGCCACACGGCGCGCCGTGACCGGGCAGGAAGAGCTCGTAGCTTGAGGCCTTGAGCTGTTCGAGTGCCGCCGCCCAACTCTCCTCCGTGCCCTTGTGAATGTAGAGGTGTCCACCGCTGTACAGCAAGTCCTGGGCGATGTACACGCCCAGTTCGGGCAACGCTATCGCAAGCTGCGTCTCTACCTCGGCGTGCTTCTGAACGATCAACTCAAAGGTGATACCGTCGATCACTTCCGTGCCTGGCGTCACCACGTGCGAAGGAATGACGATCGAAGCAGGAACCATCGGACCATAGACCTTGGCCCGATCGGCGCGGATCTCTTCACCGTGCGCCTTCAGAAAGGCAATGGTCTCGGCGAGCGCATAGACCGGGACATCGCTGAACGCCGCCCCTAGGCCGAAAAAGTGGTCGGGATGCTCGTGCGACAGGTACACGCGATTGATCGGTTTGCCGAGGCTGTCGGCGTAGGCGCGAAAGGCGCCAGCCATCGGCAGCACAAACTGGCCGTCGACAATGACCAGCTCGTTGGGTCCCTCAATCACATACGTGGTGTCCGATAGCAGCATCTCCGGCGCGGTGAAGGCGTGAATCCTCACTTCCCCGGCTTCCTTGACGACCTGAATGACGGGATCGGGTAGTCCGTTCGACATCAGCAACTCTCCTGACTGGTAATACGACCGACAAGGCCCGCGGGCCGCCGGCATCGCCGGTCGCGCTGGAGCACAGGGCAACCGGCGATGCCGGTGCGCAGGGCCATATTAGCCCAATACCTCTACGAGCTTGTTGCCGAAGGCGATCGAAGACTCGACCGACAGGGCGGTGACGAACGGCGCATCGTAGACGACGCTCGGCTTGGCGCGCGATGTCGTGGGATCCGAACTGACCAGAGAACGCGAGCCAACGGCATCCTCGACCAGAAACTGCAGAGGAAACACGAAGCCGTTCGTGACGAGCTTCGCGCCAGGGTTGGCGTCGGTAGCACGAACCAGATCGTAGTGGTGGTCGCCCACAAAATCCCACTGGTGCGGGTGTGCAGTGACGTGCTTGCCGTAGATCACACTCTTGAAGTCGTTGTCGGGGTCGCGGGCGAAGGCAAGCGCACCAACGGAATAACACAACGCGCCGATGGTCTTGTTGCTCTTGAACGCCTTGAGCACCAGATTATGGATTTCCATGTTGCCGGCAATGTCGAGGGCCGATCCCGCCCCGCCGACCAGCACGATCGCGTCATAGTCGTCCATATTGGCAGCGCCGGAACGAATCGGGTGGTCCCATTCGCCGGTATCGAGGATCTGGTTGACGCGGTCAACTACCGGCTGGGGGTTGATCGCCACACCCTGCTGCGGATCAATGAAGCTTGAATCCATGCTCATCTTGCTCGGCAGCGGCGTGATGCCGCGGAAGGTGGCCAACTGCACGTCATGACCGGCAGCCTTCAAGGCGTCCCAGGGAGCCTGCAGTTCCTCCGCCCAAAGGCCGTAGTTGGAGGCTACGACCAGGATCTTCTTGCCCATTATCTTTCTCTCCTGTTGGAATTTGAGTTCGCGATGTACCGAGCCTGACGACTTGGCGTTCTGTGAACCAGCGCTGCGCGTCGGGTGGGACCTGCAGTGAGTACCCTGCCGCCCTCACCCCATCGCCTTTTCTCCGAAAGTGCCGCCACCGTCGTGGTTGCTCCGCTCACCGTTTTCAGTGCTTCCTTGCCACCGTCTATGCACAATAACCGTAGCGGCGAATAATAGCAAGTCTAACCAAAAACCTTACTTGCTTGCCCCCCCAACGGTACTATAGCCGACAGACGCACAGGCCCCCAATCCTTCGTTGACCGAATATGCCCCACGAATCTAAACGTGGCGTTACGATTCAATCACAGACTCTTGACCCGCATGGCCGTCGCCTGAATCCTGCCGGCTGCGCCGCTGCTGACAAGCGTACCATCTTACCCGCTGACGTCATGGCGGCGAACGCCGGAGGCTCTGCCGCAGCAGGGCCACTTCGTCCTTACCGGTCAGCCACATGACGAGCACGTAGGCCAGCGCTCCGCCGCCACCGGCGAGGATGATCGTCACCAGGTCGATCAATCGGCCGCTGCCGAGTTCGTGGCGCAATCCCGTCGCAATCAGCCAGCAGACACCGGCCATCAGTGCCGTCGCCCCCAGTCCGCGCAGCCAGGCCCCGGTGAGCCCTTCGGCGATGATCGCTGGGTGCCGGCGGAGCAACAGGGCAAAGAGGATGACGGCGTGGGCGCAGTTCTGGATGGTGTTCGCCGCCACCAGGGCCGGCCAGTTGTAGAGCATCACCCCGGGAATTGCGACGGCCGCCCAGATCACTGCCACGACAAAATAGACGGCGTTGGGGGTGCGCGTGTCGTGCATGGCGTAGAAGGCGTTGATGAGAATCTGGTCTGCCGCAGCGAACGGCAACTGCGGGGCAAACAGCCAGAAGGCAATAATCGTCGCCTGGGCATCGTCCGGGCGAAAAGCGCCATGGACGAAAAGGAGGTCGACCACCGGCACCGCCAGCACCGCGAGGGCGGCTGTGACCGGCAGCGTCAGCAACACTGACACGTTGAGCCCAATCGCCACCATACGCCGGTAGGCGCTCCACTCGCTGCGTTCGGCGTAGCGCGAGATCGTGGGCAAGATGGCCATGGAGACGGCGGTTGAAACCAGGCCAAGCGGTACCTGGAGCAGCCGGGTGGCGTATTGGGCCGCCGACAGACCGCCAGGAGCAGCGAGCGAATAGAGGTGCCGTTCCCCACCCACGACCACACTGGACATGAGAAAGCCGGCGGCCACCGGCAGGTAGAGCTTCCCGATGTGTACTACCTCTGGTTGGCGCCAGTCGAGCCGGGGGTGGAACGGCATGCGCGCCTGGCGCAGGGCCAGAGCCTGCAATAGCAATTGCGCCGTCGCGCCGACGAGCAGGCCACCGGCGGCGCTGACGATACCAAGTCGGTGAAAAGCCAGCATACCGGCGATCACGCCCAGGTTGATGCAGGCAATGGCCAGCGCCGGCAGGCGATAACGATGCAACGAGTACAGCACGGCGGTCGCCGCCGCCGAAAGGCCCATCAGCCAGACCGTCGGGATCATCAGGCGCGCCAGCAGGGTCTCCCGCGCCAGCGTCGGCGCATCATAGCCACCGGACATGACGTGGACCAGGACCGGAGCGAGCAATTCCATGGCACCGACAATGACCGCCAGCACCAGGGCGCCGATCGCGAAGACAGCGTTAGCAACGCGCCAGAACTCGTCCATGTCATCCCGCACCGCTAGCCGGCTTAACGTGGGGATCAGCGCTGCGCCGACCATGCCGCTCACCAACAGGTCATAGACAACAGTGGAGAGCGTCTGTGCCTGGATGAACGAGTCGGTGACCAGGTTCCGTCCAAAGTACTGAGCCATCACCGGGTCGCGTACCAGGCCCAGTAGACGGCTCAGGATGCTGCCCAGCGCGACAAGGCCGGCAGCCCCGACCAGCCGGCGGGGGAGCTCGCTCCGCTCCCGGGGCCGGGGGCCGGGGACCGGGGGCCGGGGACCAAAGGATGACGTCGCCATGTCCTAACCCTAACCCTGACCCCCGGCCCCGGGCCCCGGGCCCCGGGCCCCCAGGATTCGCTCCACCAGCAGCGATGTCGAGCGGCCTTCGACGAACGGCAGCAGGCGAACCTGGCCGCCCAGACGCTGGACGGTAACGGCCTCGGGCAACCGCGGCAGCGCCTCCTCCAGGCTGCCGTAGTCACCGCCCTTGACCCAGTAATCGGGCCGAATGGCCTCAACCAGCCTGGTGGCGGTCGTTTCCGGGAAGATCACGACAGCATCCACGCAGACCAGCCCTGCCAGCAGTTCGGCACGTTCAGCCTCGGGGTTGATGGGGCGTGTCGGCCCCTTGAGTGCTCTGGTTGAGGCATCGCTGTTCAAGCCGACGATGAGGACGTCGCCAAGGTCGCGCGCCTCTTCCAGGTAGCGCAGGTGGCCGACATGCAGCAGGTCGAACACGCCGTTCGTCAAGACGATTGACCGCCCGCTCTCGTGTATCGCGCTGGCAAGCGTCGCGACTGCCGTATGACTGAGGATCTTTGCTGTCGCCGGCGGCCTCACAGCGGCCGCCAGGCCAGGATCGCTCGGCGCAACTCAGCCGGGGTGACGGTAGCGACTCCTAGCTTGCAAACGGCAACACCTGCTGCCAGGTTCGCCAGGTGGGCGGCCTCCAGTGGCGTCGCGCCTCCGGCCACCGCCAGGGTGTAGACGGTGGCAGCCGTGTCACCCGCCCCGCTCGCGTCGCGTACCTCCGAGTAGGTGGCGACGGGGATCAAATGGGTGGCTCCGCCCCGCTCATGCAGCGCCATACCGAGGCCGCCGCGGGTGATCAGGGCAGCTTCGGCGTCCATGCGTTCCACCAGCGTCGCAGCGCCGCGGCGCAGGGCGTCCTCGCCGTCCAGGGAATGGCCGACCTCGGCTTCCGCCTCCGGCTGGTTGGGCGTGGCGGCGTGGACGCCCCGAAAGCGGCCGAACTGGTCGTGCGCGTCAACGACGACCCGGCAACCGTGGCGCCGTGCCACCGGCAACAGCGCGGCGATCACCTCCGCGTTGACGGCGGCGATATCATAATCCGACACCAGAAGCGCATCGGAGTCCGCCAGCAAACGGGCAGCGCGTTCGGCAATCTGCGCGTTGATCCCGTTGCCGAGCAGGCGGCCATCAATGTGGTCGATGCGGGCCAACTGCTGCGGCATCGTTTGCTCATCACCGCCGATGATGCGGGTCTTGGTCGAGGTGTGCCGTCCCGCGTCGGTGATCACGCCATCCACCCGAATCTGCGCCTGGACAAACTGCCGGCACAACTCGTCGCCTGCTTCATCTTTGCCGATCACGCCGACGATGGCAACCTGTGCCCCCAGGTCGGCGGCGTTGCGCGCGGCATTACCGGCGCCGCCCGGCAGAAAGTAGCGGCGGGTCAGTTCCAGAATCGGGATCGGCGCCTCCCGGGATAACCGCGCCGGACGGCCTAGCAGGTATTCGTCAGCCAAAATGTCGCCGACCACCAGCAAGCGCACCCCGGCCAGCACGCCAACCAGATCAGTCAGCCGCTCCTTAGAAGGGATCATGACTGGCGCAGCGGGAGGACTGGCAAGAGATCGGGCCGCCGGATCAGGGTTCTCTGCTGCGCTTGCTCTCGGCGCCAGCGTTTGATGCGCGCATGATCCCCGGAAAGAAGCACGTCGGGCACGCGCCAGCCGCGGAACTCCGCCGGGCGGGTATACTGGCAGTGTTCCAGGAGAGGGCTGTCAGCGTCATCCCCCGACGGGCCGGTCAATGTCCCTTTACTGAAGGACTCTTCCTCCGCCGACCCCGCCGCCAGCACACCGGGTACCAGCCGGGTGACGGCATCAACGACGACCATCGCCGGCAGTTCGCCGCCGGTCAGCACGAAGTCGCCGATAGACAGCTCTCGATCCACCAGGTGTTCCCGGACACGCTCATCAACGCCCTCGTAATGGCCGCAAATCAGCAGGAGCGCCTCCTCACGGGCCAACTGAGCGGCCACCCGCTGGTTAAACGGCTCACCTGCTGGGTCCAGCAGCAGCACCACGTGCGCCGGCCGCCGCAACGCCTCCACCGCAGCGAAGATGGGCTCGGGCTTCAGCAGCATGCCCTTCCCTCCCCCGTAGGCGAAATCGTCGACAGTCTTATGTCGATCCGTCGCCCAGTCGCGCAGTTGATGCACAGCGATCTCAACCAGTCCTGCCTGCTGGGCCCGACCGATCATACTCTGGCCCAGCGGCGCAACGAACATGTCGGGAAACAGCGTCAGAATATCGAAGCGCAACATCGCAGAGTATCGTAACACCCAACACCCGTTATAC
The DNA here is from genome assembly GCA_036734945.1 of Chloroflexota bacterium. GTDB lineage: Bacteria > Chloroflexota > UBA4733 > UBA4733 > UBA4733 > UBA4733. Next base: position 36,036 of record DAIMXP010000061.1, read on the forward strand.
TCCCGGTATGGTGCGCATCGTTCAGAAGTACGGCGGCAGTTCGGTTGCAAATGCCGACCGCATCCGCACGGTGGCAGCACGAATTGCGCGGGCCTTCCGGGCCGGCAATGAGGTAGCGGTCGTCGTGTCGGCGATGGGTGACACAACCGACGAACTGATTGCCCTTGCCCGCCAGGTCAACCCTGACCCTGATCCCCGAGAGCTGGACATGCTGATGTCCACCGGGGAGACCGTGTCCGCCACGCTCCTGTCGATGGCCCTGCACGGCCTTGGCTTGCCGGCCCTCTCCTTCACCGCCGCGCAGGCCGGCATCCACACCGATGCCCAACACCGGCGCGCGCTGATTACGTCAGTCCAGCCGACGCGGATCGTGCAGGAGTTGGAACAGGGCCGCATCTGCATCATCACCGGCTTCCAGGGCGTGAACGATGCCGGCGACATCACGACGATCGGGCGCGGCGGGTCCGACCCTACCGCCGTCGCGGTCGCTGTGGGGTTGCAGGCAGCCGTCTGCGAGTTCTACAAGGATGTCGACGGCATCCTGACGGCTGACCCACGCGTGGTGCCCAACGCCCGCAAACTGGATGCCATCAGTCACGAGGAGATGCTGGAGATGGCCAACCTGGGCGCGCAGGTATTGCATCCGCGCGCCGTTGAACTGGGGCAGGTCTACGGCATGCCGCTGGTGGTGCGCCCCACTTTCAACGACGGACCCGGCACCATCATCCGAGCGGAGGAGCAGGGATTGGAACAGTACAACCGCGTCCGCGGCATTGCCCACGAGAAGAACGTCGCCAAAGTCACCGTCGTGGGCGTCCCCGACCGCCCCGGCATTGCCCATCGCATCTTCCAGGCGATGGCCGACGCGGCGATCAACGTCGACATCATCGTGCAGAACGTCGCTCAGGGGGGCATCACCGACATGTCGTTCACCGTTACCGAGGACGACGTGAGTCGGGCGCAGGCCCTTTTGGAGCCGGTCCGCACCGCCATCGGCGCCCGCGAGATCAGCAGTGCTCGCGGTTTCGGCAAGGTCTCGATCGTCGGCACCGGCATCCGGAGCCACCCCGGCTACGCCGCGACCATGTTCGGCACGCTCAGCGCTGCCGGCATCAACATCCAGATGATCACCACATCGGACATCCGCATCACCTGCCTCATCGATCAGGACGCCGTGGAACCGGCGGCGCGCGCCTTGCACGCGGCGTTCATCGAAGAGGCTCAGGTGTAGCAGACTGTACACTTGACCACGAGCACCACGGCAGCACCGCAGAAGATAGGGGACATCGGGATTGAACCGTCAGGATGCCTATACCCTGTTGACCGAGCACACCAGGAGCGAGAGTTTGCGTCGCCATTGCCTGGGCGTCGAAGCCGCGATGCGCGCCTACGCCCGGCGCTTCGGAGAAGATGAGGAACTCTGGGGCCTCACCGGCCTGTTACACGACTTTGACTACGAGGAGCACCCCACACGCGCAGAACACCCGCTATGGGGCTGCAACCTGCTGACAGAGCTTGGCTACCCTGATACGATGATTCACGCCATCAAGGGCCACGCCGAGTACCTGAACGTGCCACGAGAATCGCTGATGGACAAGGCCTTGTTCGCCGTTGATGAACTGGTCGGCTTCCTGACCGCCATGGCCTATGTGCGGCCTGCCAGGAACCTAGCTGGCCTGGAGCCGGCATCCGTGCGCAAGAAGATGAAGGATAAAGCGTTCGCACGTGCCGTGAATCGGGACGACATCACTAACGGGGCGGCGGACCTGGGTGTCGATCTCGATGAGCATATCCGCATCGTCGCCAGTGCGATGCAAGAGCACGCAGCGGCGCTGGGTTTTGCGCTAACGGACCCTGCCCCGGAGTCGTAGCTCGCCACCATCGTGCCGGGGTCTTCCAACCCAACCACATTGCCCTGCCTGTCGAAGAGGTAGTAGTACTCCGTCCTGTCGCTGTTGCGCTCGGCGATGGGCGTGCCGTAGGGGTCGCGGATGAAGTAGCTCGTGGTCGGGGTGATCGGGGTGTTCGTGCTGCGGCCAGCTAAGGGCTCCCGAATGAACAAATGATCCAATTGCAGCCGTCGTCCCCCCTGGTGAACAAGCGCCAATGTGTGTCATTTGTAATTCCGGTGGTCCTAAGCCCAAGGGCGTGTAGGTGAAGTGGTCGGTGTAGGTCGTGCCGCTGTCCGTCCAACTGCGGCTCACCCGCTCGCTCTGCCCTGGTCCCGTCCAGGTCATCGCCACCGGCTGCTGGCTGGTGTTGCTGATGCTCTGCGTCTGGTTGGTCGGCAGGTAGCTGATCGTGAGCGGGTTGCCCATACCTGCCCCATCGTTGCCGGTCTGGTTGCCGGCGGTGTCATAGCTGTAGGCGACCGGCGTGAGCGCTTGCCCTTGCGATGAGTAGGGCTGGATCTGGCTGAGCTCGCTCGGGGCGTTGAAGCTGAGGTCGCTCTCGTTGCTGTGCGCCACCCCTTGGGAGGGATCGCTCACGATCTGGCCGGACCCGTTCACCGGGTCGGCCACGATCTGCGTCCGGTCGCCGCTCCTTCGCAAGATGGCCGTGGCGAACGGCCATCTTCAAGGCAGGTCAGCCGACTAAGAGTCAACCGGGCAGCGTCAGCGGCCCCGACCCCAATCGCGGGCGAGAGATTCTACCCCTGGTCCGGAGCTGTTCCATAGATGCTCCTCCTCCAGATGACGGTTGTGTTTCGGATCGATCAGGTCGCCCGCCTCAAATCCCCCGGCCGCTATCACGAAGCACAACAGGTCGTAGTTTCCTTTCCCCGTCTCCACCCAGGTCGTCATGCATTCGTTCTCCCACGTGTGGAGAATCCCTCCGCACCGGTCGCAGAACACGTTCGAATCGGCCAGGCGGTGCCCTTCCGGCAGGACATCCGTGATGTGGCTGTGGATAAGCGGCTCCACCTCTTGGCTCCCCATCCCAATATGGCTGCGGACGCAGACGGGTTAGCACAGGTAGCGATTACGGGGGACCGATCTGCTCGACTACCTGCCGAACCGCGCTGAAGATCGTGTACGGACGCCGAAAGTTCAGGAGCAGGGCCGTCTCGGCAAACCCGCCGCCCACGTCCTTCCCCTGATCGTAGGTTACCACCCGCCCTTGCACTTGTCGCGCGAGGTTCAGGATTTCGGGATCCGTAACCTTGGTCCTCCCGAAGAGCTCGCGCACGCTTAGCGCGTTGTACCCGGCAAACTGGAGCGCAGGTGTCAGGCCCCAGATGTTAATGGATGCGCTCTCGTCGACGATGAGCGGGGTGGCGAGCGGATCGAACCCGTTCTGCGCCCTTGCCGCCGCCACGCGCAGCACGCGTAGCAGCCGTTGCTCCAAGGTCGGCGAGCCGCCGCCCGGTCCGATTAATGCCGCGAACTGCGTCGCCGGCCCCTGGGTAGCATTGCCGGAGTTGGCATCGACACGGGTACCATTCGGCAGGACGTAGGTCTGCGTCCCCGGCTCGTAGAAGTTTCCGCCTTGCTGGTAGTGGTTGCCGGGGGCTGCCGGTCCGCTCGGCGGCACGGCAGCGTTGCCGGTGGGGCAGTAGTGGTAAGTGGCGACCACGTTGCCGCTGGGGTCTACCAGCCGCACCACGCTGCCCTGCCCATCCAGCAGGTAGTGGTAGACCACCCCACCCGGCAGCCGCTGCGAGATGAGCGTCCCACCCGGGTCGCGGGTGTAGTAGGCGGTGCCCGTGTTGTCCGTGGCATTGAGCAACCCGGAGCCGTAGGTGTAGGTAGCCGGACCGCCAGGGGTGTCGGGGTTGCTCGCCACCCAGCCCGCCGAGACCCGTTCCGCCTGCCCCACGTGCTCAACGGATACGATTTCCGATCACAGCGCCGAGCAGAAACGTCGGATAGGCAAGGACAGCCAGGACAAGACCGCCCGCCGCAATGAAACCCATGCACAAAGGATTGCCATCAGAACATTGATGTATCCCTTCGTCTACAATGAGTCCAACAAGAATGTAAAATATGGCGACGATCCCCGCACCATAGACAGCCAAGAATGTCGGGCGTACACTTCGTCTCAGCAGACGACCACCCGCAACGCCAAGTGCGACGACGCCGCCAATTAAGGCTGCTAGATCAATAATGAGATTGGGACTGATGCGGCCTAACGGATAGGCGAGCCCGCACCCTAGCACGACCAGTACTGCCCAGCCACACAATCGCAACCTGTCGTTCATGGGTCCGTCCTCTCGTTGCACGGATTACTGTTCGCTCCGTTCGGTGGCTTGTCTCACCTTGGCGCATGCGTGCTGTCCCGTCAGCAACCAAGGTGGCTGCCTTGTCCATCGCCACCAAGGAGAGAGGTCCGGCAACGGCAGGCCACAAGAGGGACGCGCGGCATTCATTCAGGAAGGAGTCCACGACAGGAGATGGCGGCCGTCAGATGGGGGGGCACGTTGGAGCAGTCCGCCACATTGTCAACAGCAATGATCGCTGCGTCTCTCGTGGGGGGGTTACCGGACATCGTGTCGATTCTATTCAATGACCACGTCGCCATCTGCGGCGGCGGCTTGGCACCGCGATTCTCATGTGTCCACGCACCCCTAGCGTTTTTCTGCCGATACCGGTTATCGATCAGCCGATGCAGCAGCTCCCGCGCCTTACCTCGCATCTTATCCCGTCAGCCAGCCGTAGTTCCATGGGTATTGGCCGTTCGCATCGTATCGATCAAGGCCGCGGTCTTTGAGCCGGAAGCCCGGTAGGTAGACGGCCGGAAAGTTGGCATAACCTGGGATCTCTCGTTCTACGAACTTCCCGTAGATCCCTTCGTCGTTTGGAGGTTCGCCGTTTTGGAACACCCGATTCTTGAAGATGTCAAGCTGGATGTCTGCAGCTAGATAGGTATCCTGCTCATGAACGAGATCGGAAACGACGAACGAAGGATAGTACACCGCGAAGTGCATTAGGTCTTGATAATCGTAATAGTACACGGCGTATACGAGCTCGGCCACGAGATCAACGTAGGCCTTGAAGGCGGGTTTGGCGAGCCGTGGTAGCTGCTCGATGTCTGACGCAGTGAGACTAAGGATGGCGTTTGCTCTACTGAGCGCGTTCCCCGAGTTGGCATCGATGCGCAGGTTGCCAAAGACGTAGGTCTGCGTCCCCCGGCTCGTAGAAGTTGCCGCCCTGGCGGTAGGGGTTGCCGGGGGCCGCCGGTCCGCTCGGCGGCACAGCAGGGTTGCCGGTGGGGCAGTAGTGGTAGGTCGCCACTACGTTGCCGCTGGGGTCGACCAGCCGCACCACGCTCCCCTGGCCGTCCAGCAGGTAGTGGTAGACCACCCCACCCGGCAGCCGCTGGGAGATCAGCGTGCGAGTGCGCCGCCCGGATCGCGGGTGTAGTAGGCCGTGCCGGTGTTGTCGGTGGCGTGCAGCAGCCCGGAGCCGTAGGTGTAGGTGGCGGGACCACCGGGAGTGTCGGGGTTGCTCGCCACCCAGGCCGCCGACACCCGTTCCGCCTGCCCCGGCCCGGTGTAGGTCATCGGGATGACGTTCTGCTGGGTATCCGTCACACTCGCCGTCTGGTTCTTGGCGTTGTAGGTGATTGCCAGCGCCTTGCTCGGGTCGCCGAAGCCGTCGTTGCCCAGCTCGTTGCCGTTGGCGTCGTAGCTGTAGTTGGCCGTCTTGCCACCGCTGGTCGCCGTCATCCACTCGTTGGCGGCGTTGTAGCCCAGCGTCGTCAGCGTGCCGTTGGCGTTGATGCTGCTGCGGTTGCCGTTCCCGTCGAAGGTGTACTGGTAGTTCAGGGCCGGGAAGGTCGAGCCGCTGCCCGGCGTCACCACCCAACTGGTGAGCCGGTTCGCGGCGTCGTACTGCTGGGCGGTGGTGGTGAGGTCGATTTCATCGGTGCTGCTGGAGACCAGCGCGCCGTCCCCGCCGCCCGGCTTGGTGTAGCTATAGCTGAAGTTCGTGAGCTGCGTACCGCCCGCCGTCTTGGCCGAGATCGTCGCCAGACGACCCGAGGCGTCGTAGGTCTGGCTCTGGACCACACCGCCGGGGAAGCACCCAAGGGGTACCCGACTGGTGCGCTGGCCGTTGGCGTCGTAGCCAAACGTCGTCTGCCCCAGGTTGCTCGGCTCGGTGAGCGTCACCGGCAGGTTGACGGCGTTGTAGGCGTAGCTGACCGTGCCGCCGCTGTCCGTCAAGGCGGTCAAGTTACCCACCGTGTCGTAGCCGTAGCCAACGGTGACGCCGCCGGGCAACGTCTTCTGCGTCTTGCGGTTCTGGGCATCGTAGCTGTAGCTGGTGGCGCCGGTATTGTCCACCATGCTGGTCTGGTTGCCGTCGGCGTCGTAGGCCGAGGCGATCGTCGAGCCATCGGCATAGCTAACCTGCGTCACCCGGTCCAGTGGGTCGTAGGTATAGCTGGTCTTTTGACCTTTCCCATCCGTCACGCTGGCTGGACGGGAGAGCCCGTCCGGAACGATCGCCGTTGACCCCAGTGGCGCGGGCGGTGTCACGGTGGTGAGGTTGCCTTTGGCGTCGTAGCTATAGCTGGTGGTGTTGCCGTTGAAGTCGGTCGCTGAGGCCACCGTGCCGTTGGCGTTGTAGACAGCGGTCGCTCGGTTCTGGCTGGCGAGCGCATCAGTGATCGTCGTCAGGTCGCCGTTGCCATCGTAGCCGTAGCTGGTGACATTGCCCTGGGCATCCGTGCTGCTGGTTGGCACGTAGAAGTACGGGATGTTGGTGACCGTGCCGTAAACGGCGCTCGTGCTGGCCCCTGTGGGCAGCGTGACCGTGGTCGGGTTGTTGTTGCTGTCGTAGCCGTAGCTCGTCACCTTGCCGTAGGCGTCGGTCGTCGAGGCCGGATGGCTGTCCGCCGTCCAGGCCGTCTGGAAGCTGTTGCCGGCAGCATCTGTCACCTTCGTCACCCGGCCCAGGTAGTCGTAGTAATACGTCGTGGCATGGCCATTGGGATCGGTGACCACGGTGTTGCCCGTGTTGTAGGTGTAGCTGTAGACCGCCTGCACCGGGCTGCCGGCGGCCAGGGTGACGCTCGTCACCCGGTAGGTGTTGGCGCCGTCGTAGGTGAGCTTGGTGATATTCCCGTTAGAAGCCTTTTCACTAATAAGTAATTGTAGCAAGGCGATGGAGATAGAGACGAGA
>DAIMXP010000062.1:0-7321 GCA_036734945.1 Chloroflexota bacterium
CCCTGCTGGTGTCCGTTTTTGGCTCATACTGGGTTCTCCGGCACTTTTGGTGCGCTCAAATCAGAACGCTTGCTATGTGGATCCCATCGCGGTTTGACTATAGCCCTCTTCCCGCAGGTCCGGCACATCGAGTGGGGTTCCGCCCTGCAAGGCTGAGGCGTGGGCGATGATGCCGGGAACGGTGAAATCGGCGGCGCGATAGACGTCAATCGGGACGCGTTCTTCCCGCTGCAGCGCCTGGACAAAGGCGGGGATCATCACCTGTTCCCAGGTGCCATGGCCGCCACCCACACCGGGGACCGCAGGGTGGCGGTCAGTGATCGGGAAATCAATCATGCCCTGGAGGTGGGGCACGTCGGCGAAGAAACCTCGAAAGCCTAAAAAGCCTGTCCCTTCCCGTCGTGTCTCTATCGTGCCGGCGGTGCCGTAGAGCACAAAGTAGTGCAGCATCGGCTCGCGCACAATCCCCGTGCCGCGCAGGAGTTTGATCAGTGTCCCCTTCCCGGTGCGTAACAGGGCGACTTCGGCATCGAACCAGCCGCGGTCGCGGGCCACCGGGCCGGCGGCTCCCATGCCGGTGGCGCTGACGCAATGATCGCCCAGCAGTTCGAGGAGGGGGCCGAGGCTGTGGGTTGGGTAGAGGATGGGTGGGCGGCCGGTACGCCAGGTTGGTGGCTCGTTGCTGCTGCGCGGCGTCCGACCGCCATGCAGATACTCCGCCTCGGCGTAAAACACCTCGCCCAGACGGCCGGCCGCCAGGAAGGCCTTCCAGGCATCCAGGTAGGGCATGAAGCACATGTTCTCCGCCAGCATGTACTGGCGACCAGTGCGCTCCACGGTCGTAGCCACCGCCCGACATTCTTCGATGCTGTCGGCGAGCGGCACCTCCCCCAGAACGTGACAGCCGCGCTCCAGGGCGGCGATGACGTAGCGGGCGTGGGTCGACACCGGCGTGGCTACCACCACGACATCCAGTTCGTGCTGAAGGAACTGCTCGTACTCCTCGTAAGTCACGGCGCCGACGCGGGCGGCAGCGGCGCGGGCTACCTCGCCATTGGTATCACAGACGGCGACGACGCGACAGTCAGGCTGGGGCGGCGAACACGCCTTGCAGCGCCAGCCCTCGGCGCAACCCCGCAATACCGATACGCAATTGCATACCAAACTCCTATACCGTGGCCAGTTGGAGAACCGTGATCTGGGGCTGCCCGGCAATCAGGTGGGTGCCGTCGGAGAGCTTGTTGGGCCGGCCCACCAACTCCGTTACCAGGCGCTGCCGCCAGAGCTGCAGGCGCCTCTGTGCCGCCTCGTCGGCTGCCTGGTTGTGCAACTCATTGGGGTCGCCGACCAGATCGAACAGTTGCTCTTCACCCGTCTGCGTGTACCAGATATATTTCTCCTTGCCGTCCGTGAGGTACTGCATCCCCAGAGGGCCGGTGTGCTCCCCATGCAGGTAGTCGCGCCAGGCTGTTTCCGGCTGGCGGATCAAGCTGAGCACGCTGCGGCCATCTACGGAGTCCGGGATTGGCGCCCCGGCAGCGTCCAGAATGGTCGGCATTAAGTCCTGCAGGCCGACTACCTGATCAAACGTGCGACCCTGCGGCAAGCCCATCCAGGAAGGTGTGTTCACAAAGAAGGGCACCCGCGCCGATCCTTCGTATGGGAGGGTCTTGCGAAAGTAGTGGTGGTCGCCCAGCATGTCGCCGTGATCGGAGGTGAAGATGATAACGGTGTTCCCGGCGAGACCCTGTTCCCAGGAGCGCATGATGCGCAGCAGAAAGCCGATCTGGTCGTCAATGTGGTTGATCAGCCCCAGGTAGCCGGCCCGCAGGCGGTGCATCGTGACGTCATCCACCCGGCCGACGGAAGCCTCCGGGCTCAAGCCTCTGACCGGGGCGTCGAAGCGGGGCTCCCAGTCGCCCAGGTAGGGCTCTGGAGACTCCTGCTCCATGTAGCGATCGTAGTAGAGCTGCGGTGGCGTGTAGGGAGCGTGCGGAGAGAAGTAAGAGAGCCAGAGGAAGAACGGCTGGCTGGGATCCCGGTGATCCAGGAAGCGCACCGCCTCCCGTGTACACCAGTTGGTATGCGTGAACTCCTCGGCTAGGTGAAAGGGCCGGGCTACCCAGCCGTTGCCGGACACGCCGTGGGCCACGCGAGCTTCGATGGCGGTGGCGCCGTTATCGGCCAGCCAGTCGCTGTAGTCGCTCTTCTTTTCGCCACGATGGTCCGACCACAGCATATGCTCGAAACCGTAGCGTTTGCGATAGGGAAACATGTGCAGTTTGCCGACCAGCTGCGTCTGGTAGCCGGCCCGGGTCAACTCGCCGGGCAATGAATGCGGCAAGTCCCACTCCACATCACCATGATAGCCGAGCATGCCGTGGTGGACGGGCCGCATGCCGGAGAGCATGGTGCGGCGCGCACCGATGCAGGAGGGCACTTCCGTGTAGGCGCGTGTGAAGTTGTTGCCGCTCTGACCCAGGTAATCGAGGTTCGGCGTACTCAACACCGGATGGCCGTTGAGGCCCAGGCAGTCGCCGCGCTGCTGATCGGTCGTGATCAAGAGTATGTTCGGACGCTTCAACCATCCTCCTTTGTGGTGGTGCGGTGTAGCCCAGCGCTCTTCGCCGCCTTATACCGCGCAGGCGCAGGCAGTGACAAGTTGCTGGAGTGGCGGCTTGATCTGCTGCAAGGTCGTCTTGACGTCGGCCTTCCCGGCAGTGATGGCAGCTAGCCCGGCTTCCACCGTCTTCGGCACAAAGACATCTTCACCGGTGATAGCGAGCAGCGGATCGGTGTGCAGGCCGACTTTGAGGGAATCGAGCAGCACCTGCGGACGCACGTCGCCCAGCGGCTTGAAGAACTCCTGGGCCCACTGTGTAGCATCAGCAGGGACCATGGGCATGATGGCCACGAAGCGGGCATAGCGCGAACCTTCATCGAGCCACTTTAGATAGGTCCAGGTGTCGTCAGTGTGCTTTGACGTCCTGGCGATGTATTCCATCTGGGGATTGTAGACGTAGGCCGAACGCTGCGCCTTCGGGAAGGGCATGAGGCCCCAGGAGACACCAGTGAGCGTCTTCGCTGCGTGCGAGATTTGCGAACTGTTCAGTACCGACATGGCCGACTTGCCGGCGGCGAAGGCGCTGCCGGAGCCAACCAGCTTTTCACCGGGGCGTGGCATGACGTGCTGCTTCCAGAGCAGGTCGTGGTAGGCGTTGTAGCAGTCCAGCATCGCCGGGGAGTCGCAGGAGGCGGTACGCATATCGGCAGAGACCCACGTTCCTTCCCACAAAACGGGCAGATGCGGCAGATAGCCCAGCGAGTCGACGCCGGCTTGCGTTGGCACGCCGTCCGGTCCAATCACTGTGAGCTTTGTTGCAGCATCCACAAAGGCAGCCCAGTTCCAGGACTCGTCCCCTCAGGTGGCCGGCGGAATGGGCAGGCCCGCTTTCTGGAAGTGGTCCCGATTATACACCATTGCCGGTCCTGGGGAATTCGCCGCTACCGGCAGCGCCATGAGCTTCCCTTGGTACAGCGCCTGGTAGTCAAAGAGTGACTGGTTGTACTTCGCGGTATCGAACTTATCTTTCGCTGCCGCACTGCTGAGGTCGGCCACCAGCTCCTGGCGAGCATAGCCGGCCGCCGATCGGGCGCTGGCGAAGAGGTCGGGCGGCGTACCGGCGGCGGTGAGCGTCTTAAACTTCTGCTCGGCCTCCACAATGGCGCCGGTATCCAGCAGCACTTCGATGCTCACTCCCGGGTGCGCCTGTTCGTACATCGGCAGGAAGCTGTTTTGCAGGCGATCCAGATCAGCCGCCTGGAAGTAGGTCAGCCACTCCAACACCACCTGGGCCTTCCCAAAGGCGCCAGTGCGGATGACGGCGCTCGTGGGTGTCGCCCGCGCCCCGGCCGCCGTGTTGCCGCTCCCCGTCGCGGTTGCGCTCGCGGAGTTCGAGGTCGGGGCAGCAAGCGCCCGAACGCTCGATGTTGCTGCGCTGCTCACCGCCGTCGTTGGCGCGGCGGAGCTTACGCCCGACATCGCCGTGGCGCCACCGCCATTACATGCAGCCAGCACGCCGATACCGCCGCAAGCCGCTAAGCCCTTAGCTAACAACGACCGCCGTGAGAGCCGCTGGCGGTCTGCATAGGCTGACATTGCTGGCCTCCTTCCGGGTCTGCTGAGAGCTCCTAGATGGAGTGATCGACCCTGACCAAACTCGGCGAAGCGCTCGCTGTACTCACCCCCGGCCAATTGGACGTTTGAGGTAGTCGGCTTCGGCAAATAAGTCCACCGTGCTTGCTATCAGACGGCGGTCGCGCCATAGTCCAGCGCAGCGCGCCTATCGGCTCTGGTTGCCAGCAGTTCCTCATTTCACCTGCTCGGTTAGTCATAACCGAGCAAGCGCCTCGCCCGGTGTGAGCACTGTGATGCCATACTCAGATGCGATTGCGCTTGCCTGCGCCAGAATGTGGCGTTGATCAAGTGTGAGAAGATACTGGGCGTCGGCTGATGCGGCAGCGGCGATAATCGGCGCATCCTTGGCAACGACGATGCGCATGGCTCGTTGTACGAGATCGACAGGCGGATCGGTGATCGAGTCGATCTTGGCTCGATAGCTGTCAAATTGTGCCAGGGCCTGCGGGCGCTTGGCGGCCAAATTCTCCTGGGTTTCCAGCAGAACGAGTGTGGAAAAGCACAGTTGAAAGAGCCCCGAAAATCCTTTGTCCAGCAACAACCGGGAGGCGCCAAGGGCCGAAGCGCATGCGGCAAAGAACACCGTACTGTCAATGAAAACCCGAAATTGCCTACTGGTCGGTGTCAATACCATACGCTTCCTTGATGAGTCGGCTCCGAATGCTGCGGCCGTTTTCGATGATCTCGTCCAGGCTCAGTCCCTGCTCTCGCAGCAAGCGATCTGCCTCATCAATGTCACGACTGGCGATGGTCTGCTGCGGCGTGAGCAAGACACTGCCGTCCTGCGTAAGGCTAAAGCTCACGACATCGCCCTTCTTGATGCCAAGCATTCGGCGAACGTCCGCCGGGAGGGTGACCTGTCCCTTTTCCTGTACCCGAGCGAGTTTGGGGTTTGACACGTCTTTCTCCATAAGTGCTATGGGGTCATACATTCCTACATTGTAGCAAGCGCAGGGTGTTTTGTCAATCAGCTTACAAGCGTTTCGGCCTTCTCGGCATCACCACGGACACGAGACCTACCTGCGATCACTCCGCTGTCGGCAAGTGTATGTACATCGACTGAATGCCCACCCGGCCCGGCCCCGTAAACCGGTTCCACACCATATTGCCTTGGCCGCCAAACATGCCGGTGCGCAGGCCGTAGACGTTCTGCTCCATCTGCACGCTGCCGTCGCGGTAGATCCAGCCGCCGGGTTCGATGTCGATCTGCTCGCCCGGCGCCAGGGCCTTCTCGAAGACGTTGCCGTAGCCGTGCAGCCAGAGCACGCCCTCGTGCTGCGTGGCCGTGAACTGGTCCACGAAGAAGCCGCTGTTGCCGAACATCATGTTGGCAAAGCCTTTCACGCGCTGATAGGTATAGTCGAGGTTGCCGGTGGCCGCCAGGTACTGGTGCTCGCGCACCAGCACGCTTGTGCCGGGCATAAGATGCAGGGGGAATACGTGCCCGGCGCCGTCGCGGGAGAAAGCAATTTCGCCCGGTCCGCGCGCCTCCGTCTGGAACGCCGGCAGGCCGGCAATCATACGCTTGAAGGCGCCCTTACCACGCAAGCCGATTTGCAGCGGCGGGTCTTTCCATAACACGACATGGTGCTCAAAGTAGACCGGCACGCTGCCATCTAAGGCGACGTGCAGGACGGGCACGAGTTCACCCTGGATGCGGTAGCGCAGCCCAGGCGCCGCGCCGTCGTGGTTGGTGGGGAGGAGTTGTGGTGGGTTGTTCATTCGTGTCTCCTAACTTGCGTTGCTGGTCATGACCCGGCTGGCGGATCCGCCGCCGCACTTGGTCGCGGTAGTCTTGGCGCTCGAAGTCGGATGCGCGGCGGACCGATAAACTCCGGGTGGTCGGTGTAGAACGGGTCGTCCTCAGCAACCTCGACCTCGCGGGTGTAGAGGCCGTTGAGCTTTGCGGAGACCGCGACGGAGGCTTGCTCTAGCGATACGCAACGCAAGATGCCGCGCAGCAGGTCGGGCTTTGGGAGACCACGCTCGGTCAGGACACGCATGTCTTCTTGCAAGTGGCGTCCAGTCGCCAGATAGTTGAACTCGAATGCTTCGTCGGCTGTGCTGCCGCGTCGCCGAAGAAAACTATGCACCGTCTGCGCCATTGTCTGCTCCCCCCTGCGCCCTTCATAGACGGTAACACGCCACGCTGTTGCCAGCAACCAGGCGTGATGCCCATTCAGGTCGTGGTGATCGTTTCAAGCAGGTGCTCGATGAAGCTGGGGCCATCGGTTGCTATCGAGACATCGGTGGTCGAAGCCGCGTCGTCATCAGCGGTCAGCGTGACGCGGCGGTCAGCGTAGGCGGCGCACAACGTCGCCGGGCGCATGCTGAGGAAGCGCTCCGTATAGGCCAGGGTAAGCGTCAACGGGTCGTACATCGCGGTGTCGACGCGGGCCATCTGTTGCAGGTAGAGCTCCAGCATATCGGCTGCGCCGGCACAAGCTGGGTCGCCAGACTCGCGTAACTGGCGGGCTGCAGGAGCGCCGAGTCGGGCCTGGACGGTCACCTCGAACGTGCCTACCCTCAGGCGAGCGCCGCTCTCCAGCACCAATCGCGTGGCGTCAGGATCACAATTGACGTTGTGTTCACCTTTCTCGGCGTCTGGTCCGAGCCGCCCGCCCATGACGATCAAGGCGCGCAGACGCCCGGCGAGCCGAGGCTCCTGGCGCAGCGCTGACCCGACGTTGGTGAGCGGTCCAACGGCGACCAGTACCACCGGCTCCTGGCTGGTCATCACTTGCTGAATGAGAAAGGCTTCAGCCCCTGCGTTTGCGCCGCTGCCGATGGGCTCCTCGTCGGGGGCGAACCCCAGCCCGGACTTCATGACGGGGCCGGGGTCGCGGCCAGCCAGCGTCCGGCTGAGACCGCTGACGACGGGTACGTCGGCGTAGCCTCCCAGGCGCAACAGCTTGCGGGCGATACGGCTGCGTTGGGCGACGTCGCCATAGACGGTGGTGACTCCCAGGAGTTGCACCGTGGGCTGGCGGGCAGCGAGCAGGAGGGCGAAGACATCGTCAACATCGTCGCCGATGTCGGTGTCCAATAGCAGCGGAATGCGGCTGGGATCGGGTGACATGGCTGGTCCTTTCTTGGGACGGCTGGAAGTCTAACAGGGCCGCG
>DAIMXP010000062.1:7421-43022 GCA_036734945.1 Chloroflexota bacterium
GGGCCGCGCTCCACGAAACGCTTGATGCGGCGCTCCAACGTCGGACGCTCCAGCAACACGCGATGGTTGCATTTGCGACAACGCAGCCCGATGTCGGCCCCAAGGCGCACGATTGTCCATTCGCTGCCGCCACAGGGGTGCAGCTTGCGCAGTTGGACCACGTCGCCCAGCCGTAGTTCCAGCACCATTGGTGAATGCAGTTTCCTCTGCGGTTATGCTACCACTCGTTGAGTCCGTGAAATTCCCCAATGCCGAGAGGAGCGCCTGCCTTGTCCCCGTTTATTGATCTGCGCAGCGATACCGTGACGCTGCCGACCCCGGAGATGCGCGCGGCGATGGCGGACGCCGTCGTGGGCGACGATGTCTTCGGGGAGGACCCAACGATCAATGCGCTGGAGGAACGCGGCGCCGCGCTGCTGGGCAAGGAAGCCGGCCTCTTCGTCCCCACCGGGACGATGGGTAACCTGATCGCCACCACCACACACTGCCGGCCGGGCGACAGCGTGATCCTGGGCGATAGCTCCCACATCTTCCTGAACGAAGTCGGCGGCATGGCCGAACTGGGTGGCCTGGTGGCGCACGTCCTGCCTGATGGCGACGGCAAGCTAAACCCCGAGCAGGTGGCGGCGTCCATCCACTCCGCCTCGATGCATACGCCGGGCACGCGGCTGGTCTGTGTGGAAAACAGTCATAACTACGCTGGAGGCGTCGTCAGCACGCCGGCCGAGCTGCTACGCATCCGCACGGTAGTAGAACGGCACGGCATCCCCATCCACATGGATGGCGCCCGCATCTTCAACGCGGCGGTCGCCCTTGGTGTACCGGCACGAGATCTCGCCCAGGCCGCAGACAGCGTCAACTTCTGCTTTTCCAAGGGACTGGCGGCGCCGGTCGGCTCGCTGCTGACGGGCAGCAGTTCCTTCATCGCGCGCGCTCGCCGCAAGCGCAAGCAACTGGGTGGTGGCATGCGCCAGGCCGGGGTGCTGGCGGCGGCGGCGATGGTGGCCCTGGACACCATGATCGACCGGCTTGCCGAAGATCATGCAAATGCGCGGCGTCTGGCCGAAGGGCTGGCGCGCCTCGACGGCTTCCAGGTCGCGCTGGACACGGTGCAGACCAACATCGTCATGGTTGATCTCCCCACCGCCGAAGCCGCCGAGACATGCGCCGTGCTCCTGGCGGAGCGCGGCGTGCTGGCGCTGCATATCGGCGTCCGCCGCATCCGCTTCGTGACACATTACGGCATCACGGCGGATGATATTTCGCATGCGCTTGAGGCGGCGGAGCAGGTGGCGGGGCGGTTGTTGGCTGCTGCTGGGTAGGCGGGAACATGGCCACGTTTTCTGCAACGTTCGCCCGGCGTTTGTATCGGGGTATCTCGCCGTAGGGGCAGGTCCCCGTGCCTGCCCTGCTCGCCTGCCACAAAGGCAACGTGGTTCGCAACCGGACCTGGGCAGGCACGGGGACCTGCCCCTACGGCTCTCCGTCCTTTTCCCCAACCTCCCTCCGTCGTTGGGTTGTACTCCCGTCGGGTGCACTCATACTCCGGTTACCAACGCCAGCAACATTTGTGTGATGTCCACCACCGACGCCATCGCGATGTGCTCGTATGGCGTGTGGATGTCTTCGTAGCCGACGCCCAGCAGGATGGTGGCGATGCCGTGCTTGTTGAAGATGTTGGCGTCACTGCCGCCGCCGGTGGACCTCAGTTGTGGCTCGCGTCCCAGGGTGCGGATGGCAGCCTGGCAGCGCTGCACGATTGGTGTGGTGGCATCGTAGGAGAAGGCGGAGTAGCTGTCGCTGACGGTGAGATCCAGGCGGCAGCCGGTGTTTTCGGCAGCTTGATGAAGTGCGGCTACCATCGCTTCGGTCTGGCGGGCTAACTTGCCGCTGTCACGGCTGCGCGCTTCACCGACCAGTTCACAGCGGTCGGGCACGATGTTGCGCGCCTGACCGCCGCGGATCAGGCCGATGTTGGCCGTCGTTTCAGCGTCAAGGCGGCCGAGCGGGATGGCGGCGATGGCTTGCGCCGCTGCCACGATGGCGTTCTTGCCGAGCTCCGGCGCGACACCGGCGTGTGCACTCTGGCCGATGAATGTGGCTTCGATGCCGGTCTGCCCCGGTGCGGCGACGACCAGGTGATGCGCCGGCCCACCGACGTCGAGGCAGACGCCTTCCCGCGCGGTGAGGCGGTCGAACTCTACCAGCTTGGCGCCGCAGAGTCCGATCTCTTCCTGGACGGTGAACAGGATGTCGAGCGGGGCGTGCGCTACGTCGGACGTGTGCAGGAGCTGCAGTACCTCCAGCATGGCGGCCACGCCGGCTTTGTCGTCAGCTCCCAGGACGGACGTGCCGTCGGTGCGCAGCACGTCGCCGTCCATATGCACCTTGATGCCGGGTGTTGGCTGCACGGTGTCGACATGCGCGTTCACCAGCAACGCGGCGGCTGTGCTGTTCCGCTCCGGCAGGTGGGCGTAGATATTGTTGACGCCATCAACTGTACTTGCTATACCCAGCGCGGTCAATGCTGCGCGGACGTAGGCGACCGCTTGCTCTTCCTGCTTGGACGGGCTGTTGATCTGCACGAGGTCGAGCAGCGTCTGCAGCAGCCTGTCCCGGTGTACTGCCGGTAACGACATACGATTCCCCCCTACAACAGCGCATCAAGGCGCGACCGCAGCAGCCCGGCCACGTCGGCTATCGGCACGCGCTCTTGCTGCATCGTGTCGCGGTCGCGGATGGTCAAGGCATTGTCGTTTAGGCTCTCGAAGTCCACAGTGACGCACCACGGCGTGCCGATTTCATCCTGGCGCCGGTAGCGCTTACCGATGCTCTGCGTCTCGTCATAGTCGGTGGCAAACAAACGCCGCAGTTGCCGGTGGACGTCGCGGGAAAGGCCGGCCAGTTCCGGCTTCTTGGAGAGCGGCAGCACCGCAGCTTTATACGGCGCTAGCAGGGGGTGAAAGCGCATGACGACCCGCGTCTCGTCCTTGTCGGGCTCCTCGTGATAGGCGTCCAGCAGGAAGACGAACAGCGAGCGGTCGCAACCGGCCGACGTCTCGATGATGTAGGGCGTGAAGCGCTCGCGCGTGGCGTCGTCGAAGTAGGAAAGGTCCCTGCCGCTGAACTGGCTGTGGCGGGAGAGGTCGTAGTCTGTGCGGTTGTGGATGCCCTCGAACTCTTTCCAGCCGAAGGGGAAGAGGTACTCAATGTCCTCGGCGGCCGCAGCGTAATGGGCAAGCTCGTGCTTGCCGTGTTGACGGAAGCGGAGCTTTTGCTCGCTCACGCCCAAGCGGAGGTAATATTCCCACCGTACCTTGCGCCAGTGCTGGAACCATTGCTCCGCCTCGGCAGGGGCGCAGAAGAACTGCTGCTCCATCTGCTCGAACTCGCGTGTGCGGAAGATGAAGTTGCCGGGCGTGATCTCGTTGCGGAAGGCTTTGCCGATCTGGGCGATGCCGAAGGGCAGCTTGCGCCGCGTGGTAACGCGCACGTTCTCGAAGTTGACGTAAATGCCCTGGCAGGTCTCCGGGCGCAAGTACACCATGGCGGCGTCCTCCTCCACCGGGCCCATGTAGGTCTTGAACATCAGGTTGAACTGGCGCGGGCTGGTGAGTTGGTGTTGCCCGCAGTTAGGGCAAGCCAGGGTGGCAATGAAGCCCTCCGGCGCTTGCTCGCCCGGTTCCAGCACCTCCGCACCCGGCAACTGGTCCAACCGGAAGCGTTGCTTGCAGTTCCGGCAGTCCACCAGCGGATCGGTGAAGTTCTCGACGTGGCCGGAGGCGTGCCACACCGTGGGGTGCATGAGGATGCTGGCGTCCAGTCCCACCACATCGTCCCGTAACTGCGTCATGGCGCGCCACCAGGCCGCCTTGACGTTGTTCTTCAGTTCCACGCCCAATGGTCCGTAATCCCAGGAACTGCTGAGTCCCCCGTAGATTTCGCTGCTGGGGAAGACAAAGCCCCGGCGCTTGGAAAGGGAGATGATCTTGTCGTAGAGATCAGCCGGCACCGCCTCCGGAGTGTCCACCACTATTGCGCATCCTCTCACCTGGCATGAGCGCTCGCACCAACGAACCGCGCCTACCGGTGGAACACTATACCGGCAGACCCGAAGGTTACAACTGACATGGATCCGCATGTCGGATACTATGATGGCCAACGAATGGCGAAGAACGGAGCAAGCATGGGTACCAGCGTCGAGTTTCGCAGCAACGGAGGCTCTGCACAGGGCTGGCTGGCGGTTCCGGATACGGGCAAGGGGCCGGGCGTCATCGTGATTCAAGAGTGGTGGGGGCTGGTCGAGCACATCAAGGACGTCTGTGAGCGCTTTGCGGGCGCCGGGTTTACGGCGCTGGCTCCCGACCTGTACCACGGTAAGGCGACCAGGGAGCCCGATGAGGCTGCCAAAATTATGATGGCGATGAGCATGCAACAGGCGGCGAAGGACCTGAGTGGCGCTGTCGACTTCTTACGCGCGCACCACTCCGTCACCGGCGATACCGTTGGCGTTGTGGGATTCTGTATGGGTGGTAGCCTCGCGCTGCTGCTGGCCCAACAGCGGCCTGATGCCATCGGCGCAGCCGTGCCGTTCTACGGCGTCGGGCCGGCCATGGCCGAGGCCAACGACTGGACAGCGCCAAACGCGGCCTTCCAGGGCCATTACGCTGAACACGACGACTCTGCCGGCCCGGCTGCCGCCCGGCGCCTGGAAGCGGAGCTGCGGCAGGCCGGCAAGGAAGTGCAGTTCTTCATCTATCCCGGCACGCAGCACGCCTTCTTCAACGACACCCGGCCTGGAATCTACAACGCCGAGGCGTCGCGTCTCGCCTGGGAACGGACGGTGCGTTTCCTCCACGACAAGCTGGGGTAGGGCCGCCCGCCCTTTTAGGGGCGGGCCACAGCCCGTCGCACGGCGTCCAGAACGATCTCGGCCTCGCCCGCTTGGACTGTTTGCGGGTTGAGCGCGATGGCGTCGGCGCCGAACGCGCTCACGGCAATCCGCGGATCGCGCTCCCAGAGCGCCTCGATCAGCGCATCCCGGCTCAGCGGCGCTCCAGAAAGAAGATGCACGATGGCGCGGCTGTGGGGCTGGCCGGCTTCACTGGGGTAGCCGCGCTCGACCGTTACCCCTGGCAGGTCCGCCAGGCCGGTCAACCAGTAGCGCACTGTCGCTTCGTAGCCGGCCAGTGTTGCCGGTTCATCCTGGCCCAACGACCACTCCACGGCGGCGAGGATAGCTGCCAACTCTTCCTTGCCGACCTTCATGGGGCGACCAAGCGTGTGGTTGGGGCTGCCATTGGCCCGGCAACCCTCGATGATATCGCGGCGACCGAGCACCAGACCGGTCGCCTGCGGACCGCGCAGGCCCTTGCCGCCGCTGAAAATAGCCACATCCGCGCCGAGTTCCTTCGTGAAACGCCAGAGATTGGCGACGGGAGGAATCTGGGCTGCAGCGTCCACCAGCACCGGGATACCCCGCTGTCGGGCGATGGGGACAATTTCCTCCAGGGCCAGGGCCCCGGCAGCATAATTGGAACCAGCGAACCAGAGGATGCTGGCGGTGTGTTCGGTGCAGGCGTCGGTCAACTCCTGAGCGGTGGCGCCAATCTCGCGCAGGCGCGCGCCAGTCAGGCGCGCCGCGTAGTCGTAGCCATTGCGCTGGCTTCGCCAGACGATCACCTCGCGTGGTCGCCCATCGAGGTACGGGAAGCCGGCGATCAATGCCGGGTCGATGCCGGCGATGCTGGCGGCAACGGCCAGGGTGATACCAGCGGCCGCGCCGGAAGACACGTAGCAGGCGTCGTTCCGCGTCAACTCGGCAATACGCTCACCAACGCGCCGCTGAAATTCATGGAGGTCGACGAAAGACCGCGCGGCGGCGGTCATCGCCTCCACGACCGGATCGGGCATGATCGACCCGCCAAGTTTCGTCAAGGTCGCCGCCGCATTGATCACACCACGCACATTGAGTCTGCCGTAAGGGGTCGTCACTGTTGTCTCCAATGCCACCTGGCACAGCTATTGCATTACAAATGGACCGGGTGCCGCTTTTTCGTTGGGCGCTTCACGCTGCCCAGAAGCTTAACGTGCCCTGAGCCGGCTGTCATGGCACGTGCGCTCCCCAGAGGGCTGGGCGGACGCCGGAGGACTTGACCACACCCGGAGGAGAGGAAGACAAGGGATGGACCAACGTGAGCCGATGCAAGAAATCGAACGGGATGTTGAGCAAGACTGGGAAGTGTATGGTTCTGACGGCCAGTTGATCGGGCACGTCAATGAGGTCCATAGCAACTACCTCTGGGTGCAGAAGGGGTTGCTCTTTCCGACGGACATGTACATCCCCCTCACTGTCTGCCGTCGCACCGAACCCGGGCGCGTCGAGCTGAGCGTCACGACCGCCGAGGTAACGGCCGCCGGCTGGGACGCCCTGCCAGAGGTGATCAACGCCACTTCCGTTATCCCCGGAACGGCCGTGGTACCGGCGCTGGCGGAAACGCGCTAGCGCGAGGCCGGAATGCTGTTTGGCGAGCGTGCCGCTACAATTCACCACCTAGTCCCCGAAGGTGCGTGCTTCCGATGGGGCGTCCGTCGCCAGCGCGTGGCTCGCCACGCCGTTCGGCGCCAGGACAGATGTCACTGCGATCTCACCGCCTGCCAGTGCCGCGTTGATTTCCGCCAGGGCGGCCGCCGTGCGCGGTTTAGCCCAGCCGCGGCGCACCAGGAATATGGAAAAGTCGTCCACGTAGCTATAGACAACCGGCGCGAAGACCAGGGTGAGCATGGTCGACGTGAGCAGGCCACCGACGAGGACAGTCGCCATCGGGGAGCGATCTTCCGAGCCTGCCCCGATTTTTACGGCCAGCGGCAACATCGCGAACACCATGGTAAAGGTGGTCATGACGATCGGCCGCAGCCGGGTGCGACCGGCTTCGATCAGCGCCGGATTGCGCTCCAGGCCACGCCGGCGCAGCGTGTTTGTGTAGTCGACGAGCAGGATCGCGTTCTTGGCTACGAGGCCCATGAGCATGATCAGCCCCATGAACGAGTAGAGGTTGAGGGTGTTGCCTGTTATGATCAGCGCGATGAAGGCGCCAACCGTGGCCAGCGGCAGGCTGAGCAGCACGGCGAGGGGGTAGAGCAGCGATTCGTACAGGGCCGCCGACAACATGTAGACCAGGACAACCGAAAGGGCGAAAGCCGCCTCCAACGGTGCGAAGACCTGGGCCTGCTGCTGCGATGCGCCGCCCATGATGAAGGAATAGCCGGGCGGCAACGGCACTTGCTGCTGGATAGCCTGCTGGATGGCCGTCGAGACCTGCCCGAGCGGGACGCCGGAGGTGTTTGCGCCGACCGAAACCTCCAACTGCCGGTTCTGGTCACTCAACTGTGCCGGCTCCTGCGTCTGCACGACCTTCGCAACCTGGTCAAGGCGGATCGGCACGCCTGCTGTCGTCGACAGAGTAAGCTGGGAGAAGAGCTGCGGCGTCATATTCTGGCCACCGGGGACTGTTACCACGATCGGTGTCTGGATAGTGCTGCCAGACGGTTGGAGGTAGCCGACGGTCGTGCCGACAATCGCCGTCTGGACGGCATTGCCAATTTGCTGGGGCGTGACCCCCAGGTTGACAGCGGCAGCGCGATCTACCTGGATTCCCAACTCCGGAGAGGTCTGGGACGAGCCATTACGGACCTGAACCACGCCGGGCACCGTACGCATGACTCCCGTGACCTGAGCGCCCAGTTGGTCCAGGGTGTTGATATCTGGACCCTGGATAATCACGTTGATATTCT
Source organism: Chloroflexota bacterium (assembly GCA_036734945.1). Classification (GTDB taxonomy): domain Bacteria; phylum Chloroflexota; class UBA4733; order UBA4733; family UBA4733; genus UBA4733. The sequence goes on from DAIMXP010000062.1 coordinate 15,216, forward strand.
GACCACCACCGATTCGTAACGCGCTAGGCAGCGACGTCACGATGGAGGCGTCGGGGAACTGCCGGGACAGCGCGCGTATCTTGGCCAGGTAAGTGTCAATAGGCGGGCGCTGGCCGACCGGCAGGAGGTCCACGGACACTTCGCCGCTGCCGGTGGTCGCACCACCGCCGAAGCCGCCGCGCGCTCCCGCGCTGGTGAAGGTCTGCTTGACGCCGGGTATCGTCCTGATTTCCTGGTCGACCTGATCCACGACGGTTTCTGTGCGCGCCAGGGGCGTCCCATTGGCGAACTGCACGTTCACCTGGAGCTGTGAGTTGTCCTCCTGGGGAGTGAACTCGGTACCCAGCAACCCGAGCGGTATGAAGGCGATGCTGGCGACCAGGGCGGCCACGCCGACGAGGATGACGAGCGGCCGAGTTCGCAAGGCGCGGCCCAGCAGCCGGCCGTAGCCATTGCGCACTCGGGAAAAGCCCCGTTCCCAGACACGCCCAAAGCGGGTGAGCGGACCGCCCCCATGGCCTGCCGCCTGATGTTCGTCGTCCATGCCCTCCTTGAGCCAGCGCGAGGCAAGCAGCGGGGTCAGGGTGAAGCCGATGAACAGCGAGAAGAGCGTGGCCGCGACGATGGTGATGCCGAACTCGCGGAAGATCTGGCCGACGAGCCCATTGGTAAAGGCGACCGGCAGGTATACCACCACATCGGTCAGCGTGATGGTCACAGCGGCGAGGGCGATCTCATGCCGCCCGTCCAGCGCTGCCCGGATCGGATGTTTCCCCATCGCCAGGTGGCGGTTGATGTTCTCCAGCACCACCACGGAGTCGTCAACGAGAATGCCGGTGAGGAGCGACAGGGCCAGCAAGGAGATCAGGTCCAGACTGAAGCCCGTGAAATACATGACGGTGAACGTGGAGAGCAGGGACGTAGGAATAGCGAGCACCACGATGAACATGTTGCGGATGCGGTGCAAGAAGACCAGCAGGACAATAGCCGGCAGGATCACGGCCAGGGCCAGGTCGTTCTCGACAGCCTTGAGCGACTGGTTGATATAGTCAGTCTGATCGTTGACGATGGCGACATGCATGCCGGGCGGCAACGCCAACTCGAGTTGCGTAAGTCTGGCTTTGACAGCCGTGTCTACCGCCACAACGTTGGCGCCGCTCTGCGCGGTGATGACCAGGCCGACCGAGTCCTGGCCGTTCAAGCGGGTCTGCTGATCGATCGGCGCATAGCCTTGCGTCACGGTGGCGACCTGACCGAGCGTGACCGGCGTGCTGCCTGGGCTTGCCACTACTAGATTCTTGAGTTCCCCTACTGACTGGAAGTAGGCATCCGTCCGCACGTCGACGACAGTACCGCTCACGTTCGTTGTGCCGCCGGGAATGCTCACGTTCTGCTGGCCCAATGCCTGCGTGATCTGATTCACCGACACGCCGTAGGAGGCCAGTGCCGAGGGGTTGATCGTCACATTGACTTGAGGAATGAGGCCGCCCTGTACCTGAACGGCGGCGACACCGGCTGCCTGCTGTAAGGAGGGCTGCAGTTGATTCGTTGCTGTGTCGTAGAGGGCAGCCAGCGTGCCGCCGGTCAGGGCGAGATTCATGATTGGTGAGGCGTTGGGGTCTGCCTTGAAGATCGTGGGCGTGCCGACGGTGCTGGGCAAGCGGCCCACGATGCGGTTGATCGACGCCGAGACGTCGTTCGCCGCCGTGTTGACATCAGTCCCCTGCACGAACTGGAGGGATACGCGCGACGAACCGGTCGATGAGTTGCCGTTCATCTGCTGAACACCGGCAATGCCGGAGAGGGCGTTCTCGACCGGCAGTGTGACCTGGGTTTCCACCTCCTCCGGGCTGGCGCCCGGATAGCTGATGCTCACGGCCACGAACGTGGCGCTGATCGTCGGCAGTTGCTGCACGGGCAGGAACCGATAGGAGATGATGCCCATCAGTACGAGGGCCAGGATGACCATGATCATGGTCACCGGCCGCTGAATCGCTATTCGTGTCGGACTCATGCGCACTCTCTATCTCGAATCCGCGCCGAAAGGGACCGAGATATGGCGAGCCGGCGCCGCTCGTCATCTCCCTCAACCACAAGTGCTCAGGGGGTAGGCGTCGGTGTTCCTCGCGACTGCCGCCCACCTGCTCCCCCGGCGCCGTTGCCGCCTGCCCCGGTAGCGCTGACGCTGCCGGATCGTGTCTGGCTGGATGCGCCGCGACCCGCGCCGCCAGCGCCCGGCGCTCCCGGACGGCCGCCACCGGGCGCGCCAGTAGCAGCGCCCGACGCCACGCGGACCGCCTCGCCGGGCCGCAGGGTGGCCTGGCCGGTCGTCACGATGGCCTCACCCGGTGTGATGCCCGTCAATATCTGGGTGAGCGTGTCGGTCGCCACCCCTGTCTTGATGGGCACGATCTGGGCCTGGTTGTTGCGCACCACGTAGACGGCGTCCCCGCCGTTCTGCTGCACGATGGCGCCGGTGGGTACGACGACCGCCTGTGGCACGTCCTGCGTCGTGATGACGACGTTGGCAAACATCCCCGGCTTGAGCCGGGAATCGACTGGTGCGGGTGATACCGTCGTTGGAAAGGCGTGGCTGGTCGGGTCCGCCACCGGAGAGACCAGGCTGATCTTGGCGGGAAAGGTGATTGCCGGGTAGGCCGTGAGGGTCAGGTTCACGACCTGCCCGGTGGATACCTGCGCAACGTTGGCCTGCTCAACGTTGACCAGCACCTGAACGTCGGTGCTCACCAGCGTGGCGACAGGCGTCGTCGGAGTGGCTAGCGCCCCTACCTGCAGCAACTGCGAGCCGACCACCCCGGCAAAGGGGGCAGTGATCTTCATCTGGTCGGCTGCCGCTTGTGCTACGGTCACCGCCGCCTGGGCCTGTTTCAACGTCGCCGCCGCCGTGGCAAGGTCCGCCGCGGTCGGTGGCGACGCCACACTATCCAGGTTGGCCTGGGCACTGGTCACCTGCGCCACGCCGGATTGCAGGGTACCTTGCGCCTGGGCAAGGGAGGCTGCATCCTTCTGCGTTGTGTCGGGCAAGGTGACCTGAGCCGCTTGCAGTTGATTCTGTGCGCTGACCACGGCAGCCTTGCTTGCCGCAACCGACTGCGTATAGCCGGCCTGGGCGGTCTTCAAGGCTGCTGCTGCCTGGTCCACCGCGGTCTGTGCCGCCATCGTGTTGCCCTGTTGTTTGGCGGTGTCGGAGTTCACCGCGTCCTGCGCCGATCTCAGCGCCGCCTGAACGCTCGTCACTGCCTGCTGGGCGGCCAGACTGGTGGATTGCTGCTTGGTGCGGTCGGCAGTTGCTGTGTCCTGTGCAGTTTTGAGGGCGTTCTGGGCTGTGACCAACGACTGCGATGCCTGGGCTTGCGTCTGCTGGATCTGCGCCTGCACCGTTTGGACGGCGGTCTGCGCGGTGTTGACATTGGCGTTGGCGACGTTGCAGCCGGCTTGCGAGTTGTTGTGGTTGGACAGGTTGCAGGCGGCGTCCCGAGCGATCTGGGCGCTGTTGAGCGCATTTTGCGCTTGCGCCAACTGCTGCTGCTGCAGCGGGGCGCCCGAGGTGACGGTGGCCTGCTGCGCCAGCAACGCGTTCTGGGCACTTTGCACGGCATTCTGGTCCGCCGCCAGCGCGGCCGTGACCTGTTGTTCGGTGGCCGTCAGGTTCTTCTGAGCGTTGTCCAGCGACTGCTGCGCGTTCTTGAGGGTTGTCTGGTCGGACGCCAGGGAAGCGGCGGCCTGCTGGCCCACGCTTCCCACGTTCTTCTGCGCGTTGGCGAGCGCCTGCTGGGCATTGCCGATGGCTGTGACATTCGGCCCGGCGTTGCCTTGCGCCACTGCGAACTGGCTATTCGCCGCGTCAAGGGCGGCCTGGGCATTGGCGACTGCCTGCTGGGCTGCTGTGGTATCGGCGTTGGCGCTCTGTTGCGCAGCGTCCAGGTTCTTCTGTGCGTTGCCGACGGCCGTCGTGGCGCCGTTGATGCCGGCTTTGGCGATTTCGATCTGGCCGGCTGTCGCACCCTGTGACACCTTCAATTGGTTCGCTTGAGCCGCCACCAGCGAGGCCTGCGCCTGCTGCAACTGCGCCTGCTGCGTGCTGTCGTCCAGCAGGGCGACCACGTCGCCTTGCTGAACCGTCTGCCCCACCTGGACCGGGAACGAGGTGATGACGCCAGAGGTGCGCGCCACCAGATTGACCTGTTTCACGGCGGATACCGTACCGGGGTACGTTAACGTCGCCTTGATTTCTTGCGCCATCGCGGGCGTGACGGCCACCGTCGCTGCCTGGCCGGCTAACGAGGGCGAGGCGCTCTTCGCCACCGTCGTGCCACAACCGGCGAGGACGATCAGGGCCCCCAGCGCGATGCCCAGACGGGGAAACACACGAGTAGCCATACGCACAGAGGGACCCTCTCAGCTATTTAACAGTACGTCAACATAGGGTTACCGAGAATGAGACAGCAACGTGGGTCCCCTCCGGTGTGAAGCACAGCATTGGGACAGCCAGGAAACGGCTCAGTACCAGCAGGACGGCCGCCGTTGAACGCACAACCAGCACAGTAGATGAAGGGCACATTTCAACCATCGCTGCATAGTCGGGCCTAGGTATGAATAGCATGACAGGCGATTATGAAAATTGTGCAAAGGCAAACGAGCCGGAGTACCGAAGTCGCGTTGCCTGGTTGGTGAGTGCCTGGCGCTTTTCCGTCTGGTAAGGACGCTAGGCGTTAGGTAACGCCAGCGGATCGCTGGTCAGCACCGGTGATGCCGTAATCATGCCGCCGCACGGCGCGATGCCGTGGACTTGCCCAACAACGTACCGGTACGCATTCGGCGGCGTGATGCGAACGCTGCCGGCTGCCAGGCAAGGCTGCCCCGCGTTCGGTACATCACTGAACTCCAGCACAAAGTACACACCCGCGCCCGGCGCGAGGGTGATCGTGCGTTCGGGCACGGCGCCAATCAGGTATCTCGTGGTGCTCCAGTGCAGATAGGTCGGGATGGGTTGAGCGGTTCCACCGAGCAGTTGCACGCCGGGGAAACCATACAGGGTACAGGAGGCCGCTGCCGTTGAGCGTAATTGAAAGCTGATACCAATCATACCGGCGGCCACCTGGCCATGTTGTTGCGATAGCACCATTTCGTTACTGCGACAACGGCCGGGCGGCACGGCGGGTAGACCGGTCGGATTTGCCTCCCAGGTGAAGCGCTGGGAATTCAGGCGCTCCTGGATGCCGTCTGGCCCACTGACCCAGGTGTGGTAGCCGTCGGTGAATGCCGTGCTATTGCGGGTACCCACCTGTGGGTGCTTGCGCCACACGAACAGCCCGCCGGTCGTGTGTTGCAGGGTGTCGCCGCTCCCCGGGTTGGGCTGTTCGTCGTCCAGGCACGTCCCGACAACGGCCGGCATCAGGCGCTGCATTGTGGCAAAGCCCAGGACAAAGCGACAGCCCGCTGCCTGTGCCACCGGCGCAGGTAGCCAGGGCGGTGAGAGCAAGCAGACGACGAGTATGCTGATGACCAGACAAACAGCACGCAGGCGAACCACGGACGTACCGAAGGTCAGTAGGAGCCGCCGCCCGGCACGAGCGTGTAGGCATGCGAACCCTTTTCCACGGCCGGCCCCTGGTCCAGGCGTGTCTGTCGGAAGTGCCGTAGGGTCGAATCGGCTTGCATAAAGAATCCCGCCCCGTCCGCTGAGAACACCAGCGCGTGGGCAGCAATGGTCCAGCCGGTCAGCGGTCCCGCGTTAGCCAGTTCTGCCTTCTCTGCTTCGCTCTTGACATCAAACACGGCGAAGGCGCCGGCGCGATCGATGAAATGGTCGTGGTGGACGACGACACCGCGCTCGACCTGGGCGACGTAGTCGTTGAAGAGGGTATCGGCCTCTTTGCGTGTCATGCCGGCAGGCGCCAGGGCATAGACCAGATGGCAACAGAGCTGTGTTTGCTCGTCGGACCGGGAAGGTTCGGGCATGGGGTGCGATCTCCTTTGGCGGAGCGGCCGTCGCTCCGCCTTCATGGTAGCGCGTCACTGCCGATTGGCCGCAATGTACCGGCCAGGCGCAGATCACCGGCACATGTCGTGCCATAACAAGTCAGACGGGTACTATAGTGCGCCGACGGCAGGCGACGGCATGCTGCACGCAGCGAACTGGGATCGGTATGAGCCAGAAGACGTTTTCCCCAGGACCGGCCAATGCCCAGGTGGTCGAGAAGCGCGAGTTCTACCGTCAGAGCGAGGTCGCCGGAACCTACGACGCGCAACGCTTCGGCGGCGCCAGCGGGGCGCACGTCAACGCACGCGAACTGGCGTTGGTCTGTCAACTGCTGCCGCCCGGCGGACCGCAGGCGGACATTGCCTGCGGCACAGGCAGGCTGACGGCTATCCTTCGCCAGCGCGGCGACGTGGTGGTTCCTTGTGATGCCTCACTCGCCATGCTGCGCGTGGCACAACGTCATGCGGTCGGCCCGGTCGTGCAGGCAGACGCTTTTTCGCTGCCCATCGCCGACGCCGCCTGCGCCGGGGCGGCTGCGTTGCGCCTGCTGTTCCACTTCGCCCAGCCCGGGCCGCTCCTGGCCGAGCTCCGGCGGATCGTGCAGCCGGGCGGCGTGCTGGTGTGCGACACCTACTCCTGGTCGGCGCGCGCGCTCGTGCCGCTCGGTCGGCGGCGCTGGGGGGCCGGCGTCAGTACCATCCGCAGGGGCGAGTTTTGCCGGCTGGCTGCTTCGCTTGGCTGGCGCGTGGTAACCGAATACCCGTGCTTTCTTATCTCGCCGTACATCTATCGCCGGTTACCTTTGCCTTTTGTCCGGGTGCTGGAGCGCCTGGAGCGCCGACTGCCGACCGTGCTGCTGTGCAGGGTTTTCTGGGCACTGGAAGCCACGGCTCGCCCACACTGACCAGGCTTCCGCCGGTCGAATGCTTGCTCAACGGCGCGGCGATATGGCACGGCAATTCGTGGTTTTTGTTATCTATACCGATGATAACCGGGGAAGGCACGTTGGCACTGGCACGCTTCAGTCTTGAGCGTGCGAATATGCGCCGGCGTCAAGCAAATACGCCTGGTATGGTGAGGTAACGACCCGCGTAGAGTACATCCTTGTTCGTCAGCGTGTTCGCCTGGGCGATGGCCTGTTCCGTCACGCCGAACCGGGCGGCCACGCCGGAGAGCGTATCGCCGAGGCGCACCCGGTAACGCCTTGGCGTCGGCAGGCCCTGGCTACGGCCTGCACCACCGTTTGCTCCCCCAGGCGTCGGCGCGGGCACGGTCAGACGCCGGCCGGCAATCAGGGCGTCGGCGTTGCGCAAGCCGTTCTGCTGCATCAGCACTGCTTCCGTGACACCAAAGCGCAAGGCGACAGCAGAGAGCGTGTCGCCGGGCAGGATGGTGTAGGTTGTCCCGTCAGAGTCGCTCGTCGTCGCTGTTGAGTTGCTGGCGGCCGAGCCTGAAAGGGTCGGAACTGCCGCTGCCGCTGTTGCCTGTATGGCAAGTGACTGGCCAACCCGTATGCGGCCATCGGCGGGAAGCGAGTTCGCCGCCCGCAGCGCTCCGATGGCGACTCCGAAGTGGACGGCTAAGGCCGAAAGCGTATCGCCCGGTTGCACCACGTACCTTCGTACGCCGCCAGGCCCTGACTGGACGGGAGGGGCGGCCGGGGACTGGGCCGCCGCGACGGTTGGGGACCCGCCGAAGAAGTTGGCGAGCCCATTGGCGATGCCCGTCGCCACACGCTCCTGCAGCGCTGGGGTGGCCAGTTGGGCCCCCTCCGTTGGGTTCGTCAGGAAGCCGGTTTCGATCAGGACAGCCGGCATCGCGGCGTTGCCCAGCACATAATAGTTTGCCGGTTGGACCCCGTCACTGATCTCCCCGCCCTGTGCCAGGGTCGCTGTCTGCACGTCAGCCGCCAGGGCCTGGCCGGCAGCGACGAGCGCCGGGCTGCGACGAACGCCCGTCGCATAACCGCCCGGCCCGCCGTAGAAGGTCATGAGGCCGCGGTAACTGGGATCATTGAGCGCATTGACGTGGATAGCGACGAACGCGGCGGCTCCCGCCCGGTTGGCGATCGCCGTGCGCTGCGCGAGACTGACATAGGTGTCGGTGCTGCGTGTGTACACCACCGCGGCCCCCTGGCCGCGCAATATGGCGCCCAGATCAAGCCCGATCGGCAGCGTGATGTTCTTCTCTACCCGGCCATAGGCGCTGGCGCCGCCATCGATGCCGCCGTGACCCGGATCCACCACGATGGTGCGTCCGGCCAGGCTGCCATCGGCCAACGCCGCCGTCGGCAGACCGAGTAAGGTCAGACCACCAACAAGGAATGCTACGCTGATCCGGCGGAAGCTTGCGCCCCGCCGCCTACCTTGCTTCCCCACTGTCGTTTTCCTCACAAGGGGAAGGTGCTGTGTCGCGGCTCCCGCCACCGATTCGGCCGCGATCTTCTTCCCATTGCCAGCATGCCACGGGCTGAGGGGAGCAACAGGCGATGCGCTTGACCATCAGACAGAGGCCGTTGCCTGCCGGAGAGAACCAGAAGGCCGGTGTCCGCACGGCTGCGAACACCGGCCTACATGGCCAATGGAGATGGGGGTGAGTCGAACACCCCGTCCGAAATGGAGCGGTCGTCGGTATCTACAGGCATATCCGGCAATTAAGTCTCGCCCGCAGATGCCCCACCGGCAGGACACCTTTTGCGCCAGCCCGGTGATCTTGACTGCACCTACGGGCGTGCGTACAGCCACAGCTCGACATTATGACGCCCGGATCCGGCGCGCCGAGCAGGCGCCGGGCGGACGGCCCTACAGCTTAATTAGGCTGCGAGAGCGTAGGTGTTGTTTGTGCCAGTTATGGCGTTTGCCGCCTTTTTAACGAGGCGATGACGGCACCTCGACCTGCAACCTTCGGCTTTTCCACCCCGTCGAAACCCGACATCCCCGTCTGTCCGACCGACCACCGCCGCAAAGCGGAGCCCGCATCCCTCCTGAAAACAGGGACCAGTGAGGAAGGAACACCCCACTATACCATGCCGTCGCGCCCCTCAGCGGATGCGTGCTCGCACGTGAATCCCCTCTGGAACGACGGCCGTAATGCCCGAATACTGCTGCGGGTACACGTCGGAAAGAACTCGACCAGTGGGACCTCCTGGTAACTCCTGGCCATTGGTGATCGAACCTTTCGGGCGGCGAATCGTCAGCATGCAACGTCTTGGCGTACACCCTTGCTCAATCGTTCGCTCTCGGTGGCAGGGTGCGCTGGGCCCAGGCAGCAACGCCCCCCAACCAGGCCAACCCCGCGAGCCAGCCGCCGATCACGTCGGATGGATAGTGTACGCCAAGGTACACGCGGCTGATGCCGATGCCGAACGCCAGCACGATGACCAGCACGGGAGCGACAAGGCGCAACCAACCAGGCAGGTGGCGCCAGATCAGCGCCAGCAATACCAGCAACAAGCAGAGCGTGGCGAAGGCGTGACCGCTCGGAAAGCTCCAGCTATGCGGGTTGACGTGCGTCCAGAGCAGGGGACGCGGCCGGCGGAAGGTGAACTTCAGGATGTCGTCCCAGGCGCCCTCACCGAGCATGACCCCCGTGAGCAACAACGCCTCCAGCCGCCGGCGAACGACGACCATGAGGATGTCGGCGACCATCACGACCCCGGCGACGGACGGGATATAGCCCAGGACCGTGAGCCCTTGCATCAGGCTCGTGAGTACCGCGCTGTCGTGCGAATGCAAGCCGAGTTCCAGCGAGTCGTCGGCGGACAGTGAGGCGCCGGTGAAAACCGCAATCATCAGCACGATGAAAGCGACCAGGGCAACGACGCCGACGGTCGGAAACCAGACCGGCAAGGGTTGGGCCGGGCGTATCCCGGCCACGAACCACCGTCGGACACGTTCGTATTGCGACGCCATGCTCCTCCGCCTATCCTGCTGTCTGTGCTTTCGTGAGCGGCAAGCTCACGGTAAACGTTGTCCCGCTGCCGGGCGTGCTGTGTACGGCGATCGTGCCCTCGTGGGCCGTGGCGATCCATTGGCAGATCGACAGCCCGAGCCCCGCCCCGCCCTCGTCGCGCGAGCGCGCCGCGTCGGCGCGATAAAAGCGCTCGAAGAGGTGTGGCAGGTGTTCGGGCGCAATGCCGACCCCGCTATCGGTCACCTGCAGCAACGCACGACCGTCAACGGCATTGACACGGACTTCCACTTTGCCTCCGACCGGCGTGTACTTCAGGGCATTGTCCACCAGGTTCACAATGAGTTGCGTGAGTCGCGCCTGATCCCCGGAGATTGGCGCCGGGAACTGCGAGGGGGCGCTGAGCATTACGCCGCCTGCTTCTGCTAGCGGCGTGAGTGTTGCAACGGTGTCGGCCACCAGGGCGGTCAGGTCCAGACCCTCATGATCAATCTCCACAGGGCCGCTGTCCACTCGCGCCAGCATGAGCAACTCCGAAAGCAACTGCGCCATCTGTTCCGCTTGCTGATGAATCTCCCGGAGTGCGGCTCGGTAGTCCTCGGGGCGGCGCGCCTGATCCAGCGCAAGATCGGTCTGGGCGGCAAGCACCGCGAGTGGCGTGCGCAACTCGTGCGAGGCGTCGGCGGTGAACTGGCGTTGGCGAGAAAAGGCCTGCTCGAGCCGGTCGAGCATCTGGTCGAACGTTCCGGCTAACCGACCAACCTCGTCCGGGCTGGGTGGCAAGTGCAGGCGCTGCGTGAGGTCTTCGGCGCTGATCCTTTGCGCCGTACGGGTGATGCGGTCGATGGGGTCGAGCGCCCGGCTGGCCAGGAAACTGCCGCCGAGGGCGGCAAGCACGAGTGTGAGCGGTACAGCCACAGCCATCTGCAGCGCTAACTGGTGTAGCGCCGTTTCGCTCAGGTCCTGCGACTGCGCAACCTGCAGCAGCGCGATTGTCTGGCCGTCCGACCGCACCGGCGTCGTCAGGACGCGCCAATCGTCACCGACCGCTGCTGATACGGTGGTCAAACTGGCGAATGTCCGCTGCTGGTTTGCGCTGGGGGGCGGAAGCGCTGGTGTCAGTCGACCCTGGGCACTCGCCTCGAGCCGTGCTTCGCTGGGACTGTAGAGCACCACGACGATCCCGGCGGGCAGTTGTTCCAGCGCACGGCTGAGGAAGGGCCCACCGTGGTCCATTTCCAGCGTACTACCTATCTGCTGGGCTTCCAACGCCAGCGCACGATCGGTCTCGTCTCGCAGATTTTGCGCCAGGCGCACATAGAGGAATGCGCTGAAGGTCGCCAGGATGACCATGAGGAGTGCGACGTACCACAGCGTCAGGCGAACGCGAATGGGACGCAACAGGTGAGCGATGCGCTGCAAGGTGGCCATAAGACGCCTCACGCCGGCGGTCGCAACTGGTAGCCGGCGCCGCGCATCGTGCGGATCAGGCGTGGCTCCTGATCATCATCCAGCTTTCGGCGCAACGATCGAATGTACACGTCGATCACATTGGACATGGCGGCGAAGTCGTAGTCCCAGACGTGTTCGGCGATCTGGCTACGCGAAAGGACTCGACCCGGATTGCGCAGGAGGTATTCCAGAACGGCAAATTCTTTGCTGGCGAGTTCGACCACACGGTCGCCTCGCCGGACTTCCTTGCTGACCGTGTCGAGTGTCAAGTCGCCGGCGCGCAGCACCGGGTCCTTGTTGACGCCGTCGCGTCGGAGCAATGCCCGGGTACGTGCCAGCAGTTCGCGAAAGGCAAACGGCTTGATGAGATAGTCGTCGGCCCCGCTATCCAACCCGGTGACGCGGTCATTGACGGCGTCGCGAGCCGTCAGGAGCATGACAGGAACGTGGTTCTCCTTCGCCCGCAACTGGCGACAGAGCGACAGGCCATCAAGCTTGGGGAGCATGACATCCAGTATCAACAGGTCATACGGCTCGCTCTCTGCTAGCTGGAGTCCCGCCTGGCCATCGAAGGCGACATCGACGGCGTAGCCATGTTCCTGCAGCCCCTGGCGCAGAATCGCGGCGAGCCGGTGCTCATCTTCCACAACGAGAATTCGCACAGACGCACCAATCTTCAGCGTGGCAGGCCGGCAGTCGCCAGCGCACGACGACACCAATGATGTCCTTGCCTATGCTAGCCGATTGCACATGAAGCCAGGATGAAGTCGGGGGAAAATGGTGTGAGCACGGCCGCCCGAAGGTGCAGCGTCCGGTAACTTGACCGCAGACCGCAGTCGCGGCCCTGTTAGACTTCCAACCAAGGTTCCCCTGCCTGATCTAAACCGTATTGACCCTGAGACTGGTCCGATCTATGCTACAGCGGCGTGCAGGTAGTGCATGAAGGAGAGCGTCTGAACATGTTCCCAAATCGTCGCGCCGTAGTCGGCGCAGTTGCCTCGTTGGTCTTACTTAGTGGCTGCAGCGTCACGACTGCGACCGGCGCTCACGGCGCAGCTCCGGGCGCCGGTGCTGCCGGGCCAGCCTTGCTCGCTTCCGGCAACGGCGCACCTGCCGCACAGACAGCGTCGACGGCCTTCGGTGCAGACGCCATCACCAACGTCGCCAAAAAGGACACGCCGGGGGTCGTGCAGATCACCAATGAGCAGGTGCAACTCGGCTCGATGGGCCAGGGCGGCGGTCAGGCGGTGCCGGCCGGCGTCGGCACCGGCATCGTGTTGGACAATCAGGGGCATATCCTCACCAATGACCACGTCGTGAGTGGCGCTCAGAAGCTGGTGGTCACGCTGTCGAATGGCTCGAAGGAGTACCCGGCTACCCTGATTGGTGGCGATGTGCGGTCCGACCTCGCGGTGATCCAGGTCAGCGGCGCGAACATCCCGCCGCTCGCTCTTGGCGACTCCAGCAAGCTCCAGGTTGGCCAGTGGGTGATCGCCATCGGCAATGCGCTGGCCCTGCCGGGCGGGCCCACGGTGACGGCGGGTGTCGTGAGCGCCTTGAACCGCACGGTCCGAGAGCCAGGGCAGGTTAGCAGCAGCAACCCGAATGCCCAGGCCGCGGGTGGGCCGTTCCTCTTCGACGCGATCCAGACCGATGCCCCGATCAACCCCGGTAACAGCGGGGGACCACTCGTAGACCTCAACGGTGACGTCGTCGGTATCAACACCCTCGGCGCCGGCCAAGCAGAGCCGGGCGTGCAGTCGGAGGGCATCGGCTTTGCCATCTCGATTAACACTGCCAAGAAGATCGCCGACCAACTGATTGCCCAGGGACACGTCACCTATGCCTTCCTGGGTGTGGGCACTGTGGACAACACGCCAGCCCTTGCCTCGCAGTATGGGTTGCCCGATGTGCCTGGCGCTGCGGTGGGCGCCGTGACACCTGGGTCGCCGGCAGCGCAGGCGGGCATTGCCCCCAAAGATGTCATTACCGCGATCGGCAATGCCCAGATCAAGAGCAACAGCGATGTGCAACTGGCGCTCACGTCGGCTAAGCCGGGAGAACAGGTCAGTGTCAGTTGGGTGAAGGCGGGAACCAACCAGAAAGTGACGAAGAACGTCACATTGGCGCAGGCGCCGACCGCCTGATGGGTGGCGGTGGGGCGGCGGTGCTCAGGCGCGGAATAACCACCGCCGCCGCCTCCCTCAGATCCGCCACGACGTAATCAGGTCGTTCCTCTGGTACAGCGTGAGCGGCATCCTCGGCAGTCGCAATTCCGCTCAGGACCAGAATTGTGAGATAGCCGGCGGCGCGACCGGCCCGAATGTCGGTGCCCAAGTTATCACCGATAACCACCGGGAGCAGATCGCCAGGGAGGTCGCGCAAGAGCGCGCGGTACATAAATGGCTCCGGTTTGCCGGCCGGCACGGCGCTGCGGGCGGTGGCTCGCTCTACCGCCGCCACGATACTGCCTGAACCAGGGAGCCAACTCTCTTCCCAGGGGTAGGCGCCGTCCAGATCGGTGGCCACAAAGGGCACACCGCGTAGTCCGACCGCCTGGGCGCGGGCCAGCTTGCGGTAGCTCAGCTCCAGATCAAGGCCGACGACCAGGGAATCGGCCGCCGGGTGCTCCTCTTCAGCCACGGGTTGCATACCACGCTCCCGCAACTGGCGCGCTACTTCGGCGCTGCCCAGTACGAAGGGACGCCGCACTTCGGGCCAGCGCGTCTGCAGTAACTCGGCAGTGGCCCAGGCTGCCGTCACCATTCGTTCTGGGCGGACGCTGATGCCCATGTGCAGCAGACGGTCGCTGATTTCCTCAGTCGAGGACCAGCCGTTGTTGGTGGCGAAGCATAACTCGTGGCCGGCCGCTTCCAGCAGTGCCAGCGCTTCCGGCACACCCGGCAAGACGTGGCGTCCCCGGTAGAGCACGCCATCCATATCCAGCAGGAGCGCGAGTCGCGTCATCCTACCCCTGACGTGACGTTGGCGTCTTCCAGCAGTTCGCGCAACGCGTACATATACCAGGTGCTGGCGGCCTTCAGCTTGGGCCGGCCATAGGCGCCCCGGCTGCCGAAATGCGTCTCGATGGAGTAGACGCCCGCATAGCCGTCGGCTTGCAGTGCCGCGATCACCTCCGGCCAGGGCACGGCGCCGGTGCCGAGCAGCACGCGCATGTGTACCCCTGGGGCGCCGGTGGTGGGGTAGGCGCGCTCCTTGACGTGGACGTTGGCGACCAGCCCGCGAATCAACGCATAGCGGTTGGGAAAGAGCGGTTCGGCTCCCATGTCGTTGGCCACGTCCCAAGCCACCTTCAGCGCCGGGCTGCCCACGGCGTCGATCACCATGCGCACCTCGGTGAGCGATCCGCTGTAGGTGGAGTGCTCCGGCTCGATGGCGAAGGTCAGGCCCGCCGCTTCCACTTTGCGCAGGGCGCGCCCGAGTTTCTCGGCGATCTGGGGCAACATACACTTCAGGTTCGGGCGCACCTCCATGTGGGAGTGATCGGCGTTCCAGAAGGGGAACATCCGAATCACGTCGACGCCGAAGAATTGCGCCTCCTCAATCAAGTAGTCGACCTTCGGGAAGTGCTGGGTCTCGTACTCGTCCCCGATGTCACACTTGCCGAACTGGGACTGGATGCAGCCGAGGCGCATATCGCGTTCCTGCAAAGACTGGCGCATCCGCTGCCAATCCTGGCGCTCGAACTGGCGCCACTGCTTGCCCCAGGCGTTGCGCAGGTCAATATACTGGAGACCGCAATCGGCCGCGGTGGCCACCGCTTCTGCGAAGTCGGGCGAGATCTCGTCGCTGAAGATGCTGGCGGGTGTCATGTGGTGTGTCTCCCTCCCGTTCGATATGCAGGGCCGCGACTGCGGCCCCCCCCTCGTCAACGTCGACGAACCGGTAGTGGATGCGTCGATCATGCGGTTGCGAACCTCTCGTTCTTTCCCTCAGCGCCCGCCTGGCGACTGAAGTCGCGGCTACCAGAGCGAAGTCCGCCTGCGCGGACTAGGTCAGCCCGCGCAGGCGCCGGCAGCCGCAGGCTGACCATTCGCTCCGTCAGGCGCGACTTCAGTCGCCGGCCATCTGCTTAACCGCCTGCTATGCCACTGCCGAGCCCCGGCTCGGTCATCGCCACGGGGTCAAGCGCCGCTTCCAGTTCGGCTTCACTGAGCGACGTTTGGTCCCGTGCCACTTCGCGCACGGTGCGGCCGCTCTTGTAGGCTTCCTTGGCGATGGCGGCCGCCGCATCGTAGCCGATCAGCGGCGCCAGACCGGTGCAGATGGCCAGGCCCTGCTCAATCATAGCAGGTCCCTTGCTGGTCGCGCTAATGCCTACCACGCATTGCTCCACAAAGTTGTTCACGGCGGTGGCCAGCAAGGCGATGCTCTGGAGCAGATTGTAGGCGGCAACGGGCATCATGACGTTCAACTCAAAGTTGCCGGACTGGCCGGCGATCTCCACCGTCGTGTGGTTGCCAATCGCCTGAGCGCAGACCATCGAGAGCGCCTCGGCGATGACCGGGTTCACCTTGCCAGGCATAATCGAACTGCCGGGTTGGACCTCCGGGAGCGTGATCTCGCCGATGCCTGCCCGCGGACCGCTCCCCAGCCAGCGAATGTCGTTGGCGATCTTGAGCATGCTCACCGCCACAGCGGCGGTCACGGCGCTGGCTTCCACCACGGCGTCGATGGTGGACTGCGCCTGGAAATGGTTGCTCGTCTCCCAGACCGCGACGCTGGTTTTCGCGGTGAGCTTTGCACAGACCAGGCGGGCGAAGTCGGGATGCGCGTTGATGCCGGTGCCGACCGCTGTGCCGCCTAATGGCACCTCCGCCAGCTCCGTGGCAGCGTGCTGCAGCCGGCGCACCGCACGTTCAGCTTGACCGGCGTAGCCGAGGAACTCCTGGCCCAACCGGATTGGCGTAGCATCCTGCAAGTGGGTACGCCCCGTCTTGATGACCGACCAGAACTCCTGTGACTTCGCTTCCATCGCGGCTTGCAAGCGCTCCAGGGCGGGTATGAGATCGTGCTGGATGCCCAGCAGTGCCGCCACTTGAATCGCCGTCGGGATCACATCATTGGATGACTGGCAGATGTTGACGTGGTCGTTCGGGTGAACGGGCTTCCGTGAGCCAATCTGGCCGCCCATCAGCTCGATGGCCCGGTTGCCGATGACCTCGTTGGCGTTCATGTTGGTCGACGTACCCGAGCCGGTCTGGAAGACATCGACAACGAACTGATCGTCCCACCGGCCGTCCGAAACTTCCTGCGCTGCCTGGATGATTGCCTCGGCCGGCGCCCGGTCCAGCAGGCCGAGGTCGACGTTGACCTCGGCAGCGTAGCGCTTGATGAGACCCAGCGCGAAAATGAAGCGCCGCGGCAGGCGCAGCTCACTGATCGGGAAGTTCTTGACTGCGCGCATGGTGGAAGCGCCGTAGTAGGCGCCCTCGGGCACCGGCAGTTCGCCCATCGAGTCGCGCTCAATACGCGCGGGTGGCATCGTTGGCATTCTTGTCCATCCTTATCCGCCGGCACTCACCGGCTACGTCCAGGTAGTGTAGCGGTACGGCGGTACTGTGCGACCAATCACATTCCCTGCTCTGCTGGTTAGTATAAAGGAGTATGGCTCGTCGCTGCAGCCGTGACCATCGAGGCTGGGTCGCAAGGCGTTGGGGAGGCGGCGATCGTGGGGGAGCGTCGCATGGGATCGCGGCGGGGGTTCTGCCTGCCTCTGGTAGTGCTGGCGCTGGCGGGTAGCACAGCGTGCTCGCCGCCGCCGCGTGGCGCCTTATACGACCGCTTCCTGGCGCCGCCTGCCAGCACGGCCGTCGTGCCCAGCGGCGCCAGTCTGGCGCAGTACTACACATTGGGAGCCTATCGCGTGGGCGACCAGCTTGCTGCTGCTTCGAACAGCCTGGACGACGGGTTGATCGACCGCCAGCAGGGCCTTATTAGCGCCGGCTACCTCACCCTCGTGGCGCAGCGTAGCAACGAGGCGGCCCAGGGCGCCCTGACGGAAGCGCAGCAACTAGCCCCGCCGCCGGAGATACGCAGTCAGGCCGACACCTTCTTCGCCGCAGCGGAAGCGCTTGCCGCCTCGGTCAGCGACACGCAGCAGGCGCTCTCCACGCCAGGTGGTGTCGCGGGGGCGCGCCTGCTCACAGCGACCCAGCACCGCCGTAGCGCAGCGCAGACGCTGGAAAGCGTGATGAGCGCCCTGGAGGCGGCAAGCTGGCGACATTCCTCGGCAAGTATCGCGCCAAAATAACAGCGCACCGATCACGCTGGCCCGTTCCTTGCGGAACGGCACGCACGGAGGTATCGAACGATGGCGATGATCAAGCGCGCGCAGGCCTTCTGGGCGAAGTTCGGCAACGATTGGGGCATGAACCTGGCGGGCCTGCTGGCCTATAACTTCTTGACCGCCATATTCCCGCTGCTCTTAGGCATCCTGGCGATCGCCGCGTTGCTGGCGCCCGCCTCCGTGATCCAGCAGCTCGCCGGCAAGATGAATACCGTGCTGCCCGCTTCCTTGACGAGTGGCGCCAACATCAATTTTTACACCATCCTGCAAGGCTTTCGCAAGGCGTCGGGCATCACGGCCATTATCAGCCTCGTTGGGCTGCTCTGGACGGGTTCCAACCTCTTCGGCGTCATGGAGAACTGCTTTAGCATCGTCTTTCGCACCACCGATCGCGGGTTCATCCAACAGAAGCTGATGTCGTTCGCCATGATCCTCATCTTTGCTATCCTGGCGCCGCTGGCGGTCGTTGCTTCCTCTATCTCCGGGTCGGTGTCCGGTCTGACACACTTCTTCGGTGATATACCCGGTCTGGGTCTGGTGTTTGCCATCGGCGGCTACGCTGTCGGTGTACTGCTGGCCTTTGTGCTCTTCTTCTGCATCTACCTGATCGTTCCCAATATGAAAGTCAACCCGCGCGACGCCTGGCGCGGAGCCATTTGTGCGGCTGTGCTCTTTGAGATCGTGAACCTTGTCTTCCCCTTGTACGTCCGCAGTCAGCATAGCCAGTTCGGTTCGTTCGCCCTACTGCTGGCGCTCTTGACATTCTGGTTCTGGGTGCTGTCGCTCATTTTGCTCCTCGGCGCGGAACTGAACTCCTTCGCCGCCATGGGGCAGCGCGCCGCCGGGGGTGACTTGCCCACCTTGATGCACGACGTGCAGGTCCGCGACGGGTGCCGCTCCGGGGGCACGCTGCTGGCCTTGCTCGCCGGTCTGTTGGCTGTGCTCTCGGCGGTCCGCAGGAACGATCATTCGCGCCTGTTGTGAGCCGCGCCGGCGTCTGCTATCGTGTGCCTGACGCCATGGCGGGGGCCAGGACAGTGCGGGGAATCAGGACAGTAAGGAGTAACAATGCCGCGCCGCTTCACCGTCGAAGAGGCGAACGCGCTACTGCCGACTATTATCCCAATGCTGGAAGAGTTGCGGGAGATCGCGGAGCGCTTCACCGAGATTCGGGACGAACTCGCGGCGGTCACTCCGGCCGGACGGCTGAACGGCATGGCAAGCCGAGCGGTGCAGCTCGAGACGGAAGCGACAACTGCCACCCTGCGGGCAGAATCATTATTGCGGAGTCTTTACGACCTCGGTGTCGAAGTGAAGGACCCGCTCACCGGGCTCATCGACTTCCGTTCCTGGCGCGGAGGACAGGACGTGTACCTCTGCTGGCGCTTAGGGGAGCAGCAGATCGCCTGGTGGCATGACCTGGACAGCGGCATTCGCGGCCGCCGCCGCCTCTAGGGCCGCCAGAGCGGCCGCCACGACGGCGTCGGGGGCGAGCCGCCGGACACAGGGGTGCCAGGGAAGGTCAAGCAGGTCCCAGTGCAGCTTGCCGCAGGGGGCACAGAGCATCCGGCTGGCGACCGAGCGGTGCCTTCGGGGATCGCCCCAGGGCCCGAACACGAGCGGATCAACTGGACCATAGAGACGCACGCTGGGCACATCCAGGGCGGCGGCCAGGTGCAGCGGCCCGCTATCGACGCCAAGTACCAGCCTGGCGCCCAGCATCAGTTCGGAAAGCAGGTCAATATCCGGTGCGGCCGCAAGACCGACTGCGTTATTTCCGGCGTGGCGGAGGATGGGTGGGAGAAGGTGCTGTTCGTTGTGGCCGGCCATCACTAGCGTTCGCAAACCCAACCGGCTCCGCAGGTCGCGCAACACGGCCGTCCAGTTCTCAGCCGTCCAGAGTTTGACCGCTGCTCCAGAGCCGGGATGGAGCAGCAGGTAGGGCTCGTCTGGCCCCAGGCCGGCGGCCACCCGCTGCGTGACCGCCACCGTAGGCGCCGTCCGCGGCGCGAAGCGCAAGGCGTGTTCCAGTGACCACACCGGCGAGTCGCGCGCGCCGCCAGTCAAGGCGGCCACGACGCGCAGGTGCTGCGCTGCTGCCGGCTCATGGGGTACAGGGGTGACGGCATGGGTGAGGAACGGGGCGCAGAGCGGGGTGGCAGTGCCGGCGCGCGTGCCGATACCAGCGGCGGCCAGCAGCAGCGCTCCCCAGTAATAGTCGTCGCGCAGGAGCAGCCCGGCGTCGAAGCTGCCCTGCCATTGCCTTGCTACTCGGACCAGTAGTGACCAGCGCGCCGCCACGCCGGGTTGCGTCGCCGGATCGAGGCCAGGAAACGGCAGCGCGATGATGCGGTCGGCATCCGGCAGGCGGCGCGCTACGTCCTCGCCGCGCGGTCCCACTGCCAGCGTAATCGCGGCTTTCGGAAACATCAGCCGCAACGTATGCAGTGCCGGTGAGGCCAGGAGGACGTCGCCCATGTGGTCTGGCTTCACCACGACGATCCGGCCTGGCGGCGCGGGTGACGCGGACTGCCGCGTGAGCCGGCCGGCCAGTCGAAAGAGTGCGGCGCGAGGGAGCAAGCGCGACATCTAGCAGTCGCCTGATCGCCTGCTCAGCAGAACTGCCACCGCCGCCTCACACACAACGTCGGCGGGTAGGTGCTCCTGCCAGGGGCGGGCGAAGACGTACGGCCGGCGAACGCTGCCTTCGCCGCCGATTCGGAGCGAAGGTGCGGGCGATACGACGCGCACCGATTGACCACGCGGTGCATAGAGACGGGGTTCTGTTGGCCCGAAGATGGCGACGGTCGGGCAGCCAGTTGCTGCCGCGAGGTGGGTTATGCCGGAGTCATTGCCAACGAAGACACTCGACTGGGCAGCGAGCGCACCAAGGGCTGCCAGTGATGTCTTTCCGACAAGGTCGTGGAGCGTGGTTCCCTGCGCTGCCACCGCGTTGGCGACAGCGCGGTCGGTACCCGCACCAACCAGGGCCACGGTTGCACCAGCCTCCTGTAAGGCGGCGGCTACAGCCGTGTAGCCGCCGGCACTCCACCGCTTACCTGGCATACTCGTACCGGGGTTCTCGCCACCCCCCGGCGCTAGAAGGGCGAGCGGCCGGCCGGCGGGCAGCGTTCGCACGATCGCGTCTGCTTCCTCGCGACCCATTCGGCCCGCGAAAAACTGCGGCAGTGGCAGCTCAGGCATGCCGAGCAAGGCAAGAAGACGCTGTGCCTGGTCTAACTCATGCAGGTTCGGAACTGGTCGGACGCCTATCGTGTACAGGCGCCCGCGTCCAGCGCTGTTGTACCCGGCGCGAACAGGAACAGCGGCGAGCCACACCAGCACGGCGAGCACCGGCGAGCGGTCAGGTACGATGGCCACGTCAAAATGGCGGCGCCGGAAGGCAGGCCAGAGGCGCAGCAGTTCGGCTGGCCGCTGTTTGCCCCGCAGGCCGAGGTTGCCAATATCCACGACATCGCTAACCGCCGGATGATGCGCGACTGCAGCGGCCGACCAGGGGCCGGTCGCGACCGTGATGGCCGCGGCCGGCCAGTGCTGGTGAACTGCCGCGATGACGGATGTCGTTTGCACCAGATCGCCCAGGCAACACGGTTTCAGAATGAGGACCCGGCGGGGCGGCCCACCTTTGGTAGCCATCACCGGGAAGGCGGAGCCCGTCGTCACGCCACCGTCGCCGCTACAGCCGTTGGCGGCACCGCAGGCACGACGAAATAGCTTTCACAGGCAATGTCCAGCAGTTGCTTACTCATCACCGCGGGAATATTCAGGTAGCGCGCCGTATCGATTATTTGATCCAACAGGTCGCGCGGATGGCAGGCGCGTAGCGGTATCCCACGCTGGCCATAGTGTCGCTGCAGCAGGTAGCTGACAGCGGCATCGACGTACTCGACGCTGCGTTGCCGGCACATGCGGCGAAAGATCTCCCGGTATTGTTCCGGCGTCGGGCTGCGCACAAACACCTTGTAGCGGATGCGCCGCAGAAATGCTTCATCGACAAGATCGGCAGGATCGAGGTTCGTGGAAAAGACGATCAGTTCGTCAAAGGGAATCGCTACCTTCTTGCCGGTGTGCAACGTAAGGTAGTCGATACGCTTCTCTAACGGCACGATCCAGCGATTGAGCAGGTCGCGCGGCGAGACCTGTTGGCGGCCGAAGTCGTCGATCAGGAACATGCCGCCGCTGGCCCGCATCTGGTGGGGCGCCTCGTAGAAGCGAGCTGTCGGGCTGTAGCGTAAGTCGAGCGCGTCGAGCGTGAGCTCCCCTCCCGAGATCACCACCGGCCGCTTGCAATGGACCCAGCGGCCATCCGGCCGGTTCAGCCGGGTCTGCTCGACCGGAGTGATCCGGTGCATTGCGGGATCAAAGAGCTTGATGATATGGCCGTCGACCTCCGTCGCCTCCGGCAGCCAGAGATCGTTGCCCAACAGTGAGGCAATCCGCTCGGCGATCGTCGTCTTGCCGTCACCCGGCGCCCCAAAGAGGAGCAGCGAGCGGCCGGAATTTACTGCCGGTCCTAACTGGATCAGCAGGTCGTCGGACAGCACCATCCCCGCAAAGGCGGCCTGCAACTGCTCCTGGGTGACGGGGGCATCGCGGATCGACTGGGCGTTGACGGCGTCACTGTAGGCGGCGATCGGTACCGGCGCTTTGCCGGTGTAGGCCGAGCGCTCCAGCGCCTCGCGCGCCATCAAGCGGCCGCGGTCGGTGAGGTAATAGCGGTAGCCACCGGTGCCAAGGCCGGTGGCGCCCGCCACATCGACCGCCTTCTGGTTCTTGAGGCTCTCAAAGGCACGATCCAGCACGTTGGAGAGCGGCAACCCCATCATTTCAGCCAACTGGTGCCCGGTCGCCTCGGCGCTGTAGTAGAGGGTCTTCACCGCCAGATCAACGATGGCGCCGAGCGACAAGCCCGTATCTTCCACCGACTGTGGCTCGCGAGGAAAGAAAGCAGCCGTCTGTCGTCTCACCGGACCCTTCATATATTGGTTAGTATGGTAGCACGGGTAGCGGAATTGCTTCGGCAGGAGCTACCTAACAGCGTAGGCGAGCGCCCGTAATAGCCAATAATAGGGCTGTTAGACTATAGAAAGCTGCGCTATCCTGGTCGGCCGAACCACCGGTGTGGCGAACCGACCGATCGGCGTAGGGGCAGGCCCTCGTGCCTGCCCTGGTCGCCCGGCGACAAGCGATCGTTGTTTGCACCCGAGCCAGGGCAGGCACGGGGGCCTGCCCCTACAAGGAACACCTGCCGCCAATTTGGGCTGCGTCTACCCGTGAGTCCCTGCGCGTTTGACAGGGGTATCCGGCCTCGTTACACTTCACAGGCAGGAACACCGCCGCTTCGGCGGCTGGCGCGCAGCGTTTTCTCCTGCACATAGGCGCCTTTGCGCTCTGTGATTATGAGTAGGCCAAGACATTGCTGTAGCTCATGACCGGGGTCCGGAATTGGGCTTCATCTTCTGTTGCACCGGCTTGCCGGTGTGGCGTAGCTGCCGCCAGGCGCTGATCTCACTGGTTAAGGTCAAAACATGTCTGGCAGCACCATCCTCCTTGTCATCGGCATACTGGCCGCCCTGGTCGGCATCGCCATCTTCGTTGCCGCCGCTTCCACGGCACAACGCGCCCGGGTCAAAGCGAACGCCGAAGCGCAACGCATCATGCTGGAAGCGCAGAACCGCGAGAAGGAGCTCCTCCTTCACGCCAAGGACGAGGCCCTGAAGGCCCGCCAAACCGTCGATGCCGAGCACCGCGAACGCCGGCGCGAGTTGAGTACACAGGAACAGCGACTGCAAAAGAAGGAAGAAGCGGCCGATCGTCGGGCCGAACAGTTGGAGCGTAAAGAACGCGCCACGCAAGCGAAAGAGCAACAGCTTGATGAGGCCCGCGCCGGTCTGGACGAAGTCAAGGCCCAACAGATCGAAGAGTTGCAACGCGTCGCCGGCTTGAACGTGCAGGCCGCTCAGGAACTCCTCCTCCGCCGCGTGGAAGACGAGATGCGCGATCTCGTGAGCCGGCGCGTGCGGGACATCGAGATGGAGGCGCGCGAAGACGGGGAACGGCGCGCCCGTTCCATCATCGCCACCGCCATCCAACGGTATGCCGCCGATCAGGTGGTGGAAACTGCAGTGTCCGTGGTGCCGATCCCCAGCGAAGACATGAAGGCGCGCATCATCGGGCGCGAGGGGCGCAACATTCGCGCTTTCGAGAATGCCACGGGCATTGACCTGGTGATCGATGAGACACCCGATGCTGTCACGCTCTCCGGCTTCGACCCTGTCCGGCGGGAAATTGCCCGGACTTCGTTGACGCGGCTGCTCCAGGATGGGCGCATTCACCCGGCCAGCATCGAGCAGGTGGTGGAACGAGCCCGCCGCGACGTGGAAGCCTACATGCGCGACGAAGGCGAAAAGGCCACCCTCGACGCCAACGTCACCGGCCTACACCCCGACATCATTCGCACGCTGGGTCGGCTGCGTTTTCGTTTCTCCTACGGCCAGAACGTGCTGAACCACTCTGTGGAGGTGGCGCATGTGGCCGCCATGATGGCCGCCGAAATTGGGGCGGATGTCAACATCTGCCGGCGGGGCGGCCTCTTGCACGACATCGGCAAAGCCATCGACCACGAGGTAGAGGGACCCCACGCCGCGATCGGGGCGGAGTTGTGCCGCCGGCTGGGGGTGTCGCCCAAAGTTGTCCACTGCATCGCCGCCCACCACAATCCAGAATTGATGGAGACGGTGGAGGCCATCATCGTCCAGGCTGCCGACGCCGCCTCCGGCGCCCGACCCGGCGCGCGTGGCGACGTGGCAACCTCCTACATCAAGCGTTTGGAGGCGCTGGAGCAGATTGCCACGTCGTTCGAGGGCGTGGAGCGCGCCTTTGCCATCCAGGCGGGCCGAGAAATCCGCGTCATCGTCAACCCCGAGCAACTGGACGACCTTGGCGCCGCGCGCCTGACGCGCTCGATCGTGAAGCGCATCGAAGATGAGTTGGAGTATCCGGGCCAGATCAAGGTCATGGTGGTGCGGGAGATGCGTGTCGTGGAATACGCCAAGCGCTAACGACTGGGGGGCGGCGGCGCTGTGGAACGGCCGACTGGGCTGCAGGAAGAGCATCTATGCCTGGCATGGGAACGCCAGATGGTCCAGCCCGAGCGCCTCGTCACCGGAGCGGGCGACCGACTCCAAATCGTCTATCCCGGCCGGCGCTGTGGAGACCCTGGTCCCGACTTTCGGGACGCGGTGATTGCCCTTCCTGACGCGACGGTGTTGCGCGGTGATGTCGAGGTCCATCTGGAGCGTTCTGGCTGGACGGCGCACGGGCACGACGCGAACCCGGCCTACGACCGGGCCATCCTCCACGTCACGTGGGTCACGGCCGAGCCGGTGCAGACGAGCACTGGTCGTCGTGTGCCTGGGCTGGCCCTCTTACCCTGCCTTGCCTTGGCGGTGGAGGCGCTGGTGCAGTTGCCGATCCGCCACATGCCGCCGCCCGGGGCAAGTTGCCCCTGTGCCGTACCGGCGGAACACCTCCCGTCTCTCCCGGCGTTTCTGCAGCAACAGGGGATGGCGCGCCTGGAGGCTCGGGCCGCGCTGATGGCGTCCGATGCCGCCGTTGTTGGCTACGACCAGACCCTGTGGACGGCGCTGCTGCGCGGGTTGGGCTATCAGCGCAACGTCGCGCCCTTTACGCGGCTCGCCCGGATCGTCCCCTGGTCCACGGCGGCGTCGCTCGCCGGCAGGCCAGGCGGCAGAGTGGACCTGACCGCGTTGCTCCTCGGCGCTGCCGGTCTGTTGGAACCGCCGCCTCGCCCCTTGCCCGTGGTCGATGAGACCGCGCGACGGGACTATGCGGCGCGCTGGCGGACACTGTATGGCTATTGCGCCGACGGCCCATTGAGCCGGCAGGATTGGACGGCGGCGGGGGTACGACCCGACAATACACCCGTCCGCCGGGTCGCCGCGGCTGCCGGGCTGGCATGCAACCATGCGGATGGACTGAGCGCGGCTTGTAGCCGTGCCGTGGCAAGGAAAGAGCAGGCGATGCACCTGGTTGTGGGAGACGATCCGTTCTGGTGTCACCGCTCCGATTTCGGCCGGCAGCTTGGGTCGGAAGCGATTGCCCTGCTTGGCCTGGCCCGCGAGCGCGAATTGCTGGTCAATGCCGTGCTGCCGGGTGTGCTGGCCCTGGCGCGCGATAACGGTGACACGTCGCTGGAACTGGCGGTGCATGATCGCTTTCTGCACCTGGGAGCGGCAGGGGCGAACCAGATCACCCGCCACATGCTGCGGACGATAGGGGCAACCGGCCGGCAGACCACCAGCGCTGCTACCGAGCAGGGGCTGTTGCATCTTTACCATGGTTGGTGCCGCGAGCGGCGCTGCTGGGAATGTCCATTGCCACCAGCCTTCGCCGCTAACGTCGCGCCAGTCGCCGAGCCTGCGGCAGTTCAGGAATTGTAGGGAGGAATACCAGCATGATTCGTATCGGTATCGTCGGCTGTGGGCGCATCCTGCCGGCCCATCTCCGTGGCTACCGGTTGCTGCGGGAGGCAGGCTACGATAACTTCCGCATCACGGGACTGGTGGCGCGTCGGCGGGCCGACGCCGAGTCGTTCCGCCTGCGCGGTGAAGGGCCGCCACCACGGCCAACACTCAGCGTGAATCCTAACGACCCGTTGGCGGTCCCCCACATGTACGTGAGCGACGTGCATACTGATACCATACCGACAGTGTATGACAGCCTCGACGCCATGCTGGCTTCGGGCCAGGTTGACGCCATCGACACTCCCACTTCCGTCTTCGCGCATCACACGGTAGCCCTGGCGGCCTTGCGCGCCGGGAAGCATGTGCTGGTGCAAAAGCCGCTGGCCGTGAGCGTGCGAGCCGGCCGGCAGATGGTCGAGGCAGCGCAGCGGGCTGGCTGCGTGCTGGGGGTGATGGAAAACGTGCGCTACGCGACGGCAACCCGTCACGCTGGTTTTGCGCTGCAGCAGGGTGCTATCGGCGCCGTGCAGATGGTGGCCAGCGTGAGCATCGGCAGTCGGGACTGGTCGCCGGACCGCGTGGTAGCCGATACCCCCTGGCGCCATATCGCCGCGCAGGCGGGCGGCGGAGCGACGCTGGACATCGGCGTCCACATGTTCCATGGTCTGCGCTACCTGTGCGGCGAGGTCGCCACGGTATCAGCTCTGGTGCGTACCTTCGAGCCACAACGGTACCTGCGTGATGCCGACGGGAGCGTGGAACAGACTGTGGACGCCGATGCCGACGACGCCTACATGGCGCTCCTGGACTTCACCGGCGGCGCAATTGGCATGACGAGTTTCACCTGGGCGGGTCACGGCGAACCAACCGGGTTGCCGGATGGTCGCGTGCTCTACGGCTCGAAAGGGGCCATCAAAGGGGGACGCCTTTTCCAGGACGGTCAGGCGCCCGTCGCGCTGGCCGACCTCTTTCAACAGTCAGCGCCCGCGGAGCTGAAAGCTCGCTTCTTTCCTTTGGGCCTCACCGACACCTTTGCCCTCGGCGCCTACGACTTTTGCCACGCCATCGATTCGGGCGACCAGATGGAAGTCAGCGGTGAAGAAGGGCTGCGCGACCTGGCCACTGCCTTCGCCATGATCGAAGCCTCGCACGCGCGTCAGACCGTGAACGTGGAGGATGTGTATGCCGGCCGCATCGCCGCGGCGCAGCGACCGGTAGATGGCTACTACGGGCTGCTTGACGGCCAACCAGGGTAAGGGAGGCCCAGCAGGGGGGTGGGGTATACTCGCTGTAGATTTGTCGGGGCCGGCGTCTCTTCGCGCCCCGGCTGTCATGGCCCTGTAGCTCAGGCGGACAGAGCAGCGGTTTCCTAAACCGCGTGTCGGGCGTTCGAGTCGCCCCGGGGCCACAGGTGACGTGGGGCCGAAGGGATAGGACGGACCAGATTGATGGTCTGGAGGTCTGGATGCCGCAAACATCAACAAACGCGTTAGATAGGGACTATCAAATAACAGTACAGCGGATCGCTCTATCTGTCAATATCCGGTGAAAGACGGAAGCCCGCGGTAGCACCCCACCAAAGCGTGGTGAGGAGGTTGATTGCTTGAAAAAGGTGGGTCCACGAT
>DAIMXP010000063.1:0-41453 GCA_036734945.1 Chloroflexota bacterium
CGCCTGCTTCCTCCTCACCTATCGTATCCGCCAGGTTTTAGGATAGGCTCTAAGGACCCAACGCCGCCCGGGCCCGCCTTGTCGAGCGCGCCAGAGCCGCGCCCGTGAAGGCCCAGCCATCGCGGCAAGGAGCTGGCGAGCAGCCATTGCGGCGGACCTCTTTCGTTCTTTCGTCTTATTTCGTACCATGGCAGCAGCGACGAGCGGGGAGTTCCGTTCGTCCACCGGGCAGGGGCTGCGATCCCCTACCCGGCACGGAGCCCGCAGACGGGTCCCGTGCGTGCCAACCACGATGGGACAAACGATGATCAGCACGCAACCGGAAGTATCCCCTACCGCAGCTGCGCCCGTAAAGCGGCGAGGGCGCAAGCGGGCTGATGGCGAGGGCAGCATCGGCGCCTATAAGGACGGCTGGCGCGGCAGGCTGATGGTCGGCTATAAGGCGGACGGCAAGCCTGATGTCCGCGAGGTCTACGGCAAGACCCAAAGCGAAGTTCGTCAGAAGCTCCAGGAACTGCGCGGGCGGCAGCAACATGGGACGTTGATTGCCACCTCGAAAGACCGGGACACACTCGCCGGGTTTGTCGAGCGCTGGCTTGAGGCAACACAAGCCAGCGTGCGGCCAAGTACCCACAAGCGCTATACGCAACTCCTCACCCTGCACGTGTTGCCGACGCTGGGCAAGGTGCGTCTGACCAAGCTGCAGCCCGATGACCTCCAGCGGCTCTATAGCAGACTCCTGACGGCGCCGGTGGCGCGTCCACGCGGAGCGGCGCTGACGCTGTCCACTCGCACGGTGCATCACGTTCACGTCGTCTTGCACACGGCACTGGAGCAGGCTGTGCGCTGGGGCAACCTGGCGCGCAACGTCTCCGAAATGGTGACGCCGCCGCGTGTCGCTACCCCCGAGTTGCACGTGCCCAGCCTGGCCGAGGTCCGCGCGTTGCTGTTGGCGGCGGCGGCTGACCCGTGGCTCCCGTTGTGGACGCTCGCCTTCTATACCGGCGCGCGGCAAGGTGAGCTGCTCGCCCTCCAGTGGACGGACGTTGACCTGGAGCACGGCACGCTGTCCATTCGCCGCTCTCTCCAGGCCGTCCATGCCGGTGAACCGACCTATGGTGAGCCGAAAACTCGCCGCAGTCGCCGCACGATTACCGTACCGCCAGAGGCCGTGACTGCGCTGTCAACGCATCGGCAGCGCCAGCTCGAGCGGCGGGTGCTGCTCGGCCCCGATTACGCACCGCACAACCTGATCTTCGCCGATGCGACAGGAGGCGCGCTCTGGAATACCACCGTCCTGCGAGCCTTCAGGGTCGCCCTTGCTCGCGCTGACCTGCCTGCTACCACCCGTTTCCACGACATTCGCCACGCTGCCGCCACGCTGATGCTGGCCGCCGATGTCCCGTTGAAGATCGCCAGCGAGCGGCTCGGCCATAGCACAGTGGGGATCACGGCCGACCTCTATACCCACAATGTCCCCAAGCTGGAGGCCGACGCTGCGCTCCGTTTGGAGCGCCTGATCCGGGGTTCCGACGTTGGTTAGGGGGCTAGTTAGGGGGTAGGCGCTATCCCAACCTCTACGCCTTTGCCGTTTGGCGGTGAGTTTGTCCTTCCTACCAGAGGGAAATCAGCGGAGGCATATGGGAGTCGAACCCACCCGGGACACGGCGCGCGCGCCCCGCAGACGGTTTTGAAGACCGAGGGCATCACCGGACACCGAATGCCTCCGAGAAAGATGGTACCGCAGAAACTGACGGAATTATCGGTCGTAGTGGCGGCTGCATGTCAGCATCAGCTTGCGGCCACCGTCAAGCCGCGTGAAGGTCATACGTAACGACGATGAAGCAGATGCAGACCAGAGACCGTCCAGATTGCCTTCGAGTGCGTGTACTCGCAGCGATGGATGCTTTTCGTTCTGGTCGAGCAGGATGAGCGCCTTCAGGAACTGATTACGGTCAGCAGTACTGAAGTCCTCGCTTGCAAACGAGCGGAAGAACGTGGGGCTGAATTCCAACGCCGCGAACCGATCAGGCGTTGGCACTCCGTTACCTGTCGATCACGCGCTGGAGATCGCCGACGGTAAGGTGCAGCGTCTTCCCCTCGCGCGCTTCGCGGAGCGCTTCAGCGACGAGCCGCTGGTGCTCTGGTGTGTATGCCCAGGCATCCTCATCGGGAACCGCGTGCGTTGCGTGTAGGATTAAGGTACCGTTGTCGGCGCGAAGTTCAAACTGCACGGCTCCTTCAAGTTCCAACGAACGTCGAATCTCGGGCGGAATTGTCAGATGCCCTTCCGCGTCCATCGTCACGACGGTGTTCATCGAGAAGCCTCCTGTTCGCGCCGTTTTATTGTAACGCCACCCAGGCGTCGCAAGCGAACTCGCATTTTTGACCGCTACACTGTCGGAATGCTATCCTGACGCTAGCATGGCGGGCTGAGCGGCAGTCTGGCGGCGAATGGCGGTTGCGAGCAGAGAGAACGGACGCCGAAGAGTGCAAACGGCAATGCTGACGGGATATTTCCCCGCGCTGGTGATGCTGGTGGTGGCGCTGGCCCTGGGGGGCATCCTCTCCGCCGGCACGGCGCTGCTGGGTCCCAAGCGCCCCACCGCGGCCAAGCTCGCCCCCTATGAGTGCGGTATGTCGCCGGTCGGCACTGCGCGGACGCGCTTCCCGATCAAGTTCTACCTGTATGCCATGCTGTTCCTGGTCTTCGACATCGAAGCCGTCTTTTTCTACCCGTGGGCGGTGGTGTATCATTCGCTGCGCTGGTTCGGCTTCCTGGAGATGTTTATCTTCATCATCGTTCTGCTGATCGGCTACTTTTATGTCTGGAAGAAAGGGGCGTTCGAATGGGAATAAACGTCGAAACGGTTCCCGTCAACCCTCGGCTACCGATTCACCCCGGCGGCAACCCAACGTCGCTGGCGAGCAAGACCGGCTCACCAGGCTTCGTGCTGACGAATCTCAACCGCCTGGTCAACTGGAGTCGCAGCTCGGCCCTCTGGCCGCTCACCTTCGGCCTGGCATGCTGCTCCATCGAGATGATGGCGACCAGCGCCGCACGCTACGACCTTGGCCGCTTCGGCGCCGAGCTGTTCCGGCCCTCGCCGCGCCAGGCGGACCTGATTATCGTGGCGGGGCGGTTGTCCCAGAAGATGGCGCCGGCGCTACGCCAGCTTTACGACCAGATGGCCGACCCGAAGTGGGTCATCGCCATGGGCGACTGCGCCTCCTGCGGCGGCATCTTCAACAACTACGCGATCATCCAGGGCTGTGATAAAGTCATCCCGGTGGATGTCTATGTGCCGGGCTGCCCGCCGCGGCCGGAGCAGTTGATTGACGCGGTGATGAAGCTACAACAGAAGATCATGGCCGAAGGCATCTACGTGCCCGCACGAGGATAACGGTGAGGTCCACGGTAACGGAGGGATAGAGGATAGGCGTGAGTATCGAAGCACAGCCGGAGCAGGCAGCGCCGGTAGATACCCGGCATCCGGCGGCACAGATGCTGGATGCGTCCCTGCCCGGCGTCTTGCAGCGAACCCTGGACCAGCGCGGCCAGACAGTGCTGGTGGTGGAACGCGTGCGCATCCGTGAGGTGCTGGCGCTGCTGCGTAACCAGCCGGAGTTGCAATTCAACATGCTGGTGGACCTGACGGCGGTGGACTATCTGGGCATGGACCGCGAGCCGCGCTTTAATGTGGTGTACAACTTGCTGTCCTTTGCCAAGAACAACCGAATCACCATCAAAGTTGAGGTGCCGGAGGGCGACGAGGTGGTGCCAAGCGTCACGCCGGACTGGCCGACGGCCGACTGGCTGGAGCGTGAGGTCTACGATATGATGGGCATCCGCTTCAGCGGACACCCCGACCTGCGGCGTATCCTGATGCCGCACGACTGGCAGACCTACCCACAACGCAAGGATGTGCCGCTGGGCGAGGAACCGGTGGCGTTCTCTGATAACGTGCCGCCCAACGAGCCGGCCTAGCCCCAGTTGCGCAGGAGAAGGAAGAGACGACCATGGCGGTAACTGAGGTACAGGACCAGCTCGAAGGCAACATCGGCATCGGTGACCTGGCGCCGCGTGTCCGCGAAGATACGATGCTCATCAACATGGGCCCGCAACACCCGAGTACGCACGGCGTGCTGCGGCTGCAGTTGGAGTTGGATGGCGAGTCGGTGGTGAAGTGTACACCCCACGTGGGCTACGTTCACACCGGCATCGAGAAGACCATCGAGAACCGCACATGGCAACAGGCGGTCACCTGTACGGATCGCATGGACTACCTCTGCCCGCTGATCAACAACCTGGGCTATGCCCTGGCCGTGGAAAAACTGCTCGGTTGCGAGATCCCCCCTCGCGCGCAGGTCGCCCGCGTCATCCTCACCGAGTTACAGCGGTTGGCGAGCCATCTGGTCTGGCTGGGTACGCACGCCATCGACCTGGGGGCGATGAGCGTCTTCCTCTACTGCTTCCGCGACCGCGAAGCGATTATGGACCTCTTCGACCTCACCACCGGGCAGCGCATGATGACCAGCTACATCCGCATCGGCGGCATCGCGCTGGACTTGCACCCGGACTTCCCGGAGCTTACTGCCCAGTTCTGCAGCGCCTTTCCGGCGCACGTCGACGAGTACGAGGCGCTGCTGACCGAAAACGAGATCTGGAAAGAACGCACGCAAGGCGTCGGCGTCATCACGCTGGATCAGGCGATTGCCTTCGGCATCACCGGTCCGACCCTGCGCGCCAGCGGCTTCGAGTGGGACCTGCGCAAGCAGCAGCCGTACTGCGGCTTTGAGCAGTATGATTTTGTCGTACCGACGGCCACCGCCGGCGACTGTTACGCCCGCTACCAGGTGCGTATGCGCGAGATGCGGGAGTCGGTGAAAATCATTCAGCAGGGCCTGAGCAAGCTGCCGGAGGGACCGTTCCGTACCAGCGACCGCCGGGTGGCGCTGCCGCCGCGCACGGAGTTGAACATCAGTATGGAATCGCTCATCCACCACTTCAAGTTGGTCACCGAAGGCGTCCGCGTGCCGGCGGGTGAGGTCTACCAGGCTGTGGAGTCGCCGCGCGGCGAGTTGGGCTTCTACGTGGTCAGCGACGGTACCAATCACCCCTACCGTTGTCACGTCCGCGAACCCAGCTTCGTGAACTTGCAAGCCCTGCCGCCGATGATGCACGGGCGGCTGATTGCCGACGCCGTGGCCTGCATCGGCAGCCTTGACCCCGTAATCGGCGGCACGGATCGGTAGAGAGAGTAGATGATTTCGGAACAGACACGGGCGCGCATTATGAAGGCGCGCGACAGCTTCCCGCACCGGCGCTCGGCCATCTTGCCTTCGCTCTACGCGGTCCAGGAGGAAGTCGGCCACCTCAGCGAAGAGGGCATCGACACCATCGCGGAGGTCCTGGAACTGCACGCCACCGACGTGTTCCAGGTCGCCAGCTTCTACAGTCTGCTCCACACGGAACCCTGGGGCAAGTACCTGGTGGAAGTCTGCATCAACCTACCCTGCGCCTTGCGGGGGGCGGAGTCGCTGGCGCAGTACGTTCAGACCAAGCTGGGCCTGGACCACGACGGCGCCGCCCATGAGACGCACGAGGGCACCACGGCGGACGGCATGTTCACCTTCCGTCCGACCATCGAGTGCCTGGCCGGCTGCTCCTGGGCGCCGATGATGCAGGTCAACCAGCGTTACTTCGAGAACCTGACGCAGGAAAAGGTTGACCAGATCTTCGATCAGTTGCGCGACCTCGCCACGCGCTATCCTACTGGCCCGGTGCCGGGTGCAGAAGTCGGCAAGGTGATCTATGCCACGGAAAGGGTGCAGCAGTAGTCATGGTAACGATGGAGGCTGCGCCCGGTTTCAACCCGATGCTGACCGCCAACCTTGGCAAGGCGGGGGCCTGGAAGCTCGAATCCTATCAGCAGACCGGCGGCTACGAGCAGTGGCGTCGTGCCCTGGCCGGTGGCATCACGCGCGAGGCGATCGTCGATGAGGTGAAGAAGTCGGGCATCCGGGGCCGGGGCGGCGCCGGCTTCCCGATGGCGATGAAGTGGGGCACGCTGCCGCCCGATCCAAAGTACCCGCGCTACATGGTGGTGAACGGGGACGAGTCCGAGCCGGGCACCTGCCACGACCGCTTCCTGATGGAAGAAGATCCCCACCTGGTGCTGGAAGGCGCGATGCTCTGCGCCTACGCCGTCAACTCCCACCGCATTTTCATTTACCTGCGCGGCGAGTTTGGCCTGGGCGCCGAGCGGACGGCAGCCGCCATTGATGCGGCCTACGAGCGCGGCCTCCTGGGCCGGAACATTCTCGGCAGCGGCTACGACCTGGAGGCCGCCGTCTATCGGGGCGCCGGCGCCTATATCTGCGGTGAAGAGACTGCCCTCATTCAGAGTCTGAACGGCTACCGCGGCATCACCCGGCTCAAACCACCCTACTTCCCGACGACCATCGGCGGCGGCGCCTGGGGCATGCCGACCGTCATGCAGAACGTGCAGACGGTGGCGAACCTGCCCTTCATCCTGAAAATGGGCGGTGAGGAGTACGCCAAGATCGGCAACTCCGCTCCGGGCGGACCGGGACCCGCCGGCACCGGTCCGATGATCTTCTCCGTCTCCGGCCACGTCAACCGGCCTGGTAACTACGAGTTGCCGCTCGGCGTCACGGTGCGCGACCTGATCGCCGCCGCCGGCGGCGTCCTTGATGGCAAAAAGGTGAAGGCGGTCATTCCCGGCGGCGGTACGTCGGCCTGGTTGACGGCGGACCAGCTCGACACCAGGATGGACTTCGCCAATATCCCGGCGGTCGGCTTCGGCTACATCCTCGGCACCGCCTCCATGACGGTGATGAGCGAGGACATTTGCGTGCCCCACTGCCTCTCCAAAATCAGTTACTTCTACCACCACGAGAGTTGCGGCGAATGTACACCCTGCCGCGAAGGCGGCGCCTGGATGTACAAGACGCTGAGCCGGGTCATCAACGGCGCCGGACGGCCGGAAGATATCCCGCTGCTCATGGACCTCTGCAACAACATTGAAGGCAAGACGCTCTGCGCCTTCGGCTACTCCGTGACCTGGCCGGTGCGCTGGGCGCTGAAGCTCTGGCCGGAGGAGTTCGAGTACCATATCCGCGAGGGCAAGTGCCCGGCCGGCGACCATCCCTTCGGCGTCAGCGGCCTGAACCCGGCGGTATAGATGGGTATTGGGATGCGGTTGGGCATACGGGGGAACCCCTCCCGCGCGCTTCGCTTGCCGGCCCTCCCCCTGAAGGGAGAGGGCCTCGTTGCATCGGGAACGACGGTTGCAAACACCGGCGACGCTGGCTCGGCTGAGCACGGCGACGGCTGCATGTCAAGGTTGCCGTCTCCGTTCTTGAACACAACTCAGGGCCTCGGTGGTGTACTGGGTACTGCCCGTCCCGTTAACCTGATCTATCGCGCCACCAGGGCCACCCTTGCTTGCCCCATCGCAACCGGCATTCCGTCCGCAACGAGGCCCTCTCCCTTTAGGGGGAGGGCCGGCAAGCGAAGCGCGCGGGAGGGGTTCCCCCAGCCAGTGAACGTACTGAGGAGTTCCCATGGTTAAGCTCACGATTGATGGCCAGGAAGTCGAGGTGCCGAAGGGTACCGTGATCGTCGATGCTGCCAAGACGGTTGGCATCGAGATTCCGATCTTCTGCTACCACGACAAGATGAAGCCGGTCGCCGCCTGCCGCATGTGCCTGGTAGAAATCGACAAGATGCGTGGGCTCAACCCGGCCTGCGCCATCACGGTCGCTGAGGGCATGGTCGTCCACACCGACACGCCGCCGGTGATTCATCAGCAGAAGGCGCTGCTGGAGATGCTGCTGATTAATCACCCGCTGGACTGCCCCGTCTGTGACAAAGGCGGGGAATGCCCGTTGCAAGACACCACCTTCAAGTTCGGCCCCGGCGTCAGCCGCTACATCGAGCCGAAACGGCACTTCGTCAAGCCGCTGCAACTCTCGGACCGCATCTACCTGGACCGCGAGCGTTGCATCATGTGTTACCGCTGCGTCCGCTTCCACTCCGATATTTCGCAGGACAATGCCCTGGGTGTGATCCACCGCGGCGTTGACTCGGAGATCGGCGTGGCGCCCGGCCACACGTTGGACTCGCCCTTTCAGGGCAATATCACCGAGATTTGCCCGGTGGGGGCGCTGACCAACAGCAAGTACCGCTTTACGGCGCGGCCCTGGGACATCCAGAACGTGCCGACGGTCTGCCCGCACTGCGCTGTCGGCTGCAACACCTCGCTCACCATCCGCGAAGGCGCCATCAAGCGAGTGCTGTCGCGGCGCAATGACCCGGTCGATGACGGCTGGCTCTGCGACAGAGGCCGCTTCTCGTTTGATTACGTGAACAAGCCGGAGCGGTTGACCACGCCGCTGGTCCGCAAAGGCGACCAGTTCGTGGCGGCGAGTTGGCGGGAGGCCTTGAGTCTGATCGCCCAACGCTTCGCCGAGATCAAGGAAGCGAATGGCCCCGACGCCATCGGCGGTCTCTGCGCGCCGACGCAGACGAATGAAGAGGCTTATCTCTTCCAGAAGTTCATGCGCACTGTTGTTGGCACCAACAACGTCGACTATCGAACTCCCGCGCAGGGCGACAGCGATGCTGCATTGCAGCAGTTGTTCGGCTACCGCGCGGCGATGGGGTCCATCAGTGGCCTGGAACAGGCGAAGACGATCCTGCTGGTCGGCGCCAACCCGATCCTAGAGCAGCCGGTGCTGGACCTGCGCATCCGCAAGGCGGTCGTACAGGGGACGACGCTCATTACCGTGAACGAGGAGGCGCAACGGCTGGACGAGATTGCCCGCTACGCCTTGCATGCCAGGGCCGGCAGCGAAGCAGCGCTGATCAATGGCATCCTCAATGCGCTCATCGCCTCCGGCAAGGTGGCGCCGGAAGCCGAGCAGCGCTTCCCCGGTCTGACGGCGCAGGTGCAGCAGTGGGTGGCAGAGGCCACGCCGGCCGCGGTGGCCCAGCAGACGGGAGTTGCGGCGCAACTCATCACGGCGGTCGCGGCGCAGTTGGTCGAAGGCGGCCCGGCGGCAATCTGCTACAGCGAGTCCTGGGCCGACAGTCCGGCGGGAGCGGCGGTCGTGTTGCCGTTGGCTTACCTGGCGATCCTGAGTGGTAACGTTGGCAAGGTCGGCGCCGGCCTGAACCGCCTGCCGTTACACGGCAACTCACAAGGAGCGATCGACATGGGGCTGTTGCCGCACGTACTGCCGGGACACAAGAATGTTGCCGATGAGGCCGCCCGCAGGGCGCGGGCAATGAGCTGGGGCGCCGAGGTACCGATGACAGTGGGGCGGGGCACGCGCGAGATGCTGGCCGCCGCGCAGTCTGGTGATCTGCAAGCCCTCTTCGTTACCGGGCAGGACCCGGCGCTGTGGGGCGAGGAGGCGCGCGAGGCGTTGGCTCAGGTGCCGTTCCTTGTTGTGCAGGACATCTTCTTGACGGAGACAGCCAAAGGCGCCGACGTGATACTGCCTGCCGCTTCCTATGCCGAACAGGATGGCACCTTCACCAACCTGGAGCGACGTATCCAACGCATCCGGCCGGCAGCCACGGTGCGGGGTGATATCCTATCGGGCTGGCAGGTCGTCAGCGACCTGGCCAACCGGCTGGGCGGGCGCTTCTACTACGGCAGTGCGGCGGAGGTGATGGTGGAGATTGCGGCGACGGTGCCGATCTACGCTGGTGTTACTTACGGCCGTGTGGGCGCCAAAGGCTTGCAGTGGCCGGTGCCGGATCGCAAGCACGCGGGCACGCCGTTCCTGTACGTGGAAGCGCGCGCGGCGGAACCAGCGGCGGTCGCCGTGGGCAAGGAGTAGTGGTGGATACGCTGGTCAATGGCGCAGGCTACCTGACGCCGTCGTTGCTGGTCGGCGCGGTTCTGGGCGCTACGACGGTCGACACCTTCGTCGTCGTGGAGGCCATCATCTACGCCGCCGTGCTGGCGCTCGTGCTGGTCACCGGCTTCGCCTACTCCACCTTGCTGGAGCGCAAGCTGATCGGACGCTTCCAGGATCGCTACGGACCGAACCGCGTGGGACCGTTCGGCCTGCTGCAGCCGGCCGCCGACGGCGTCAAACTCTTCTTCAAGGAGGACGTCGTACCGGCCACGGTGGACCGCCCCATGTATTTCCTGGCGCCGTTTATCGTGGTGGTGACGGCCCTGCTGGCCTTCGCCGTGATACCCATCGGGCCGACGTTCTTGATCGGCGGCCATCGCGTGGAGCTGGCGTTGATGGATGTCAACGTCGGCATCCTCTTCACGCTGGCGATCACCTCGATCACGGTCTACGGCATAGTGCTGGCCGGCTGGTCTTCCAACAACAAGTACTCGCTGCTCGGCGGCGTGCGCTCGGCGGCGCAGATGATCAGCTACGAACTGGCCCTCGGTCTGGGTCTGGTCGGCGTCCTGCTCATAACGGGGTCGCTGAGCCTGCAGGACATTGTCAATCAGCAGGACAAGATCTGGACCCTCAACTGCTTCCGGACGCCGATCGGCTTCTTTGTCTACCTGCTGGCGGGTATCGCCGAGACGAACCGGGCGCCCTTTGACCTGGCGGAGGCGGAAGGTGAGTTGGGTGCCGGCTACCACACCGAGTACGTCGGCATGCGTTTCGGCATGTTCTTCCTCGCTGAGTACATCAACATGATCACGGTCAGCGCCATCGCCACTACATTCTTCCTAGGCGGCTGGCAAGGCCCCTGGGTGGGAACGATCCCCATCCTGGGTGTGCTCTGGTTCGTGCTCAAGGTGTTCCTCTTCATGTGCGGTTATATGTGGTTGCGGGCGACCCTGCCGCGCATCCGCTACGACCGGCTGATGCGCCTGGGCTGGCTGGTGCTGCTGCCGCTCGGCATCCTCAACGTGCTCTGGGCATCGTTCTTCTACGCCCTCTTTCAGACGTTCGGATGGGTATAATCGCGGGGTGATACGAGCAAGCGCGGTGGATCGTCAGGGGGCGAATAGTCAGTTGGCAGGTACAGGCCAGGCGGCAACCGGTCGCGTCGGCGCGGAAAGGTAGTACAAGGTGGCCCAAGAGTCGAGCGGAGTCGGCGCGGTCTGGGGAGATATCCGGGCCTTCGGCGCGGGCTTCAAGACGACGTTCAGCCGGTTGCTCAAGAAGCCCTTGACGGTCCAGTACCCCGAAGAGCGGCTGCCGATGGCCCGCCGCTTCCGTGGGCTGCACAAGCTGCTGCGCTACCCGGACGGCCAGGAGAAGTGCATCGGTTGCTCGCTCTGCGCGGCGGCATGCCCGGCCAGGGCGATTCGCGTCGTGGCTGCCGAAAACACGGAGACCGAACGTTACTCTCCCGGCGAGCGCTACGCCAGGATCTACGAGATCAACATGATCCGCTGCATCTTTTGCGGCTATTGCGAAGAGGCCTGCCCCACCGGGGCGATTGTGCTGGGTCAGCAATACGAGCTGGCCGACTACCACCGCGACGACTTCATCTACACCAAGGAACGCCTGCTGGTGCCCTTCCTCGGGAAACTGAACGATGACCGGCCACAGTACAGCCGGGGCTTGACCGAGCAAGGGCAGCAGGCGGAAGCACAGACGACGGGGACGCGATAAATGGCGCAAGTGCTCTTCTGGATCTTCGCGGTGCTGGCGGTGATTGCCAGCCTCGGTGTCATTAGCCTGCGCAATTCCGTCCACTCCGCCGTCTCGTTGACCGGGACGTTGGTCTGTCTGGCGGTTCTCTACATTCTGCTGGGTGCCGAGTTTGTCGGCGTGGTGCAGATCATTGTCTATGCCGGAGCCATCATGGTGCTCTTCCTGTTCGTCGTCACCCTGCTGAGTCCGGGACGGGAAGAAGTGGACGACCGGCTACCGGGGCAACGCTGGATTTCCGGTGTCCTGGCCATTGCCCTGCTGGTGGAGGCAGGTTTTCTGCTGACCAGTAATGCGTTGCCCGCAGCCAAAGCACTGCCTGCGGATTTCGCCGCGCCGTGTACCGGCCAGGGCCAATGCATCGGCAACGCGCAACTCATCGGCCAGGCCATCTTCACGTCCAGCTACCTGTGGCCCTTTGAAGTGACGACGATCGTGCTGTTGGTGGCTGTCGTGGGGGCCATCGTGCTGGCAAAGCGGAGGGTGGCGTGAGCACACCGTTATCGGATTACCTGGTGCTCGGCGCCATCCTGTTCACCGTTGGCATCGCCGGCGTGCTCACGCGCAAGAATCCGCTGATCGTCTTCATGTCGGTCGAGTTGATGCTCAACTCGGTCAACCTGACCTTAATCACCTTTTCCCGACTCTGGGGTTCGGTGGACGGCCAGGTCATTGCCTTGTTCGTGCTGGTGGTAGCGGCGGCGGAGGTGGTGGTCGGACTGGCCATCATCGTGACCATCTTCCGGGCCCGCGCCACTGTCGATATCGACGACGTACACACGCTGCAAGGGTAGGGGATGCTCGGTTACAACAGGTTGGGTAAGGGAGACTGATGGTCGGCTATTTGTGGCTCGTGGTGGCCCTTCCCCTGCTCGGTTGCGCGATTAACACCCTGTTCGGGGCGGCGTTTTCCAAGCGCACCGTCGCAGCGATCGCCTGCGGCGCCGTCCTGGCCTCCTTCATTGTGGGGTTGTTCGTCTTCCTGGATCTGGGCACGTATGCGGTTAAGGATCAGTTCCAGCTTTTCGTACCCTACGTGTGGATTGGTGGCGCCGATACGCACGTCGATCTTTCCTTCCTGGCCGACCCGCTGACGATGGTGATGGTGCTGGTGGTCTCCGGCGTGAGTTTCCTGATTCACGTCTACTCCACCGGCTACATGTGGCGCCCGGCCTATACCACGGATGAGCGGCAGCAGACGGGCGAGTATCGGCGCTTTTTCGTCTACATGAACCTGTTCGTCGCCTCGATGCTCTTGCTGGTGACTGCCGGGAACTATCTGCTGTTGCTGGTGGGCTGGGAGGGTGTGGGCCTCTGCTCGTACCTGTTGATCTCCTTTGAGTTCCGGCGTCGTGCCGCCATGGTGGCGGGTATCAAGGCCTTTGTCGTGAACGCCATCGGTGACGTGGCGTTGCTCATCGGACTTCTGGTGCTCTACACGCAGTTGGGATCTGTCAGCTTTGGCGACGTGTTCACCAATGTCGGCAAGCTGCAGGGGAACGCCCCGACCTTCGTTGCTCTGCTCTTCCTCTTCGCTGCCACTGCCAAGTCGGCGCAGATCCCGCTCTATACCTGGCTGCCGGACGCTATGGAGGGTCCGACGCCGGTGTCGGCGCTGATCCACGCCGCCACGATGGTGACGGCCGGCGTCTACCTGCTGGCGCGTTCCTACCCGCTGCTCCAACACGCGCCGGTGGCCGGCGCTGTGGTCGCCGTGATCGGCGTCGCCACCGCCTTCTTCGCCGCCACCATGGGCCTTGTGCAGCCGGACCTCAAGCGCGTGCTGGCCTACTCCACGATCAGCCAGATCGGCTACATGTTCCTGGCCATCGGCGTGGCCGGCTACTCGGCGGCGATCTTCCATCTCATGACGCACGCCTTCTTCAAGGCCTTGCTCTTCCTGGCGGCCGGCAACGTCATCCACGCGCTGATTCGGCCGGGGGAAGACCTGGGCGAGCAGGACATCCGCAGGATGGGCGGCCTGCACAGCAAACTGCCGACCACGCACTGGACGATGCTGATCGGCGCGCTGGCGCTGGTCGGCATGTTCCCGGTCTCCGGCTTCTGGAGCAAAGACGCCATTCTGGGTGATGCGCTTCTGCGGAACTTCTGGCTCTACTTGTTCGGTCTGATCACAGCGGGACTGACGGCCTTCTACACCTTCCGGCTGATCTACATGACGTTCCGCGGACGCTACCGGGGACCGAAGGAACTCTACAACCATGCGCACGAGGCGCCGGCCACCATGCTGGTTCCCGTCATGATCCTGGCGGTCCTGGCCGCCGCTGGTGGCTTGCTCCAGATTCCTGGTCGGTGGACGGTTTTCAGCGACTACCTCAACGGCACCTTCGGGCGGTTCCCGGCGCCGCAAGGCGTGACGGTACCACAGGAGAACGTTGCGCAGTTCTGGTTGCTGGCAATTGTCGCCGTGGCGGTGGCCGGCGCCGGCATCGCCCTCGCATGGCAGTGGTACGACCGCGCTGCCGCACAGCGCTCACCGGAGGCGGTGGCGCGGCGAGTGCCGGCGCTTTACCAGTTGCTCTTGAACAAGTACTACATTGATGAGGCCTACGACGGCGCCGTCGTGCGGCCCACGGTCGCCATCGGCAACTTTGTCACCGGTGTCTTCGACCGCCTGGTGGTCGACGGCATCGTATGGGGCGTGGCGGCCGGCTTGGAGGCCATCGGCGCCGGACTGCGCACGTTGCAAACGGGGTATGTGCGGCAGTACATGCTCTCGATGCTGGTCGGCGCAGTGGTGATCGTCGGT
Organism: Chloroflexota bacterium; assembly: GCA_036734945.1. Classification (GTDB taxonomy): domain Bacteria; phylum Chloroflexota; class UBA4733; order UBA4733; family UBA4733; genus UBA4733. The sequence goes on from DAIMXP010000063.1 coordinate 14,444, forward strand.
TTCCTCCTGACACGGTAGTACCTCAGATGTTGCAGAAGCAGAAGGATTGCTCATGAATCAAGTCGGGTTTGCGCTGCTGAGCATCATCATCTACGTGCCAATCGTGGCAGGCATCGTCTGCCTGCTCCTGTCGCGCGGCGGCAACAGTGCTGCGGTACGCGCCGTGGCGATTGCCGGCAGCCTCGTTGAGGTCGCCCTGACCCTCTGGCTGTACTTCGCGTATGAACCGAACGCGCAGGGCCAGCCCTTCCAGTTCGTAGAGAATGCCCCCTGGATGCCGCAGATCGGCGTGTCCTACCACCTCGGCGTTGATGGTCTGAGCATGTTTCTGGTCATCATGACGGCGGTGGTCACGGCGCTGGTGGTGCTGTTCGCCTCCCCGGGTGATGATGATCGGGCCGGCCAGTACTTCTTCTGGCTGCTGGCCCTGGAGTCGGCGGTCGTCGGCGTCTTCATGGCGCTCGATATGATCCTGTTCTACATCTTCTTTGAAGCCATGTTGGTGCCGATGTACTTCATTATCGGTGGCTGGGGCGGGCCGCGCCGCCAGTACGCGGCAGTCAAGTTCTTTCTCTACACCCTCGTCGGCAGTTTGTTGATGCTGGTCGCCATCATTGGCCTGCGCGTCGCCCACAGCGGCGCCGCCACCTTCGACTACCAGACACTGGCCGCCGCGCCGGTGGGACCGAATGTGCAGGTCTGGTTCTTCCTGGCTTTTGCGCTGGCCTTCGCCATCAAAGCGCCGATCTTCCCCTTCCATACATGGCTGCCTGACGCCTACGTGGAAGCGCCGACCGGCGGCTCGGTGATGCTCGCGGCGGTGATGAGCAAAGTTGGCGCGTATGGGTTCCTGCGCTTTTGCCTTGGCTTGTTCCCGACAGCGTCGCACAACCTCTCGCCGATCATCTCCATCTTCTGCATCATTACCATCCTCTATGGCGCCTGGGGGGCGCTCTCCCAACGCGACCTGAAGGGCCTGATCGCCTACTCCAGTCTGGGCCACCTCGGTCTGATCGTCCTGGGCATCTTTGCCCTCAACCCGGCCGGTATCGAGGGCAGCACCTTCCAGATGATCAGCCACGGCATCAGCACGGCGGCGCTCTTCCTCATCGTCGGCGCCATCACCACGCGCTGGGGCACGCGGGAGATCCCAATGCTGTCCGGCATTCAGGCCGTCGCGCCGGCCCTGGCCGCGACCTTGCTGATTATCGCTATGTCGTCAATGCCGTTGCCGGGTCTCAATGGCTTCCCTGGTGAGTTTCTGATCTTCCGCGGCGTGTTCGCCGGGCAGAGCAACTACTGGTACGGCATCATCGCGGTGCTTGGCGTGATTCTGGCGGCCTGCTACATGATCTGGATGTACAGCCGCATCATCTACACCGCGCCAGCGGAGGCAGTCGCTCGCGTCGGCGCCGCAGTGCGCGACCTGCACGGCCGTGACTGGCTGGTCTTTGCGCCGGCATTGCTCCTGATCTTTGCCCTGGGCGTGGCGCCGGGCATCATCCTGAGCAAGACCGGCTCCTCGGCGCTGGCCATCAGTAGCCGCTTTAGCAACCCGGCCTCGCTGCAGGCGAGCGCGCCACCGCCACCGCCGGCGCTGACCTTCACGTTGCCCGGCACGCACTAAGAGCGTCATGCAGAGAGGCCCGCTTGCCCTATGAACACCGCTTCCCCCGTTCTCAACATCGTCATACCCTCGATCAACTACGGGCCATTAATGCCGGTGATCCTGGTGACGATCACCGGCTTGTTGGCGCTGATCCTGGATGCGGTGCTACCCAGGGATGGTCAAACGCCGATCGCCTGGGTCGCCATTGGCGGGCTGGCGCTGGCGTTTATCGACTGCATCTTCCTGTTCGACGGTAAGCAGTCGTCGTTCGGCGGCACCTTCGTGGCCGACAATTTCGCCCTGTACTTCAACTTCATCCTGCTGCTCGCCGCGGCGCTGACAATTCTACTCTCGGTCCGCTTCCCCTCGACGGAGACCCTGAATTCCGGCGACTACTACGCCCTGCTGCTGTTCGCCACCGCCGGTATGTTGCTGGTTTCCCAGGCTGCCGACCTGGTGTTGCTCTTTATCGGCATTGAGACACTGTCGATCGCCCTCTACATCCTGGCCGGCTACACGCGCAGCAAGGCAGTGTCGGAAGAGGCGGCGCTGAAGTACTTCCTGATGGGCGCCTTCGCCTTCGGCTTCCTGCTCTATGGTACTGCATTGCTCTACGGCGCCTCCGGCAGCACGAACTACACCAAGATTGCCGTGGCGCTGGGACCGGGGTCGACAGTGACCACCATGCACCTCGGCATCATCGGCATGGGTATGCTCCTGGTCGGCTTCGGCTTCAAGCTGGCCTTAGTGCCCTTTCACCAGTGGACGCCCGACGTCTACGACGGCGCGCCGACTCCGGTTACGGCCTTCATGTCGGTGGCGACGAAAGTGGCGGTCTTTGCCGGCCTATTGCGTGTACTGGAGTCGGCGCTGGCGCCGCTCACGCCGCAGTGGTTCTCCGTGCTGTGGGCGTTGGCGGTGCTGACGATGATCGTCGGCAACCTGGTGGCCGTCGTGCAGAGCAACATCAAGCGGATGCTTGCCTATTCCAGTATCGCCCAGGCCGGCTATGTGCTGGTGGGGACGATCTCCGGCGGCGCCGATGGCCAATCGTCCACCATGTTCTATCTACTCGTCTACACCCTGATGAACCTGGGTGCCTTTGCCGTGGTGGCCGCGCTGGCCCAGCGCGGTGAGGAGGCACTGGACATCAAGGACTACTCCGGGCTTTCAGAACGCCAGCCGTTACTCGCGGGGCTGATGGCGCTCTTCATGCTGTCGCTGGCCGGCCTTCCCCTCACTGCCGGCTTCATCGGCAAGCTGTACCTCTTCGTGGCCGCGGTGGAGGCTGGCCATCCCGAGCTGGTCGTCGTCGGCGTGCTGACGTCCGCAGTCTCCGCCTTCTACTACCTGCGCATCATTGTGCTGATGTACTTCCGCAAGGCAGCCGAAGGCGCGCCGGCCTTGCCACGCCTCGGTCTCGCCGTGGGCACGTTGCTCGGCATCGCTGCCGTCGGCACGCTGCTCTTCGGCATCGTGCCGGCGCTGATTCTCGGGTTGGCGCAGGGGTCGGTCGCGGTGGCGGTCTTGCCGTAGGACGAATGCGGTCCAGCAAGGAGTGCGACCGGCCCGCCCGGCGACTGAAGTCGCGGGCTACACAATGCGAAGTCCGCCTGCGCGGACTAGTAGTCTGTCAAGGCTGAAATGGACGGTACCACCGCGCTCAACCTCGACCCAGCAACTGTTCAAAGTACGCATGACGGACTACTAGGCCAGTCGGCGCAGACCGACTTGGCGGTAGATAGCCCGCGACTTCAGTCGCCGGGCGGGCCGGGAAGCCACGCCCCATGCACCCCGTTCAGCGCTCCTCCATCTTGCCAAGGTCCGCGCGCAGTTGCCGGAGTTCCTCCTGCAACCGCGCTACTTCCGCCTCGGCGTTCGCCCGGGCCTGTGCCTCTGCCTGCCGGGAGACAACTTCCTCGGCGGCACGCCGCTCTGCTTCCCGTCGCGCCGCCTGCTCGACTGCCAGCGACTCGTGCGGGGCCGGCAGCCGCCTTCCCTCCTGGTCGACTGCTCGCAACCAGAGTCGCTGCTCAACGTAAAGCCCGAGCGAGAGCGTTCGGCTCCACAGGACTCCCCGGTTATCTGGTCGCCAGTCCACGAACTGCCCGCTCGCGTTGCGGTGGTAACCGAAGAGCTGGGGGCCACGGCGACGCTCCGGGGCGCAGATGGCAAATTCGGTCACACTCATCGCCCCGTAGATGTCCGGCTTTTCTTTCGTGTCCCGCGTCCAGCTCCGCCCGGATGCCACCTCCAGCACGAACTCAGGCGGCTTTCCTTCTGCCGCTATGTTCCAGGAGGTGCGCAGTTGGTCGGCGGCTTCTGCTACCAGCAGATCAGGCGCTACGTCCAGGAGTTCGTCGCTCTCGGGACGGCGCATGCTGATCTTCAGATAGGAGGCCAGGTACCAGGGCAACTGCTGCTGCTCGATGTGCAGGCGCAGGATCGGCTTGAGCAGGTCGATGTCGCGCACCTGCAAGTCGCCCATGACCATCCAGGGAGCCTCCTCGGTGTCGCTTGGCGTCGTGCGGAGGAACAGTTCCAACTTGCTCAGGTGGGGCGCGCTTGCCGGGGCCAGAATCGCCATCGCCGCCTCCTACTGCTGTTTGCCTCGGGAACCCTGTCGCCCAGCATAGCACAGCAACAGAGCACCTTGAGCCGACCGAGGACAGTGGAAGGCGGGCGCCGAAAGCCCGTCGCGGCGTCTCGCCCCCTCCTGATGCTACCATTGCTGCAGAGAAGGTACAGATCGCAGCATGGATATCGCTATCATCGCTGACGATCTGACCGGCGCGGCCGACTGTGCTGTGGAGTTCACCGGATCGCGCCGCTCAGTGGTCCTTTCGCTAGGGGATTTGGATAGGCGCTGGGCCGATGTGCCGACCGTCGAAGCCGATTCCCGCGACGCCAGCGACGGCCGCACGAACGCACAGCGAACACCGGCCGATGTGCTGGCCATTGATACGAACTCCCGCGACTTACCGCCTTCGGCGGCGGCGCTGCGTGTGGCGGTGGCTGTCCAGGCGCTGAAGGCGCGTGAACCGCGCCTCTGGTACAAGAAGATGGACTCGACGCTGCGCGGCAACGTTGCCGCCGAACTGGGGGCCTTCGCCACCGGTATCGATTGTTCCTTGCTGCTGGTGGCGCCGTCATACCCGGCGCAAGGACGCGGACTGGTCGGAGGATCGCTTCGGCCTACCGCACCGTCCAGCAACCGCGCCCAAGAGGCTCAGCACCTGCCCACGATGCTGCAGCCAACAGGGTTGCCATTGCACATATTGCCGCTGGCCCTGGTGCGCCGGGGACCTGCCGCCGTTCGGATAGTATTGCAAGCGGCGCAGCCTGGAACTATCGTGATTGCTGACGCGACGACCGATGGGGATCTGGACATGCTGGTCGCTGCTGCCGACGGCCTGGGACCCGGTGTTGCCGTTGCCGGCTCGGCCGGCCTGGCCGCCGCCCTGGCCCGGGCGCAACGGCAGACTATTCTTGACGCCCCCCAGTTGACGCGAGCGCACGCGGTGCTCCTGGTCGTCGGGAGTCGACAGCCGGCGTCCCGCCGGCAACTGGCGCTCGCGGCTGAACGGTTCGGACCGGCCGTGGTGTGGCCGCCTGCGGACGCGGGGACCGACAGCAGAGTGATTAAGGCGGTAGTGGCGCAAGCCAGCAGCGATCCGGCAGTGTTGCTCCTGGCAACGTCGCCGGTTCCAGCGGCGAACCCGCTGAGCGTGGCAGCCGGCATCGCCGCGGCGGCCGCGGCGTTGATTTCGGCCCATGCCATCCGGCGCGTGTTTTGCACCGGCGGGGGGATTGCCCGGGTGCTGTGCGACCGGTTGGGCATCCGGCTTCTCTCCGTGTCGGGACGCGTGCTGGAAGGGATGCCGGCTTTGCGGGCGCTTGATGGCGTGCCGGGACTCGTACTGGTTACCAAGGCAGGTGGCTTTGGCAGCGATGATACGCTGCTCCGGGCCCACCGGTATTTGGCAGGAGAAGAGGTGATGCTGCAATGAACACGTCGGGGGAGTCGTTGCCCTTGCTGGCGCTGACGATGGGCGATCCGGCCGGCGTGGGACCGGAGGTGATCGTCAAGGCCCTGCAGGACCGCACGGTGTTTGCCGAGTGCCGTCCGTTCGTGATAGGGGACGCACGGCTATTAGAGCGGACGCGGACGGCACTCGGCGAGCAAGCCGACGTGCTGGAGGCTGGAATCCTGACCGATGTCGGGCGGCAGCCCGGGCGGATCGACGTGCTGCAGGTGGCCGATATCGCGCTGGACGGCGTCGCTGCCGGCGTGCTCTCGGCTGAGGCGGGGCGCGCCGCGGTGGCCTGGGTGCGTCGTGGCGCCGAGCTGGCCCTGGCCGGGGAGGTGGCGGGTATCGTCACGGCGCCGGTCAATAAGGAGGCGGTGACGCTGGCTGGCGTGCCGTTCACCGGGCACACGGAATTGCTGGCGGAGATGGCCGGCAGTCGGGTCGCCATGATGCTGGCCACAGAGCGGCTGCGCGTGGTCCACGTCTCGACGCACGTCTCGCTGCGTGAGGCTTGCGAGCGTGTGCGCCGGGACCGTGTGTTGGAAACGATTCGCATCGCGGCAGAAGGCTGCCGCCGACTCGGCGTCGCGCAGCCGCGCATCGCCGTCGCCGGGTTGAATCCGCATGCCGGCGAGCACGGCCTCTTCGGCAGCGAGGATGCCACCGAGATTGCCCCGGCCATTGCCGACGCCGTGGCCTCCGGTATCGACGCCAGCGGCCCCTGGCCGCCCGACACGATTTTCTACGAGGCCGGCGAAGGCAAGTTCGACTGCGTGGTCGCCATGTATCACGACCAGGGGCATATTGCCATCAAGCTGACCGACTTCTACGGCGGCGTGAACATAACGCTGGGGCTGCCCTTTGTGCGCACCTCAGTGGACCACGGCACCGGCTTCGCCATCGCAGGCAAGGGGATCGCCAATGCCCGCAGCATGCGCGTGGCCATCAAGCTGGCTGCACAGATGGCCGGGTCAGCAAAGTAACAGGCTATTCCAGGGGTGCCTGGACGGCCTCCAGGTGGTCAAACAGGTCGCGCAGTCGGACTGAGAATCCGGGCAGCACGTCAGCGCCATTCAGGACTTCATCTGGTCCAACGCCAGTCACCCGGCCATCGTGATACACGGTGGTGGTCCCGGTTTCCGGATCCACGTACCAGAGCAGCCGCACACCTGCCCGCAGCCAGTCCAATACCTTCTGTTGAACTGCCACCGCACGATCTGACGGAGCAAGAACTTCGATCACAAAATTTGGAACATCAACGGATACCGCTGCCTTCAGGTCCTGCCGAGTCTGGCGACGAGCAAAGAAGGCTACGTCCGGTCCACGGGCGTCGTAGCGACTCCCCTGTATCTGGACGAGCGGATCGGCCCCGACAACAATGCCAAGGCGACGCTCGAAAACAAAGTTGGTCACCAGGGCGCCGAGCGCCATCAACAACCACCCGTGATACCGCGAAGTCACGTCCCACTCCACAATCTGCCCATCGGCGAGTTCGCGCAGCTTGCCGTCGTCGGGGCACCGTTCCAGGTCGTCAATGCTGTAGCGCGTTTTTTCGGGTGTTGAAGCGAGGGCAACAGCCATTGGAGTTCGGTCCTTTCGCAGCCGAGGAGGGAAGGTCGGCGCTTCAGTGTACCGGCAGGACGCCGCGCCACCACATAGCGCACTACTCCCGTCGCTGGCGCAGTTGTTCCATCAGGCGGCGCTGCTCTTCCCGAGCACGCGCGCTTTCCTTGGTCTTCGTGGGGTCCGTGCGCGCCGGCCGGTCGCTGGCCTGGCTGAAGCGGCGCACCAGATCCTCCAGTGTGGCCGGCCGGTCAGCAACGACGGGTTCCTCAATAGAGGGTGGTACTGGCTGCTGAACCGGTGAGGGCCGGACCGGTGCTACCTCAGATGGCGCCGGCCGTGGTTCGGGTCGATGCTGACCGCGTAGGGGACGGTCATCCACTTCGGGCCGGCCGAATGGCGGTCGGCGTCCTTCGCCGCGGGAGGGGGGCGGGTCACGTCGCTCGGAAGGACGATCGCCCGTGGGCATCGTGCGCGCAGGACGATCAAACACCGGCGCCAGCGGCGCGCGCTCCGGCGCACGACGCGGGGCGGGCGGCGGCGCGACGAGGTCGGGAACATCGCTGAGCGGGGCCGTTGGGTGACTGCGGAACCAGTCGGCCGTCGGGTAGGCCACCGGGCGCCCGGGGTCGAGCGCCAGCACGCCACGCAGGGCGACGAGGTGTTGATCAGTGGCGGCGCGCAGCGGGGCGGTCAGGCCATCGGCCCACGCCTGCAAAGCCTCGCCGGTCAGCTCCGTTGCGAGTCGTCCCAGGGCCGTGTCGCGCGCCGACATGTTCTGCGCGGAGTGCAACTCCAGGACGAGGCTCCCCAGACCGATTGGCTTGCCCATCCCCAGTTTGTGGCCCATCCCCGGCTCGAGCAACAGCGCATAGAGCAGCAGTTGGAGGTCGTCGTCGCTGAGATTGCGGAAGGAGAGGGTGAAGGCGAGCGTGGACCCGGCAGTGAGGGGCTGGACAGTGCGCGTGAAGCGCGAGCGTTCAATGGTGGCCGTTGGCCCGTTCGGGTGGTGGTAATAGAACTTGCGCCCCGCCGGCTCGCCACTCGCGGTCAGGTAGAAGGCTGCGTGGTGCGGCTTGGGACTCTGGATTGCCGAGACGGTGATCCGTTCACCCAACGGGGCGGCGTCAGCGTCGGCGGTGGCGTCGCTGATGGACACGGCGCCGGCGTAGCCGGAGAGGGTCCCGCCAACCGTGCCAAAGAGGCGGCAGGCCGGGCAGAGCTGGTCGCCGGGTTCACAGTGCCGGTAGGCGCCGGGTAGGCGAGAACGGTAGTCGACGGTCCAGCGCTCATAATGGCCATCGAAGAGCGCCAGACAGGAGCGGGATGCGGCCTCCGCCACGCCGCGGATGGCGCCGCGCAGGGCAGTCGCCCATACCAGAGGCCGGCCCTGGTCGTCGGTGGGAAAATCGGCCACAACGTGGCCTGGCGCGGCGGGCGGGTCGGCTTGGTGCGCGCGGCGGGGATCAAACAGGAAGAGCGGCGTCCGCGCCGTGAGCCGGCAGCACAGCGTCCCGCTGTGTCCGCTGAACTGCGCATGACCAGCGGCCCGCTCCCGCAACGGCAGTCCGGCCAGCGGTACAAAGGTATATGGGTTCACTCGGCGTCCCTTACCGGTACCAGGTCGACGTAGCGCACATACTGAAGCGCACCGGAGGTCCGTTCCCGGTACTCGACAGCGCGGACGCCGACGCGATCGGGTTGACCCTCCAGCGGGTACTGCCAGTGCTGCCGGAACCCCGGCTCGACCCAGGCATTGGACGCTCGCGCGTAGCGCCCCCACAGCAAGTACGTTACGTCCTCCCTGTCGTACGGGGTCAGGTCCAAGGTCGGACCGACCAGTGGCGTCGTCCGTGCGCTGTCGGCCAGCACGGTTAGACGGACACTGTCGCCGTCGCGCTGGAACTGCACGTCACAGTTGGGACCAAACGCTCGACCGCGCAGCGCGGCGTCGAATGGCAAGGCCCGGCCGTAGCGCGACCACGTGCTGTCGGTGACCGACTCCAGGTAAATGTAGCGCAACTCGGCGCTCAACTCATCCAGCAAGGACCCCAGGTCGGCCTTAGTGAGCCGGCTGGCGTGTACGCGCGGCATCGGCGGCCTCACCCTCTCCCTCCCGACCCAGCCAGGGCGACGGTCGGTAGTCGTGCTCCAGATACCGTAGCAAGGAGTCCGTCAACGCCGCCCAGGGGAACTGCTGCGCCGTGTAGCGATGGAGGCGCCGAATGCCCTGCTCTTCCTGGGTGGCTCCCTGCCCATGGGCGAGACGGTCGCCGGTGCGGTAGCCGTAGCGACCTGGATCGTCGATCAAGGCCCCCACGCCCAACAGGTCGCCTTCGACATCGGTCGAGCGCGCCGAGCGCACGTAGGCCAGCTCGATGGCCTGAATCTCGCCCTGCACCTGGCCGAGGCCGCGAGACTTCCCCGAGCCCAGGGGCAGGCGGCCTGCCACGAGGTCCTGGAGCACCAGGCAGAGCAGGCTGAACTGCCAGATCTCGAAGTTTTGCAGCGTTACCGCGATGCCGAAGGTCACATCGGTGACGGCCTCCAACTCGTAGCGCGAACGAAGGCTGGCGGCGCCGCTGAAGCGATCAATGCCGATGCCGTCGCGTCGCACCAGAGCCGGTACGGCCGCACCATGCAGGTAACCGTCGGCAACTATCACCCGACCAGCCAGAGAAGCGGAACCGAAGGTCTTGCAGGCGGCGCAGGAGTCGCGATAGGCGGTTGCCGGCGCGACGGTTTGGTGGCGGTCGGTGCGTTGCCCCTCGCGTTCTCGCTCGTCCAGGCGGCGACCACAGGAGCGCTGCGGACCACGGTCGTCCAGCGGATTGCAGGCGCTGTTGGGCCGTAAGGTGCGCAAGATACGTTCCGCCTGGCTGCGCATGGCGCCCTTGAGGGAACTGCCGGGCAAATAGGGCTGGTCCAGGCCGTCTCGGACGGTCAAGGCGACACCGACTTCCGGGCCTGCGACGGTTTCCACTGCTGAGCGGATCAGCAGCGGTGAGCTCGTGCTGAGCGTGCCGGTGATGCGGCACTCGTTGAGCAGTTGCTTATGCACCTGCCGTCTCATTTCTACTCTGGAAGAGCCAGGCCAGCGCCGTCTCCAGCCAGGCGTCCGGCGCCACCTGCTGCAGCGTACCGTGGCGAAGATATTCCTGGCGTGCGTCGGGGGGGGCGGAGGCGAAGGTGATCGTTCCAACAGACTGCAACGTGAGCCGCGAGTGCCCCAATCCGCGCCCCTTGCCGCCGCCGAGGCGCAGGTTGCCGTGCCGCCACTCGCTCAAGCCGATGGCCAGCAGTGCCTGGTCGGCCTCATCCAAATTCTGGGCATCCAGCCGGAAGTCGAACTGGAGGTTTGACGGTAAGGCTTCGTAGCTGTAATGGCTTGTCTCGCGGGCCACACCGCTGTCGCGATCAATGCCGACGCCGTCGCGGATCTCCACGGGTACGTCGATGTCACCGCTCGGCAGGGCATCGGCAAAGGAGAGACGGCCGGCCAGCCAGGGCGAGCCGAAAAGGCGGCAGGACGAACACAGCCGTTCCTCCAGCAACTGGAGGAGTTGCGCATCGCGCTCCCGGGGCGTGCCACGAAACTCGCGCAGCGCACTCTCCACTGCGCGATACGCCGCCGATCCCACTGGCGATGGGCAAGCCTCTTCGCGTGGCGACATGCCGCAGGCCGTCAGGCCGCGCTCGGCGCCGACCACCGGGGCCAGGCGGTCAACACAGGCGCGCAGCGCGCCTTTGAGCGTCGTGGCGGGCAGGTAGGCGCGGCCGCCCACGTCGCGCACCACGGCGCTATCGACAGCCAGGAGGTTGCTCATTCCAGCGCCAACGTGCAGGCCCGACGTCGCTTCCAGCAGGCCGCTGAAGACCCAGCGACCTTGAACTCGCTCCAAGGAGCGCCCTTGCTCAGTCACGCTCTTCTCCGGTTCGTGCAGCAGGTGAGGGACGGGCGCCCGGCCCGGGACGCGCTGCGGCTGCTCGCTGCGTCCCTTCGGTCAGCGCCAGCCGCAGCAGGTTTTCGGCGACCAGGTGTTGCGCCAGGGCTGTGGCCAGGCGCCCGGCGGCCTGGTCGGCGGCCGGTGTGGCGTCGTCCGGGTCGACCTGCAGGTCAAGCAGCAGTTGACGCACCCGTCCCCAAAACTCCTGCTCCAGTCGTTGCTCGGCGCGCTCGGCCCGTTCTTGCTTGCGCATGGCGTAGTCTAGCGCGGAACTGGCGAGCGGATGCGCGCGACAGAGGCTGAGGAAGCCGGCGAGTTGGGCCTGCTGCACCGGTCGGGGAAACCCGCGCAGCAGCCGAACGGCCTCGCTAGCGAGATGCGCCGCGTCGCGCGGTGCGGCGGTCGGCGTAGCGGGAGCGATGTCAGGATCAGCGGCGATCACTCAGCGCCCTCCTGGCTCTGGGCAACGCCCTCCGTCGGCCCCTCTGAGAGAGGATCGGACGCGCGGTCGTCCTCTGCCGTGTCTTGCTCGAACCGTTCCGTTGGGCCGCCATGGTCCGGCTGCTCCGGCAGCGATGCCGCAGGGTCTGGACTGGTCCCTTCGGAAAAAGCTTGTGGCCCGTCTTCGATCGCGACCGACGGTTGTGCCGCCTCGAGTGACATTGCATCGAGATCCGTCGACTGTTCGTCAGTGCCGGATGCTGCTTCGGCGACGCCTGCCTTTCCCGTTCGCGTCCCACCAGCACGCTGCCCGCGCTGGCGAGGGGGGCGGTCAGCGTCTCGCGCCGGCGCCGCCGGCCGGGCGGGTGGCGCGGCGACGCGCGGGGCAGTGGCATCAACGGCGATCGAATAGGTGTAGGCGGCGGCGATCTGGCGAATGTAGACGCGGCAAAGCTCGATGTGCGCCTTGCCGGACGTGGGAACGGCGTGGCCGGCACGGGTTTGCAGGCGTTCCAGGTCGTCCAGCAGCATCGGCCCGAAGTTCTCTCGCCGCCAGAGCGGCTGTTTGCCGGTCTGTGTCTTGACGTAATCCAGGAGCGTGCTCACGGCAACCGCCGTCTCAGCGACACGCTGGAGGTTGCGCATCTGGTTGCGGTCCAGGTAGGCACGCCGCGCGCGGCGTCCGAGCTCCGTCGCCCGGCTGTTGGCGGCGATCCAGTCGGTCTGGTCCGCCAGCCAGCGCCGGTACTGGAGTGGATCAACCGCAGTCATCGTGGCTGTCATGCCGAGTGTTCCCATCCCAGTTCCTGTGCCTGCCAATGCAGGCGGTCACACACGCTCACCTGGCCGAAGCCCTCCTGCCGTCGTTCACCGATGCCCTCTGCCTCCAGACGCTCAAGGGCCACGAGCACCTCACTCGCCGGCACGCCCGCGACCCGGAGCAGCCAGCAACTCCCCGCGACGATCGCCCGGGCATCGGGCTTCGGCTGACCAAGCGCGGCGTTCCAGCCTTCGATCCAGGCGCTGTCCAGGTAGGATTGCCGCACCTGGATGGCGCCTGCCGGCAAGCCGGTCCAGGTGCTGAGCGACTCCGCACCGATCGTCGGCTGCCAGCGTCCGAAGGCGTCCCGTAGGAGCGCCGCCGAGCGCAACGTTAGCGTAGCATATGTCTGGCTCTCCGGTACCTGGGCGCCGGCCTGGTCGCAGTACCGCGCCAGGGTCGCCGCCAGTCCCTCCAGCCGTCCGGCCGTCGTTCCAGCCTGTGCCGGCGCCGCCTCCACGACCACTTCGCCCAGACCGCGGGAGCGTCCAGCCCCCACCCAGAGGCGGTTGTCCTGCAGGGCCAGCAACTGTGTGGCCAGCGTCGCCGTCTCGTCGTTCGGGAACGTGACGATGCCGGCAAAGCGCTGGTCCGGCTGCAGCGTTTGGCGTACCGTGATCATCTGCCGTCGAGCCCGACCAGGCGGGGTAGGCCGACCTTCCAACGCCGTGTCGACGCGGACCGGCACGAGCGCCGGCTCGTCGTCGTTCCAGGCGCAATAGCCAGGCCAGGGCATTGTCCCCGCTCCCGGCTGGCGCTGGCGGTCGTCGGCGCAACGTGGGCAGGCAACGAGGCTCCCCACGTCGGCCGGCGGCGGCGCAGCCGCTGTCTGCCTTTCGGCGGCCAGCAGCAGCGCCTCGGCCGGCAGCAGGAGGTCGGCGACACCGTGGCCGCTGTCGGCCAGAAAGCCGGGCGCCCGGCGGCAGGTGCTGCTGCTCAGCGGCAGTGGCGTGGCGGGGCCACCTGAGGGTGACACCGGATAGAGGTGGCTGAAGGACGTTTCCTCGGCCAGTTGGCGGAAGCCGGGGCCCTCCGGGCCGTAAGCCGCCAGAAAGGCGGCAGCGATGGCGCCGCGCACAGCGGTTCCCGGCACGAAGGCGAGCGTTGCCATGGCCTCGCCAGGGGAGCGGCCCACGGCAAAATGGAGGGGCGACTGCGCCAGCGCCGACCACTGATAGCGAACCGTCACACTGCCTCCGGTGTCAGTAACGAAGCGGCCAGGGTTGCGCCATCGCGCGACTCATCGGCCAGGCGGATTCCACCGACGGTGATGGCCACACGGCCAAAACCGGAAGCCTGCCCGCCGCCCAGGTATTCTAGCCGCAGGAGCGCGGCAACGAGGAGCGCCGTATCGGCGGAGCCGTCATCCGCCAGCCAGCCGTGCAGCCGGGCCTGGAAGATCAGGCCGGCCGGCAACGCCAGGCGTGATCGCGTCGGCCCATCCGCGCTGAGGCCGGAGACGCGGTCGACCGGCCGGCGGCGCCGCATTTCGAGCGCGTCGCGCGACTGCTGACCGCTTTCCAGTGTGGCCGGTCCCCAGCGGACCGCGCCGTCGCGTCCCGGCGCACCGAAGATGCGGCAGATCGGACAGGCGGGGTCGCCGTCCGCCTGGCAGGAAGCTTGCTGCAGCACCGCCGCCATCGCTTTTGCGCTGTGCCGTGCGGCGCCCTTCAGGGTCGCCCCGGCGAGCGACGGTGCGCCACGGGGTGGGTCGGACTGTCCCGCCGGCAAGCGCAGCGGCGTCAGCGATCGCACCCGGTACTCCAGCGAGAGCGGCATTCCCGCCATGTCAGGCCGACCTCTCTACAGGAGAGCCGGCGGTCTCGACTGCCTGACGGGAGCGGGGGGTTGGCGGGGGAGCGCTCGACGTGACCCACGGCAGCAACGCCAGGACCACCGGCCAGAGTTGTGCATCGTCTGCGGGCATTTCTGCCGGTCCAGACGCGAGGTCGCGGGTCACCGCCGCCAGCGCGCGTCGCTGGAGATCGGTCCAACCACTTGACCAGCGGGCCACGGCGCCGGTCGAAGCCGACTGCAGCGCTTCCGCCATTCGTTGAAGTTGCGCTGCTTCCAGCCCGGCGCGGCGCAACGTGCGAGCGTGCGCGATGGCCCGCTCCAGTTCGCCAACGTTGGCAGTCTGCGGCTGGGCGTCGTCGAGCGCGCCGAAGCCGACCAGAGAGCGCCAACTGCCGCGCTGCGGCGCCGCCGACGCGTTGCGGTACGCCTGTCGTGCCGTCAGCAGCGCCGCTCGTGCCTTGACGACCGCGACGCTCCAGGAAACGGTCTCGGGAACGAGCCCGATGCCGGCGCTGAAGTTGAGCCGACGGCCTTCCGTGGCGAAGGCCGACTGGGACTCGAATGTGCGTAACGCCCGGCTCGTGACGGCCAGAGCGACATCGGCCGGCAGCAGGATGACGGCCCGGTCGCCGCCGGCCAGCAAGACTTCAAAGTTGAGTGGGCTGTCGCGATCGTGCCAGGCCACACTCGCGCACGCTTCAAAGATGGCGTCATCGAGCAGGCGGTTGACGCGCGTGCTGATGCGCAGCGCTCGCTGCGAGTCGGCCGACTGTTCCAGCAGGTGCTGGAAGTCGTTGATCTCTGCCAGCACAACGGCGCACGCTCCGTTCGCGTCGGCCAGTTCCCCGATGCCCGCCGGCCGCCGGCGCGCCAGGGCGGCAATGTCGCCGGAGGCATGGCCGCTCTTCTGGATGCCGTCGTCGCGTAACCAGCGCAACATGCGCTCCCAGACCGGTCGCCCGGCTAAATCCTCGTCGCTGGCGTCGGCCAGGCCGGACTGATAACCGGGGATGTTGAGCCGCGCGTCCTGGTCGGCAACGTGCGTCCGGCGGCTGGAGCAGGCCCGGCAGATGGCCTCGTCAGCAAGCACCTGCACCGCCGGTCGGCGGTGGCAACTATCGCACCAGCGTAACTCTGGACTGTAGGCCGATACTTCGGCGGCCGCACCAGCCTGACCCTGTTCCAAGCGCTGGCGCACGCGTCGCAGCAGCGGACCGAAGCCGCTGAGCAGTTCGTCGGCCCGCATCTCCTCGAGCCCTGTCCGCAGGCTCAGGGCGGCAGTGCGCTGGCGGCAGGTGCGCCGCGCTTCCTCGGCGAAACGCTGGGCGATGTCGCTGGTTGGGAAGGTGGCAACGTAGGAGCGTCCCCCCAACACGATGCCGGCGCCGCCAAAGTCGCGGTGGCGAGCCAGCGAGGGCAGCGTAAAGCGCGCGAGCGTCTCCAGTAAGGCGGCGGCGCCGCGCACATCCTGCAAGGCCGGAGCCTCCAGGAGGTAGCGCAACTCGTCCTGTACCTCGGTCATGACCAGGGTCTGTTCAGGCATAGAAGGCCCGTTCCGTTTTCGCTGTCAGGATGTCCACCGCCGTCATGGCCACCTGCACGTTGCGGACGCCTTCCTCCGGTCGTACGGGCAACGGTCCCCGTCCCAGCAGCGCCGCCGCCTGCGCCAGCCACATGCCATCCCAACTCGCCCGGATTTGCTCCCCCACGGCGCTACGCTGCTCGCTGATGGTGTTGCCGTCGACCACCATCGTCACTGTTACCTCGCCGGCGACGGCGATCTCCATCCGGCCGCGTTCGCAGGCCAGTTGGTAGGTGGTGTTGGCGCCCCTGGGATACTGACGACCGCTGATGCGGCCGGACCAGTCCAGGCGCGCGTAGCTGCTGTCAAAATCCAGCACCACCGTGCCTTCGCGCTCGGCCCGGTTCTCGCCGATCGCCCAGACGCGGCGGGGCGTCCCGTCAGCCCACCAGAGCAACAGGTCGAGATCGTGGACGTGCATGTCGAGCAGGTAGCCACCGGCGTCCTCCAGCCGCCAGCCGCGATCGGACCAATCCCACTCCGTCTGAAAGTCGACGGTGGCGCGCACCAGACGCCCCGCCTGGCCGGACCGCACGAACTCCCGCGCCGCCGCGAACGCCGGCCAGAAGCGCCGGATCTGGGTGACGAGCAGCAGCTTGCCGGCTTGCCTGGCAGCGGCGGTGATTTGTTCCGCGGCGGCCGCCGAACTCGCCAGCGGCTTCTCACAGACCACGTGCTTCCCCGCGGCCAAGGCGCGTTGCGCCAGGTCGGCATGCCGGAAGGTCGGATAGGCGATGACCACCGTCGCCACGTCAGGGTCCGCCAGGGGCAGTTGCTCATCCGTCGTCCAGTGGGCGATCCCCTTCTTCGCCGCCAGCGCCTCCGCGTGCTCGGCGGTCCGGCTCACCAGCCAGGTGACGTCCAACTCGCCCGTGCGGCGGATGGCGTCGATATGGCGTTCGGCGATCGCGCCGGCCCCATAAAAGGCTAGATGCACACTGCTCTCCTTGTTGGTCCGGCCTGAGTATACCGAAGGATGCTCTCAGGCTGGTGTTCGGGCTGCATCGTTTTCGGAGCGGAGCGGCGCTTTCGGTTGCACCCCGCGATTGACCAGGCCGTACTTCGGCCAGTAGCCGCTCACGCAGCGGGCCAACTCCTCACCCAGCAGCCTGCGTCGCGCCACTCCTGCGTAGTCGGAAGCCGACGCCATGTGCGGCGTCAGGATGACGTTATCCATCGCCAGAAGCGGATTGTCGGGGGCCGGCGGCTCGAGCTCCAGCACGTCGAGGCCGGCCCCGGCAAACCAGCCCTCTTGCAACGCCCGGATCAAGGCTGCCTCGTCCACCACCTTGCCGCGACCGTTGTTGAGAAAATAGGCTGTCGGCTTCATCAGCCGGAACTGCGCTTCGCCAACCAGATGAAACGTTTCCGGGCTGAGCGGCGCGTGGACGGAGACAAAGTCGGAACGGCGGAAGAGTTCCTCCATGCTCACCGCTTCCACGCCGACCTCGCGCATGGCATCGGCGGACACAAACGGATCGTGGGCGATGACCTTCAGGTCAAAGGCCTGTGCTTCGCGCGCCACGGTCCGGCCGATGTTGCCGAAACTCAGCAAGCCGAGCGTTTGGCCGTAGAGGTGCGGAATGCGCCCGGCGCGTGAACGCGGCAGGCCGCCCTTCATCGCCGCGTTCATCGGCACGATGCGGCGGACCAGGCAGAGCAGCAGGGCCATGGTGTGGGCGGCGACTTCCCGGTGGATGACGCCAACCAGATTGACCACAACGATGCCGCGGCAGGTCGCGTCGGGCAGGTCGACGAAATCGACACCGATACCCTGCGCGGCGATGAAGCGCAACTGGGGCAGCGCATCCATGACGCTGCCCGTGATGTGGCGGTGGCCGCCCTGAATCAGGGCGATCGCATCGCTGGCAGCCGCGATCAGTTCCGCGTCGTCGTTCCACTGGCGCAGCGCCAACTCCGCGCCGACACCGTGTAGCGCGTCGGCGACGGCCTCCCAGTTTTGTGGCCCCCAACCGCCTGGGGCCACGACAATCTTGCGCTGCGCCGTCTGCGCGTCCGCCTGCATCACGTCAATTCCATTCTGCGGCGCTCGCCATGGCGCCGCCGGTCATGTGTCACCGCAGAGTATAGCAAGGGATCGAAAACTCCGTTCACGTGGTTGTGGGCAGGTTTCAGCCACCGCGGTTGCGGCGGCTGACCCATTCGATCACCTTGCCGCCGACCCAGGCGAAAGCGATCGCCACAATGGTGACGAGAACGGAGGCGATCAGTCCCAGTATCGTGCCGCTCATCCTCAAACACCCGCCGCGAAGAGGTCGGTACTGAGGTACTTGAGACCGCTGTCGTTGATCGTGGTGACGATCACGCCACCAGCGCTCTGCCGCGCCAGTTGGAGGGCGGCGTACACGTTGGCGCCGGAGGAGAAGCCGGCGAAGATACCCTCCTGGCGGGCTAGCGCCCGAGCGCAGGCGATGGCCTCGTCGTCGGTAACGGAAAAATAGCCATCGGCCAGCCCGGCGTCCCAAAGTCCTGGTAGCTCGCCATAGCCGGCGCCCTGAATCTTGTGGCGCGGCTGCACGATGGGCCGCCCCGCCAGAACAGGCGCGCCGGCCGGCTCGACAGCGTAGGCGCGAATAGCCGGGTTGTGACGTTTGAGGCCGCGCGCGGCGCCGACGAAGGTGCCGGCAGTGCCGACCGTGGAGACAAAGGCGGTGACGGCGCCAGCGGTCTGTTGCCAGATTTCCTCAGCGGTACCCTGCTCGTGCGCTGCAGTGTTGGCCGGGTTGTGAAACTGGTCGGCGCGAAAGGCGCCCAACTCGCGCGTCAACTCGGCTGCCCGACGCTCCACGGCGGCCAGGTCGTCGCCGGACACTTCGCCGGGGTGATAGCCATTGGACTGCGGCACCAACTCGACTGCAGCCCCCAGCGCCTGCAGCATTCGGCGGCGCTCGATGGAGTTGCCTTCGCTCATGACGGCAACCAGCCGGTAGCCCTTGACGGCGCAGACGACAGCGAGACCCGTGCCGGTGTTGCCGCTCGTGAGCTCGACGATGGTGCCGCCCGGGCGTAACGCACCGCTGCGCTCGGCAGCTTCGACGATCTGCAAAGCGATGCGGTCCTTGATGCTGGCGCCGGGGTTGACGAACTCAATTTTGGCCAGGAGGCGGGCCGGCAGACCGGCGGCGAGGCGGTCCAGAGCGACCAGCGGTGTGGAACCGATGGTCGCCAGGATGCTGTCGCAAATCGTACCCGAGCTGGCGATGGCGGCTTAGCGCTCGCGGAACGGGCGGCGGTTGGTGCGGAGGGCCCGGCGGTAGGCCTGGCGGAACTGGCTCTCGTCGTCCGTCAGCGGTTCCAGGCCAAACTCGGCCAACTCGTCCTCTTCCCCTTCCTCTTCCCCCGCGGCGCGGACGGGCCGCGCGCGGGTAGGCTTCTTGGCCCGCGCTTTGGCGGCGATTCCTGCTGCCGTGAGCGGCTCCTCCTCGCCCGGCTCGACGATGGTCAACTCGTCCTCGCCGATATCGCGCAGCAGGCTCAGGGGCGGGGCGACCACTTCATCCTGAATAAACAGTTCAGTGTCGCGGCTGGATGAGGCACGGTGCATGCGCTCCATGCGTGCTTCGTCCAACGAGATGCTCAAGCGCTGAAAGTACTCGGCTGGCGACAGGTCCAGTTGATCGAGCACGGTGTCCAGTACGGTACGGGCCACAGCCGATATCCTCCTCCCCGTGCCGCACCAGGGGTGCGGGCGGATGCATGTGCAGAGCGCGTGACAATTGCGATGTCTCAGTGTACGGGGAGAGTGTTCGCTCGTCAATGAGAGCAGGGCCGCGACTGCGGTCTGCGGCCAAGCGACGAGGGCGACTGCGGTCGCAATGCGTCCCGACCGCAGTTAGCGTTTACTTGGCCGCAGACCGCAGCCGCGGCCCTATTCGCACGGGAACAACACCGTTCGTTTACTATGCCTTACTTTGCGTCACTCCCTCACTACCGCACGGGGAACGCCCGCAGTACAGTGCCGCCAAAAATCGCGTTTAGGGCCGTTGACCCTTGCCCTGCCAGTCGGTCGCGCGGCCAGTTCAGCGCGTTGCTGTAGCCCTCCCGCGAGCTGACGGGCGGATAGTCGCTGCCCCACATCAGGCGATCCGGGCCAAACGCCGCGCAGGCGCGCTCCAGCAGGTCGGGCGGGGGCGGTTCGAAGGGCGATGGTTGCGTCACCGGCATGGCACGGCGCGAGAATTCCCCGAAGCCGGTCACCTTCATCAAGACATTGGGAAAGCGCGCCAGCGCGAACACGCGCTCAATCGTCTCGGTTTCGACGGCGTTGCCACGCGGCTGGCCGAGCGAGCCGAGGTGCTCGATCACGATGGGCAAACCCGGCAGTGCTTGCACCAGGCTGGCGAACGGCGCCGAGGCGAATTCGGCCGCCGAGCCGGCACAACTGACCGTGAGGCCGCGCCGCGCGGCCGCGTGCCAGATCGCCAGTTCGTCATCCCCGGGTGAACGGGTGGCGGCTTGCAGGCGAACACCGCTGGCGCCGACGCCGGCCAGCCGTGCGAGCTCGGCAGCGGCATCCGGCTGCTGGGTGTCCACAAGCACCACCGGCGCGAAGCGACCGGGGAAACGCTGCACGCAAGCAAACTGGTAGCCGTTGTCGTACTGGCCCATCATCTGGATGAGCACTGCGTGCTCCACGCCGTTGCGGTCCATCTGGTCCAGCAGGCTCTCGACCGGCTCGTACCAGACTGGCGAGGCGTGGCAGTGACTATCGGCAACGGGCACGAGACGCATCCCCTTCTTGCACCATTGGAACACACCAGCACAAAACACACCAGCACAACACAATTGGTGCGCCCAATCGGCTACCAGTAGCATACTGCCCCTACGACGCGGCCTCGACTGCCTTGCCAATGCGCATGATTTTGGTACCACACACGGCACATGTGCCCTGAGTGGCGGGCTTGCCGTTCTTCAGTGTGACCGGCCTGGGATCCTTGATCTCCCGCTTCTCCCGGCACTTGACGCAGTACGCTTCCATTGATCGTTCCTCTCTCGTCCTCGACCCCTACCCCGAGCTTGATAGCGCGGCTACCGTCACCAACGCTGCTGCCCTACCAGCCACACCAGGCAACGACGGCGACGGTTCGCCGGAGGGTTCGACATCTGGGCCGGCATATTCCTCCTCGCTACCGAGTGCTTCGACTTCTTCTTGCAATTGCGCGACCAGGTGGTCGATGATTGCCGAGGCCTGCTGGCTCTCGGATACGGCGATGCCAGCATAACTGCGGCGCCGCTCTTCGTCCAGTTGACCCGGTCGCTGCAACAACTGGGCAAAGCCGGAGATGGCCGTGAGCGGCGTGCGCAGTTCGTGGGCGAGTTCCGCCTGCACGTTGAGCACCCGCCGGCGGGTCTGCTCCTCGCGTTCGGTGAGATCGCCGGCTCGCAGGATGGGCGGCGCCAGTTCCAGTGTCTTCCTCAGCAATCGGGCGGTTTCCGGCGAGACTGCCCGGTGGACGACGAGCGCCAGCACCAGCACCGGCGTCGATTGCAGGCGAAGGCCGTAGTGCTTGCCGTCAACGCCGCCCGTCGCTGTCCGCTTGCGTTCATTCCCCGTGCCCGGTTCCGAAGGCGCTGCTCTTACCACCGACCGCACGAGCGTGAGCCAACCGCCTGCGGTCTGAACAGAAATCTCCGCAGCCGAGGCCCCAACCAGGTTCCGGCAGACCACCAGCAAGGTGTGCAACTGGTCCGCGGTCTGGGTGGGTAGATACTCCGCCGCGGTCGGCTCCGTTAGCGCCGGCTCAGCCTCGGCGTCCTGCTGCGTCCTGGGACCGAGCAGCCGAAAGGAGCGCCCAGTTGCCATGTGTAGCGTCTGGCCATTCACCACTTGCCTCATTTCACCTGGCTGCGCGGAAACGTCCACGAGCGACATTTTCCGTCGAAACGTAGTAGACATCGGCATTGCTGCCTCTCTCCAGGCCGTGCACCATTCGCATATTGGGACACTTCTCAACCCATACCGTAGCAAGGCTCGTGCCGTCACAAAAGGAGGAGAATTGTCCGTGCGGCACGGGCCTTGCGTAACACTGGCCCTGTCTCCGCACGCGGAGAAGAGGTAGGCGGCCGGCTGGAGAAGAAGGGAAGCTGTGAGGATTCCAAGCGGCCGCTCCCAATAGTTATACTATATGGGTGCTGAATCTGCCTGCCTGGTGGAGCGACACTGCCAGGCCCGGCTTTGGCCGATCATCGCACGGAACGGATGGCCCGGCGTGGTCAGCAACAGGCGTGACGGCGCCAGTGGAGACGCTGCTGCCGGCACGAGACCGGTACTCGTTGTCGATGATGATGAGGGCATCCGCGAGTTTGTCCGGGTTGCCCTGGGCGAGGAAGGCTACCGCGTCCTGGTGGCGCCCAACGGCCAGGCGGCCCTCGACCTCCTGCAAGTAGACCCCCCCGGACTGATCCTGCTGGACCTCTGGATGCCGCAGATGGATGGCGCCGGCTTCCTTGCCGCCTACCGTTCGCTCCCCGCCCCGCGCGCCCCTGTGGTCATCTTTGCCGCGTCAGTCGACCTGCAGCCCGACCACCTGCCCGAGGGCGTGGCGGGCTTCCTGGCGAAGCCCGTAGAGCTGGCGGACTTACTGGACGTCATCGCGCGTTTCATGCCGGGTCCCTGACCGAGGCGCTTGCCACCGCGCGCCCAGGCGTGTGCCGCCGGCAATCCTTCGCGCGGCATTGTTGTAACATCCATTGCCTGCGTGGTAGCGTATGCAGATGTTGCATGGCCGAACGCTCCTGGGACGCCCGCTTGGTATAACGCTCATCGTCATCCAGAAGTCCGTCTGGGCGTTGCTCCTGATCGCGATCAGTGTGGCATTGTTTGCCTTCCACAGCCAGCATGTCACGCAGCCATTTCAGGAGTTCTTCGAGGGCGAACTCGGCGAGGATCCCCACGATCTGCTCGCCACCCTGATGATCCACCTGGTTCCCCGGCTTTCGCTGCAGACGGAGATCCTGCTGGCCTTCGGTGCTATCCTCTATGCTCTCCTGGAGACCGTTGAAGCCTGGGGGCTGTGGCGCTTCATCCTCTGGGTGGAACTGCTCACCGTGTTCGAGACTTCGGCCTTCCTTCCGTATGAGGTCTGGAACATGTTCCAGCATCTCTCTGTTTTAAAGGCACTCTCGTTTGTCATCAACATCCTGATTGTCTGGTATCTCTTCACGCGGTACCTGCGGCGGCGGGCGGAACACCTGGCGCACGAGGCCGAGGAACTGGCCCACGAGGTCGAACAGAAGCTGGAAGGGAAGCGGCAACCAGTCGCCGATGAGGCGAGGTAGCCGCCGGGAAGGAGCGATGATGGACGGCAGCCCACACGGAGTTGACTTCACTGCCCACCGGCCGGTGGTCTACGGTCGCAACGGCATGGTCTGCGCCGGCCACCCGCTGGCTGCCCAGGCCGGCATCAGCGTGCTGCAGCGGGGAGGCAATGCGGCTGATGCTGCCCTTGCCGTCGCCGCCGCCCTCAATGTGGTCGAGCCGCACATGTCCGGCATGGGCGGCGACGGCTTCATGCTGGTCTATAGCCGGGAGAGTGGGCGGGTTGACGTCATCAACGCCACCGGCCCCGCCCCGCTGCAAGCGACGCGCAGCGCCTATCTGCCCGGCGGCATTCCGGCGAAGGGGATTCGCAGCGTCTCCGTGCCGGGGCTGGTCGATGGCTGGCTGCGCCTGCACCAGCGCTACGGCCGCTTGAAGCTGACTGAAGCCTTTGCCCCGGCGATCGACCTGGCTGCCAACGGCTTCCCGATCAGTCACAAGCTGGCCCAGTCCATCGCCGCGCAGCCGGCTCTGCGCGAGTATGCTCCTTCGGCAGCCATCTTCGCGCCGGCGGGCCAGCCGCTGCGCGCCGGCGAGCTGTTGCTGCAACGCGACCTCGCGCGGAGCCTGCGCCTCGTGGCGACCGACGGACGAGAGGCCTTTTATGCCGGCCCGCTCGCTGCTGCAATCCTGGCCTGCAGCGAGCGCTACGGCGGCCTTTTGGCTAAAGCGGAGTTCGCCGACTACGCCGCGCCCGAGATCGAGCCTATCTCCACTCGCTATCGCGACTGGACGGTCTATGAAGCGCCGCCGAACTCCAGCGGCCACGTATTGCTGCAGGAACTGAACCTGATCGAGCCCTTTGATCTCACCGCGCTCGGTTGCAACACAGCGGCGTCAATTCAACTCATGGTTGAAGCCAAGAAGCTGGCCTTTGCCGACCGCGAACGCTACCTGGCCGACCCGGACTGGCTGGCCATACCAGTGCAGGGGTTGCTCTCCAAGGAGTATGCCCGCGACCGCGCTCGCCTGATTGACCTGGATCGTGCCTTGAGCGAGGCGACGGCCGGCGATCCCTGGCCCTACCAGGGCGGCCCCGCCGGCCAACCATCACGCAGGCGCAGTAGCCGGCAAGAAGAAGACACCACCTGCTTCGTGGTCGTGGATGGCGAGGGCAACGCCGTGTGCCAGTTACAGAGCATCCAGGCGGCCTTCGGCTCGGCACTGGTCGCAGAAGGAACGGGCATCTTGCTCAACAACCGTATGACCTACTGGCACCTGGAGGCCGACCACGTCGATTGCCTGGAGCCGGGCAAGCGGGTGCGCCACACCATGAACCCGGTGATGGTCTTCCGCGACAGCCACCTGGTGCTGGTCTGCGGCACGCCGGGAGCCGATACCCAGGTCCAGACCAACCTCCAGGTACTCACCCATGTGCTGGAGTTCGGCATGACCGTGGCCGAAGCCGTGGAAGCGCCGCGCTGGCGCCACTTGCAGACGCCAACCGAGTCGGAAATCCCTCACACCTGCACCGACGCGCTCAACCTGGAAGCCCGCTTCCCAGGCGACGTGGTCGATGGCCTTCGTGAGCGCGGCCAGCCGGTGCAAACCATCGGGCCCTGGGCGGCCGTGGGCAGCGAGGTCATGATCCAGGTAGACCCGGCCACAGGCGGACTGGCTGGAGGAGCCGACCCGCGCCGGGATGCCTACGCGATCGGGTATTGATTGAGGAACCCCTTCCGGCTCGCACTACTCGCCAGGTTTCCCCCTCACGGGAGAAACCTTGGGCGCAAGGCAGGATACGGTTGTCTTCGAGACAGTGCGGTCGGCCGCGTGGTAGGCGCTGCCGTGCATGCCACGACACACCTGAACCCGAGGTTCTCAGCGGTTGCCCGATGTGCAGGGAAGGTTTCTCCCGTCAGGGGGAAACCTGGCGAGTAGTGCGAGCCGGAAGGGGTTCCTCTCGCCCTCCCGTCGCTGTAGCCATTATTCCAGCTATCTTCCCGACGCCGCGAACCCCAGCGACGTCAGCCACTGTCCGCACAAGGTCGGCCATGTGCTGACGATGGGATCGTCCGGCGCCAGGCCGAGGCCGTGCTTGCCATGCGGATAGACGTGCAGGGCGAACGGCACGCCGTTGCGGCGCAAGGCGCCGGCGAACAGGAGCGCGTTCTCCACCGGCACACTGGCGTCGTCCGCCGTGTGCCAGAGGAAGGTCGGCGGCGTGTCGCTGGTGACTTGCAGTTCGTTGGACATGTGATGGCGCAGGTCTTCCGGCGGCTCCGGACCGAGCAGGTTGACCATGGAGCCGTTGTGCCGGTACTCGCCGAAAGTAATCACTGCGTAGCACAGCACCAGTGCGTCGGGCCGGCTGCTCTGGCGGTCGATCACATCGGCGGCCTGCGGATTGCCGGCGTCGTAGTGCGTCCCGGCGCTGGCGGCCAGGTGGCCACCGGCGGAGAAGCCCAGGATGCCGATGTGGTCGGGCCGGATGCGCCATTCTGCTGCTCGCTGGCGCACCGTGCGGATGGCGCGCTGCGCATCGCCCAGGGGGATCGGGTGCCGGTGTGGCGCGACGCGGTAATCGAGCAGGAAGGCGGCGATGCCCAGCGAGTTGAGCCGGCGCGCCACCGGCGCGCCCTCGTGTGCCGCGCGCCCTCCATAGCCGCCGCCGGGGCAAACGATCACGGCGCCGGTCGGCTCCGGACCGTCCAGCAGAAAGGGAGTCAGGCGAGGCGCGCTATCGCCGGGGACCTCCTGCTGGTCCGGCCAGAGCGGGAAGGAAGCCGGCGCTTCCGTCGTTGCTGCCGCCATGGGTGGTGTTGCTCCTTGCACAGTGGATGTCGCTGGCGGCCCACGTTGCCGGAAGCGAGTACGGCGCCACCGTACACCACTTTGGGTCATAGCAAGCGGACATTGCGATGTGCCGCGAGTTACAGGGCCGCGATTGCGATCGGCGGCCAAGCGACGAGGGCGACTGCGGTCGCTTGGGTCGGGGAGGGCGGTTGGGATGGTTGAGGGAAGGTGGGTGGGGGAGTACAGGGCCGCGATTGCGATCGGCGGCCAAGGACGTGGGGCGACTGCGGTCGCTTTAGAGGGGGAGGACGGTCGGGAAGGGCGAGCGATGCACGGTAGTCAACAGGGCCGCGATTGCGATCGGCGGCCAAGTGACGAGGGCGACTGCGGTCGCTTGGGTGGGGGAGGACGGTTGGGGGAACGACGCCATGAGTGATGATCGGGCCATTTGGTGGTGATACTGCATCATGTCAACTTCCATACGTGGCATCGGCGGCCGGTGTTTGAGCAGGAGGAGTACGACGCAGTGCTGCGCGAGACGTTGCCTGCTGCCCTGGCGAGTCGGGACTTGGTATGCCCTGTGTGGGAGGTGATGCCCACCCATGTCCACCTGATCCTTGCCGAGTTTGCGGACTTGCCGTTGTCTGCCATACTGCAGCACCTGAAGGGAGCCACGTCGCGCGTGTTCTTTGCCACGTTCCCCGACCTGCGTGCCGACCTCGGCGGTGGACACCTCTGGCGGAAGGGCTACTTCTCCCTCGCCATCACCAGCCACCAGCAGTACCTCACCACCGCCGCCTACATTCGCGCCAACCGAACCACCGCCGGTCTCCAACCACCGGTTCCCCTGACCGCCAGTGCCGACCAGCCATGACGACGTTCGCCCGCCGCCGATCCAAGGCACACTTTCTCATTCACGATATGCCATCGTCGTCGCCACGCTCCCCCCTTGCCATCGCTCCCCTCCTGCAACCGTCCTTACCCTCTCAAGCGACCGCAGTCGCCCCACGTCCTTGGCCGCCGATCGCAATCGCGGCCCTGTCCCCCACCAACCACCTTCCCTCAGCCACCCCAACCGTCCATACCCTCCCAAGCGACCGCAGTCGCCCCACGTCCTTGGCCGCCGATCGCAATCGCGGCCCTGT
>DAIMXP010000063.1:41553-41675 GCA_036734945.1 Chloroflexota bacterium
CACTCCCCCACCGCCGATCACCCCGGTTATTGAACGGAACTCCCCATGCCCACCCCCCCAACCCCTGCCCCTTTCTGGGGTAGGTATTTGGTGAGAGCTGGCGGGTGATGAAAAGGGATGCT
>DAIMXP010000064.1:0-41208 GCA_036734945.1 Chloroflexota bacterium
CGCGCCCGCCCTGACGCCCTCAATTGTAAAAGTTATTCCGTGACGGCTCCTAAGTGACCTACGGCTGGACGCTCGCCGCCACTGCCGCTCTCGCCATCCCATGGCTGATCATTCGCCCGGCTTACCCGCCGCCATATCCGGTTGGTGATCGCGTCCCGGCCGCCGCGACGCCGGTGATGCGCGGTGATTTTATGGGCAGTGTGACGTTAGCCGGCGTGGAACTCCCCGTCGGTCCGGTCGGCGCCGGCCAGGGGACACGGCTCACCTTCTATTGGCGGGTGCAACACCCGCTGCCTGACGGCACCTGGCTCTTTGTCCACATGGTGAACGATCGTGGTCAGACGGCGGCAGCTTTTGATGGCCCTCCACTCTATCGCTCTGTAACACATTGCCATTGTCCTATTGGCGGCATGGTGACGTAATCGTCGACCGTGAAACACTGACATTCCGCGGCGACGCGGCGGCGGGACAGTACCAGGTCAAGGTCGGCTAGTACGATCAGAAAACTGGCGCGCGTGCCGCTGGCCGGGGGAGGCCATGAAGTGACGGCAGGGACCGTTCTCATCAGCAGGCCGCTGGCGCCTTGAGGCCAGGTTACGGCCGCGGCGGGGCCGCCAGATGCAGCGCCGCATCTGGCGCCGAAGAGCCATCAGCGAGCGTGATGGGCAGCCGAACCCCGGACACCGGATCGTACAGACCCACCACATACGCCGCGACCGGTTTCCCAACGGGCAAGGTGAGACGGTGGATATCGCGGATTCGCTCTTCCGCCGTCCATGCGGTCGTCGGCGCCGCACCGCTGACTGGGTCGCTATCGCCACTGGCGATCAGGTGTCCTCCGGCGTCCAGAGCCTGGACAAACACCTTGAGTGGTTGGGCAGTCTTGCCCGACGCTTGCCAGAACAAGGTAAGCAGGACGTTCTGCCCGCTGCTCGCCAGCGTATAACCGGCGAGCACACCGGCGCTACCGACGGTGGCGGCGATAGGAGTCGCCTCTGCTGGAAGGCCGATAGACGCCGGCGTAGAAGTTGCTGCCGGCAAGCGTGTCGGCAGAAGAACACCTCCGGGAATTGCTCCTGGGCCGGCAGCAGACAGGGGCTGCAGCGTCTTGGGGTCATAGACGACAACTTGCGTCCGATACGCGCCTGGAGCGGTCCAGGG
The DNA here is from genome assembly GCA_036734945.1 of Chloroflexota bacterium. Taxonomy (GTDB): domain Bacteria; phylum Chloroflexota; class UBA4733; order UBA4733; family UBA4733; genus UBA4733. The sequence continues at coordinate 1,162 of DAIMXP010000064.1, forward strand.
AAGTAACGTCATCTCAGAGACCGTGTGGACGAGGTCGCCCCTCTGCCAACTCGTCGCCGGCAGGCGCCCGGCATCGGGTGGGCCGTCGGCGTTGCCAAAGTCGTTGCCGGCGGCATCAATCAGGTGGGTGGCGATGGAGAAATCAATAAATCAATCGCCGGCCGCTGTATGGCGTACCAGTAGAGGTCGAGGTCCATGATGCCGGCGGCTGGGCCGCGGTGTACGGCGTAGCCCTGCAGGCGGAGGGTGTTGCCAAGCGTCACGTCGGCGGATTGCAGGCCGTTCGCAGGTAAGGCGTCAAACCGGAGCACTTTGATGCCGCCCTGGAAATCCTGCCACTCCGCGACATAGAAGTGCTGTAACAACCAGTTCCAGACGACCCTGTGGGGATCGGAATAGTAGTCCTGCCAGAGCACGAGCCAGACTTGCGTCCGTGCCCTGGTAAATTGCGCCAGGTAGCCGTCCACACCGGCCGGGTGAGCTGGCAGGACAGCCGGAAGGTGGCTGATCGGCCAGCGGTCGCGGGCATAGTATTGGAACGCCGGCTCCATGTAGGAAGCATCGAGCACAACAACGGCTCCTGGAATTGCCTCCTGGGCGATCAGGGCCACTGCGCCGCGGTTGTCGTCGCGAGCATAGGCAGGGTCAGCATACATCCTGGACACGGTGAGCCCATCGGCACTCAATACGGCCAGCGCAAGGAGGACGCCGGCAACCCTTGTGCCCCTGCTATGCCACAACCAGAGGATGCCCGTTCCAGCCAGTACCAACGCTGCCGGCGCGGCTTCCATGAGGTAGCGCGCGTTGAAGTCACGCTTGCCGACCGAGGCGAGCGTGATGCCGACCACCGGCAGCAGCAGCCAGGCCAGCGTATAGAAGCGCCGTCTGACGATCGCCGCAATGGCTCCCATGGCTACCGCCAGCAAGAACGGTACGTACAGGGCTGGGGCGCGGGTCAAGCCGGTCAAGGTGGCCGGCAACCAGGTAGGCGTGGTGGGGTTCGTCGCTGGGTAACCGAGCGCGAAGACGAGGACGGTTCGACGCAGCACTGTCCCAAGAGAGCTACCGAGGCCGGGGCTGGTGTAGTGCTGGAAATTGCCCCGGGCAACGGGAAACCAGGGCAGGAACAGGAGCAGGACGCCAACCTGACTGAGCGCCCAGTGCCGGTACTGCACGAAGTACTGTTGCCAACTGAAGGCGCGGCCTGTGCCCCCAACCGACTTGACCTGATAGGCGATGCGACCGACGTACCAGAGATTGAGCGCAGCGAACAGTAACGCTGCGTAGAGTTGGGTCCAGAGCGCGGCCGACTGGAAGGCCAGATAGGCAAGCCACCACCTGGATTCTCCCTGGACGGCACGGAAGAAGGCGTAACCGGCCAGCGTGGCGAGCACCGCCAGCAGCGCGTACATCCGCGTCTCCTGCCCGTAATAGATCAGGAGCGGGCTAACAGTGGCGCAGACGGCAACGGACGTTCCGGCCAGCCTTCCACCCAGACGCGCCGCGAGCGCGTAGCAGACAGCCACCGCCAGGGTGCTGAAACAGGCCGAGAGCAGCCGCACCGCCAGCTCCGAGTCGCCAACGGCCAGCATCCAGTAGTGCAAGAGGCTGAAATACAGTGGCGGATGGACGTCGTGCTGGGCAAGGTCGGCGATCAGACGCGGGAGGCTTTCGCGCGCCTGCGCCACGCTCAAGGCCTCGTCGTACCAGAGTCTTTGCCGACCGATGGCGTGCAGCCGCAGGAGCCAGGCAATGGCGCAGAGGCCGGCGGCCAATGGACGGTAGCTCTGTAGCGAAAATGGGCGTGCAGCTCGCATCAAGGCACGGCACGACGAGCGGAGCGCGGCGACGCTGCGGCAACCACCTGCAAGGTGCCGGCGCGCACCTCCGTGCCGCCAGCGACGACCGGCACCCGCACCCCGCTCTTCGGGTTATACCAACCCATCTTAACGGCATAGCTGCCGCTTTGCGCATCGCTGTGCAGCGTCAGGACCTCGCGCTCGTAGATCACGTCGCCCGGAAGCCAATAGCGGGGCGGCAGCGTGTCGGATGCCGGAACACCGTCAAAGGCAGCGGCAGTCCGGCCCTGATCGTCGACAACGTGGACGAAGAGCCACACGCCGTCCGGCATGGGGCGCTGGACCAGCCAGTAGAACCAGACGTAGATGCCCGAACCGGCAGTCAGCGGACCACTCGGAAACTGCACGCCGACCAGGGTGACGCTGTCCAAAAAGCGAGCGTCCAGCACCCTGGCCGCCGTCGCCGGCGGACGGTCGCTCACCCTCCAGGGTGGAGCGTACACCGGCCGGATCACCCGAAAAGGGATGACCGCTGCAACGACTGCTGCCAGGGCGATGACGACGGGCGCCGCCGCGCGCAGGCGCGGCTGCAGCGTCGCGACTCGGCTCCAACCGTAGGCAACCAGGGTACACACGGCCGGGAGTGCGGGGTAAAAGAGCCGACTGTGATCATAGCCAACTCGAGAACCAACCACGAGGGCGGCCGCCACGGCCATGCTGGCGAGTTGCATTGCCGACCATAGCCAGAACAGTGTCCCCGTCCCTTGCCCGAACGGGTCACAGCGTCGCGGAAGGATGGCTGGGACCGCGAAGAAGAGACCGATTCCGAACAACACGCTGTAGATGACGTACAGGGGTGCAGGCAGCGGGATGCTGCCCCAACTGAAGACTCCGAAGAAGGTATGCCAGAAGTTGTGCAGAAAAAGGAGCGGCACTGACCAGTCCGGCGGGCCGGCGCTACCCGGCCATGCCGGTGGCCAGGCTGCTTGTTTTCCCAACACCTGTCGCTCGCCTTGGGCGACGCGCCAAACCCAAAACAACAAGGCCGCCAATACGGGGAGTGCGGCGACGAGAACGCGCCTGACGTGTCGCTCTGTCCCCGACCGATTCCAGAGAATGATCGCGCCGATGCCAATCGCCGGCGCTGTCGTCAATTTTGTCAGCAACGCCAGGGCACTGAGTGTGCCAAAGAGGGCTGCCTGGCGGCGGTCCGTCGCCGGGGTCGTCCGTAAAGCAACGAAGACCAGGGCGGCTGCCAGCGTGTCCGCCTGCGTATCGTTGCTAATCGCTGCGGAGGCAAACAGAAACCCTGGCAGGCAGGCAGCAAGGCCGGCCGCAAACAGGCCCATTCGCCGACTGCTCGTGGCATTCGCGGCGATGCCGTAGGTCAGGAAAACCGTCAGCGTACCCAACAGCACCGAGAGGAGGCGGGCACGATGGCCGGCGAGGAAGACCCCGTGGTAGGGCCAGCCTTCGTCCAGCTCATGCATCGCCACGGCCGTGCCATCCGGCGCTCCCGCCCATCCGGCATGCGGATTGATGCGAATGTTTAGGGCGTCACTCAGATCAATACCGGCGACAAAGGGAGTCGCCAGCAGGTAGTACAGCGGCGGTTGCTTGGCTTCGTTGTTGCCGTTCGTCAGTATCGTCGGTAACTGCGTCGGCAGGGCATGTTGCTGCACGAGATAGCGCACATACTGGAAGTGTTCGGGTTCGTCAGGGGCTTCCCACAGGGGCACGACCAGGCTGTAGACGACAGCGGTGGCCAGAAAGGCGGTAAGTAATGCAGCAAGAGGCAAGGTCTGGCGAACGGCGTGCTGCCGGCTACAACGCGCCACCATTACCCTTACCGCTGCCTATCGCCAGAGCGAGCCACCAGCAAAGGATTATATGGCGAGCCGACGATCACTGGTACTCTTGGCGTGACCTGCGAGTAGATCCCTCAGCGCCGCCGTTCCAGCGCTACGCGCAACAGCTCCCGCACCTGCGCCGGGTTGGCCTTGCCGCGTGTCGCCTTCATCACCGGACCAATGAAGGAACTGAAGGCAGCCTCTTTGCCGCCAAGGTAGTCGGCCAGCGGTTTGGGGTTGGCGTCAATAGCCGCTTCGATCTGCCGTTCCAACTCGGCGCTGTCGCTAACCTGCGCCAGCCCCTCGGCGGTGACGATCCCTGCCGGTGAGTCGTCGCTTTCGGCTATACGAGCCAGCACCTGCCGCGCTCCGGCAGTACTGATGGACCCGTTCTCAACAAGAACCAACAGAGCCGCCAGGCGAGTAGCGGTGATGCGTGTAGTATCAATGCGTTCATCACGGCTCTTCAGCAGGCCGAGCAGATCGTTAAGCAGCCAGTTCGCGCCGCGTTTCGGGTCCGCGCCAGCCGCAACCAGGGTGTCGTAGTAGCCGGCCAGCGCGACATCCGCGACCAGCACCCCGGCCTCGTAGAGCGTCAGGCCGAACCGGGTGATGAGGCGCTGCTCGCGCGCCTGCGGCAGTTCGGGAAGGGCGGCGCGCAACCCCTCAATGGCAGCGGCGGTGATCTGCAGCGGGGGCAGGTCCGGCTCGGGAAAGTAGCGGTAATCGTGCGCCGACTCTTTGGTGCGCTGAGAGACCGTCACACCGCGGTCGTCCACCCAGCCACGCGTCTCCTGCGGCAACGTTTGCCCCGCCGCCAGCGCCGCCGTCTGGCGAGTCACCTCGAACTCCAGGGCCCGCTGTACTGCACGGAAGCTGTTCAGGTTCTTGACCTCGACCTTGGCCCCGTACTCGGTGCTGCCGGTTGGACGCAAGGACACGTTGACGTCGACCCGGAATGCTCCTTCTTCCAGGTTGCCGGTCGTCACACCGATGGTCGTCAGCAGCAAGCGCAACCCCTGTAGGTACTGGCGCGCCTCTTCCGGGGTGCGCAGGTCCGGCTCGCTGACGATCTCCATGAGGGGAACACCGGCCCGGTTGACATCCACCAGGCTCACGCCCGCGCCGTATTCATCGCGGGCGTGCGTGAGTTTGGCGGTGTCCTCTTCCAGATGGATGCGCTTGATGCGAATGCGCCGGGCGCCGGCCGCGTCCGGCAACTCGGCGTAGCCGTCTGAACAGAGGGGGGCATCGTACTGTGAGATCTGGTAGCCCTTCACCAGGTCGGGGTACGGATAATTCTTGCGGTCGAAGTGGCTTTCCTCCGCGATCCGGCAATGGAAGGCGAGACCGGTCATGATGGTGTACTGCACGGCACGCTCGTTGATGACCGGCAGCACGCCGGGCGCACCCAGGCATATCGGGCAGACGTGGCTGTTCGGCGGCGCATCGGCGTAGCGGGCCGCGCAACCGCAGAACATCTTGCTCTCGGTGTTGAGCTGGACGTGCGTCTCCAGCCCGATGACGGCCTCGTAGTTCACCCGTACACGCGCCTCACATACCGCTCCATGCGCGTCAGCGCCTCTTCAATGCGGGGCAATGCAGTGGCATAGCAGCAGCGCACGTGACCGGCGCCGGCCGGGCCGAACGCTTCGCCGGGAACCACCAGCACGTGCTCGTCGCGCAGCAGACCTTCGGCGAAGGCGTCGGCGCTCATGCCGGTGGAACTGATGTTGGGGAAAGCGTAAAAAGCTCCGCGCGGCTCGAAGCAGGTCAACCCGATCCGGTTGAGCCCGTCCACAATCACTCGCCGACGACGATTGTACTCGGCCACCATGCGTACCACGTCCGGTTCCGCCGTCTTCAGCGCCTCCTCCGCCGCCAGTTGGGCCGGCGAGGGCGCGCACATAATGACGTACTGGTGTACCTTCATCAAGGCTTCCAGGATTTCCGGTCGGGCCGCCGCGTAACCGACACGCCAGCCGGTCATGGCATAAGCCTTGGAGAAGCCCCCCAGCAAGATCGTGCGGTCGCGGGCGCCGGGCAGCGCCGAAAGGCAGACGTGGTCGCCATCGTAGACCAGGCGGTCGTAGATCTCGTCGGAGATGAGGTAGAGGTCGTGTTCGACCGCCAGTTGGACGATGCGCTGCAGCGTCTCGCGCGAGGCGACTGCGCCGGTCGGGTTGTTGGGGTAGCCCAGCAGGATCGCCTTGGTGCGTGGCGTGATGGCGGCGGCAATCGCCGCCGGGTCCGGCTCAAACTGCCGGTCGACATACGTCGGCACCATCACCGGCACACCACCGGCCAGTACTGTGCAGGGGATATAGGAGACGTAGCTCGGCTCGGGAATGATGACCTCGTCGCCCGGATCAATCAGCGCACGCACAGCAAGATCCAGCGCTTCACTGACGCCGACGGTGATCAGCAATTCGCAGCTTGGATCGTAGGCCACGCCGTAGCGGGTCTGCAAGTGGGCGGCCAACGCCTGCCGCAGGCTCAGGAGGCCGTAGTTGGAACTGTAATGCGTGGCCGCGAAGTCGGCATGCTTCAGTGGATTCGTGGCCGCGGCGCTGACCTGCTCCGGCGTCGTGAAATCCGGTTCACCGACACCCAGGGAGATCACGTCGGGGATCGTGGAGACGAGATCGAAGAACCGGCGGATGCCGGAGGCAGGAATGGCGCGCACGCGCTGCGCTATCGCCTGCCGCTCGGTTGCCCTGTCCATCGTGACCACAAAAATCCCCCGCCGCTGCGTTGCGTCCGCTGGCAGTATAGCGCGGGAAAGGGCGTAGACGGCGACGCTACACCTCGGTAATCACCGGCAGGATCATCGGCCGCAAGCGGGTGCGCTGGAAGACAAAGCCGGCTAACGATTCCTTCATGCGGTCCCCGATGATGCGGTACTCCAACTCCCCCGGTTCGCCCCGCCGTAAAGCACGTTCGATCTTCTGGACTGCCTCGTCCAGGAACTTGCCGTCTTCGGCGGGCAGGAAGCCGCGCGCCAGGATCTCCGGCGACCGGATGAGCCGACCTGTGGCGCGATCCATCACTGCGGAGATGACCATGATGCCGTCCGTCGACAGCGCGCGCCGATCGCGCAAGACGACATGATCCACCGCCCCCACCGTCAGGCCGTCGACCAGCACTGCTCCCGATTCCACAGTGCCGCCCAGCCGCGCGCCATCCTGCGTCACGTCGATGGCCCTGCCGATCTCCGGCAGCAGCACGTGGTCGGCAGGGATGCCGTGCTCGCCGGCCAACTGGCGGAAGAGCACCATCATGCGGTACTCGCCGTGCATGGGCACTGCATAGGCCGGGCGTAACAGATCAATCATCTGGCCGATCTCCCGACGCGAGGCATGGCCGGAGGCGTGCAGCACGGGCGTGACCGGCGGGTAAAAGACGTTGGCGCCGGCGCGAAAGAGGTTGTCGATGGTGGCCGACACAGTCTCCTGATTACCGGGGATAGCCGTCGAAGACAGGATGATGGTGTCGCCCTGGCGGACGCGCAGCAGTCGGTGCTCGCCAACCGCCATCCTACCCAGGGCGGAGGTCGGCTCCCCCTGGCTGCCGGTCGTCAACAACACCACCTGGTTGTCCGGCAACTTCTCGGCGCGGTCCAGGCTCACCAGCAAGTCGCTCGGGACCTTGATATAGCCTTCTTCCCGCGCGATACCGAGGTTGCGGTCCATGCTGCGACCGGCCATCGCCACGTGGCGGCCGAGGTCGTGGGCGACCTCCATCACGGAGTTGACGCGCGCCAGGTTGGAGGCGAAGGTGGTCACGATCACGCGACCGCTGGCGGCGGCGATGATATCGCGGATGGTTTGCTTGACTGCCGCTTCGGAAGCGGTCGGCTCAGCGGACTCAATGCGCACAGTGTCGGAGAGCAGTAACTGCACACCTTGCTGTCCCGCCCGACGCAGCCGGTCCAACCCCTCCTGGGGCATCTCGCCCAGCTTGAAATCGCTGGTGTGAACGATCGTGCCGAAGGCCGACTCGATAATCAGCCCGGAGGCGTCCGGGATGCTGTGGCCGACGGGGAAGAACTCAATGTGGATGCTGCCGAGGTGCAACTTGGTCCCGAAGTCGATTTCCTGCAAGTCGCAAAGGTCCAGGGCATGGTGCTCTTCCAGTTTGGCGCGGGCCATCCCCAGCACCAGCCGGGAGCCGTACACCGGCACAGGATAGGGGCTGTGGAGCTGCGTAAGGACGTAGGGCAGCGCGCCGAGGTGATCTTCGTGTCCGTGCGTGATCACGATGCCGCGTAGTTGCTGGACCCGTTCAGCGACGTAGCTGAGGTCGGGGATGATCAGGTCGATGCCCAGCAACTCGTCTTCCGGGAACTTGACGCCGACATCGATGAGCACCAGGTCGCTGCCTTGCTCCAGCAGCAGACAGTTCTTGCCGACTTCGCCGACGCCGCCCAGCGGGATCAGACGCAGGCGGCGTGTTTTCTTCGGCTGATCGCCTTTGTTGACGACCTTGGCGGGCGTGGTACCGCGGCGTCGCGTGCGGCTAACATCATCGTTGGAATCCTGGGGCATGGGGGAGCGCCTTTCTGTTGCCGAACGCAAGTGCGGTCGCACGGCTGTTGGTACGATACCCTGTGACAGTTCGGCCATGTTGGGGGAGTCTCTCCCGCGCTTCGCTTGCCCTTCCGAGCGCGGGGGCCTTGAGAGGATTGCAGTGGACCTTGCGCACGCCTGTCTCTGTGTCGGCATCACGGGTGGATCGGGGTCCGGCAAGACCACGTTCACCACGCTGCTTGCGGAGCAGCTCGGGACGGTGCAGTCGGCAGTCCTCCACCAGGATCGCTACTTCCGCGATTGGTTAGAGCTTCCTGAAGCCGAGCGGGCGGCGCAACGCACCGTCAACGCTCCCGAGGGCCTGGCCTGGCCGGCCTTCCTGGAGCGGTTGCAGGCGTTGCGTCGCGGCGAGGCGGTCAGTGAACCCGCCCTTGGGACGCGGAGCCATGCGCGCCAGCCGGACCTGCAGACGGTGCTGCCGTCCGCCGTGCTCCTTGTCGAAGGCCTCTTCGCGCTCTGGCATCCCGAGTTGCGCGCGCTGCTCGACCTGGGGGTGTACCTGGATGTACCGGATGACGAGCGCGTGCTGCGCCGACTCCTGCGCGACGTGGCCGAGCGCGGCGGCGACCTCCAGCGATCGGCAGCCTGGTACCGGCAGGACGTGCTGCCCAACTTTGCCGTCTACACCGGAGCCTCGCGGCAGCACGCGGACCTCGTCATCCCCTGGACCCGCCGCAACCCGACCGCCGTGACCGTCGTGGCCGATTGGGTCAGAGGCGAGCTCGCCCGGAGAGCTGGTGAGCAGCGAACAGGCTGAACAGGCGCCGCCTGGACGCGCCGATGGCGATCGTCAACCTCGCGCATACAGCGTGGCAGAACATGGCTGCCAGCCTGGAAGGAGCAACCTTGGGACCAGTCACCGTCGCTGCCTGCTCACGACGGAATCGCACGCCGGATAAGCCCTGCGAGGACGCCTATGCGGTGCGCCTCGATGCGAAAGGCGTCGTCCTGGTCGTGGCCGACGGCGTGACGCGCAGCCGTTCGGCCTCCGGCGCCTATCCGCAGCCGTCGGGCGCTGCTCTTGCCGCTGAACTGGTAGCGTACACGCTGGTGAACGCGCTGGCCGGCGGCACAGACCCTGTGGCAGCCTTCGCACTGGCCAACCAGGCAGTGGACGGCGCCAATCGCCGGAACGGCGTGTGGGATCGCCTCGACTACAGGGAACACGACCTCTGGGGCGCCGTGGCGACAGCGGTTGTCGTAGCTGGCGGGGTGGTGCAATGGGCGCACGTTGGCGACACCGTTTTGCTACACCTCCCGGCTCCCGGCGCCGCCTGTGTCCGCACGCCTGATCAGGTGAGCGATGCCATGGAGCATCTCGAAAGCATGTCCCCTGACCAACTTGCTGCGGTCGGAGGAAGGGAGCTATATACTCGCCGCCACCTGCGAAACCAACCCTCGACAGCACATTCCTATGGCGTGCTGACCGGCGAACCAGCAGCCGCAGCGTACGTCGTGAGCGGCAAGTTCGCCGTGGCAAGTGGCGATCGTCTGATGCTCTGTACCGACGGCCTGGGCAGCCTACGCGGTTACGGCGCTGACGCAGGGTGGCACAACCTGGAACCCTGGCTGCGTGGCGGTCCAAGCAATGCAGCGCTGGCACGGCTGCTTGATGCCGTGGAGGACGCGGACGAACGCCAGGGCATACGGTCGGATGACAAGACGGTGATCGTGGCGCAGATCGGTGACTGAAGAAAATCAGCGAAATACGCAGAGCATCCGTAGGGGCAGGTCCCCGTGCCTGCCCTGCTCGCCTTGCAACAACCGATCGTTGTTCGCACCCGAACCAGGGCAGGCACGGGGACCTGCCCCTACAAATCGTCGTTGCCCGATTCGCCCGTCGCCGGGCGCCCCTGGCACTGCTTGTGCGGCTGTGGCGAGCGAACAGCTTTGCACCGGGCGGGCGATGGTTGCCTGGCCCAGGCCGAACAGGCGCAGTTGCAAAGTGAATGGAGCAAGATACGATGGACACTGATTTTCGCGTTGGCGCAGATGTCGAGTGTAGCGATGGGCCGGCCGGCCGGCTGCAGCGTCTGGTGGTCGATCCGGCATCCAACGCCGTCACCCACATCGTGGTGGACTCGCAGGAGCACTTTGGCATCCCGCTACTCGTCCCGATGAACATGGTCACGCAGGCCAGCCAGGAGCGCGTGCTGTTGAACTGCAGCCAGGTCGACCTCAAGCAGATGGACCCCTTTGAGGAGGTCGTGTCATCTGGCGTGGAGGGACAACCAGGTCTGGCCGGTGAGATGCCGCCGCTGTTTCCAGCGCCGGGCTTTGGTAGCTTCGCTATGGCCGGGATGTCGGGTCCTCTTGGGGCGGGACCAGTGGCGATGCCCATCATGGAAGAGGTTGTACCAGAGGGCGAAGTCGTGATCGGACACAACTCCACGGTGCAAGCCAGCGATGGCGATGTCGGCCATGTAGAGGACCTGATAACTGACCCAACGACCGGACGGCTCACCCACCTTGTGGTGCGCAGCGGTCATCTCTGGGCCACGCACACCTTTCGCCTACCGGTCTCGGCGGTGGACGTTGTAGAAGAGGACGTGGTGCGGCTTCGCCTCACACAGGCCGAAGTGGAGGTGATCGCTCGTCAAAGCAATGACGCGCAGTAAAAACACCAGTAGCCCTGACCCATCCTCTGGCACGGGGCGCGACGACGTTGCTAGCGCAACGTCGGTAGTCCAATCAGGCTAGTCACCACTGCCGCTGTCGGTTGCCGTGTGCTATGCCATAGGGGCACGATACCTGTCGTGTGAACGTCGGCCCCGCCGACGCGCGAGGTTTAAGGATCAACGGGCGCGAGAGCATGGAGCGACTGACGCAGTGCGCGATGGGGCCGGGCGGCGCATTGCTGCGCTTCGGCTACGTGCCACCCTCCCTGCAACGCTTGCAGGGAGAACAGCGCGACCGGCGCGCCGGCCTCATGGTCCGCCTGGCCCTTGCCGCGAGTGTGGCTGTCACGATGGCTGCCGGCGCTTACACGGCGTTGCGGCCTCCCGTCGTCGGATACGCCGGCACTGTGGTCGCTGTCCAGGCGACGGCAGCTCAGCAGTCTCCCGCCGGCCCCGGCCCCACGATCGCTCCCCCGGCGGCGACCGTCGCCCCAAACACGCAGTCGCAAGCGCCCCTCGCCGCGCCGACCGAGCAAACCACCGCTCTTGGGCTGTCAGCGCCGGCGCTCGGCGTTGCCGGATCAGCACCGATGGTGACATTTCCAGCTGACACGCTGCTGCCATTGCGCGATCGTGTGGCCTCCATCGCCCAATCCCGCACCCTGCCGCCAACACCTTCCCCTGTGCCGCTGCCCGATACTGATGGCTTGCGCACGGCGCTCCTGGCCGACATGGCGGCGTCGGACGGCGCCTACGGTATAAGCGTGATCGACCTTACCAGCAAGCAAACGGTGGAACTGAACGCCACAGGGTCGATGAACGCCGCCAGCGTCAACAAGCTGGAGATCCTGGCCGCCCTGTACCACGAGTGTGCGGCGGGGCGACTGCGCATGGACCAGACGCTCACCACCAGCGCGGCGAACATGCAGGACTACGGCACAGGCGTGATCCGTTACCAACCGCTGGGCACACGCTATACGTTGGCGCAACTGGCGGAACTGCTGATCGAACAGAGTGACAACACGGCATCGTACATGCTGGGACAAGCGATCGGCCTTGATACCATCGACGCGCTCGTTGCCGGTTGGGGACTGCGGTCCACTATCGTCGGGCAGGAGGTGTCCTCACCGCACGATGCAGCCCACTTCATGCAACTCCTCTACGACGGCAAACTCGCCAACCCCGCCGACACCAGGCAAATGATGAACTACCTGACGCACACTGCCTTCAACGACCGGATTCCCGCCGGTCTGCCGCCCGATGTGGAAGTGGCGCACAAGATAGGCACTCAGGTCAACGTGGAGAACGATGTAGCCATCGTCGCCCTGACCGGACGCCCCTACATCCTCAGCATCTTCGCCAAGGACGTGACGGAAGAGCATGCAGTACCGGTGGAGCAGGCGATCTCGCGCACGGTCTACCAGTACGAAATGCAAGCAAAAGAAGGCTCCTGACGTGCTGCACAAGGGCGGCTTCCGCACGGCACTGCTGCTCGGCGCGCTGCTGGCGTTCCTGCTGGGCGGCGCCGTGCTCTATGAGGCGTCGCACCTCGGCGTCATCTACCCCGGCGTCCATGCCGGCAGCCAGGACGTTGGCAACCTCAGCCGGGTTCAGGCGACCGACCGGTTGCAACAGACGCTGGGCGCCGTTACCGCCTACCGGTTGCCACTGCTGTACGGTGGCCGACAATGGACCACGTCGTTCGCCGACCTGGGCCTGCGGTACGACGTGCCCGGCACCGTCGCGGGCGCCTATGCCATCGGCCGACAGGCCAACCCGCTGCTGCGCCTGGGCGACCAGTTCGTGGCGCCGCTGCTTGCCCCCGACGTACCGGCGACCTACACACTGGATGACGGCAGGCTGCGCGCCTTTGTGGCAACACTGGCCGCGGTCATCGACCGGCCAACGCGCGATGCCGGTGTGCAACTCGAAGGCTCTCAACTTACCGTGACGGCAGCGCTGGGAGGCCAGCAACTCGACCAAAACGACGCCATCGCTCAGTTACGAGCGCGCGTTGCCCAACTCTCCACCGCCCCGATCCTGCTGACCGTCACGATCACGCCCCCGGCGACCGGCAATGGCGACGTTGCGGGCGCCATCGCCCAGGCTCGGCGCTGGGTCAGCACGAGCCTGACCCTGGAGACGCCAATCGGCAGCACCGTCATGTCCCAGTCCCAGATCGCCGCCCTGATCCACCTGAGCCAGGCTAACGGCAAAGGTCCCATGACGGCGACGCTGGACACCGCAGCGCTACGCACGATGTTGGGACCCCTGGCAGCTCAAATAAAACAGCCGGCACGCGACGCAACCTTCAGCATCAAGGATGGCACGCTGACGATTGACCAGCCTGGGCAGGACGGCCGCTCGCTGGACCCGGATGCCGCCGTGGCAGCCGTCACCGCCGCCATTCGGGCCGGCCAGGGGGTCGTCCGCTTACCGGTGCAGGTGGTGCATCCGAGCCTGTACAGCCTGGAAGACGCGGCCGCCGTACAGCAGCAGGTCGCCCAACTGGCCGGCCAGTCCCTCACGCTGACCGCCGGAGCCAGGAGTTGGACGCTGTCACCGCAGGACCTTTCGGCCATGCTGCGCCTGGCAACGGCGCAGCAGGACGGACAGACACACCTGACTCTGTCGGTTCAGACCGATCAGGCAACGGCCCTCGTGCAAAAAATCGCCGACGAGGTCGATCAACCGGCACAGAACGCGCACTTTCAGTGGACCGCCGGCACGCTACAGCTCGCGTCACCGGCGACAACCGGGCTGCAAGTTGACCAGATTGCGGCGGCGACGGCGATGTTGCATGGCATGCAGAGCAGCCAGCGGACCGTCGCCTTGCCGGTAACGATCGTGAAGCCCGCCATCAGCGGCGACCACCCGGAGGCCCTGGGTATCAAGGAATTGGTGGCGCAAGGCACTTCCAACTTCGCCGGTTCGCCGCCGGAGCGCCTCCAGAACATCGAACGCGGCGCGCAACTGATCAATGGCGCGATCGTGGCCCCAGGTCAGGTCTTCTCCTTCGACGATACGGTCGGCGACATCAGCGTGGCCCACGGCTTCACGACCGGCCTCATCATCCTCGATCACGAGACGGTGAACGGCATCGGCGGCGGCATCTGTCAGGTGTCGACGACACTGTTCCGCGCAGCGTTCTACGCTGGGCTGCCGATCCTTGAGCGGCATGACCACGCCTATGCCGTCCCGTATTACACCCAGGGCGGCTACCCGGACGGCTTCGACGCCACCATCTACAGCCCGCAGCTGGACCTAAAGTTCAAGAACGACACCCCGACTGCCCTGCTGATCCAGACCAGCATGGACCTGCCCACCAACACGCTGACGGTATCCTTCTATGGCACGAAGTCCGGGCGCACGGTGCAACTCATCGCCGGACCGATCACCAACCGGGTACCGCATCCGGCGGATTTGCGGAAACCTGACCCCACGCTACCAAAGGGAACAATCAAACAGGTAGACTGGGCACACGACGGCTTCGACACCTGGATCAAGCGGATAGTGACCGTCAACGGCAAGGTGGCCGGCACCGACATATTTACTTCTCACCTGCAAGCATGGCAGGCGATCTACCTTATCGGGACCGGGCCGACGGTCGCCCAGCCCGCCGCCAAGTCATAGGAGTAGCTATGCAGCGCGACGATCTCTCCGAGCGTCTGGCCGAGGTCAACCGAGCGATCGCCCAGGCGGCGGAGCGCTCCGGTCGCCCTGCTACCGCCATTCGCCTGGTGGCCGTATCCAAGACCATCCCCGCCGATGTCGTGCGGCAGGCGGTCCTGGCGGGCGTTACCGACCTCGGTGAGAACCGGGTACAGGAAGCCCAGGAGAAGGTCCCTGCCCTCAGTGACCTCGCAGTGCGCTGGCACTTGATCGGCCACCTGCAGTCCAACAAGGTAAACAAGGCACTGCATCTCTTCGACGTCGTTCAGTCGGTCGACTCGGTCGAACTGGCGACACTCCTCTCCCGGCGAGCCGCCACGCGGCCTGAGCCGCTCGACGTCCTGTACGAAGTCAACGTCGGCGGCGAGGCAAGCAAAACGGGCTTCACGCCGGAGCAACTCGCCGCTGCCGCCCCCACGTTGGCCGCGCTGCCGGGGCTGCGGTCCCTCGGCCTGATGACGGTTGCGCCGGCCGTCACCGATCCCCAGGATGTCCGGCCAATCTTCCGCCAGTTGCGCCAGTTGCGCGACCAACTGGCCGGCGCCTTCGCTGCACCATTCCAGGAGCTCTCGATGGGCATGAGCCACGACTTTGCGGTCGCCGTGGAAGAAGGGGCGACGCTCGTGCGCGTCGGCACCGCCATCTTCGGGCGGCGGGGAACGCAGCAGCTATAGCTCAAGTTGTAACTCCAGTTGGCGCATGGTTTCGCGGAAGCCATGACCGGCCAGCGAGTCGACCAACCCCCGCGGGTCAGGCTCGTTGAGCAGCGTCACGTGTCTGCCGGCCGTCGCCGCCGAACCCACCAGGTGGACCATGACCGCCCCGACGGCGGCGAACGCCTGGGCCGGGGTCGCGCAGACGTGGTGCAAGGCGACGGCGCCTTCGCGGCTGCTGTGTAAAGCACAGCCCACGATGCGCGTGCCATAGGCAACAAGCAGGCCGTTGGCGCTGCCGGTGGTGAGGGACGGCGCCTCCCGCTGCCAGCACGCCGGCGTCTGCTCCAGGGCGACCGCGTGACGCACAGCGGTTTCGACATCGACGCGTTCGACTCGCAAGTTCGTACCTTGCCCCGGCAGAGACGACCAGGCCGATCGCTCCATGGTGACCAGCTCTCGTTGTACCCGAAAGCCGCTTTGCAGATAGACGCGACGGGCCACAGGGTTGCCGACCAGCACTTCCAGGCGCACGTCGTGCGCCCCGGCGGAGCGCGCCTGGACGATTAAATGGTCCATGAGCCGACGCGCCAGGCCACGGCCGCGAAAGGCCGGGATGATGCCGAAGGCGCTGATCCAGGCCCTCGTGTTGCGCAGGCCCAGGAAGCTGACGCCGACCAGTTGGCTGCCGCAGCGAATGACGACGGAGCTGGCAAGATCCAGCCCCTGCATGCGGATCAGGCGCGCCAGGCGGGCCGGCGTCTCGTTCACGGGCACTGCGTAGCCATGGAAGGCGGCGGTGACCAACTCCGCCAGTTGCACGAGGCTATAGCCGGCTGCCTGGTCGAAATGATACGTCACCGACACGTGCCGTCCAGGCCTCCCTGCCCTGCGAGAGTAAGACAATACGCAGGAATCGGCGCCGCGTCAACGGACGGGCCGATCAGCCTCCGGGCGCCATCGCTACCGCCGGTCGCCCCGGCAGGAAGCGTGTCTGCCCGGTGTCCAGGGTCGCCTGCAGGTAGGGGCGGCACAGGCCGCAACGAGCGCCGCAGCCCGTGGCCCGCTCCACCTCATCCAGCGTCCCCCAGCCGGAGCGCTGGGCCAGTAGCAGCACGTCGGCAAAGCTCCGGCGTGCGCAGATGCAGTGCGTGACCACAGCAACCCTTCTCTAAACCAAACCTGTCAATCCCTGGGAAGACCGTGTACTATACGGTGCTCCGCCGCCGTTGAGCGGGGCAGCGCGGGAAGCGGTGTGCTGTCGTTATGCCTGAAAGGCGCCAGCGACCCGCTGCACACCTGGCTGAGAAGGGGCAGCCCAAGGCCGAGCAACATCGGTTCACCCGCGCACGGGGGAACCTGGCGAGCGGTGCGAGCCGGAGGGGGCCTGCCCCCGCGCTCGACGCGCGCCAAACATCTATTCCTGCACAGAACCCGCCCGCGCGCCTGCTCGTCCACACGGTGCCTGGGCTGGAAGACGTCGTGGCTGAGGAGATCGCTGCACGCTTCCCGTCCGCAGTGTTGGTGGGCGCCTGGCGGCAGTTCGACGAGCGGACCAGCGTGCTGGAGTTCCGCACCAGCGGCGATTGTTGTGCCTGGCGGTCGCTCGACGCGGCGGAGGATGTCTTTGTGCTGGTGGCGCGGGCGCGTGGCGTCCAGGCCGACCGGCGCGGCCTGAGCGAGCTGGCGGCAGCAACGCTCACGTCCAGGTTGCTTGACCACGGGCTGCGCAACTTCGCCGCCTGTTGGGGCCAGGCGCCGCGAACCTTCCGCGTCGTGGCGCGCAAGACGGGCGAGCATGCGTACCGTCGTGTCGACGCGCAACGGGCAGTAGAAGGCGCGCTGAGGACACGCCTACCGCATCTGCAACTGGTTGACGACGATGCCGACGCCGAATTCTGGCTGACCATTATCGGCGCAACGGCGCTGTTGGGCCTGCGCCTGAGCACTGCCGGCATGCGGGATCACAGCTATCCTTTCACCTCCCTCCCGGCAGCCCTGAAGCCCAGCATAGCGCGGGCGATGGCGCAGCTGTCCCAGCCTTTGCCCACTGACCGCGTGCTTGATCCGCTCTGCGGCGCGGGAACCCTCTTGCTGGAACGCGCCGCAGTTGGTCCGTGGGAGGCACTGGCCGGTGGCGACCGAGATCCCGAAGCGCTCAATACTGCGCGCGCCAACGCCGCCTCGGCGGGTTTGAGCATTGACCTGGAACAGTGGGACGCCCTGGATCTGCCGATGCCGGATCGCTCTGTCGACGTGGTGCTGACCAACCCGCCCTTCGGCAAGCGCCTGGAGATTCCCGGTCACGAGGCCTACCCGTTCTACCGGCGCCTGCTGAAAGAGGCGGGCCGCGTCCTCGTGCCAGACGGCAGACTGGTGCTGATCACCAGCCAGACCGAGGCGATGCAGCGGGCGTTGCACGGTATGGCGACGGTGTTTCTGCTGCAGCGCGAGGTGCGTGTCCTGGTGCGCGGAGAGCGGGCTACGGTCTATGTCGCACAACGGCGGTAGGGGCCCGCCAGTACCCCGCCATCCGGCTGGTATCATGTATTGAGGGCAGACGCTCATCCCTGCTCGTAGCGATTAAGGGTTGCCAATGTTTGGTGCAATGCGCGTTCCAGAGTTGATCATCATTCTGGTGATTGCTCTGCTCATCTTTGGTCCCGGCAAACTGCCGAAAGTGGGCAAGGGCATCGGCGAGATGATCCGCGGCTTCCGCCAGGAAACAGAGACCGACAAAGCCGAGCAGGCAAAGGCCGACGAGGTTTCTACCAAGGTCTAGGCGCTCTCCGCGGGCTGGTTTGCGTTTATTTTCCGTTTCCGGTATACTGGCGTCTGCCCATTCGGGGCATCCTCTACGAAAGGCCCACGTTGAAACCCAAGATTCATCCCTCCTACGGCGCAGCAACCGTCACCTGCGCCTGTGGCACGACCTGGACGACTGCCTCCACGCGCAAAGACATCCGCGTCGAGGTGTGCTCGTCCTGCCATCCCTTCTACACCGGTACGCAGCGCATCGTTGACACTGCCGGTCAGGTAGAACGCTTCCGCCGCCGTTACGGCATCAAGGGGGAAGCCGCCGCTTCCTAACCCGTCTAGGCGCGCCGCAAAGCGCGCAGCAGGAGAGGGGCCCGCCGACAGCGGCGGCGCTCCTCTCTTTTGTTCTGGCGCATTGGTCTGCCATAGACCATCTACCGGTAGCTGGAGGATCGACAGTGGCGCGCTTCTACTACGGTGGGCAGGCGGTCATGGAAGGCGTCATGATGCGCGGACGGCACAGTGTCGCCGTAGCCGTCCGCGCGCCGTCGGGCCAGATCGTCGTGCATCAGGAGCCCGTGCCACGTCCCTTCGCGGCCCCCCTGTTTCGCCTGCCCTTCCTGCGTGGCCTGCTCGGTCTCTACGACATGCTGGTGCTCGGCACCCGCATGCTGCTGTACTCAGCCGAAGTCGCCGCCGGTGACGCCGAAGGCGCGGAAGCCACCGTCAACTCCACGGCACTCGGCGTCGGCACGCTGGCGGGAGCGCTCCTTGGCCTTGGCATCTTCCTGCTGGTGCCGGTGCTCTTGACACGACCCTTCGACAACGCCGGCGCCGGCTCGATCATCAGTAACATCATCGAAGGCGTTATCCGTCTGGCCATGTTCATCGCCTATATCCTGTTGATCGGCCAGATGCCGGACATTCGGCGCGTCTTCGCCTACCACGGCGCCGAGCACAAGACGATTAACGCCTTTGAGGCCGGCGATCCATTGACCGTTCCGGCCGTGCGCAGCCACTCGCTGCAGCACCCACGGTGCGGCACCGGCTTCCTGCTGGTGGTGGCAGTGCTCTGCATCGTGGTCTTTGCCTTCCTGGGGCGTCCTCCACTGCTCTTGCGCCTGGCATCCCGGGTCGTGCTGATCCCCCTGGTTGCTGCCATTGCCTACGAGCTACTGCGCCTGGGTGCGAACCAGTATCACCACGCTGTCGTGCGCGCCATCCTGCGCCCGAGCCTCGCCTTGCAACGCCTGACGACACGTGAACCGGACGACGAGCAGCTTGCTGTCGCCATTCGTGCCTTCACGGCGGTCAAAGCCACCGACGATGCGGCGCTGGCAGTACCCTTGGTCCAGGAGGCGGTCGCCGTCCCGACCTAGCGCCAATATGGTTTAGATTAGGCTGGGGAGCCGTGGGTGGAAGGCTAACAGGGCGGCGACTGCGGTCTGCCGCCCTGTTCGGGCTTATCTGAACCGTATTGGACCTAGCGCCGGAGTGGAGGGGAAAGTGTCGCAACTGCCTAAACAAGCGGCAGTGACCGCAGCAGGCAGGTTCATCGAGGAGTGAGACATGTTTGACAAACTTGCCGCCGTGGAGGCGCGCTACGAGGCGCTCGGGGAGCTCCTCTCGCAGCCGGAGGTCGTCACCAATCCGGCGTTACTGCAGCGCTACGGTCAGGAGCAGTCCGACCTGGAAGCTCTCGTGGAGGCGTACCGTAAATATCGGGCAATGCAGGAGTCGGTGCAGAGCTACGAGCAGATGCTGAGCGGCCCCGGCCTGGAGGCGGAGTACGTCGACATTGCCAGGGAGGAACTGGAGGCCGGTCGCCAGCGGTTGGAGGTACTGACGGAAGAACTCAAGCTGTTGTTGCTGCCCCGCGACCCGAACGATGAAAAGAACGTCATCGTGGAGATCCGGGCCGGCGCCGGCGGCGACGAAGCCGGAATCTTCGCCGCCGACCTGTACCGCCTGTATTCCCGCTATGCGGAACGCCACCGCTGGAGCATCGAGCTCATGAGTTCCAACGAGGGCGGTATCGGCTCGTTCCGGGAGGTCATCTTTCGCCTCAATGGTCGCAACGCCTATAGCCGTCTCAAGTTTGAGAGCGGCGTCCACCGCGTCCAGCGCATTCCAACGACGGAAGCCTCGGGGCGCATCCACACCTCGACGGCGACGGTCGCCGTACTGCCTGAGGCCGAGGAAGTGGACATCCAGATCGCGCCGGAAGACCTGCGGGTCGACGTCTACCGTTCGACCGGGCACGGTGGCCAGAGCGTGAACACCACCGACTCCGCAGTGCGCATCACCCACCTGCCGACCGGCCTGGTGGTGACCTGCCAGGACGAGAAGTCGCAGTTGAAGAACAAAAACAAGGCGATGACCGTGCTGCGCTCGCGCCTGCTCAGCCAGGAGACGCAGCGCCGCCAGCAGCAGGAGGACGCCACGCGCCGCTCCCAGGTCGGCAGTGGCGACCGCAGTGAGAAGATCCGCACCTACAACTTCCCCCAGGACCGCGTCACCGACCACCGCATCAATGTCACCCTCCACCGTTTGCCGGACGTGATGGACGGCAACATCGACGCGCTGATCGACGCGCTCAACGCCAGCGACCAGGCCGAGCGCCTGCAAGCGGAAGTTCTGCCAGCCGATGCAGCGCTGCACGTAGCGGGCTGAGTGGTACATCCAACAAGCCCCGATCAGTGCGCTTGGCACGCCCGGCGACTGAAGTCGCGGGCTACAGCACGCGAAGTCCGCCTGCGCGGACTGGACACACCCTCGCGGCATGTCGGCGCAGCCCGCGAAGGCGGGCTTGGCAAGGGTAGCCCGCGACTTCAGTCGCCGGGAACCCCACCGCCAATTACGGGAAAGCCCGGCGTGGCAAGCAACTCCAGCCCCACAGTCCGCCAGGCCCTTCAAGCAGCCCAACAAAGCCTCGCTAACGGAAACCTCACCGCTCCGGGCTTGGACGCACGTGTGCTCTTGCGGCATGTGCTTGACGTAACGGCGGCCGAGCTCTTCCTCCGTCTGGACGACCTATTGCCCGAGGAGTCGACAGCAGCATTCGCCGATTTCGTTGCACGCCGTCTGGCCGGTGAGCCGGTAGCCTACCTGACCGGACTGCGCGAGTTCTACGGTTTGGACTTTCGGGTGTCGCCGGACGTGCTCATTCCGCGACCGGAAACAGAATTGCTGGTGGAGTGCGCCATCGAATTGCTGCCGGACGGCGCCAGGGTCGTTGATGTGGGTACCGGATCGGGCGCCATCGCGATAGCCGTCGCCCGCTGCCGCACCGACGTCCGACCTCTGGCGGTCGATCGCTCGCTGGCGGCCTGCCGGGTTGCCCTCAGCAACGTGCGCGACCACGAGGTGATGACTCGGGTCGACGTCGTCTGTTCCGACCTGCTAACGGCTGTCAAGGCGCCATTCGACGCGGTTCTGGCGAATCTGCCGTATCTGCGACACGACGAGCTGACGGCGTTAGCAGCCGAGTTGCAACGCGAACCGCAGCAGGCCCTCGATGGTGGTCAGGATGGCCTGGAGCTGTACCGACGGCTCCTCAGCGATCTGGCGGAACGGCGGCCGAGACCTACCCTGGTCCTGAGCGAGATCGCGCCGATGCAACGTGATGCAATGCTCACGCTTGTGGCGGCGGCACTGCCGGATCACCGCGTACAGGTGCTTTCCGACCTGGCCGGGCATGCTCGCCTGGTGGTAGCGCGTTTGCATCCACCGGCATCGTCGTAGGGGCGTATTGCATACGCCCCGTTCCCTCGGCCGCGCCGGCGGTAGCCTATTTGCCCCGTTGTCAGTTGCCCGACCTGACATGCTTGCCCGCGCCGCCGCGGCGCTGGTAAACTCCTCAAAGGTCGCCGAACGAGATATCCGGGGAGTGAGACCGCGTGCGACTGCCAGCGTTACTCGACGCCGTTGCCGCCACCGTCCCGTACCG
This sequence comes from Chloroflexota bacterium, assembly GCA_036734945.1. Taxonomy (GTDB): domain Bacteria; phylum Chloroflexota; class UBA4733; order UBA4733; family UBA4733; genus UBA4733. The sequence continues at coordinate 23,049 of DAIMXP010000064.1, forward strand.
CCTCCTTGGCTCCACCGACACTGCCATTCAGGGCATCTCCTTTGACACCCGCCGTCTGCAACCCGGTGAGCTGTTCGTCGCGGTATGCGAGGCCAACCGTGACGGCCACCAGTTCATCGCTGACGCGCTGGCGCGGGGCGCGGCGGCAATCGTGGCCGAGCGTGAACCGACCGCCCCGATCAACGTGCCGCTCGTGCTGGTGGACCGTTCGAAGCGTGCGCTGGCCTACCTGGCGGACGCCTTCTACGGGCAGCCTTCGCGCCAACTGCGCCTGATCGGCGTCACCGGCACCGACGGCAAGACGACCACCTGCGAGCTGACCGCGCACCTGCTCCGCCAGCACGGCCACACCGTCGGCTACCTCACCACCGTCTCCTTCGACTACGGGCAAGGCGCGGAAGACAACCGCTCGCGGCAGAGCACATTGGAGTCACCCGACATTCAGGCCGGGCTGCGCCGCATGCTGGACAATGGCTGCACTACGGCCGTGCTGGAGGCCACCTCCCACGCGCTGGCGCTGGACCGCCTGACTGCCTGCTCCTTCGATACAGCCGTGGTTACCAACGTCACACACGAGCACCTGGATTTTCACGGCGCCTGGGAGGCCTATCTCGCCGCGAAAGCGCACCTCCTGGAACTGGTTGCGGAAAGTGTGTCCGGCAAGACAGGCGGGAAGACTGCCATCCTCAACCGCGACGACCGTAGCTATGCGCACCTGCGCGGCCACGTCCCGATCGCCGAGCTCAGCTATGGCATACAGGGTGCTGACGTGATGGCTGAGGCGATTGCCGAGTCACCAACCGGCACGCGCTTTCGCCTGTGCACCCCCTGGGGCGCTATGACGATCCATACCACGCTGGTCGGCCAGTTCAACGTCTACAACTGCCTGGCTGCATCGGCGGCGGCGCTGGTGGAGGGCGTCGCGCTCGACACGATTAAGGCCGGGCTGGCCACAGCGCGACCGGTAGCGGGCCGCATGGAGCGCATCGACCAGGGACAACCCTTCCAGGTGATCGTCGACTATGCGCACACGGCCGACAGTCTGGAGAAGGTGTTGCGCGTCCTGCGGCCCGGCACGCCCGGCAAACTGATTGCCGTCTTCGGCTCCGCCGGTGAGCGCGACCGCGCCAAACGACCCGCCATGGGCGCCGTCGCGGCGCGTCTGGCCGACTATGCTGTCTTCACCAACGAGGACCCGCGCCGCGAGGATGCGGAAGCAATACTCGATGACATCGCGGTTGGTGCGCTGGCAGCCGGTGCCGAGCGGGGCAAGGCGTTCACCTGCATCGTGGACCGGCGTGACGCCGTCGCCCACGCCTTCGCGCTGGCGCGCGGGGGAGACACTGTGCTCTTGGCAGGAAAGGGACACGAGCAATGCATGTTCGTTGGCGAAGAGAAGCTGCCCTGGGACGATCGCGTCGTCGCCCGCGAGTTGCTGTCTGGCCGGAGGGTGACACCGCCCAGCAGTCCGGCGCCGGCTATGGCGTCTGGGACAGCATCGAGGTAGCCGAGCGCTTCGCCGCGGCGTTGCTCTTCGACGGAACCGCCGATGAGAAGGCGGCGCGACCCGCCCTGATCTTGCTCAGCGGCCTGCCTGGCTGCGGCAAGAGCCACCTGGCACGCGAATTAGCCGCTGAGGCAGCCGTCACCGTCATCAGTTCGGATCGCGTCCGCCGCATTCTGGTCGCCCACCCAACCTACAGCGATGAAGAGCACGAATTTATTAACGGCGCCTGCCTGCGGCTTGTTCGCCGCGGACTGGCTGCCCGCCGTATTGTCGTTTTCGACGCCACGAATCTGCGCGAACAGCACCGCCAGCGCTTTCGTGACCTTGCCAGGCGTCACCAGGCGCCCTGCCACCTCGTGCTCCTTGATTGCCACGAAGCAACCGTGCGCTCACGCCTCCAACGACGCAGCCGTGGCGAAGCCATGGACGGCTCCGAGGCCGATGAGCACAGCTATGACCTCTTGCGTGAGACGGTAGAACCGGTACACGGTCCCCACCTGCGCCTGCGGGGCGACGGTGACACTCGCGCTGCCGCCCAGGCCGTGCTCGCCCTCTTGCGGTCCGACCACGGCAGCGAACAATCCCTTCGGCCGCCATTGTGGGCTGGCGTGGCACTGGCGGGCGGGTAAGGGGCGACATGTTAGGGAGGCTACCAAGGGCGACGACTGCGGTCGTTTGGGTGGGTGAACACGGCTACAGATCGCCGAGACGATAGGCAGGCTACCAGGGCCGCGATTGCGATCGCGGCCCTGTCTCTCAGCCTTCAACCTTTACTCAGCCATCCAAGCGACCACACTCGCCCCCCACCCCTCCGCCCCCCTACCCCGGCGCCGCCTCCAGCGTGCCCGTGGAATCATCAATCTGGTACCACGTCCGCCCGGGGAAGGCCGCCTGCAACGCCTGCAACGTCAGCGCGTCCGGGGCGTAAGCAAACACAGTGGGACAGTCAAGGGACGGGCAGTTGAGCGCCGCCAGGTAGACGTTGTAGGTCCACCAATCATCCGTCGTGACGAGAGCGTTGCGAAGCGTCGCGACGCGACCGACGGTCTCCTGCCGGACAAATCCGCCGAGCGCTGGCCCCCCCGCTCCCGGCAGGCCCTGGTAGCCGCGGTATAGCGCGACCTGACGCGGCAGAAAGTAGATAAGGTTGCAGGCCAGCAAGCCGGTGAGCAATACCAGCGTGGCGACCCTGGCTCGCTCCTGCGCACCCCGGCGACCCATTTTGACGAGTATCGCTTCTGCTCGCTGCGCCAGCGCCGCATAGCCGCGTGCCGCCAGGATGACCATGGAAGGCAATGCCTCCAGGTAGTAGCGCGGCCCGAAGGCGATACCGTGGTAGAAGTAGCCGACGAAAGCCAGCACAAACAAGGCAACCACTGCGCCATGCAACAGCTCCCACGGCTGGGGACGGCGCAAGAGGAAGGGGGCCAACAGGACCGCTGGGGCCACAGAGAAGGGCCAGCCAAACAAGGTGATCGTCAAGGATGTCAGCAGTTCGTCGGTGTTCACCAGACCGGCGCCAAGCGTGTGCCGCCCGTAGAAGCCGATGCCGGCGCCAAAGCCATACTGGTCCGCCGGGTTAAAGAGGTTGCGCGGCAACAGCAAGGGCGCACCAGTCTGGATGGTGTTGTAGAGCAAGTAGAGGAGCAGGAAGGCGGCGAGGCAGGCGGCAGCCAGTGTCACATCTCGGAACAGGTCCGCCTGACCACGCCGCCGTGCCTGCACCAGGATAAACACGAACAAGGGAAGGCCGTAGAGCACCGCAGCTATTTCTCGGCACAGGAAGGCAAAGCCGATACCGCCTGCTGCCAGCGCCACCCACCGACGCTCTGGATGCTCCAGATAGCGCGTCACCGCATACAGCGCCAGGGTCACACTCGCCATCGCCGGCACGTCGCTCAGGAATGCGCCGGCCTGCAACAACAGGAAAGGCGAAGTGGCAAACAGCGCGGCCACGACGGCAGCAGTTGCCCGGCCGAACTGGCGCCGTGCTGCGCCGAATACCAGGAGCGCCGCCCCCGCCGCCAGCAGCGGCTCAACCAGCCAGGGCAGCCCAAGCTTGAAACCGGCTGCCAGGAGCAGCGAGGTCCCCGGCGGGTATTGGGAAAACCACTTCCCCCGAACATCGACGAAAAACGGCGTCGGGAAGGCATCCGGCAGTGGCGGTGCCGGTGCGGCGAAATGGCCACCGGCAAAGATCTTTGCCTGGAAGTAATAGGAGACCGCGTCCAGGATGTGTGGCGCACTGGCGAACAGGGCAACGGCGCCATAGGCCGAGGCGACAAGGACGGCGCCGGCAGCGGCCATTGCCGTCACCCGGTCACCGGGCAGCCTCACCGGTGGTCGCCAGGCCGGGGCTGCCGCTGCCACTAGAGTGAGTGCCACGGCCAGCGCGCAGGCCATGGCGCCCGCCCGCAACAACAGGTACACCACGTCAACCAACGCCGGCTGCCAGGAAAACGGAAAGTAACGCATCGCCAACTGTTGTGCTAACCCGTCGACCGAGACACTGGCAATGCTGACATAACGGTCGTTGCGATCGATCACCACGCGCACGACGCCGTGCATACTGTCCACCAGTTCCAGCGTGCGCGGCGTTTCCAGGCGATGCAGGTTCACCGTCAGCCGAAAGGGGCGCGGCAGGACGATGGACACATCGCCGGCTGGTTGCGCCTGTTCGGTGACGACGCTCCCTTCGCCATTTCGCACGACCAGGTCTTGCCAGCGGCTGTAACTGGAGTCGTCGCGCAGCCAGGCCTGAAGCCGATAATAGGGCGCGCTCGCTTCGACGGCAAAATAGGAAGGGTCGAACGTGAAGTTGTTGGTAGTGTCGGACCCGTCAATTTGGTATTCGCGCTGGTGGGGCGCGACCGCCGGGAAGCGCAGGGTTTGCACCGCGGCTGGAAGGTACGCCTGTTGCACCCGTCCATCAACAGCCAGGGTCATGTTCTGCCCGTCCACCGCCAATGCTACCTGCACAGGCGCCAGGTCCAGCAGCCCGTTGCTGGTGATGATCAACAGGGGAACTGCCAGCGCCAACACCAGCCAGGCAGCGATGGCGTGACGCCGTTGGAGCGGGCCTGGCGGCCTTATGCCTGGCTCGATCTCGTCAGACACGTGCAACGATCAGTTCCCCTATTCAGTCAAACCCCTATGCCGGGTATCCTCAACAATACACTGCGACCGGCGGCGGAAGGATAGGGTGTTGCATGACCGTTGAGACGTTGGGGGCCGCAACGCGCGTCCCTGATCCACTGCTTCTGCCTTCGGGTGACGGCGTGACGGCGCCGGCACTGCCGCTCCTGCGCGCCGGCGCCGCTCGGCTAGGGCTGGCCATCACTGAGGACCAGGTTGCGCTGCTGCAGCGCTACGCTGCGCTGCTGCTTGAGTACAACCAGCGCGTCAACCTCACCGGGGCAAAGGACCTGGCGGAACTAGAAGTACGCCACCTGCTGGACTCGTTGACAGTGGCGCGCCACCTACCGGAAGCCCCGGCAACTATCATCGATGTCGGCAGCGGCGGCGGCATGCCCGGTATCCCCCTCGCCATCATTCGACCTGACCTCCAGTTCACCTTGCTCGACTCGGTCGGCAAGAAGACGACGTTCCTGGAACAGACGGTTGCCGCCCTGAGCCTCAGCAACGTCGCCGTCGTCAATACCCGTGCTGAGCTGGCTGCCCAGACCTGGGACTATCGTCAGCGTTTCAACGTAGCAGTGTCGCGCGCAGTTGCCGACCTTCCGCTACTGCTCGAGCTCACCGTGCCCTTCCTCAAGCTGCTCGGTCGGGCGATTCTGATGAAAAAGGGTGACATCGCGGAGGAGGTCGCCCGCTCCCGGCGCGCGCTCCGCACCATGGGCGGCGACATCGTGGAGCTCGTCGAGTCGCCCTTGCCGGACCTGCTGCCGGACCACCAATTAGTGATCATCGAGAAGACGCGCCCGACGAACTCGCAGTACCCCCGGCGCCCCGGCATCCCGGAGCACCGACCGCTGGGGTAGGGTCCTCTCCGCCCGCCAGGCGAACACCAAGGGAGGCTGCGTTCTCTCTCTCCCGTGAGGGGGAGAGAGTCAGAGAGAGGGGTCTCCTACCAGCGCGGCAGTGTGATTGCCCCTTCGGAGGCCGAACTCACGCTGGCGGCGTATTTGGCGAAGACACCGCTGGTGTAGCGCGGCGCGGGCTGTTGCCATGTGGCCAGGCGGGTGCGCAGTTCGTCGGCGGTGATCTCAACGTCGAGACGGCGTTCATCCACGTTCACGACGATGGTGTCGCCTTCCTGCACCGCGGCGATTGGTCCGCCTCGGTAGGCCTCCGGCGAGACGTGGGCGATCATCAGCCCGTGAGTGGCCCCGCTAAAGCGACCGTCCGTCAACAGCGCGACTGAATCGCCAAGGCCGACGCCGACGATGGCCGCCGTCACGCCCAGCATTTCGCGCATGCCCGGTCCGCCGCTGGGTCCCTCGTAACGAATGACCACAACGTCGCCCGGCTGGATCCGGCGCCGCGTCACGGCTCGCATGCAGGCTTCCTCGCTATCGAAGACGCGGGCCGGTCCGCGATGGAGCGTGCGCTCGTGACCGGCGACTTTGACGACACAGCCGTCCGGCGCCAGATTGCCGCGCAAGATCAGCAAGCCGCCGGTTTCCTTCAGCGGCCGGTCCAATGGTCGGACCACCTGCTGACCCGGTGTCTCAACAGCGTCCGCCAGTTCCTGCCGCAGGGTGCGACCGGTGATCGTCATCTGATCGCCATCCACGTAGCCGCCTTCTAGCAGGCGTCGCCCCAACAGTGCCGTGCCGCCGGCGGTATCGAGGTCGGCGGCCACGAAACGCCCACCCGGTTTGAGGTCGCCGATCAAGGGAGTGCGCCGGCTGATCATATCGAAATCGTCGATCGTGAGCGGGATGTTGGCCTCTCGCGCCATTGCTACCAGGTGCAACACGGCGTTGGTGGAACCGCCGCTCGCCACAACGCCAGCAATGGCGTTCAGGAAGGACTGGCGGGTGAGGATCTTGCTCGGCCGCAGGTCCTGCCGCAGGGCATCCAAGAGGACCTGGCCGGCGCGGCGATCCACCTCTGCTCGGCGGGCATCCGGCGCAGGCACGCGCGCCGAGCCCATGGGCGACAACCCCAGGAACTCCATGGCCATCGCCATCGTGTTGGCGGTGTACTGCCCGCCGCAGGCGCCGGCGCCCGGACAGGCCACGTTTTCCAGCGCGCGCAGCTCCGCTTCCGTCATCGTGCCCGCGGCAACAGCGCCAACGGCTTCGAATACGTCGAGGATCGTGACATCCCGGCCGGCATAGCGCCCCGGTAGAATGCTGCCGCCGTAAATCAACACGGAGGGAATATCCAGGCGGATCAGCGCCAGCGCCGCCCCCGGCAAGGTTTTGTCGCAGGCGACGAGGGTGATCAGGCCGTCGAACATGTGGCCGCGACCCACTAACTCGATGGAGTCGGCGATTACTTCACGGCTGACGAGCGACGCCTTCATGCCTTCGGTGCCCATCGTCACGCCATCGCTGATGGCGATAGTGTTGAACTCCATCGGCGTGCCGCCGGCTGCGCGCACTCCCTCTTTGACCAGCACCGCCTGCTCACGCAGGTTGATATTGCAGGTCATGGTTTCGATCCAGGTATGGGCAACGCCGATGATCGGCTTCGTCAGGTCCTCGTCAGTGAAGCCGATGCCCTTGACGTAGGCGCGTGCGGCCGCGCGGTCGCGGCCGTCATACAAGATGCGACTGCGCGGCCGCAGATCAGGCTCAGCCATGTTTTTCGACTCCTTTGTATGCGGTGATTCAGGGTGCAGCACCGCTGCTTCGCAGCGTACAGGGTACGCGACATGCCCGCTCGGCGCAACCGCCCCGCCGTCTGTAGCCGGTATACTCGAACGCAGGCGCCCTGAGTTCTGCTCAGCGGTCGCAACGAGCTGACCAGTGTACGGAGAGGCCCACGCCGAATGAGCAAGAAGCGAAGCAAGCTGCGCCAGCGTAAGAAGAAGCCGGCCAACCACGGGAAGCGACCGGTCTCGGGTCGCTAGGTCCCGCCATGCGCTTGATCACCCGGCGGACGATCATGGCCCGCCGGCGGCGGCGGCAATCGCTGCTGACGCGGCAGGCCTCGGCCTCCCGCTCCCGGACATGGCTTGGCACGGCGCTGCTCGCCCTGGTGCTCGGGTTCGCCTCCCTGGCGACCGGCGCAGCGCTATTCCTGGTGACGAGCACCGCCGGGGCTGCCTTCGCCTATGTCCAGGTAACCAAAGGGCTGCCCTCGGTCAGCGAGGTTGGCAATACCCACCTGGCGGAGACGTCGATCATTTACGACCGCAACGGCAAAGAGCTCTACGAGATTGTCGACCCCCAGACGGGTGTGCGCACCAGCGTTCCCCTGAACGACATGTCGCCCGACTTGATCTGGGCAACTGTAGCCACGGAGAACCCGACCTTCTGGCAGGATCCCGGAGTTGACCCGGCCGCCATCGCTCGGGCGACCGTGCAGGACATCGCCAGTGGGCGGACCCTCTCCGGCGCCAGCACCATCACCCAGCAGTTAGTGCGCCGAACGCTCCTGAGCAACGAAGTGTCCATCACCCGCAAACTGCGCGAGGCCGTGCTGGCCTACCGCCTGACTAAGACACTGCCCAAGGACCGCATCCTGGAGCTCTACCTCAACCAGATTTTCTACGGCAACAACCGCTACGGCGTGGAAGCAGCCTCCGAAGAATACTTCGGCAAGCATGCCAAGGATCTGACTCTTGCCCAGGCGGCGCTTCTGGCCGGCTTGCCGCAATCGCCCTCGCTGTACGACCCGTTCGTGAACTTTCCGGCGGCGAAACGCCGCCAGAAGGAAGTTCTGGGCTACATGGTGCGGGAACAGCTCATCACCCAGGATGAGGCCGATACCGCCTTCAAGGAAGACGTCAAGCTGATCGACCCGCATGCACAGCAGCAACTGCTGCTCGCGCCGCATTTCGTGTTCTACGTCATCGACCAGCTCGTGCAGACCTATGGGCACGACGCCGTCTACCAGGGCGGCTTGCGCATCACTACAACGCTTGATTACCCGCTGCAACAGGCCGGCCAGCAAATCGTCGCGGATCAGGTCGCCAAGATTCAGGCGCAGCACAACGCGACCGACGGCGCGATGGTGGCCATCAACCCGAAGACCGGCGAGATCATCGCCATGGTCGGCAGCGCCGATTACCACAACCAGGCCATCAGCGGCCAGGTCAACGTAGCGACAGCGCAACGGCAGCCCGGCAGTACCGCCAAGGTCTTCACCTATGCGTCAGCCTTCATGCAAGGGTATACCCCGTCGTCCATCGTGGTCGACGCGAAGAGCGAGTTCCCCGTGAACGCGCAGCAGTTGTTTGACACCTGGGTAGCGCCGCGTGTCCCCGACCCGAACCAGGAGCCCTACGCCCCCTGCAACTACGACAACCAACTGCCAGGCTGCCCGGCGCCGTACTTCCATGGCCCGCTCAGTATGCGACGCACCTTTGGGAACTCGCTCAACGTGCCGGCAGTGAAGACCCTGGAATACGCCGGCATCAATAATATGATCGCCCTGGCCCAACGGATGGGCATCACCACCTGGAACCAGCCCGCCAACCACTACGGCCTCTCCATCACGCTGGGTGGCGCCGAAGTGAAACTGCTGGATCTCACCTCCGCCTATGGCGTCGTCGCCGCCGACGGCGTGCGCCACCCGCCGATCGCCTGGCGCGACATCCATGATATTTACGGCCATGTCTACTACCACTTTGACGACGCCCACCCGCCCGCCGGCCAGCAGGTATTCAGCCCCCAGGTGGCCTACCTCGTGACCGATGTCCTCAGCGACGACCACGCCCGCGACCTGGAGTTCGGCCCGGGCAGCGGCCTCGTCCTTTCCCGGCCGGCAGCCGCAAAGACGGGTACCACCGACTCCTTCCGTGACAACTGGACGGTTGGCTACACGCCGAACCTCGTCACCGGGGTCTGGGTGGGCAACGCCGACAACACCCCGATGGTCGACGTCATCGGCATCACCGGCGCCGGCCCCATCTGGCACGACTTCATGGAGACGGCACTCAAGCCGTTGCCGGTAGAACCCTTCCTGCCGCCGCCGGGACTCGTGCAAGAAAACGTTTCCGACCTCACGGGGCTTATCCCGAATGGTCCGGGCACGAGCAAGATCGGCTATACCAAACTGCCAGGGCTCGACAAATACGTCGCCAACTACGTCACTACAGGCGAGCCCAGCCATGTCGACTGGTTCATCAGCGGCACGGAACCAACGATGCACACCTACAAACTCGGCACCTATACAGCGCTCTGGTCAACTGGCCAGCAGGCGGAGAATTGCCCACCATTTGTGATCGACGTGCGTGTCTGGGGTCCCAATCTGCCGCCACCGGGCGTCTACGATTGCGCTTTGCACCGGACCTTACCCAATGCCGGGTACCAGTACGGCGGCGGCCCACCAATACTGACCGTGCCGACTCCCCGGCCGACCGCAGCGGCGCGACGGAGCGGCTAAGTACACTACGGTTCGGCCGCCAGCGCCGCTTGCACGAGTCTCAGCAGTTCATCCAGGTCAAACGGTTTCGCCAGCACGTGGCGCAACCGGTGATACTTCCTGATACTCCACGCCTGGTGGTATAGTCAAGTGTGCGCGAGCGACAGCCAACGGAGTCCCGCTCGCTGATCCATTCGGGCCGGCGCGTGCTGGTCTTCCAACAGGGACGTTGGTTCGCCCCGGTAGTACGGAGCGTTGGAAGACGAGGTAAACATGTCTGGTCGCATCGTAATTGCTGACGATGAGTCACTTATCCGCATGGATCTGCGCGAAATGCTGACCACCCTGGGCTACGAGGTGGTGGGCGAAGCCGCCGACGGTCGCGAGGCGGTACGCATGGCCCGTGACACCAAGCCTGACCTGGTGGTCATGGATATCAAGATGCCGCCGGGAACCGATGGCGTCACCGCGGCCAAAGAGTTGAACACCGATTCAGTGGCGCCGGTGCTCTTTCTCACTGCCTACAGTGAGCGTGAGTTGGTGGAGAGCGCCAGCGAGGCAGGCGCGGTCGGCTACCTGGTCAAGCCCTTTCGGGAGTCCGACCTGCGTCCGGCCATCGAAGTTGCCGTAGCCCGCGCCGCCGACCTGCGCCGCCTGGAGGCGGAAACGATGAAGCTGCGCACAGACCTCGAGACGCGGAAGGTCCTCGACCGCGCCAAGGGCATCATCATGACGCGCTACAGTTGCACCGAAAACGATGCCTACCATCGCATCCAGAAGATGGCGATGAACTCGCGCAAGTCGATGCGCGACGTCTGTGAGGCCATCATCCTGGCCAGCGACGTGTAGCGAGGAGCAGAGCCGGGGCCGGCTCTGCTCCTCAGCGCATTTGATCCGCCCAGCGTCCATCCGCTACACTGTTGCCCCTGGGGCGGCGTAGCTCAGTGGTAGAGCAGGGGACTCATAAGCCCTTGGTCGGTAGTTCAAATCTACCCGCCGCCACTCTGCATTCGTGCCTAGAACTGGGCGTGCGGCGTACCCTCCGAAGCCTTAGAAGGCCGCTCTGTAGCAACGCATGTAGCAACCGGGTCGGCTGACTTCGGAACTCGACCGCGGTCACGGCTCGGCTATGCCCTGCCCAGCGCCTCCTGCACGTCGTCAGCAGTGTAGCCGGGCAGCCGGAAACCGCGCTCCAGGAGCCGCTGCAGCTCACCCCAGACGAAGAGCCGGGAGGCGAACTCCTGCGCGCCAATCCAGTCCAGCAGCATCGCCGCGCGCAGCGTCCGCCGACCGAGCGGCGCACGCTGCGGCAGGCAGATGATGCCCGGGTGCGCCCTCCCCTGCTGGCGCCACGCGGCATGCACCGCCTTGAAATCGTCGGCGTTCTGCGTGACGAGGACGCGGCCGAGCTCGGTAGCCCGCTCCAGGACCAGGGCGTCCGCCACACCGCGCGGGCCGATGGTAAGCAGCGACAGCACATCGAAGCCCCGCTGCCGCAAGTCGCCGACGAGCGCGAGATCCAGGCATTCGTCCAGCAATGCTGCCGGGGCCGGCATCAATGGTCGGAGGCGGCGCGCTCGCGCTGCTCGATGACGCGCTCTATCTCGGCTTCGTGCGCACGGTAGTAGTCCAGCGCAGCCTCGACTGCGGCAAGGCTGATGCGATACGCCGCTGCCACGGCTGGCGAGTCACCCGGGTAATCCTGCCGCAGCGAGAGGACGATCGAGCGGATCGGCACCCGCGTGCCACGAATGACGGGCTCGCCGCCGTGGATGCGGGGGTCGCGCTCGATCAGCCGGTTTCCGGAACTCGTCGTCACCATCGTCGGTCTCCACGTCTCCTGCGTTCCAGATACTATGCCATGCCGACGTGCCGTGGCTATCCCTCGCGGATGCTCCCTAACGTGGGGAAGACCGTGGCGAGTCGCGCGACCTCCTCCTCCAGCATCGCCGGCAGGACGTGCTGGTAGCGCATCGTCATGCTGATCTGGCTGTGCCCCAGCAGCTCCATGACCACCCGAGGGGGGACGCCCTTGGCCAGCAAGTAGGTCGCCGTGCTGTGCGGAGATCGTGCAAACGGTGCGTGCTCGGCAAACCTGCCGGAATCAGCAGCTTCTTGAACGCATGGCTTACGCTCGTGACGTGGGGCGGCTCCCCTGTTCCAGACGGGAACACCAGCCCGTGGTCCCGCCAAGCAACCGTACGAAGCTGCAACTCGAGCACCCGCGCGCTGGGCGCGGAGCGCGGCGCGCGCTTCGGGGAGCAACGGGAGCGTGCGCCGGCTCGTCGCCGACTTCGGCTCCGCCAAGCGCCACGGCTTCCCAGGCAACTGCTCCAGGGTATGGCGGACCGAAAGCCGTCCGGCGTCAAGGTCGATGTCCTCCCAACGCAAGGCGAGCGCCTCGCCGACGCGCAGCCCGGTGGTCAGGAGCACGGTGAACAGCAGCTCGTAGGCGTGGCCCTGCGCGGCACTCAGGAAGGCTTGCGCGTCAGCGAAGGAGAGCGGTTGGATGTCCGCCGTCGGCACGCACGGAGGGTCCACAAGCAGCGCGACGTTGCGGGCGGCGAGGCCCCACTTCACGGCGCGACCCAGCGCCACACGCAACGCCGCGTACATCATCTGGACGCGGCGTGGGGAGAGACCGGAACCGGCCCGCTCGTTCAGGAACGCTTGCACGGGCTGGGGGGAAAGCTTGGCGAGCGAGTGCTGGCCAAGGCCCGGCACGAGGTGTCGCCGGATTAGCGTCTCGTAACTGACGTAGGTGCTCGGCTTGAGCTTTGGCCGCGCCGAGTCCTCCAACCAACGCTCCAGGAACTTCGCGACGGTCAGCCGCTCCCCCGGAAGTGTGAGACCCTGCCGTACGTCGTTCAGGGCCGTCACCAAGCGTCCGGCGACCTCTTCCCGGGTCTTGCCATAGATGACCTTCCGGCCGGTCCGTTCGGTTCTCGGGCTGGAGCAGCTACCGGACTGGCAGGCGGCGCTGCCGAACTCCCCTGGCGAGGGCTACCTGATCAAACGAGGCATCCCGTTCGGGATCGCGCGGCAGTACGGGTTGGGCTGGGCATCGCCGGGGGCCTGGCCGAACGGCGACCCCGACTATGGCTACCTGGTATTCCCCATAAGCATCGGCGCCTACAGGCCGCGCGGTCCATCCGGATTACCCGCGCCGGGACGCGCCCAAAGCTGGCCGCCATCGCAAGACCAGCGGCCCGGTCGGGCTGTTCAACGCTGGCGTGCTGGCGAACCCGCCGACCTGACTGCACGTCTGCGAGGCGCCGCTGGATGCGTTAGCGCTGGCGGTCTCCGGGTTGCCTGCCGTAGCGCTGGTGGGCACGGTCCTGGGAGAGCACGTGCGGGCGTTCTGCCACTGTCGGGGGTGCTGCTGGCGCTGGGTAGCGATCCAGCGCGGAAGAAGGCGACAATCTCGGCCGCCAGCGCATTGCAGGCGCTAGGGATCGCCGTCAAGCGCCTTCCAGCGGGGGCATTGGGCGACGCCGACGATCGCAACGCGGCGCACATGGCGGGGACGCTGCGACTGCCGCTCTTGCCGTGCTAGCCGTTGCGCGGCGGATCGAGTTCGGGTAAACCGAGCCGCTGGAAGCGTTGCCGGGCCAGGTCGATCAGCTCCTGCCGCACCCGACCGGGGACACCGAAGGTCTGCATGTAGCCCAAGTCGAGAACGGTGACTTTGGCGGCGCTGCCGGCACAGACGTCGTAGTGGAAGGTGCCGTCCTCCAGGAAGAGCACGACCACGTCTATGTCCGGATCGTGCAGCGCCTGGCGGCACTCCTCCACCACCGCCGGCGCTTCTTCCTCGCCCCATTCGTCGATCTGCGCGCGGGGCACCTCGTCCAAGGAGCTGGGCCAGTCGGGCGGCGGCTCGTTCGGCAAGTCCGGCATGGCTGCGGCTCCCTTCCTGTGCGGCGGGCGGATCGGCGTCGGCGGCCGTCTGGTCCTTACGCTGGCGGCACGGTGCCCCGGACGAACTCGACCGGATTCTGGATGGTGCGCTCCTCGGGCGAGGTGCGGGCGCAGACCTCCTCGCCCCGGCGTTTCAACTGCTCCAGGAGTTCTTGTCGGGCGGCCCAGGGCAGGAGTTCCACCTCGGCCTGGAAGAAGCTCACCCCTTCCAGCAGATGGGCGACGGTGAGCTCCGGCTCGATCGCTATCCAAGGGAGCACGCGTTGGTCCACCTGCACGTCTTGCAATCCGGCCTCCCTGAAACGCCTGGGAATCTCGCCCGGCTCCGGCAGGAGTTGGCGAACGGTCGTTCGATGCTGGCGGGCCAGCTCGAAGATGGGGGCGAACCACTCTTGGAACCAGTCAGCAGTGAATGGGAAGCGGCAGGGAACGGCCGCCGCGATGACACCGCCCGGCCGGGTGACGCGCCGCAGCTCGCGCAGCGCGAGGGAGACATCGGTGAAATGGAGAAATGCCGTCCCGACGGCGGCATCAAATTCGCCGTCGCGGAACATCGGCATGTGCTCGGCCCGGCCCACGACGAAGCGCACATTCTTGGCCCGGTACTGTTTGGCCTTGGTCCGGGCGCGCTCCAGCATACCGGGCGCCGGGTCCAGCCCGACCACGGTGCCGGTCGGGCCGATGGCCTGCCAGAGGCCCCCCTCGAAGGTCTGACTGGCCGGCCCGCAACCCACCTCAAGCAGGGAACCGCCTGCGGGGAGGCGGGCGAAGGCGGTGAATGCGTGGCGCTCGGTCTGGGCGCCGGGAATGATCCGGGCGACGTTGGCGTCCCAATCCTGGAAGAGATTGAACTGGGAGAGGTAAATGAGCTGGAGCCGGCGCTCCAGGTAACCGGATACTTCCAGCAGATGACGCACTTCCTGGTAGCGCTGCTCCCCTACCTCGGTGTGCTGCACCCAGCGCTCGCCCTCCTCGATCGCCAGCCGGTAGGTCCCTTGCAACAGCCCAGTCAGCAGCTCGTCGTCCAGGGGGTACTGGACCCAGGGGCGATGGAGGATACCGCTGGCGAAGTCGGGCTCCTTGATCCGTCCGTAGTGGCGCACGGCCCCGTGGTTCTCGGCGTAGGTCACGGCGATGTAGGTCTGCACCAGAGCGCCGAAGGCACGGCCGGCGATGAACCGCTGCACGCGCGAAAGCGCCTCCTCGGCGAGGTCGCGGGTAACGTGGATGTGCCCCTGGCGCTCGTGGGCCAGGGCAACGGCCGAGGAGAGCAACACTTCCTCGGCGGCGCTGCGCCCGAGCCTGGTAGGCGCGGGCCTGTCGCCCAGCGTCCGGGTGACCAGCGGCTCGCGCCAGTGGCGAACGGCGAGTTGGGCCGCCTCATGCGCCAAGCGCCGGCGGCTATCCCCTTCGAAGTGCTCGCCCATGAGGCCGGCCAGGTAGGGATCGAGGATCAGTCCGTGGGCCAGGAAGGCGCGCAAGTCCTCGACCAACTCCGGTTCGTCCACCGTCGCCATAGTACTCCTTCCGCCGACGCACGTCATGTGCTATGGTAGCGCATCCCAGTTGCCCGCTGTCCGGCCATTCTCGGCGCGGCGGTTCCTCGCCATGGTACCGCCACCGTGCTGCGGGCAGGGGCGGCGGTGTCGCTCTGGTGGCCGGGTGGCGGGCGGTACCGACGCGGAGGATGGCATGCGCGTGCTCCTCATTAGTGACAGCCGCCTGGTCTGCACGGTCGTTGCCCAGTGCTTGCAGCCCTACGCCCTGCTACCCCAGGTGGTGGAGCTGGAGGCGACGCTGGCGGCTGGCGATCAGCCGGTGGCGATCCTGCATGCGCCGCGCTGGGACGCGGCCGCCTGTGTGGCCGTTGAGCGACTGGCGGTTTGCGCCAGCGAGGTCTTCGTGATCTCGCCGGTGGCCGCACGCTGGGGGCTGCGTCTGGCCATGGCCGAACAGGGCGCGGCGGACGGCTTCCCGGAGGATCGCACCGCCCTCCGCTTGCTGGCGCTGCAGGTGCAGCGGGCGGTGCTGCGGGGCCAGGCGGGCCGGCTGGAGCTGGGGCCGTTGGTGTTGGAGACGACACGCGGGACCCTGGGCACCGGGGAACGGGTGCAGACGCTCACGCCGGCCGAGGCGCGTCTCATGGCCGTGCTCTGGACCACCGCCGACGTCGGCGGTGGGGCGGCAGGGCTGGCGGGGGAGCAGTTGTCGCAACTTGCGCCGTCGGCTGGAGGACCTGGTGGGAGAGGCTGTGGTCATCGCCCACGAGCGGGGGCGTGGCTACCGACTCGTGCTGCGCGATGACGGATGTTCGGAGGGCGTGGGCTGCGACAGCTGACCGCATTGCGACATCATGAATTGCTACGTCGAACTGTGACCGATGCTGAGAATCATGACGTGGCATTCCGGTACATTGTGGGTCCCTTCGGACGAAGGGGTAGTACTTCAGGCAACGTGTGTTATTGCTCCGGAGAGCACGGCCCGTGGATGCTTTCACTCCCATCGCGCTTGGCCTGTCTGTCGGCCATCCCCAGAGTTGCCCGGCGCGCGCCCTGCAGGACTGGCTGCGCGCGGCCGGCATCACGGCAGGACCGCTGTTCCGGGGTCTCAGGCGCAACGACGCCCTGCTCGGCCGGCTGTCCGATCGGGGCGTCGCCCGCGTGGTGCAGCGCCGGACCCAAGCGGTGGGCCTTGACCTGACGCGCTACGGTGGGCACAGCTTGCGCGCCGGCCTGGCCACGGCCGCCGCCGAATACACCGCCGGCCTTGGGCTGTAGGGAGCGGCAGGGGACCTGGAGGAGAAGATGTTCGTCGCCGAGTGCCGCCTCAAGCGGTCGCCCCGTCGCTCCTTCCTGCGTGCCCTCGGCGCAAGCGTGCCGCTGAGCCTCCTGGCCGCGTGTCGCCTGCCGCCATGGTTAGGCCACACCCCACTGTCGCGGTCCACGCCCACCCTCGTCCTCATGGCAGCCTACCTGGGTGCGCCGTCCGCTGGCTCGACTGAGCCTTCCTGGGTCGCACCAGTGCGCGCGGCGGTAACACGGCTGTCTGGTCAGGAGCTGGTGCCAGGGCAACGTGCTAACTTGACGATGCGCGTTTTCAAAGGCGACCAGGCCCCCGGCGCCTTCACGCGCGACGGTGCCGGAAAAATCACCCGGATCGATTACGGCTCCTTCTTCGCCGGTTTGGCGTCGGCCGGGCGGGCGGAAGCCGACTTGCTTATCGTGGAGGCCGGCGCCTTCATGCAGGCGACGGCCTGGCTGGATCATTACCAGGCCGTAGGCGGGCTGGATGCGCACCTGGCCCGCGAGCGCGGCACGCAGCCAGCCTATCTGCCGGGCACCATGGCCCTTGGCCAGGTGAACGGCCGGCAGATCGCGCTACCCTTCGTCATCACGCCCTGGCTCATGCGCGTCGACACTGTACTCTTTCGCACCGCTGGTCTGGCGCCGCCGCCACCGGACCAGCCCTGGACTTGGCAGCAGATCATCGACCTTGCTCCCAAGCTGGCGCAACCCGACCCCAGCACGGGCCTCAACGCCTGCTGGACCTGCCACGCGGTCACACTGCCACGGGAGGTCCCCATCTGGCAGATGGGTGGCGACGTGGTTAACGCGAGTCGGGCGGTTGTCGTTGATCAGCCGGCGGCCGTACGGGGAGTCACCTTCTGGCGGGACCTGGCGACACGCTTCGGCCTGGATGCATTGCCGAGTGCGGGCGGTATGCACACTGGCGGCATGCCGAAACACCGAACTTACGCCATTCCTACCTTCGGTGGCGGCCTGGCCGCCACTACCTTCGATTCCCTCCCCTGGCCCAGCGACCTTATCGCCCAGCACTGGGATGACGGCCTCGCCTACGCGCCAGTGCCCTTCGGGACGCCTGGCGGCGTCACGGCGGTCACCAAGCTAGAGTTGCAAGCCGTCAGTGGCCTATCCGCTGGCAGCCGGCAGCCCGAACTAGCGTATGCGGCCTTACGGGCGATCGAGGCCACCACGGGGCCGGCGCTTCGTCTCTCGGCCGTACACGCATCGGCCGAGCAGTTCCTCAGGACCGGCGGACTGGACCCCCGCTTCGCCGTTGCACTGCGCTGGGGGATCGCCGCCGGGCAAGCGAGCGTCGCCGACGCGCTGCTGGGCGGTACGGATGTAGGGACGGCTCTCGCGCGGACCGTTCCCGGCTTAGGACCCGTCACGAAATAACTTTGACAAATGGGCAAGGTAGCGGTAGGGT
>DAIMXP010000065.1:0-40740 GCA_036734945.1 Chloroflexota bacterium
TCGAAGACGGCCTGCGCTTCGCCATCCGCGAAGGCGGTCGGACGGTCGGCGCCGGCGCCGTCACGCAGATTCTGGAATAGGGAGCAGTAGGGTGCCAAAGAAGGCTGAGAATCGTATTACACTAGACATGGCGTGCGGCACGTGTAAGTCGCGGAACTACACGACGACGAAAAATCGCCGGAATACGACCGCGCGTTTGGAGTTGCGCAAGTTCTGCCGGCACTGCCGGCAGCACACGGTGCATCGCGAACAGAGGTAAGAGATGGCAAGGGTTGTCAAGCCACCCGTAGCGCCGACCGGCGGCAAGCGTCCGGCAGTGGTCGTGCGGGCGGCTCCGGCGGTGCGCAAGCAGTCGTCGGCTGCCGCCACCAGCCGCTTCGGGCGGCTGGGCAACCTTGGCAACCAGTCGGTGCAGAATACACCGGTTGCCGGCTTCTTCCGCGAGTCATTGGCGGAGCTCAAGAAGGTACACTGGCCGACACGCGAACAGACGACGCAGATGACGATCATGGTGATCATCTTCAGTCTCGCCACCGGCGTCGTCCTCGGCGGGCTGGATTTCGTTTTCGCGCAACTGGTGACCTTGCTGGTGGGGGCTCGCTAGCGGAGTCTCCGCTTCGCTGAAGGGATGGGATGACAGACTGATGGTAGACCTTGAGGAGCGCGCTCCGGCCAGCCCGGCCGACGATCCCGATACGAAGTGGTATGTCGTCCATACCTATTCCGGCTACGAAAATCGGGTCAAGGCCAACCTGGAACACCGCATCGACTCTATGGACGCCGCCGACAAGATCTTCCGGGTGGAAGTGCCCACGGAAGAAGAGGTCGAGATGCACAAGGGTCAGCGGCGCCAGGTGCAGCGCAAGGTGTTCCCCGGCTACGTACTCGTGCAGATGAAAATGGACGATTCGTCCTGGCACGTCGTGCGCAACACGCCTGGCGTCACCAGCTTCGTCGGGGCCGGCAACAAGCCGTCGCCGTTGGAGGAGCGGGAAGTCAAGCAGATCCTGCGGCAAGCAGAGCAGCCGCAACAGCGGATCAAGATCAGCTTCCAAAAGGGCCAGTCCGTCAAGGTCATCGACGGTCCCTTTACCGACTTCATCGGCACGGTCGATGAGATCAATACGGAAAAGAACAAGGTGCGCGTGCTTATTTCGATGTTCGGTCGAGAAACGCCGGTGGACCTCGATCTCTTGCAAGTAGAGCGCCAGTAGGAGTCGTTCATGGCACGTCGTGTCAAAGCAGTCGTTCGCATTCAAATATCGGCAGGCAAGGCCACGCCGGCGCCGCCAATCGGTCCGGCTTTGGGGCAGTTCGGTATCAACCTCCCGGCCTTCTGCAAGGAGTACAACGAGAAGACGGCTTCCATGGTCGGCATGACCGTGCCCGTAGAAGTGACGATCTTTGAGGATCGCTCCTTCACCTTCATCACGCGCACTCCGCCTGCGGTTGACCTGATCAAGCGGGAACTGGGCGTGGAAAAGGGTTCCGGGAACCCCAACAAGCAAAAGGTCGGCAACCTCAGCCGCGAGGCGCTGCGTCGCATCGCCGACATGAAGTTGAAAGACCTCAACGCGCTTGATCTCGCCGGCGCCGAGAAGATCGTCGCCGGCACAGCCCGCTCGATGGGCGTGACCGTCGAGGGGTAGGGACCTCACCCGGCCTCGCTTCGCTCGCGGGTGCCCTCTGGGCGCCTCTCCTGGACGGAGAGGGAAAATGGGGCGGGTCATCTCGCACCCTCTCCTAGGCGGAGAGGGTGCGAGCCTCAGCGAGCGGGTGAGGTCTCCCAGGCAGCACCGCACGCATGCGCGCGCGGGAGGTGACACGAAAGGACACCGTTATGCCCCAACACGGCAAGAAGTATCTGGAAACCGCCAAACTGGTGGAGGACCGTCCCTACGCCCTGGACGAGGCAATCGCGCTGTTGAAGCGGGCGTCCTATGTGAGCTTTGATCCCACCGTCGAGATCCATATGAATCTTGGCGTCGACCAGCGCCACGCCGACCAGCAGGTGCGCGGCGTTGCGTCACTGCCGGCGGGCACCGGCAAGAAGCAGCGGGTGCTCGTCTTCGCGCAGGGCGACAAGGCGCGAGAGGCCGAGGAGGCCGGCGCCGACTTCGTTGGCTCCGACGATCTCGTCAAGCGGATCGAAGAAGGCTGGTTGGATTTTGATATAACGGTGGCTCATCCCGATCAGATGGGCAAGGTCGGCAAACTCGGGCGTATCCTGGGTCGGCGCGGGCTGATGCCAAACCCGCGCACCGGCACCGTCTCGACCGACCTGGCGCGGGTCATCAAGGAAGTGCGGGCCGGACGGGTCGACTTCCGCGTGGAAAAGGCAAACCTTATCCATGCGCCGGTGGGCAAGTTGTCCTTCACGGAGGAGCAACTCCGCCAAAACATCGGCGCCTTCATCGATGCAATCGTGAAGGCCAAGCCGACCGGAGCGAAGGGCCAGTACATCAAGGCCATCTATCTATCCTCGACGATGGGCCCCGGCATTCAGATGGAACTCCAGTCGGCGCTTGCCCTGGCTGCCGCTTAGGTGGTAGGGTAGCAGAGGCGTCGTTGCCGGTCGCTCCGGCAGTGCGTCACACAATTGCAGAAACTGGGCAGGGGCGGTAACGTCCCTTCCGGCCAGTGACAGTGGGTGCGTTGGCGAGTCTAGCCTTAGCCTGGCATTGGGCCGGCATCAGGGCAATGGGTCTCGTGCCGACGCTCAATTGATACCCACCGAGGTCGAGCAGCCTGGGCGACAGTGCTTCTTGCCCTGTCGCTCTATCAGCCGCATCGACATCGGGACGATGCGGCTTTTTTCATGCCGAAAGGAGGACCTCGTGACACTGCGCGCCAAGAAAACGGTGCAGACCACCGAGTTGACAGAGGCGCTGGGACGTGCCCAGGCGGTGATTCTCAGCGACTATCGCGGTTTCACCGTGGCCGAACTGGCGCAACTGCGCGGCCAACTGCGAGGCCAGGACGTGACCTACACCGTCGCCAAGAATACTCTGACCCGCCGCGCTTTGCAGGCGGCCGGTATGGAGGATGCCGGCGCTGTGTTGGAAGGTCCGACCGCGCTGGCTTTTCTCATGGGCGACCTGCAGGGGCCGGCCAGGACGTTGCTCGACCTCAGTCGTGCGCGCAAGCCTTTGCCGATCAAAGCAATGTTCCTCGGCAACCGGTTCAGCCCGGCCAGTGCCGTGGAACAACTGGCAACGTTGCCGTCTCGCGAGCAACTCTATGCCCAGGTCGTCGGCGGTATCGCCGGCCCGGTGGTCGGGCTGCTGAGCGTCCTGCAGGGTTCCGTTGCCGGGTTGGCCTACGTGTTGCAGGCCCGTGTGCAGCAACTCGGCGGCGCGCCGGAGGGCAGCGATCCTGACGGCGAAATGCCGGACACCGCCGCAGCCTGACCCTGTACTGGCCGGTGCGGCTGACGTCACACCGGCATGGGAAACCCAGAAGCGGTCGCGCGTGTGCGACGGCAACGTTATGACACAAGGAGAATAGCAACCATGGCCCTGACCAAAGAAGAGATCATCGACGGTATTAAGGCGCTCAACGTCCTGGAACTGGTCGACCTGATCAAGACGCTGGAGACCACGTTCGGCGTCAGCGCCGCCCCGGTTGCCGCTGCCCCGTCGGCAGGCGCCGGAACCGTAGCGGCGGCGACCGCGCCGGTGGAAGAGGAGAAGACGGAGTTTGACGTCATCCTGACCGTCGTTGGTCCCAACAAGATCAACGTCATCAAGGCCGTCCGCGAAGTCGTGCCGGGCCTCGGACTCAAGGAGGCCAAGGCGGTGGTTGACGAGGCTCCCAAGGCCGTCAAGGAAGGCGTGACCAAGGAAGAGGCCGACGCCATCCGGGCCAAGCTCAGCGACGCCGGCGCCACGGTCGAAGTGCGCTAGATGAACTCCAATGGAGCGTCCGCTTCATCCTTATCATCCGTCACCGCCCCGTGCGCCGTCGTCCACAGCTCGCGCGCCGTCCGGTTGGCGACCTCGTAGCGGAAGCCACGCCGCTGCAGGTAGCCCAGCAGTTTAGAGCGGAATTCGGGCCACGGCGCCGACCGGAGGGTGCGCAAGTGCTTTTCGGCGGCACGTAGGGCCAGCGTGTCTTCCTCTTCGGCATTCGGCATGACCTCGGCGACAACGTTGGAAGCCACGCCTTTGGCCCGCAGTTCCGCCCGCAACATGCCTTCGCCGCGCGGCGAGAAACGATCGCGGGACTCGCGCCAGAATTGGGCAAAGGACCAATCGTCGACCAGCTTCTGGCGGCGCAACTCCTCGATCACCGTCGCCGTTTGCTCGGGTGTCGCCTCGTGACGCTGCAAAAAGCGACGCAGTTCCGCTTCGCTGCGCGGGCGGAAACCCAGGAAATGTAGGGAGCGATCCACGAGCCGTGTGATGACGGCATCGCGCTCCAACTGGGCCAGGGCCCCTGTTTCCACGGTCTGCCCCACCGTCAGGCGATGGAGGGCGATGGTCATGGCGTCTACGGAAGCCATGAAGCGGCCGTCGACAAAGATATGAATGCGCCCTTTGCGCCGGCTGGATGGCGTCAGGGCGGTGATTTCCGGCACGCCCATCCTCCTTCGGTGAGGCTAAAACGCAGGGTCCGTACCGTTGAACATCGTCGCGTTCTCCATGCTCCGCAGATGCACGGTACCATCGGCGTCCTGCACGACCTGCTGAATCCGCAGTTCCGCCTGGTCAAGCAGTTCCTGGCAGCGTTTGCCCAGCAACGTCCCTTCCTCGAAGAGCACGAGCATGCGCTGCAACGGCAGTGCCGAGTCTTCCATTTCCCGTACAATCTGGTCAAGGCGCGCCAAGGCGCCTTCAAACGGCATATCGGGCGGTGCAGCTTCCTCGGTCATGCTATCATTCCTTTCAGCGACGGTCAGGAGCGCGAACCCGCTCGCACCGGCAGGTGGCCGCCGGCCAGTTGTACGTCCAGAAGTTCCTCCGCCACAACCTGCTGTGGCGATGTCACCACACGGCCGTCGCCGGAGCGCCGCACGATGGCGTAGCCGCGCTGGAGGGTGCCGACCGGGTCTAATAGGGCGAGCTGGCGCTGCGCGCTCTGCACGCGGCGGGAATCGGCACTGAGCCGTGTCTGCACGCGAAAACGCAGCGCCGCGTCGATATCGTCGAGTTGCTGACGCCCGCGACGGACCTGGGCCAGTGGCGCCTGGAACGCCAGTTGGCGGCGCAGCGAGTCCAGACGCTGCCGTTCGTCAGACACCCGGGCCTGGGCCACATCAGTCAGGCGTGCCGTCAGTTCGTTGAGCAAAAGTTGGTCATCGTCAATAGAAGGGGCCACCAGTTCGGCGGCGGCGGATGGCGTTGGCGCGCGCAAGTCCGCCACAAAATCGGCGATGGTGAAATCCGTCTCATGGCCGACCGCCGAAATGACCGGTATGGCACAGGCAACGATGGCACGCGCCACCGTCTCCTCGTTGAAGGCCCAGAGATCTTCCAGCGAGCCGCCACCACGGGCGACGATAACCACCGCGATGTCTTCAAGCCGGCCAAGACACTCCAGGGCGCGGCAAATCGAGGCTGCCGCCTCCTGCCCCTGCACCATCGCCGGCGCCAGCACCAGCTCCGCGTGCGGCCAGCGGCGGCCCAAAACGCTGATCACGTCGTGGAGGACAGCACCGGACGGCGAGGTCACCAGGCCGATGCGCCGGGGACGCTCCGGCAAAGGGCGCTTGCGTTCAGGCGCGAAGAGCCCTTCCTCCTCCAAGCGGCGTTTGAGGGCTTCGTACTGGGCGTAGAGGACGCCAATGCCCTGCCGTTCCAGCAGATCAACGTAGAACTGGTAGGCGCCGGCCGTTTCGTAGACTTCGATGCGGCCGTGCGCCAGCATTTGCATACCTGGCTCGGGCTGTACCGCCTGGAAGAGCGCCTCCCGGCGAAACATTATGCATTTTAGTTGTGCAGAGCCATCCTTCAGCGTCCAGTACACGTGGCCCGACGCCGACCGGGAGACGTTCGACGCTTCACCGCGCACCCAGATGTCACCGACGACCGGGTCTAGCAGGAACAACTCCTTGATGTAGCGCGTAACGTCGGCCACGCCGAGAATCTGCACTGCTTATTCCAGCGCGATCAGCATCAAGGGCTGGCCATACTCGACTGGCTCCTGATTCTTGACGAGGATGCGCACCACGCGGCCGCCGACATCGGCCTCCAGCTCGTTCATCACCTTCATGGCCTCGATGATGCCGATGACCTGCCCTTTCTCGATCAGATCACCTTCCTGCACCAGTGGCGGCTTGCCCGGCGCCGGCGTCAGGTAGAAGGTACCGACCATCTGGGCAGTGATGGCATGCCCCTCCGGCTCCGCCGGTGCTGCAGGCGGAGCCGGGACGCCGCCGACGCCGGCGCCGGGACGGCGTAGGCTGATGTGTACGTCACCATAGTGTACGTCAAGTTCCGACAGGGTGGAACCGTCGAAAACCTGGAGCAGACCCGGCAACAGCTCACTCAGAAACTGCGGAAGGGGCAGATCACTGCTAGGCACCACCGGTTCCCTTCGCTAGCTGACACGCTCAAGATACGTTCCGGTCCGCGTATCCACGCGGATATGGTCGCCGGTACCGACAAACAAGGGCACCTGCACATTAAAGCCTGTCTCAATGGTGGCGGGCTTGGTGCCGCCGCTGGCCGTATCGCCCTTGATTCCTGGTTCGGTGTAGGTGACCTCCATCTCCACAGAGGGTGGAAGCTCGACCGAGATCGGTTCGTCGCCGTAGGTAAGCAACTCGGCAGTGGCGTTTTCCTTCAGGAAGTGGACGGCGCCGCCGAGCCTTGCCAGGTCCAGCGCGAACTGCTCGTAGGTTGCGGTGTTCATGAAATGGAAGGTATTTTCATCCCGATAGAGGAACTGCACTTCGCTCTTGTCCAGCGTGGCGCGTTGAAAACGCTCCCCGGCCTGAAACGTTCGCTCCGTAATATCGCCCCTGCGAATGTTCCGCAGCTTGAGCTTGACGTAGGCGCTGCCGCGCCCCATCTTCACATGCTGAAAATCTTCGATACGGTACAGATTGCCATCAAACTCTATGGCAATGCCTTTGCGCAGGTCTCCGGTGGCAATCATGACTGCTGTACTCCCTCTGCGACCCCGGATTGGAACGCGCCAAATCCAGACGGCGGCGGCGGATTCACTGCCGCCGCTCGCTGCGAAACTCGTGCTCTCAACAACGCCAATTGTAAGGGCATCGGGGCGCCGTGCGCTACTTTGGCGATCCCGTCAGGATGCGCGCCCGCTGTTCCTCCAGCACGACCACATCCTCAATGCGGATACCACCCCAATCGGGGATATAAATACCGGGTTCGATCGTCTCGATCGCCCCTACCGGCAACGGCTGCTCGTTGAGCCGGGAGAGCGACGGCGGCTCGTGGATGGCGAGCCCGAGGCTGTGCCCAAGGCCGTGGCCAAAGAACGACCCGTAGCCGCGGTTGTTGATGACGTCACGGGCAATAGCGTCGGCTTGCTGCCCGGTGAGGCCGGCATGCAACTGCTGCTCGGCGGTCTGCAGTGCTTCTAAGACGACCGCGTAGACCTCGCTGTAGCGGCTACTCTCCGGGGCCAGGCAGAAGCTGCGCGTGAGGTCGGCGCAATAGCCGTCCACCCGTGCCCCCATGTCGATCACGATAGGGTCTGCCGGCTGCAGCAGGCGTTCGCCGGGGTGGTGGTGCGGCAAGGCGCTATTCGGTCCAAACGCGACGATGACCGGGAAGGCCAGCCCTTCCGCGCCGTGCGTCCGCATGTAGGACTCGAGTTCCCAGGCCAATGCGGCTTCGCTCAAACCGGGGCGCAGCAATCCTGCCGCGTGCTCCATCGCCTGGTCCGTGAGATCAATCGCCGCCTGGATGGCCTGGAGTTCCCGCGCGTCTTTGGACTGCCGCAGTTGCTCGATGAGTCCCGTCGTTTTTACGAGCGTGACTGCCGGGCCATCCTGGAAGGCTTGCGTGAGCGAATCGAAGGCATCAACGGTCAGGTGGTCTGCTTCCACGCCCACTCGCTGCCAGCCGTGCGCGGCGATCAAGCCGGGCAGGAGCGACTCCAGGCGCGTCATCGGCTCCAGGCGGACAATCTCGCAGTTGGGAGCCTGGCGGGCTGCCTGTTCCCAGTACCGGAAGTCTACGATCAGCCAGACTCCTGTGGTCGTCACCAGCATCGCGCCGGCGCTGCCGGTAAAGCCCGAGAGATAGCGCCGGTTCTCGTGACCCGTGACGAGGAGCACGTCCACCTGCGCTTCGTCGACCAACGGGCTGAGCCGCTCCAGGCGCGTCGGCATCGTTACCTCCAAGGCAGGAGAATGTCACCGCCGAGAGTCCGGGCAGCAGCGGCCAATCATACCACGAGGGGACGGCCGCGTCCGCTGCCCCGCTGGATGACGGCCGCGAAGGCCTCCACGACATCGGGGTGAAACTCCGTACCCGCGCAGCGCCGCAACTCCGCGATGCCGTCCGGGAGCGCGCGCGGCTGGTTGTAACTGCGCGCCGAGGTCATGGCCTCGAACGAGTCGGCCACGTGGGCGATGCGCGCCAGGAGCGGAATCTGGTCACCCTTGAGCCGGCGCGGATAGCCACTGCCGTTGTGATGTTCATGGTGTCCGCTCACGACATCCAGCACGCTGGTCGAACTGTTGACGGCATCAATGATCTGGACGCCGATCTTGACGTGACGCTGCATGATCGTGTACTCGTCCACCGTGAGTCGCGTCGGTTTCAGCAGGATGTGCTCGGGAATGCCGATCTTGCCGATATCGTGCAGCATGCCGCCACGCTGGAGGGCGTCTATGAGGTCGGCGCTCAGGCCAAGCTCCTCGCCGATCGCCACTGCGTAACGAGCGACACGCTCGGAGTGGCCGCGCGTGTAGGGATCGCGGGCATCCAGGGCCTGGACCAGGCTTTCCAGCGCGCTGTAGTCGGCGGAGCGCAGCCGCTCCGTCATCCAGCGTTGCCCTTCGCGCAGGCCGATCAAGCGGGAAAGGGCGAGCAAAAGGCCGTCGTTTTCCAGTACACTGCCGGCGACAAAGAGTTTGGAGCCTGGCGCTCCCGGCAGATCGAGGGCGGCGGCTCGATGGCGCGGAAAGGCCGCCGGCAACTCCACCACGCCCTGCGCCACCAAGGCTGTCTCCTGGCGCACGCGGTCGCCACTGAGCCAGATGAAGGGGCGCTCGACGGCGGTCACGCCGAGTGGCTGCGGGTTGCCGCGCAGCAGAGCAACGTCGCCCGCAGCCGTGAGGCGCTGAAGCATATGCAGCGCATCGGCATCGTCCGGCGACGTGACCGCCACGGCGCAGTCGCTGAGCAGTGTATCGGCTCGCCCGCGGTCGCGCCCCGCTTGACGCAGCAAGGCGCCGGCTACCAGAATCGACCAGGCGGTGATCTCCCACGGCAGCGCCTCGAGGAGGTCCCCGCCGTGATGAAGGAGCGCTCCAGTGGCGAGAGCCAGCAGTACCAGGCCTTCCAGTGGGTAGAGCGGCAACGTCGCCAGCAAGGGTAAGAGCGCCATGGCTGGAACGAGATTCGGGAGGACGCCGGCGAGTGTCGCTGCGCCGATCGCCAGCGCCAACAGCGGCCACCAGAAACGCCCTATCAAGCGGTTGCCGCGCAGAACAATCAGACATGACCACAGTACGGCACTGGCCACGACTCCGTGCCAGTCGGCGCGCCAGGGCACTATCCGGGCCTCCGGCGTTGCCACCAGGGCGGTCCCGGTAACGGCGAGAGCGACCGGCAGGCGGAGACAGCACTCCCACCAACCGGTGTCGGCGCTCGCGTTCGCCCTGCCGGCAAAAGGGAAGCGCAGCATCCGGCGCTTCCCCTTCCGACTGGCCCAGTTCCTATGGGCCGGTCACATTTGCAAAACTGCTGATGTTACAGCCACGTAGGTTATAAGACTCTCAATGATACAGTAGCAGCATGACGACGCTACCGTACACGTCCTGTTCTTTCGGGCTAGCCCGCACGGTGGGGCGGTCGTGCTATGCTGAGCCGTTCACGTTTTTTGGGAACAATTGGGCGGTATTGCCCTTCGTAGGCGCCAGGCATGGGGATCCGATGGCACAGGACCAGGCACGCGAGTCGGCGGAGCCATTCCCTCCAGAGACGACAACCACCATCAGCGGCACGGCCGTCAGCGGTCCTCCAGAGCAACAACTGCGGGTTGCCGGTACTGCATTGCGCCACCCGGAACCGGCCCTCAGCGGCGGCTTCTCGGTGCCGACGCGGCGCAACCAGAAGCTGGAGGGGCTGCTGGAGTGCATCCGCCAGGATGCCGAACTGCACCAACTATGGCGCTGCGCCAACGTGAATGCCATCGACCGCTCCCACATTACCGACCACGGCCCGGTGCATGTGCGTATTGTCGCCAACATCGCCCTCCGCATCTTGCGGTTGCTCTTTGACGCCGGCATTGAAGCGAGCGTCGTCAAGGACCACGGCCTGCATCGATCCGATGCCGAGGTCATCGTGGTGCTGGCGGCTGCCTTGCACGACATCGGCATCTCCGTCCATCGTCACCAGCACGAGCGCTACAGCTTGATGCTGGCCGGGCCGAAGGCACGCGACCTGCTGTCAACGCTCTACGACGAACCGGAGCGCACCATCGTGGTCAGCGAGATGTTGCATGCCATCGTGGCGCACGATTGGGAGGAAACCTGCCTCACCATCGAAGCGGGCTGCGTTAAGGTTGCCGACGCGCTGGACATGTCGAAGGGGAGGTCGCGCATCCCCTTCCAGGCGGGTAAGCTCGATATTCACTCCGTGTCGGCGGCCGCCATCGACCGGGTTATCATCGGCAAGGGTTCGCAGAAGCCGGTGAGCATCGCCATCGAGATGAATAACTCCGCCGGCATCTTCCAGGTCGATGAGTTGCTCAAACGCAAGATCGATAACTCCAGCATCCGTGACTATGTCGACGTTCTCGCGTCAATAAAGGGTGATTCGGAGACACGCATCGTGCCGGTCTATAACCATTGAGCAGGCCCGCCCGGGCGGCGAATGGGGCAGCTCGGTGGCGGCCATGACGCCCACCCGGCTTGTAACGACGGCAGCGGTAAACGGTCCTGCGCCCCACCAGCACCGGTCGGCGGTGGAGATTTCCCTGCTCGTACTCCTGATCGTGAGTCGCCTGGCACTGGGTACTGCCTACAGCCTGATCCAGCCGCCGCTGGAATCGCACGATGAGACCGGCCACAGCGCCTACGTCACCCACATTGCCCAGGACCTGACCCTGCCCGATCCGGGCGGCGTCTTGACCCCATATTTTGACGAAGGGCACCAGCCGCCGCTGTACTACGTTGTGCCGGGTCTTATCGGCCACCTGATCGGCGCCAACGGGCAATATACGCCGCCGATGAACGCCTTTTTCCTCAGTGGAGACGGCAGTCGCGGCGTCAACGCCGCCGTCCATGTGCCAGGTGTCGAAGCTGCTCCGTGGCAGGGAGGATTGCTACTGCTGCACATCGCTCGCTTCTGGTCGGTCTTACTCGGCGGTCTGGCTGTGCTGCTGGCCTACCTGGCCGGACGACTGGCTCTCCCCAACCGTCCCTGGGTTGCCCTGGCCGGGGCCGCGATCAGCGCATTTGTGCCAACGTCCCTCGGTGTCACCGATGCCGTGACGAACGACGCGCTGGTGCCGGTCACGTTCGGTCTGGCCCTCCTTGCCGCGCTGGCGCTGCTGCGGTCGCCTGGTGTGGGCCGCGCCGTCCGGCTCGGTGGGGCGATCGGCCTGAGCTTGCTGACCAAGAACTCCGCTCTGGCCCTGCTGCCCTTTGCCTTGCTCATCTTGCTCATCCTCTACTGGAGGCAACGGCGGCTTAACGATGTTCTCCGCTGGGGCAGCGCCGTCTACGCCAGTGTCGTCGTAGTCGCCGCCTGGTGGTATCTGCGCAACCGGCTGCTGTTCGGACACTGGATCACCGACCGCACCGAAAGCAGCTCCCTCATCAACAACCCGGCCTTCCAGGGCACTGCTGTGCTGCACAGCGCCTCCGGCAGTTTCGTCGGCCGGCTGGTGACGTACACTTTTCGGAGTTTCTGGGTACTGATTGGCTGGGGTACGCTCGGCGCGCCGGACCGCGTCTATACCGTGCTACTGTCCATCACGTTGCTCAGCCTGGCGGGGTTGCTCTGGTTGACCGTGCGCACCATCAGCCGCCGTCGCCGCCCTCAGGTGGCGACGGGACAGCCGGCCTGGCTCGGCGCCGTGGTGCTGGCCGCCTTCTGCCTGGTGATGCTACCCGAACCGCTCTACCGCGCCGTTTACTACGAGGCCCCCACGCTGGTGCCGGGGCGCTACCTGTTCGGCGCTATTGGCGCCGCCGGTCTGTTGCTGGCCCTTGGGCTTTCCGCTTTCACGGGGCGGCTGCCGGCTTTGCTGGCAACACCGGGCATGGGGCTTGCCGCGCTCTCAATCTGGCTGCTGCCGAACGTCGTCGTGCCGGCGTATGCAGCACCGCCGCCACTGCCGGCCGGCGCGACGATTCCTAATTCGGTCGATGTGGTTTTTGGGTCCATGCACCTGATGGGCTATCAGATCGACAGCAACTCGGTAGCGCCGGGCGGCGTGCTGCACGTGATCCTCTACTGGCAAGCCCTTCGACCTATGACGACCTCCTTCACCGTGGGTGTCCACGTGGTCGACCGCAACGGCGCCGTATTGGGTGGCGTCGACGGCCTGCCTGGCCGGGGCAACCTGGGAACGCCGCTTTGGCAGGTGGGCCCAACATATGCTGATCCCTACGACTTGCCCATCCGGACTGATGTGCCGGCCCCCCAGCTCGGGCGCCTGCTCATAGGCGTGGAGCAGCAGGTGCTGGACCCACAGCCGCACAATCCGGGCTATCTGCGGCCGGTGCCGGTGGCGGCAGCCGATAGCTCCGGCAAGACGCTGACACCATTCCTCGGTCGTTTCCGCATCGGTCAGCCCGTGACGACCCGGATAACGACACCCGATTACCGGTTCGCCAACGACCTCGGCCTCCTCTCCGCTACCGTAACGCTCAGCGGTAGCAACCAGGCCAGCGTGGCGCTTCGCCTCCAGGCGCTGCGATCGCCCCTGCCACGCCTCGTTCTCTTCGCCCACCTGCTCGACGCCGGCGGCAAGGTTGTGGCCGCGGCGCCTGACGCCGAACCGCTCGCCAACCACTACCCGACCGACCTCTGGCTCCCCGGTGAGATCGTGGTGGACACCCTGGCGATCAACCTCCCCCCTGCACTTGCGCCTGGCGGACGGGAGATCGAGGTAGGTATCTACGCGCTCGGTCAGCCCGACCAGCGGTTAACGGTCACCGCCGCCGATGGCACACTGCTACCGGAGAACCGGATCATCCTCCCACTGCCCGCCCTGGCAGCCCGCTGACCGGAGAGGGATGTGTCACTGAGGAATCGTCCGCCACAGCGCCGTCGCACGGGAGCGGGCGTCATCCCCGTCGCCTGCCTCCTGAGCCTCTTGCTTGGGTTCTTCCTGGGGCGAATGACAGCGTCGCCGCTGCCTCTCATTGCGGGGCTATCGCCGACACCTCCACCGGTCATGGCGGTTGCAACGGCGACTCCCAGCGCGACGGCCACGCCGACGCCGTCACCATCGCCAACTGCCATCCCAAGCAGCACCCCAACGGCGCTGCCCACTACCACGCCTATCCCGTCGCCAACGGCTACTGCGACCGCCACGTCGACGGCGCCCTCCACACCAGCGGCCACCGCCACGCCCTTCGCGACGGCCACGCCGGTCCCCACCGCCACGCCCACGCGCGGGCCGTTGCGTCTCACCAAATTAGGGCTTGGCGTGTACGGAAGCGGTGGCGCTTTCCTCACCCAGATGCAGGGCTGGCGACCGTCCGTCATCCTCCTGATGGACCCCGATCCCGGCTTTGCGCGCAGCGTCCGCGCCGCCTTTCCCAGGGCTTTTATCATCGGCAGACGCTTCGTGACCGACCAGCCGCTCGACAATCCGGCGGCGCGCGGCAGCGCCTTTGCCGACTATGTAGCCCAACTTGCCCTGCCGCTGAAGGGAGTCGTCAACGCCTGGATGAGCTACAACGAGGTCACCAGCTTTACCAGCCCATCGCAGAACAACTACGCCGCCTGGAACACATTCCAGGTTGCCTTCGCCCAGCAACTGCAAGGGCACTACGGCATCGATGCCGTTGCGGGGAACGATGCGACGAGCGCCGTGCAGCCGGCGGACTACGCGAAGTTCTTCCTGCCGGCGATTGCCGCCAGCCACTACTTCGGCGTCCACGCCTACACCGTGGCGGACGCCCCGTCCATGCAGCAAGGGACTGGTCCCGCGTCAATGTTGCGCTACCGCCAGATTTATACTGCGCTGGTACAGGCCGACGCCAAGCCGCCGCCCTTCATCCTCACGGAAACCGGCCTGTACAACGGCTGGCACGGCGTGGAGGCCGACGCCGCCATGGCAGCGGATTTCATCTGGCTGAACAGCGAACTGGAAAAGGACAACTACGTCATCGGCCAGACTGCCTTTGGTTTGTTCGCTGACGGCAACCAGCAGTGGTCCGGCTTCAACGTGGCCGGCAGCCTCCTGGCAACGCTCGTCGGCAACTACAACTCCTGTGAGCCGTCGCACC
The DNA here is from genome assembly GCA_036734945.1 of Chloroflexota bacterium. GTDB lineage: Bacteria > Chloroflexota > UBA4733 > UBA4733 > UBA4733 > UBA4733. Next base: position 14,612 of record DAIMXP010000065.1, read on the forward strand.
CCTGCCCGCCGGGGCAACAGGGGTGAGATGCTGCCCCCCGCCCCTGTCTCGCCGTCACACCGGCAACCGGTGAATCGTGTGGCGGGGCTATACTAAAGAGCAACCGGCCAAGCGCGCCGGCGGCCGTGAATCTGGAGGCAATGACCGATGCCTACATTGTTAAGTCGCGTTACCATGGCTATCAGCGTCTCTCTGACGTTGCTGCTGACCGGTACTCAACTGGCGCTGGCCGACTCCGGGCTGGCAGTGGATTCGGCCGGCGCGCGAACCCTGACCGGCAATAACGGCGGGGCAATCGATAGTTTCAACTTCACGGTTCCGCAGCCGGTCGCAGCGCCAACTGTAACGGTCACCTTTACGCCATCGACGTTGGCCGACGGCAATCAGGCCGGCTTCGTGGTACGGCTCGACGGTACACAGGTCGGCACGGGCGGCCCCACGTCTACGCCCGGTGTCTTGAGCTATACCTTGCCGCAGACGCCGACCGGCGTCGCCTCAGTGCAGGTCTTCGCCTACAGCGCCATACCCAGTGCCTTCACGATTCAGACGACCGGCGTGCCGTCCAACGTGGCGAATGGGCCGGCCGCTAACAACAATACGGCGGCGCAGGCTGTACCCGTGAACGGCACGTTGAGCGAGTCTCTACCTGCCGCGACCGGCGGCGCCTTCGCCTATTTCATCTTTCCATCGCCTGGCGCTTCGCCACCAACGACCGTCTCGCTTAGCTATAGCCCCGCAGACGCTCGCGTCAATCAAGCAGTCGGCTTCAACGTCATCGATGCCTATGGCAACAACATTGGCAGCGCCACCCAGCCCGCCAATCAGAATTTAGCCTCAGCGACGCTCACCCTTGATCTCTCCCGCACATCTGGCGAGTCTCTCGCCGTCCAGGTCTTCAACTACGCCCAGGGAGTGCCAATCACGTACCGGCTCACCGTGTCCGGTGTCGCACCGGCCTTCGCCACGGCGCCGGTTGCCGCTAGTCCCTCTGCGGGTACGCCTTCAACGCCGCCGCCTGTCACCGCGGCAGCCCCCGGCTTCCAACCGTTTTGGGTCGAAAACTTCGTCACCACGCCGATTTGGTCCGGCCCGGATGCGGCGGCGATCAGCCCTAGCGGACCGCCGGCCAACGCCTAGCTGGGACGGTGACCGTGATCGCATCGTCAGGCGGGTGACGTGCCTCCGTGCAGGAGGGCGATGCCCAGGAGGAGCAGCGCCATGCCACCCAGGGCGATGGCCAGCAATATGATGTCCGCCGGCCGGAGCGACGCGCGGTGTTTGACGCCGGTGATCAGATCAACCCCGAACAGCATCACCCGAAACCCCGCCAGGCACGTCACCACGAGGCCAATGCCCAGGAATCCAGTGGCGACTGATTGCATAGTGTCCTTCCTCTCCAGGTAGCCGCGTCCGCATGTTCGGCGGCACGAAACCCATCATTCTCCTGGCCGGCTCCCTCCTCTCCGCCAATAGTACCGGGTCCTTACCATTTCCCGTAGCATGTATCGTGACAGCGAGACCAGAAGGAAGCAGTCTGCCTAACCGTTCTTCGCGGTCCTGCAATATTTAGCCACAATGTACTATCATGGTGGCGCGAAAAATGTCATAGAATAGTAGTTGTGGCATCGTCAGTCTTCATGGGGAAAGGAACAGGCGTGCTCCCTTCGACATGCATTTTGCTGATAGATGACGATGAAACGATTCGCGAACTTGTCAGTGCCGTTCTCGGTGATGAAGGCTACCGCGTCATCGCGGTCCCCGATGCAGATAGTGGCCTGGCAGTGTTACGAACATCGCCGCCAAAACTCATCCTCCTTGACAGCATGACGCGGGGGCGCGCCCACTCGGCCTTTGTCAAGGAATACGAGCAGTTCCCGGCGCCTCACGCACCAATTTACCTGTTCACCGCCGCCACCGATGCTACAGAGACAGCCGAACAGTTGCGCCTGGCCGGTGTTCTGGCGAAGCCATTCGATATCGAGTCCCTTGTTGAGTTGGCGGCGGCCCACGGCTGTGAAAAGCATGCGGTGCGTGAGGGGTAGGTGGCTGGCGACGCCGGTTAGCGCCGCGCCCAATAACCGCCGGGCGGCCGAAAGCGAGAGCGAGGGCCTACTCCATCACCGCAAACTTCAAGCACACCGCCGATGGTACCTGCGCCACGGCGCCGGTCGGTTCGGGCATGCCGGTGTTCGGATTCAGCCGATAGCTAACGATGGTGTCGGTTGCCTGGTTGGCAGCCAGCAAGAAGGTGCCGGTCGGATCAATGCCGAAGTTGCGGGGCGTGCGCCCCTGGGTCGACACCTGACCACGGGCGCTCATTCTGCCGGTGGCAGGGTCGACGGCGAAGACGGCGATGCTGTCGTGGCCGCGGTTGGAACCGTAGAGGAACGTGCCGGACGGGTTGAGGTGGACATCGGCCGTCGAGTTATTCCCGGAAAAGCCCTCGGGCAGCGTCGAGAGCGTTTGCATCTCGTGCAGCGTGCCGGCAGCGGCATCGTAGGCGTAGGCGCCCATCGTGGAGTCGATCTCGTTGATGCCATAGACGAATCGCCCGTTGGGGTGGTAGGCCAGGTGGCGGGGTCCCGCCCCCGGTCGTGTCTGGATCCACGGTGGATCGTTCGGCTGGAGCTTGCCCGCCGCCAGGTCCAGCCGGTAGATCAACACTTTGTCCATGCCCAGATCAGCTACCAGAGCGAAGCGGTTATCTGGATCGGGGTTGATGGAGTGGGCGTGCGCCGAAGCCTGGCGTTGGGCGTGAGCGCTCGATCCGACGTGTTGCACAAAGTCGCTCGCCGGCGCGAGGGAGCCGTCAGCCTGGATCGGCAGCATGGCGATACTGCCGCTGCCAAAGTTGGCGACGAGGGCGAACTTCCCCGTCGCCTCGACGCTCACGTGGCAGGGTCCAGCACCACCGGACGACTGCTGGTTGAGGGCGGTGAGTACGCCGGTGGCCTGATCAACACTGAAGGCGCTGACGCCGCCGCCCGTGCGCCCTTCGCTGTCCTGGATCTCGCTGACGGCGTACAGGCGCCGCTGGGAAGGATCAAGTGCCAGGAAGGACGGGTTGACCGGGCCACGCGCGGTATGCCGATGTGTGAGGGCGCCGTCGCTGGGGTCGAACTCGTAGACGTAGATGCCTTCGGCTTTGCCGTTCCCTTTGGTGTACGTGCCGATGTACACCAGGGTGGGTCTGCCGGTCTGTGCGGTCATTGATGCTCTCCTCTTCAAGCCTGTAGGTCCTGCTCGTCTGCTGCCGTCGCTTTACCGGCGCTCCAGATGCTTCAGTTCTGTGTCGTGATCGCGCATGAAGGCGCGTAGGGCGTCGACACTATCCAGGAGCGTATTCCACTGCTCGACATAGAGCGTCACCGGAAAGCGTCCCATTCCATATACTGAGATCGCGCCCTTCTCCGAGACTTTGAAGCTCAGATTGCGCTGGCCGGCCGATTTCAGGGCGGCGTTTTCGGCGCGCAGCCGCTCCAGTTCCTGCTTCAGTTCGTCATCCGATGCCATTGCGGCTCCTTTCAACCCCAGCGTACGTAGCTAGCGTACCCTAATTTGTGGCTTTCAGGGTACGCGTTCCGGCACGACGTCCCTGGGACGGGATTCGGCGCGATCCTGCGCTTCCTGTTCCTCCGGATGCAGAAACAGCCGTTTGCTCTTCACCAGGTAATAGGCGATGGCGACATTGACGGCAATGAGGAGCAACTTACCGACGGTGACATGCCGCGCCAATTCCACTACCTCGTATGGGAGCAAGAGTACAGTGGCGATGAGCACCAGATACTCCGCCCAGCGCCGCCGATTCAGCAACCCGAAGACTTCCGTCGCCTCCAACGCCGCGTAGAATAACGAGATGATACCCAGGGCGGTGGTGCTGCGCTGGCCCAGCAGTCCAAACTTGAGCAGCCCGGCACGCAGGAGATGGTTATCGGCACGCATTCCCGTCAGAACAATGATCGTCCGCATGCGGTCGCCCCAGTCCCGGTCGACGATGATGCCGAGCAAGAGCAACGCCACTGCCAGCAGCAGCACCACCGAGACGGCCTTGTAGCCGATGATGAGGCGCATCACGCCGTCCGGCGCCTCCGTGCGTTCGTGTACGTCCGCACGCAAGGATTCGATGAGGCCGTGCCCGCGCCGCTGGTTGCTCACTGTCCGGCAGGTTCCGCTTGCTCGCGGTAGCGGTTGGTGATCGGCAGGCGACGGTCACGGCCAAAGGCGCGGGGGGTGATCTTGATGCCGGGGGGGGCCTGGCGTCGCTTATACTCGGCTCGATCGACCAACTGCAACACCTTCTGGACGGTTTCTGGGGCGTGGCCCGCCGCCACCAGGTGGGCAAAGTCCCAATCCTTCTCCACGTAGGCTTCGAGGATGCTATCCAACTCGTCGTAGGGCGGCAGGCTGTCCTGGTCTTTCTGGTCCGCCCGCAACTCGGCCGAAGGCGCTTTCTCCAGGACGCGCTGAGGGATCACCGGTGAGGAACTCAGGGTGTTGCGGTACCGGGCGAGTCGGTAGACCAGCGTCTTCGGCACATCCTTCAGCACGGCGAACCCACCGGCCATATCGCCATAAAGGGTAGCGTACCCGGTGGCCATCTCACTTTTGTTGCCGGCGGTCAGGGCGATCCAGTTGAACTTGTTGGTGAGCGCCATCCAGAGTGAGCCGCGGATGCGCGCCTGGATGTTCTCTTCCGCCACGTTGGCTTGCGTGCCCGAGAAGCTCGGCTCCAGCACCTGCAAGAACGCCTCAAACACGGGTTCCACGGGTATGACCCGAAAGTCGATGCCGAGCGCTGTTGCCAGGATACGGGCGTCCTCTTCGCTGCTGCTGGCGTTGTAACGGCTGGGCATCGCTACGCCGTGGACGCGCTCCTTGCCGAGTGCGTCCACAGCGACGACAGCCACCAGACTGGAGTCGATACCGCCGGACAGGCCCACGACCACCTCGCCCACGCCGTTCTTGCGCACGTAGTCGCGCACCCCCAGCACCAGGGCAGCGTAGACCTCTTCCTCCAGGTCCACATCTTCCTGCCGCCACTGTTGATGGCTACGCGCGTCGGTGGCGCGTTCCACCGCCAGTTCCCAAACCCCAGGCCGGGCTGTTTCGTTTGCTAACGCCACATGCTGCTCGGCGAGGGGCTGCTTCGCCGCGTTCCGGCATAGGGAAGCAGGGATATCGATGCGTTGCACGGTCGGCACCCCGTCGCCAATGTGCCCGAGGTGCGTCACCGCCGGCCGCGTCACCAGATCGACATCCAGCTTGCGCGGTCGTGGCTCGTGCAGGCGAGCTTCCAGCACGGCGTCGAGGTCCAGGTCGTAGACCAGCAGGTCCTCCGCAAACATCCGCCCGCTGGCGGCCACGCGACCGTTGGGATCAACGATGAGGCTCTGCCCGTCAAAAATCAGCTCGTCCTGCCCACCGACCATGTTGACGTAGGCCAGCCAGACGGCGTAGTCGGCGGCGCGCGTCGCCAGCATACGCTCGCGGTGCAGACCCTTGCGCGCGTGGTAGGGCGAGGCCGACAGATTGACCACCAACTCGGCACCGGTAGCGGCCTGCCACTGGGCGGGCCCGCCCGGGTACCAGATGTCTTCGCAGATGGTGATACCAAGGCGCACGTCCTCGAACACGAACAGCGGGCAGTCGCTGCCGGCGCGGAAATAGCGGTCTTCGTCGAAAACACCATAGTTGGGCAAATAGCGCTTATGGTAGGTGGCGGCGACGCGGCCCTCCCCGATGAGCGCCGCCGCATTGTAGAGGTCTTCCTGGAGGTCGACGAAGCCGACGACGGCCCACAGCCCCTCTATCTCCGTGGCGAGTTGCTCCAACGCCTGGCGGTTGGCACGGGCAAAGCTGGGCTTGAGCAACAAATCTTCGGGCGGATAGCCCGTCAGCGCCAGTTCGGGCAGCACCAGGAGGTCGACACCCTGCTGGCGTGCCCGGTTGGCGGCGGCGGCGATGCACCGCCGGTTGCCGTTCAAATCACCGACGGTTGGATTGAGCTGAGCCAGACCGATCCGTAAGGCGCGCATGCTTCCCTTCAGCCCGAAAGTGTGTGCTTTGTACGCCTGTGTCACTCTGCATGGTACATCCTAACGAACTACTGCGGAACAATGGAAACGCTGTCATAGATGATCATTCGATTTCCGGCAACTCGAACGTTCGCAGCCTGTTTGCTACTGGCCGCCATCACCAGTGTGCCGGCGATTGTCGCGCCGAGCTCCAGCTATGGCGCGCGCCTGCCCCTATCGCTCGCCTTTGCGCTCTTCGTCCCCGGCTATTTGTTCGTCACCAGCCTGTTTCCTACCGAAGAAGGCCTGGGGCATCTTGCACGTTTTGGCCTTTCCCTCGCCTGCAGTTTCCCCCTCATCATCGTGCTGACCATCGTGCTGAGCGCCAGCCCGTTTGAGCGCTCGCCCGACGCCCAAATTGTGCTCACTGATGTCCTTGTGCTCCTGCTGGCGTTGGCTGCCACCTATCGCCAACGACAGACACTGGCCGACGCCCGCCTTATCTACGTCCTTTCGTCGGGCGACGGCTCGATATGGCGCGATCCCTTCGCCATCATAGCGCTGCTCCTGGCTGTTGGCCTCGCTGCTGCCTCCATCGCCAGCGTCGTCGGCGCCAACCACGAACAGGCCACCTCGCTCTCGATTCCGAGCGGAGGTACGCCGGCCAACCCGATCCAGGCGACGCAGGTCACCGTGGACATTCACAGCCACGAACAAAAGACGAAGATGTTCCAGGTCGTGGTGTCCTGGCAAGGGCAGGTTCTCGGCAAGACTGCCAGCTTTCCCCTCCAACCGGATCAGCGGCAGGAAGAACAGATCACCACCACGCCGCCACCTGGGCAGGGGACGGCGCCCGTCGATGTTATGCTGTTTGAGCAGGGGAGTACTACTCCGTACCGCCAGTTGACCGTTTGGATGCGCACAGTTCCATTCCGTAGTCCTTCATAGCTCAGGGAGTACACAATGGCAGCGGCAGCCCATTCGGTGGAAGGAAGTCTCGGCTCCGCTGAACTTCTGATTCCAGCCGTGGCTGCCACCGTCACTATTCGCGATAGCTGGATCGTTCGACATCCCACTGCGATTCCCTGGCTGTACCTGTTCGCCATCGCCGCGGCCGAGGTGGAAACCGGCATTTTCTCGATCCACGTCGGTCTGGCCCTGCATTGCGTCATTCTGATATTGCTGCCCTTCCACGCCGTGCTGGCTCGGGGCCGGCCGTACCAACCCATTTTGCTCTGCCTCGTCATCGCGCCGTTGATTCGCATTATGTCACTCACACTCCCGTTGATCGGCTTTCCGATTATCGACTGGTATTTTCTCGTGAGTGTCCCGGTCTTTGTCTCCACCTTCATGATCGCAAATGTGCTGGGTTACAAGCGTAACGATTTGGGTCTGGTGTGGCGGCGAGGCTGGGTGCAACTGCTGATTCTGCTTTGCGGCCCCCTTTTGGGCTGGGCGGAAGGGCACATCCTGACGGTGCAAGGGTTGGCTGGGTCACGCACCGTTGTTTCAATGCTACCGCCCGCGCTCATACTATTCTTTTGCACGGGCTTCATGGAAGAACTCGCCTTCCGCGGCCTGTTGCAGCGGGCTGCCTTCGGCCTCTTTGCCGACGACGGCATCTTCTTCATCTCCTTGCTCTTCGCGGTGTTGCACACCGGCTATCGCTTACCAGAAGACTCGGTTTTTGTATTCTGCGTCGGCTTGCTCTTTGCCATCGTGGCGCGCCGCACCGGCTCTATCACCGGCACCACCGCTTCCCACGGCATCGCCAATGCCACCCTGTATGTCGTCCTGCCGCTGTACTTCCCAACGACCTGAGGTCGCCCGGCGACTGAAGTCGCGGCTACGAAAGAGCGAAGCCGCCCTTCGGCGGCTGGATTAGTCCGCGAAGGCGGACTTCGCAACGGTAGCCGCGACTTCAGTCGCCAGGCGGCTCATCGCTGTTACGGCGGGCGCGCTGCTTGGCTTCCAACAGGCGCGACCGTGTGGCGCCGCTCGCTTCGACGGCGCTAGCGGGGCGGGGACGTACCACGGTCGTTGCCGAAGCAGGCGGTCGCTCCAGCTCTCGTGTGACGGGGCGGGTCGGCGGCTGAAGCCGCTGTTGTTGTAGCCGCGCGGCGACCGAACTCAATGATCCTTCCCCTGGCGGAGCCTGCTGGCGGCGCAGCCGGACGGAGAGCACCTGCTCCGCGGCGTGTGGCGCCCTGGCCTGGGCACGTGTTTCCAGCACCCGCTGGCGCAACCCCGCCAACGCTCCTTCGCCCTCTGTCGCGCGGACACGCTTCCGTGTACGCGACCAGAACAAGCGCAACTCGCGCGTTGATAGCCGCAGCCGCCGCACGGCGACATCGGCCAGGAACAGCAGCAAGGCGGCCACCAGCAGCCAGGGCCAAAGCAGAATCTGGCCACTCGCTCCCTGCACATCGTGTTGAAACGCCTGGCCGGCGGAGGTGAGGGTGGCGCCCAACGTCATCTGCTGCAGCTTCTGCAGCAAGGCCATGTTGGTACCGCTGTCCCGATATTCCGGCGAATAGTCAACTGCATAGCCGGTTGGCTGCAGGCCAACCACACGCCCCTGGCTATCCGTCTGCACAATCTGCAAGAGGTACGTCCCTTGACTGGTTGTCGGAAACTGGCCTTCGTAGCGTCCCGGCGCCGTTTGTTCCAGTGGCACGGTACTCTGCGTCGAGTCGGGGTTGACCACGGTGGCCTGGGTCTTGAGGAAGTTGCGATAGGTTTGATCGGCCGCTACCGCATCGACGGTAATGTGGGCACCCTGCGCGCTCGGCGTGACGCTCACCTGCAAGTTCTGATCGACATTGCTGGGCAGGCTCTCCCGCACCACCTGGGACCAAAAGGTGGCGAACTGCGCCCAGTTCACCCAGTTTCCGGCCCAGCGGCTGCCGACATCCGATGTCCACGACAACACGTGCCCGAGGCCGTACTGCCACTGCGCCAGCAAGGGGTCCTGCTGGTTCGACACCAGAATTTGCTGCGCCGTCGGTTTCGCAGTCGTGGCGACATAGCCCAGGAGCGGCGGCAAGGAGGCGGGAGCGATGCCGCGTAACACGGGACTCGTACCAACGACGACGGGTTTGAACGCCTCCTCGACGATCGCCGGTCGAGCGACCAGTTGCGTTTCCTTGACAAGCAGATCGGGGATGTCAAACGGGTCATTGCCGTCGTAGTAGCGGCCCTTGCCCGCCGTGGCGATTCCCTGGAGCACCGCGAGGTCGCCGGGCTGGACGTTGGTGCCGACCACCGATGTCGTGATGCCGGCGGCGGCGATGCTCTGCAGGACGCTGTCATAGCTGTCGGCGGCATCACCGTCGCCCATCAGGATGATGTGCTTGGTCTTGGCTGTGCTGGCCTGCAAGGCCTGCGCGGCTTGCTGCAGTGCCGGCGTATAGCTGGAGGGATCGCTGGGCTGCATCGCGTCAATTTTGGCGTCGATGGCGGCCTTGTCGGTGACGTTCTGGAGCGGCACCGCCCAGCCGCCACTGGTATCGTTGACAGCAACCTGATCGTTGGAGGAGAGGTTGGCAATGGCAGCCTTGGCAGCTTCCTTGGAAATGTCGATGCCGAGGCTGTTCTCTAAACTCTCGATGATAAACACGACTGCCGTGCTGGGCAGGTTCTGACGCGGCTTGACCTGCGAGGACAGCGGCAACATCGCATCCAGCGGCGTGCCGTCGTACTGGCCGCTGGCATAGCTCTTGTCCCCGCCGATCGTGACGAGTCCGCCGCCCAGGTTCTGGACATAGAGTTGCAGCGTTTGCATCATCGAAGTCGGCAGCGCTGTCGCCGGCACATTGACCAGGATGACGCTGTCGTAACTGCGCAGTTGCGCCAGGTCTGCCGGGATGCCGGTCGGCGCTGTGGAGTCAACCTGCATGCCGACTGAGGTCAAAGCCTTCTGCAGGTCCGTCCCGACGCCGGGCTGGCCCTCGACCAGGAGCACGCGCGGCTCGCCGCTGACGTAGCCGAAGGTAGATGCTTGCTTGTTCTCCGGCGTGGCGTCGGCGGAGGTCTCCAGGTGAACGGAGAAGGTATGGAAGCCCTGCGTCGCCGGTCCGTGTTGGAAATCAAAGGCGTTGGCGCCCGGATGCAAGGTGATCGATTGCTGGCTGGTCAGCGCGCCATCCGTGAACAGGTAGAGCGTGCCCTGCCCGGCAACGCTCGATTGCACGTTGCCGGTGATGTCGAACTGTTCCCCTTTGCGCAGCGTGTTCGGCGCCGTCACTCGCTCGACGTAGACATTCGGGTGCGGCGTCCGCTGCACCGGGACGACCGACACCTGCACGCCGGAGAGCGCGGCGATCCGAGCCTCGTCGACCGCCGAGCCCTGGTTCTCATTGCCGTCGGACAGGAGGATCAGGCGTTTGCCACCCTGGCCTGCCAGCATGGCCATGCCGAGGCGAATGGCGCCGCCGATGTCGGTGTAGCTGCGCACCGGGGCGGAGGTCAGATCGGGCAACTGGTTGGAATGGCTGAGCGCCTGTTCGACGAGGGCATCCTGGCCGAACACGACAACGCCGGCGCGATCCTTTGGTCCAAGGTGCGTCAGAGCCTGACGAATCCAGGTGACGGCTTGATCCGTGCCCGAGTTGCCGACGCTGTCGGAGGCGTCAACGAGGAAGACGACGTTGAGGGAGTTCTGCGGCACCGCTACCCTCGGCTGGGCCAGAGCCAAAGCGACGAGGGCGATCAGCAGCAAACGCAACCCGAGCGAGAGGCGCCGCCGAGCCGGCGGGAGGTAGGTGCGGCTCCAACGGCTGAGCAGGATGCTCACCGCGGCCAGTGCCAGGAAGAGCAGGAGCGCCTGCGGGAAGCCGAACTGCAACTGCATCATGCCCTCCGGTGGTACCACCACCACTCCCCCAGCAGGAGGAGGGCGCCAAGGAGGGCCAGGTAGGGCCAGAGTTCGTAGGGGGATACCGCCGTCTTGCCGGACGCCCCCGTGGCCGCTGCTGCCGGTTGGGCAAAGGTCGGCGGCGCGAGCGCCTTGATGTTCGACTCGGCGGCGCTCAAGAGGTTCACAGCGTAGGACTGCTGCGACAGCACTCGGCTGCCGATCCGCTGGGTCACCACGTAGAGCCCGGCGAGATCGAGGTCATCGTAGGCAACGCTCTGCGTCTTGGAGACGGGCAGGGCCACTGTGGTATGGTCGGGACGTTGCACATCAATGTGGTCCACGCCCGGCAAGGGCTGCACCAGCAGCAGGTCCGTTTGCCCTGCCTGCGTCAGCCCGTTGGCGTCGCGCGGGGCCAGGTCGCTGATAGCGTTCGCCATGAGGATCGGGAACGTGGGCAGACCCCAGAGGTTGGATTGCTGAACAGCGAAGGACAGGGCAACGATCGTATGCCCTTGCGTCTGGCCGGTCAGCAGCAATGGGGTGCCGTTGGCGTCGGCCAGCACGTGTACCCAACTCGGGGTGGTTAGCTTGGAGGCGCTCAACACCTGCAGTTCGGAAAGATCAACGTTCGTCAGGAGCGGATCAGCGCTCTGCGTGTTGGTGACATTGAGGGGGCCCACCGTTCCGGCACTCGGCAACAATGGAGAGTTGGGCGGGTTGACCAGCAGGAGGTTGCCCTTCGGCAAGATCGCCGGCGCCACCGTATCGAGCACCACGACGTCATAGCTGTCGGCGTTCACGGCGCCCAGTTGATTGGGCGTCACCTGGAAGAGCTGGATCGGTAGGAAGCGCAACGCAGTCACCAGGAAGGGGTTCCCGGTCGTCACCAGCAACACGCGGGGCGGCGGCCGGCGTTGCAACACCAGCGACGCCTGGTTATCTGCCGGCAGCTCGTCGCTGTTGCGGAGACTGGCGGTGATGATCCGCGCGCTATCCGGCACGTTGTCGAAGACGAAGCCCTGGGAGGCGCCCGCCGCGGCGGTGACAGCCTGGCTATCCAGCGGCTGCCCGTCAGCCAGCAAGGTCAACTGGTTATTGGCCGACTGCGTCGTGTTATTGGCGACGCGCACGAACACCGAGACCTTGCCGGGCGCTGAGGGCTGGGGCCGCGCCGAGAGGGCGGTGATGCCTTCGTTCTGCCCCTGGCCGCCGATGGTCACGAAGTGGATAGGCACGTTGGCGTCGCCAAAGTCGGAGATGTCGGTGAACGCGCCATCAGAAATGACATCAATGCGGCTGTCGGGGTGACTGCGCGCCAGGGCCAGGGCCAGCTCCAGGGCGCCGCGCATATTGGTTTCGCTCACCGTTGGGTGCGCCGCCGCCAACGCCGCTTGCAGGGCAGTATGATCAGTCGTCCCGCCGACCAACGTGCGCGGCGTGACAGCGGCCTCGATGATGGCCGCCGCTACTCCCACCGGCAGATGCCCGATGATGTTGCCGGCGGCCGTTCTGGCGGCCGCGAAGCGCGAGGGAGCGATGTCGGTCGCCTCCATGCTGGCCGAGCCATCCAGCACGATCACCTCGAAGCCGGTGGCCGCGCCCGCGCGGGCCAGGTACGGACGCATCAGCGCGACAATAATGGCGAGCATCACCAGTGCCTGCAAGAGCAAGAGCGGGTTCCAACGCAACCGTTGCCATGGTTCGTGCGCCGTGACGTCGCGCGTGAGGTGGCGCCAGAGGAGCGTGCTGCCAACCTCGTAATCCTGGCGACGCACCTTCAAGAGGTAGAAGACGACCAGGACGGGCACCAGCAGGAGCAGTCCGGCGGCCAATGGCGTCAGGAGGCTCACGTCAAGACGCCCCGTTCGCGCAGGTCGCGAAAGAGCAATTGCGCCAGTGGACGTGAGGTGTCCAGTTGCTGATAGCCAATGGCGTGGCGGCGGCAGAACCCGCCAACCTCAACGAGCCAGTGAGCGAGGCGCTCCTGGTAGGCGTCGATGGCCCGGCGGTCCAGCGTGACCTCGACCGCCTCGCCGGTCTCCCGGTCCGTCAGGCGCAGGTCACCTTCCACAGTGGGGCGCAACTCCTCCGGGCAAAGCACATGAAAGAGCAGCACCTCGTGGCGTTGTTGGCGCAAGCGCACCAGGGCACGCGCATAGCCCGCAGGGTCTAAAAGGTCACTGAAGAGCAGCACCAGGCCTGGTGGACGCGGCCGCGCCGCGAAGCTGCGCAAGGCGGCATCGAGGTCCGTTTGGCCGGGCGGCGTTCCCTCGCTGCCCAGGAAGCGGAACAGTCCGGCGATACCCGAGCGACCACGGCCCGGCCCGAAGTGTTCTTGCCGCTGCTTGGTGAATTGCACAGCCTCGACGTTATCATAGCCCGTCAGCGCCACATAGCCCAGCGCAGCAGCAACCTGACGAGCGTAGAGCAGCTTGTTAGGGCTGCCCCAATCCATTGACCGGCTCTTGTCCAGCAACAAGTGGACGGCGAGCACCTCTTCATCTTCAAAGAGTTTCAGCACCAGGTGGTTGTGCCTGCCGTAGACATTCCAGTCGATCTGCCGCAGGTCGTCGCCCGGCGCATACTGGCGGTAATCCACAAACTCCAGTGACGCCCCGCGCCGAATACTACGCCGCTCACCCTTGTTGCTTGAAGCGAGCCGCCGCCGGTTCACCAGGCTGAGTTGCTCCAGGCGGCGGAGCAGCGCGGGATCCAGGAGCGGCGCCGCGGTCACTCGCTCGGCGGCGCGCCCCGCAATCACCTGGCCTCCGGCACGTGGACGAGCAACGACTGGAGAATGCGGTCGGCAGTCATCCCTTCCGCCTCTGCCTCGTAGTTCAAGATGATGCGATGGCGCAGGGCCGGCAGGGCAGTCTGGCGAACGTCGTCGAAGGCCGCGTTGAAGCGACCATCCAGGGCCGCCCGAATCTTCGCGCCCATAACCAGGGCCTGGGCTCCCCGCGTGCTGGCGCCGAAGCGCACAAAGTCGCGCACCTCTTTCGGCGCCGCTGCCTCCGCCGGGTGCGTCGCCATCGTCAAGCGGGCCGCGTACTCTACGACGGGGGTGGCGATTGGCAGTGACCGCGCCAAATCACTCATCGCCAGGATACGCGGTCCATCCGCGACCTGCTGCGGCTGCTGGGTCGCCAAAGTCGTCGTTCGGTTGAGGATCTCCACCAACTCATCCGTCGTCGGGTAGCCCACGTCCAGTTTGAAGAAGAAGCGATCCAACTGCGCTTCAGGCAGCGGGTAGGTGCCCTCCATCTCGATCGGATTCTGGGTCGCCATAACGAAGAACGGTAACGGCAAGCGGTGGGTGGTGCGGGCGATCGTCACCGTCTTTTCCTGCATCGCCTCCAGCAGTGCCGACTGCGTTTTAGGCGTGGCCCGGTTGATCTCGTCGGCTAACAGCAAGCTGGTAAAGATGGGACCGGGCTGAAACTGGAACGCGCGATGGCCGTCGCCGTCTTCGCTGATGATGGTGGTGCCGGTAATGTCGGCCGGCATGAGGTCCGGCGTGAACTGTACGCGCGTGAAGTGCAGGTCCAGCACCTGACTGAGCGTGCGGACAAGCATCGTCTTACCCAGACCGGGTACGCCCTCCAGGAGGACGTGCTGGCCGGCGATGATGGCGATGACGATGTTGCGGACCGTCTGGTACTGCCCGACAATCACCCGCGCAATTTCCGCCTCGATAGTGCGGGCGGTCTCGGCAAACTGCCGGATATCGGAGTCGGTCTGGATCATCAGTTCCCCGCTGCTAGCGCCGAGAAGTAGTCGCGCACCAGGTTCTTGCTGTCGAGCGGCACGTGGCTCTGGTCCATCGCCTGGGCCGCCTGTTGCTGGTAACTGCCGATCACCTGATTGTAGGGCACCAGCGACTGGTTATTCTGCGGACTGCCGGAACCATTGGCGGCAACCTGCTGACCCGGCCCCTTGGCGGAGTTCGGCAACTGCACCTGATGCCCGGCTACCGTCTGCGGCGCGTACACCTGACCGCCGGGGCCGCCGCCGCTGCCGTGACCGCCAGCGGCCCCCTGGCCGCTGCCGGCCCCGCTGCCTGGCTGGCTGCCGGATCCCTGGCCGCTTTGCCCTTGCCCCGCCGCCTGGCTCTGTCCCTGCGCCGCGGCCGCTGCGCCCGTTCCCGCTTGCTGGCCGGTACCGCTGCCTTGCGCCGGCTGGCTACCCTGCCCCGCGCTATCGGTGGACTGCCCCGTTGCGGTGGTGTCACTCGGGTTGCCACTCTGGCTACCGGCCACTTGTTGCGCCGCTGCCGGGTTGCTCAGGCTGGACACCTGCTGCGCCTGGTTGCCCTGGGCGCCTGGCTGTGCTGAGGCGTTCTGTCCGGTGGCAGCCTGCTGAGCGGCGCTCAACGTCGCCTCGCTGCCCTGGACTTGCGCCAAGGCCTGCTGCGTCTGGCTGTCGCTGGTCACCGTCTGGCCCGCCTGCTGCAGCGCCGCCGCTGCCTGATTGAACGCTTGCTGTTGCGCCGCTGGGTTACCCGGTTGCGTGCTGCTGCCCAGGCTGTTCGCGGCCTGCTGCAGGGCCTGCCCGAGAGCCGGGTCCGACTTGGCAGCAGCGGCGCCGGCGGCGTGCAACGTTGACTGCAAAGCGTCGCGTTGCTGCTGCGCCATTTGCTGCGCATCCTTGGCCAGTTGTTGCAGTTGCGCTGCAGCCTGAGCATACTGGCCCTGCCCGATCGACTGCCCCAGTGCCTGCGCCGTGGCATCACCGCCCTGACCGGCCGCAAGGGCCGCCGCTGCCTGATCCAGTCCGGCTTTGGCCGCCGTAGCTGCACTGCTGTCCTGCGACCGCAGGCGGTCCTCCGCAGCAGTGAGCGCAGCGAGCGCATCGACGGTCGTTACTTTGCCGCTGTCCAATTGACTTTGCAGTTGCTTCAACGCCTGTATGGTCGCAGCTTGTTCGGCACTCGGCTGAGGGCCGGCAGACGCCTGAATCTGCTGCGCCAATTGGCCGACCGCCTGCGCCTGCTGCGCGATCAAGCGGCGTTCCAACTGTTGCCGTTGCACGTCAAGTTGGTGCGGGTTGGGTGCCAGCCAGAGCGCCAGAGTCGCCAGCAACAGCACGGCGACGACCGCCGCCTCGCGACGCGGCAGGCGGATCGGGAAGGTGCGGAACGGCTTGACCAGGCGCAGGTGGGCCGTCGCGTCGGCCAGTTGCGCCGCTGCCAGCGGCGAATCCAGCCCGCGACGCTGCAACTCCCAGGCTGTCGTCAAACGCTCCCGAAGCTCCAGCCGGCGATCAGCCAGCAAGGCCGTTCGTCCCAGCGAGCGCGGCCTTGTTGCGGCGATACCGGCGCTGACCAGCAAGCCGCCAGCGACAGCCGCTACCGGTAGCCAGACGGGAACGTTGACGAAGCGCGCCGCCAGCAGGGCCAGAATGGCAAGGCAGAGGCCGCCGACCACGCCGCGCGTCAGCCAAACCGCTGTCTCGCTCCACCAGAGGGCACGAGTCAGGCTACCGAGGCCCTGGCGCAACCTGTCCCCGTTGCCCGATAGGGTCGCAACTCGAGAGGACATGCTCGTTTCCTCATCCGTGCCCCGGCCAACGCGCCGTCTGCGCTACCCGCCTCCTGGCGACCAGTTCAGACTTTTAGACTACCGCAACTGTCCGGCCAAAGTATGAGCCGCCTGTAAAGAGCGACGCTTGACGGCCGTCAGGGAGAGTATACCTTTGGGCGTGGGGGCCTAGGCGCAATACGGTTTAGTTAGGGCAGGGGAACTTTGGTTGAAAGTCTAACAGGGCCGCGATTGCGATCGGCGGCCAAGCGACGGGGGGCGACTGCGGTCGCTTGGATCTGCCGTCCTTGGCCCAAAACGCGACCGCAGTCGCCCCCCCGTCGCTTGGCCGCCGATCGCAATCGCGGCCCTGTCCATCAGCCTTCCGACGTAGCGCTGCCTTATCTGAACCGTATTGGGCCTAGGCGTCCTGCGTGGGTTAGCTTTCGTCCATGTCGTCCGTGAAAACGTCGGAAACGGGGTGTCTTAAGCCTGGAATCACGTCCTCGCCATCGAGCGCATCCCCTCGGTACAGAACTGTTGGCGCCCGATCGCCGGGATGCCACACGTCAATCCGTTCCTCGCCAGGCCACACGACCCATACCAGCCGCGTCCCACCACGGAAGTAGAGCGCCGCCTTTGCGGCCAGGTCCCCCTCCCGTTGCGTGGGCGAGGCAACCTCGACGGCGAGATCCGGGGCGAAGGGGATGGGCCTCGTGCGATCGATGACGAGTGCGCGACGTGCGGCGACGTAGAAGCCCGCATCCGGGAGGAGGCCTGTTTCAGCGCCGGGGAACTTGTATACCCCATCCGCGCCTGTGACGCGACCTAAACGGCGGGGACGCACGTAGCTCTTGAGCAGACCGACGATGGTCGCGCCGACAGTCGTCGCCAGGTCACCACTTCCGGCCACGCGGACCAGGATCCCGTCCACAAGCTCGTACCGATACCCATCATCGTCCGGCCAATCTACCAGATCGTCCACCGTCATCTGCGGCCGCGCCTCAGGTACGATTACCGCCCAAGGTGCAATCGATTCCCCTGGCCGCGCATTTGGAGCGACCACACGGCGATCAACGACGCTGGTCGAGGTGCTGTGGGCCGGCGATAGCTGTCGATTCAAGGCGCGGTCCTTCCGAAATGGCCGAATGTTTCCCGTATCAGCAGGCGACTGCAGAACATCATAACCGCCCAGAACCGGCGCCCATCTCCAATTGTCCAAGCGCGATCAGGCTCTCCAGGTCATCGCCATCGTGCGGTGCAAACTGGTGTACGGTCGCGCGCACGCGATCAAGCATGTCCGGCGCGGCCTGGCCGAGCATCTGCGCAAGATCACCTACGTCACGGGCACGGCCCGACTCCATTTTCATCAATACCAGGTAGGGCAAAGGCAGTACCGGCAGGCCCTGCGCATCCCGGTTCTCCTGCGCCTCAGCCAGAGCGACCACACACCATGGCGCCCGGCATTCCAGCACATCCACCTCGATGCCGCCTGTCGATTGCCATGTACTGCCACCGATGCCCAGATCACCGATGTACCGGTACCCGGCTGCCGACAACCGTTCGCGGACGTCCACAGCATCAGCCATCGCAATGATGACATCCAGATCCCGAGTGAGCCGCTCCGGCATATACTGTCGCGTTGCCACCGCGCCGACGACCGCCCAGGGGACGCTGCCAAGTGCCGGCGTGAGGTCGGGCCAGTCCATGTGGACGGTCCTCTCCAGCAGGAAGGAACGCGAGCTGCCGGTCCCTGGTTGCTGGCGGCGCAGCGCGATCTCGATCAAGGCGTGGCGAATCGACACCATCGCGGTTCTCGTTCCTTTGCATCACGCACCGATTGCCGTTCAGGCCGGGCGGATCGTGACCGTCAGCCCGTAGGTTTGCAGCCGCTCCCGGTAATACTCGGCCTGTTCCAGAGGACAGACGATTACCACAGCCAGGCCGCTGTTGTGGGCCTCCAGCATGATGCGCGCCGCCTTCATGGCGCTCAACCCCGGCACCGAGCGGCGCAGGGCCTGGACCACTTCGATCATCGCGTGGACATCGTCGTTGTGCAACAAGACGGCGTAGGGCGGCAGCAGGTGCTGCCGCCGCTCCACGTCCTGCTGAATGTCCGGGCGAGTTGTGGTCTCAGGCAACTTGCGGAACCTCCACCCAGTGACGCTGTTCCGAAGATTCGACGACAGCATCAACCACGGCCTGCGTACGCGCCCCGTCGACCAGCGAAGGAACGCACTCCCGATTGTGCTGAATGGCATCAACGAACTCGAAGATCTCATTGTACCGGAAGGTCTGCCAGGGGTCGCCTTCCAGCATGCCCGGCACGCCACCAACCGGTCGCACAAACTCCTCCGGTACCGGAACCGTCTCCAGCGATCCGCCCATCTTGCCGATTTGCAGGATGTCCGGCGTTTGCATGCGGTAGATGATGCTGCCCTCGGTCCCGTGCAGGTCCAGGTCGTCGGGACTGCGCCCGCCCTCGCTGACACCCCAGGCGAGTTTACTGCTCTCGTAGACGCCGACTGCGCCGCTGCCAAACTCAGCAAGGCAGCTCGCCCAATCGTCGACATCCTGGTGCTGCACTCCGCCCTCGCGCGTCTGCCGCTCCGGGACGAAGTTCTTCAACAGGCCGGTGACACGCGTGATCGGGCCAACCATCGCCTGCGTGTAGTCCAGGCGATGGGCCATCATGTCGCCTATCTCGCCGGTACCGGCCATGGCCTTGATCTGCCGCCAGCCGATGGCCCGGTGCCCCCAGTCCTGCAGCCGCCGGCTGCGCAACGTCCGCACCTGCCCGATAGCGCCGCCAGCCACCAGATGCATCGTGTAGCGCATCGCCGGCACGAAGCGGTAGGTGAAGGCGGTCATATGCCGCACATCGGCCTGGCGACAGGCCTCCACCATCGACATGGCCTCGGCGAAACTCAAGGCGATCGGCTTCTCGCACATCACGTGCTTGCCGGCCCTTGCCGCGGCGATGACGACCGGCGCGTGAAACTTGTTCGGCGTGCCCACCGTCACCGCCTGAATGTCGTCCCGCGCCAGCAAGTCCTCGTAACGGGTGAAGGAACGCTCCTTCGGGATGTTGTGCTCCGCCGACCGCCGCTGCAACAACCCTTCATCCGCATCGCAAATCGCCACCAGCCGCGCCCAAGGGCAGCGCGTGATGCCGCCAACGTGTACCGAGTTCGCTTGCCCGCCGATACCGATGACGCCAAAGTTGAGGATATCGTCCGCCATATGTGTGTACTCCGCCCTGTTGCTGTTGAATGTACAGATGGGGGGATGATACACGGCCAAGCGAGAATTTGACCAGAGGCAGAGGTTCCGGCGACTGAAGTCGCGGCTACACGAAGCGAAGCCCGCCTGCGCGGACTAATCCAGCCCGCGCAGGCGGGCTTGGCTCGTTCGTAGCCGCGACTTCAGTCGCCGGGCCTTCCTTCACACGTAGCGAAACACCTGAGCCACCGGAATGGAGACGGTCGGGAACAGCACAGAAGTCAGCGTGTCTCCTTCGCGCAAGGTGACTGGTTCGCCATAGTGACCGCGTTGGTAGGGCTCGCCAATCAGCGTGTACTGGCGGATCGTGCGGTTGCGCGTATCGACCAACCAGTAATAGGGTACGCCGTTGCGCTCGTATGCCTGCCAAAGCCGACCACCGGCGCGGTGTTCGCGCCGCGTACTCCGCGACAGCACCTCCACGATCAGATCAGGCACGCCCTGAAAGCCCCGCGGTCCCCGAAAGTTGAGACGATCTTCGCGAACAAACAGGATGTCGGGATGCGGCACGTCAATCGAGGCCATCCCGCGCTGGGCGTAATCAAGCGCTACCGGCGTGGTCGTGGTGTACATCCGACCATAGCCCGCCATTTGAGCCATAACCACCAGTTGAATCAGATCCGTCAGGGCATCGCCGTGATCCATCGGTGGCGCATTGCGCACGACGATTTCCCCTCCCACAATGTCGTAGATATTGTCATCGTCGGGTAGTTCCTCCAGGTCCGCATAGGTCCAGATGCGCTGGGCCGTGATTGCGCTGACCATCGCCATCCTCCTCGTCTCAGTCCCATCGGTATCCCGGATTGTACCGACCTTGGGAGACATTACCGTCTCCTCAGTCTCCCCTCTCCGCCCAGGAGAAGGGCGGGGGGTGAGGTCACTGGTACAATGCAGCCTAACCATATTGACACAGAAGTGGAACGGCGAACGATGCGTCAACGGGTGCTCTCTGGGATCAAGCCGTCCGGCGAACTCACGCTGGGCAATTACCTGGGAGCACTGCGTCGTTGGGTGGACATGCAGGACCAGTTTGAGAACTACTTCTGCATCGTCGACCTGCACGCCATTACGGAGCCACAGGACCCGCAGGAGTTGCGGCGGCGCACGCGCGATCTGGTGGCACTCTACCTGGCCGCCGGTCTGGACACCCAGAAGTCGGTGATCTTCGTGCAATCCCACGTCGCCGCCCACAGCGAACTGGGCTGGCTGCTCAACTGCTTCACACCCATGGGGTGGTTAGAGCGCATGACGCAGTACAAGGACAAGATCGCCAAGGGCAGCGGCGAACGCATCAGCGCCGGGCTCTTCGACTATCCGGTGCTCATGGCGGCCGACATCCTGCTCTACCAGGCGCATCTGGTGCCGGTTGGCGACGATCAGCGCCAGCATGTCGAGTTGACGCGCGACCTCGCCATGCGCTTCAACCACCGCTTCGGCGACACGTTCGTGCTACCGGACCCCATGATTGGTGAGGTGGGCGCTCGCATTATGTCACTCACTGATCCGACCCAGAAAATGAGCAAGAGCGACGTGGACCCCAACGGCACCATCGCCTTGCTTGATCCGCCCGACCTGGTGCGGCGCAAGATCATGCGTGCCAGGACCGATTCCGGCAGTGAGGCGACCTTCGATGCGGCTCGCCCCGGCATCACCAACCTGCTGGAGATTTACCAGACGCTCGCCAACGAATCCCAGCAGCAGGTCGAGGAACACTTCGCCGGACGAGGCTATGGCGAAGTGAAGCGCGAAGTGGCCGACCTCGTGGTGACGGCGCTGGAGCCGCTGCAGCAAGGGCACCGCCGCTACACCAATGACCCCGCCGAACTGGATCATCAACTGCGGCAAGGCCGCGATCGTGCTGCTGCGGTCGCCGAGCGGACGCTGCACGACGTCCAGGAGAAGATTGGTTTACGCTAATGCCGGAAAGTCGCTACCTGCAGGAACTGCAACGCCGCGTCCTGATCTTTGACGGGGCCTTCGGCACCACCGTGCAGGCGATGGAACTGACCGCCGCCGACTTTGGCGGCCACGAAGGCTTCAATGATTACCTGCCGATCTCTCGTCCGGATATCGTCGAGCAAATCCATACTAGCTTTATGGAGGTCGGCGCCGACGTTCTGGAGACCTTTACCTTCGGCGGCAGCCGCCTGAAGCTCGGAGAATACGGCATTCCCGATGAGGTCTATGCCGTCAACTTCACGGCCGCGCAGTTGGCGCGGCGTGTGGCCGACCGCTATTCGACGCCGGAACGCCCCTGCTTCGTCGCCGGTTCCATGGGGCCGACAGGGATGCTGCCGTCGACCGACGATCCGACGCTGGGTCGCTTAGGCTACGAAGACCTGGCCGCGGTCTTCGCCGAACAGGCCAAACCACTTGTCGAGGGCGGCTGCGACCTGCTGATCATCGAGACCACGCAGGACCTGCTGGAACTGAAAGCCGCCATCGCCGGCATCCATCGCTATTTCGCTGAGTTTGGCCGCTGGGTGCCGATCCAGGCCCAGATCACGCTGGACGTGACCGGCCGCATGCTCCTGGGCACCGATATCGCCGCAGCGATGGCAACGCTGGAAGCCTTGCCGGTACAGGTCATCGGCATCAACTGCTCCACCGGCCCCACGCACATGCGCGAACCCATCCGCTACCTGTGCTCCCACAGCACCCTGCCGATCTCCTGCATCCCCAATGCCGGTATCCCGCTCAACCAGGCCGGCGTCGCCATCTACCCGGAATCACCGGAGGAGATGGGCGTGCTGCTGGAAGAGTTTGTGAAGGACTTCGGTGTCAACGTCATCGGCGGCTGTTGCGGCACCACACCCGACCACATTCGGGAGTTCGTGCGGCGCGTCGGTGGTCTGGCGCCCACGCCACGGCAGATCGAGTCGGAGCCGCTGCTGGCCAGCGCCATGACGGCCACGGCGCTGCACCAGGAGCCGCGCCCCCTGATCGTGGGCGAGCGCGTCAACACCAACGGCAGCAAGCGCATGAAGCGGCTGGTCCTGGCCGACGACTTCGACGGCATGGTGACGATCGCCCGCCAGCAAGTGGAGGACGGCGCGCACGCCCTGGACGTGTCGGTGGCCGTCACCGAGCGCGACGACGAACGCGAGCAGATGGACGCCCTCGTCAAGAAGCTGGCAGCGTCCGTGGCGGTGCCTTTGATCGTCGACTCCACCGAGCCGGATGTGCTCGTCGCGGCCATGAAAAAGTATCCAGGTCGCATGGTGGTCAACTCGGTCAACATGGAGCGCGGCCGCGAAAAGATCGACGCCGTGCTGCCGGCGGTGGTCGAGAACGGCGCGGCGGTCGTCGCCATGACAATCGACGAGAAGGACATGGCCCGTACCGCCGAGCACAAGCTGGCGGTCGCCCGCCGCATGTACGAGATCATCGTCGGTGAGTACGGGTTAGCGCCGGAAGCGCTGATCTTCGACCCGATAGTGCTGCCCGTGACGACCGGCGACCCCTCAATGGCCGACTATGCCCGCCAGACCATTGAGGGCATCCGCGCCATCAAGCAGGAACTGCCCGGCACGCTGACGATCGTCGGCCTCAGCAACGTCAGCTTCGGCCTGACGCCGCCCGCCCGCGAAGTGCTCAACGCAGTCTTCCTCTACCACTGCGTCCGCGCCGGCCTGGACCTGGCGATCATGAACCCGAAGGAACTGCGGCCCTACGCCGAGATCCCGGAAAGTACGCGCCAACTGGCCGACGACCTGCTGCTCAACACGCATGCCCAGGCGCTGCCGGCCTATATCGCTTTCTTTGAAGCGCAGGGCGGCAGCACCGGCAAAGCCCAGAATGAAGCGGAGGACCCCACTGCCGGCATGACCACCGATCAGAAGATCCACTGGCAGATCCTGCACCGCCAGAAGGCCGGGATCGAGGCGCTGCTGGATCAGGCCATTACGGAGCGCCAGGGGCGCTTCGATCTGACGGCTGCTGCGGTGGCCGAGACGGTCGGCAAGGAGAGCTGGCGCAATGAAGCCGCCGTCGACGTGCTCAACGCCGCGCTTTTGCCGGCGATGAAGGATGTCGGTGACCGCTTCGGTGCCGGTGAGTTGATCCTGCCCTTTGTCCTGCAGTCGGCTGAAGTCATGAAGAAGGCCGTCGCCCACCTGGAGCAGTACCTGGAGAAGCAGGAAGGCTACACCAAAGGCAAAGTGGTCCTGGCGACCGTCTTCGGTGACGTGCATGACATCGGCAAGAGCCTCGTCAACACCATCCTCAGCAACAACGGCTACACCGTCTACGACCTGGGCAAGCAGGTGCCGGTCGATACCATCATTGCCAAGGCCATCGAGGTCAAGGCCGACGCCATTGGCCTCTCCGCCCTGCTGGTTTCTACTTCCAAACAGATGCCGCTCTGCGTGGAAGAGTTGCACAAGCGCGGCCTGCAGTTCCCGGTCATCATCGGCGGCGCCGCCATCAACCGTCAGTACGGTCGCCGCATCCTGTTCGTGAAGAACGGCCAGCCCTACGATTCCGGCGTCTTCTACGCCAAAGACGCCTTCGAGGGGCTGGACATCATGGACCGGCTGATGGACCCAGCGCGCCGCCACGATTTCGTCACGCACGTCGTCGACGAGGCTCGCGAAGTGGCGCAGGCAACGCCGGCCCGTGCAACGCCGGCGCCGGTCGTCACCAACGGCACAGTGCGCTCCAAGGTCAAGCGCGACGTGCCAATCCCCACGCCGCCCTTCTGGGGCGGGCGCGAACTGACGCCGATCGACCTGAACGACGTCTACCCGATGATGGACCTGAACGTCCTCTTCCGCCTGCAATGGGGCGGCTTCAAGAAGAAGGGCGCCGACTACGACCGCCTGATCACGGACGACTTCGAGCCGCTGCTGCTGCAACTGCAGGAGCGCGCCATCCGCGAGCAGATCATTCGCCCACGCATCGCCTACGGCTACTACCCGGTACAAGCCGACGGCAACGACCTGATCATCTACCATCCCGAGGACCAGAGGCGCGAACTCACGCGCATGTGGTTTCCTCGCCAGCAGGAGGAGGAGCACCTCTGCATCTCCGACTACTTCGCGCCGGTCGAGTCCGGCCGCATGGACGTGATCGGCTTCCAGGTGGTCACCGCCGGCGCCTACGCCAGCGAGTACGCCGAACAACTGGAAAAGCGCGGCGAGTACTACGACCAGCTCATGCTGCACGGCCTCTCCGTGACCGTGGCGGAAGCGCTGGCTGAGTACGCCAACCGCCGCATCCGCTGCGAGCTTGGCCTCACGGGCGAGGCGGGCAAGCGCTATTCCTGGGGCTACCCGGCCTGCCCGAACCTGGACGATCAGCGCCAGCTCTTCAAAGCCTTGCCGGCGGACCAACTGATCGGCGTGCAACTCACCGAGGGTAACCAGCTCTGGCCGGACCAGTCGACCGCTGCCTTCGTCGTCCATCACCCGCAAGCCAAGTACTTCCATGTCTTCAAGACCGGCGGTGGTCGTTTGGACGAGATAGAGCCCCAGCCGGTCGGCGCGACGTAGGATACGGACAGAACGTCGTCTTGAACCTGGAAGATATCTTCCGCAACCTGCCGACGCTGGAAACTCCCCGGCTGCTGCTGCGCAAGGTGCGGCTCAGCGATGCCCACGACATCTTCGCCTATGCGTCCGACCCGGCGGTCGCCCGTTACACCACCTGGCCGCCGCACCCCACCGTTGCCGCCACCGAGGCCTTTGTCACGGAACTCCTGAAGCGCTACGCGGAGGGGCTCGTTGGTCCCTGGGCGATCGTCCACCGCCGGGACGGCGTCGTCATCGGTTCTTGCGGGTTCGCCTACGTGATGGCCTGGCACGGCCGAGCCGAGATCGCCTACACGCTCGCTCAACCCTATTGGGGCCAGGGCCTCATGCCGGAGGCGGTCGGCGCAGTCATCAAGTTGGGCTTCGAGACACTCCAACTCAACCGCATCGAAGCTCGCTGCGAGATCGAGAACGTGGCTTCCGAGCGCGTGATGCAGAAGCTCGGCATGCAGTTCGAAGGCGTGCTACGCCAGCACACGCAGGTGATGGGCAAGTATCGGGACCTGAAGCTGTATTCGATCCTCAAAGAGGAGTGGCCGGCGAAGCTGGTAATCGGCGCCGTCCGGTGAGGGACTTTCGCACTTTGCGCGGCGTTAGGCGCGGAGGAAGGCCCCCTCCGGCTCGCACCGCTCGCCAGGTTCCCCCACTGCCGTGGGGGAACCGATCCTGCACGTCAAGTTGCGGTTGCCTTCGGGACGGCACGGTTGGACCGAAGCGCAGTTCAGACGGCGTGCTACGGCAACGGCACGGCCGCCCAACGGGCGGGGGCGCACGGCGGGATCGAACATCTCGGCACAGAAGTCCTGCGCCGCCTCGAGCATCTCCGTACTGGTGACGACGAGCAGCTCCGCTGAAGCCTGGCCGGCGCTGCTAAGGACCCGTCACGAAATAACTTTGACAAATGGGCAAGGTAGCGGTAGGGTTC
>DAIMXP010000066.1:0-39769 GCA_036734945.1 Chloroflexota bacterium
GAACCCTACCGCTACCTTGCCCATTTGTCAAAGTTATTTCGTGACGGGTCCTAACTCAGCCGGTGTGTTCTCACGATGGAGACCCGTGGCATTGAGCAGCGTGATGCGCTCGGACGGCACGTGTGCCAACGCTTCCAACACGACCGGCAGCACCCGATCATTGGGCATGGCCCGCGTCATATCCGGGAACACGATTACGACGCTATCGTTGGCGCTCACCAGATCCCGCAAAGGAAGTGTCCCGACCGGAGCTGCCAGGGCAGCCGCCAGCGCGCCGCGCTCGTCGGGCAGGCCGGGCACGAACGCCGGTTCGATGACCGTAGTTATCTGGTCGGGCAACTGCACTGTCATCCCAGCTTTATCGTAGGCCAGTGTTATGTGCATGGGACGGCTGTCCTTTCTCTGACGCAGGGCAGAGCGGGAATGCAAGAGCGTCGACCCTCTCAGTAAGGATACCCACGGCGCTGCGCCGGATGCGCCTACCACGGTGCTACCATAGCGCACCAGCGATTGCCCGCCGTCATGGGGATACTCTTGCGTACCAACACTCGTTCGTGGATGAAGCGGACTGTGGACGCTCCGTGGTCAGCGGTGCTCGTCGGCACGGCCTTCTTCGCCCTTTACTACCGCACGCTTGCTCCGGACGTGGTGGGGCATGACGCCGGCGAGTTTCAGTTCGTGCCCTATATTTTCGGTATCCCGCATGCTACGGGCTATCCCTTGCAACTCCTGATCGGCAAAACCTGGAGCATGCTGCCGTTCGGCAGCGTTGCATGGCGCATGAACCTGCTGTCGGCTCTGGCCGGCGGCGTAGCAGCAAGCCTCACCTACCGGCGCGGCGGGAGGGGTCGTGGCGGCGCTGGTGGTCGGGCTGATGCCGCTCGAATGGACATGGTCAACGGTCGCCGGGGTACGCGCGCCAGCTGTGGCCTTTGTGGCCGCGGTGCTCCTTGCGGCGCTGCGTTGGGAGCGTGCCGTCCAGACAGACGCTCCGGCTCAGCCGAGGCGTTTGCTGATCCTGGCGCTGCTGGTTGGGCTGGCACTCGATCATCACCGCACCATTGCCCTCATGCTGCCATTTCTGGCGGCCTTCGTTCTACTCGTTCGCTGGCGGACATTGCTGGATTTGCCGCTGCTGGCGAAGGCGCTGGCACTGGCCGTGTTGCCGCTCGCGCTCTACCTCATCTTGCCGTTACGCGCGCGGTTCGGGGTGACCTGGGATCAGTACAACACCGGCACGTGGCACGGATTCTGGAATCTCGTGCTCGGCAGCCCCGACACGTCGGCGCACCTTGACCTGTCACCGCCGGCTGCCCTGGCGCGGCTGCCCTTGCTCCTCCAGGCACTGCCGAGCGCTGTACCTGCGCCTGCTCTGGCCCTGGCCTTCATCGGGTCATTGTGGCTCGTTGCACGCCGCCCCGCGCTGACGCTGCTCTTACTGGGTTACACGGCAGTTTTGGGATTGTTAGCGCTTGAGTGGGACATCGGCTCGACGTTGAATCTGGTGTATTTCCTGCCGGCTGCGGTGCCGCTGGCGGTGTTGACAGGGGCCGGCCTGGGCGCCATCGACGCAGCCATGCGCAAGGTTCCACTTGGTAGCAGCCTTCCCTGGGCGCTGGCACTGCTCGTTGCCGCGCTCGGCTTGACTGCTGGAAGAAGCCACTTTCAGGCCCCCAGCGAGGTGCTCGGCGACTTTCGCCTGAACCTCTTCCAGGGCCATCAGGGCAGGCGGCTGGCCGACGCTTTCGCGGCACTGCCGGCGGACTCGACGGTTGTGGCCGACTGGGACCAGGCAACAGTGCTCTGGTATGCCCAGTATGTGGACGGCACGAACCGCTCCGTCCGCATCTCCTTTCCGACAAGCACGTTGCCGACCGTGCTGCAACGCAGCGAAGGTCCAGTGTATCTGGCGACGGCGGCGGCTCGGCCGGCGACGAGCAACCTGAGTATGCTCGGCCCGTTTGTCCAGGTGCGGTCGCGGACGAACACGGTGCTGCCAGCGGGCCTGGTCACCGTACGCTGCGCCTATGACGGGCAGATCGAGCTCGCCGGCATTGCACCACTGCGCCAGCCGCAGTACGGCGTTCTGCCCGTGACCCTATACTGGCGGGCCCTGCGACCACCGGCGGCAGACTATGCAGTTTCCGTGCGGCTCATGCCGACTCCGAACCGCGTTGCTGTCCAGCGGGATGAAGCGTCGCCGGTGTTGGGTCTCTCACCGACGTCCCATTGGGTTGCCGGTCAAATCACGGCCGACTACTACGAACTTGATCTCAGTCACCTGGCAAACGGCGTCTATGACCTTGTTGTGGTGGTATACCAGCCTCTTCCCCATGGATACCGAAATCTGCCTTGCGGCGGCACCGACCGACCGGTCATCGGCCACGTCGTCTTGGCGCGCGGGACGATCTCATTCTCGAGTGTAGCCGCGCCGACCCAGCCGTAGCAGACGGACGGTAGCGCCCTGTCGTTTCCACGTGGGTCGCGTGCTACAATTCCGCCCGAATCGGGTTGCCGGAGACTGTCCTGCCGGTCGCCGCCGAATCACTTGCTCACGAGGATGACTGGAGATCGCTCAGACCGTTCTGCCCACGCCTGGGCGTGAGGCGCTACCGGCATGCCACCGCCGCGCACTGCTGTCCTCGGCGCTCGGGACCAGTCTGACGCTCGTCCTTATCCTGACTGTTGCTGCCGGCTTACGGCTCTGGCATCTGAGTACGCTCCCGCCTGGGTTGAACCACGACGAAGGCGTCAATGCGCTGGATGTGCAGCACATTATCGCTGGCTGGCGTCCGATCTTTTTACCCGCCAATAACGGACGCGAGGCGTTGTTCATGTACACGCAAGCGCTCGTCGGGGTATTGCTGGGCGTGACGCCGATGACGCTGCGCCTCACGGCGGCACTCTGGGGAGTTCTGACGGTCGGTCTCACGTTTGGCCTGGCTCGGCGGTGGTACGGCAACTGCATCGGCCTGGTCAGTGCGGGACTGCTGGCGGTGGCGTTCTGGCACGTTGTTCTCAGCAGGGTCGGCCTCCGTGCCATAGCCGCGCCCGCCTTTTACGTTGGCGTCATGTGGGCGTTGGGTGCGGCACTGCAGCGTCGAGGAACGCTGCGCTTTGCCTTCGCCGGCGTGCTCCTGGGGCTGTCCGAGTATACATATATCTCCGCGCGCATCCTCCCGGTGGTGCTCCTGCTGATCTGTGCCGTGATACTCGTCCGAGAAGGGCGGCAGCGTCGCCCGATGGCGCCGCTGTTCCAGCAACTCTGTGTTGCAGCCGCGGCGTCAATCGTGACCGTGCTCCCGGAGGCCTACTACTTCTACCGCCACCCCGATATGCTCATTGGCCGGACGGATCAGGTGCTGGTCTTCAGCAGCCATCCGGCCATTATCGGTACGCCGATCACGTTTCAACAGAGCATCGCGCGAACCTTTGGCATGTTCTGGGTGGCGGGCGATACAAACTGGCTTCATAACATCGCCGGGCTGCCGGTCCTGGATCCGGTGCTGACGATCCTCTTCCTCGTCGGCGTGGGTGCAACGCTCTGGGAGCTCCGGCGCGGTGTACCGGCGTCCCAACCGCTGACGATGGCGCCGACCGCCGAGATGTCCGACGGCCGCCGCCGACCGATCCCCCTGGTACCAGCCCTCTGGTTGTTCATCTGGACGTGTACCTTGCTGGCCGGCAGTTCGGTCACGCAGGAGAGTCCCAACTACCTGCGACTAACTGCGCTGATGCCGGCAGTCGCCATCGTCTGCTCGCTTGG
Source organism: Chloroflexota bacterium (assembly GCA_036734945.1). Lineage (GTDB taxonomy): Bacteria > Chloroflexota > UBA4733 > UBA4733 > UBA4733 > UBA4733. Next base: position 3,767 of record DAIMXP010000066.1, read on the forward strand.
AGTCTCAAAGGTTGGCGACTTTCTCTCCCGGCTTGTGCTGCGCCAACGACTGCACGCTGCCGGTCGTGTACCGGCCCTATTGATCGTGGCGCTGATCCTTGGGGAAGGAGTGCGCACGGCAAGCCTCTACTTCGCCGATTGGGCTCGGCAGGGCGGCGTCTACACCGCGTTCGATACTGACATCCGCGACGCCGCTGCGGCTTCCCTGCGCCAGAGCGATGTGCCTGTAAGAGATACCTTCATCCAGCTTGATGCTTCCGCGCCTTTCTTGTTCTTCCGTCCGCAGACGACCGATGCACGCTGGTTGCGTGAGTACTCGTCAGTGGTCGCCTTGCCGCCCGCCGGCCAGCCGGCGCTGTGGATTTACTCGCACTTTCAGGCCACACCGCCGCTGCCGGCGTACCTGCCACAGGCAACACTTGTGGCCCATGGCGACGCATACCCCGGTCACCCTGGCTACTTCCTCTACCGCATGGCGCCGCAGGCGCTGGCGACTTTCCGCAACGCATTTACACCACCGCCCCAGCCCACCTCCTTTGGCGGCAGTCTGCGACTGGTGGGTACGCAGTTGCAAACTCCAACGTCGGTTGACCCTGGCGGCACTGTGACCGTGCTGTTGCTCTGGCAGGTCCTGCAACCAGCCACCGTGAACTTCGGGTTGTCCGTCCATCTGAACGACGACCATGGCCTGACCTGGGCCCAATCCGACCGCCAGGGAATGATGTATAACGGTTGGCAAAGCGGCGACCTCTTCGTCTCACGCCACGAGATCACGGTTCCGGCTGATACGCCGCCGATACCGCTGCACATCGTCGCCAGCGCTTCCATTCTGGATGCGCTGCACCAGCCGGCCGCCGTGTTGCAGACGCTCGGCGCACCAGCGCCGCTGACAACCATTCAGATACTCCGTGGCGGAGCCGGAACCGCCTTGCCGTCCTCCGGCATGGCCGCTGTCGTTCCGGGTCTCTCCGTTGTTGCGGAGCCGCTCAATGGCGGCCCAGTCCGACCGGGCGACACGTTCACCGTCACGCTACATTGGCTGCGCACGGCGAGCCTACCGTCGCTCAAGGTTGTGGCGGCTCTCGTTGACGCGGCAGGTGAACCCGTCGCGACCAGCGCCGGCGACCCGGGCTACGGCGCCCTGCCGGTGAACGCCTTGCCCACCGGTCGCGTGGTGGCCGATCCCCGCACCTTTCAGCTACCAGCAGTCCTCCAGACCGGGCCGCTGCGAGTCGTCGTAAGCGTGACGCCGGAACGGACGACGGCTGGTACGGCAACGATCTCCCTCGGGATGGTACAGGCCCAGGATCGCCAGCACACCTTTTCGGTACCCGTCTCACAGTTTCCGCTGTCTGCCACCTTCGGCAGTCAGATTGCTCTTCGCGGCTATGACTTGCCGGCGACCGTCGTCAAAGCCGGCCAGCAACTGACCATGACGCTCAACTGGCAGGCTCTGAAGACGCCAGGCCAGGACTACACGGTGTTTATCCACCTGCTCGATGCAAAAGGCCAGATTGCCGCCCAGGGCGACAGCCAACCTGGCGGCGGCACACTGCCGACGCGCGGCTGGTTGCCCAACGAAGTCGTCTCGGATCGGCACGTTGTCAGCCTGCCGTCATTACTTCCAGCCGGGACCTACCATATCGAACTCGGTTGGTACGATGCCGCCAGCGGCCAGCGCTTAATCCTGGCTGCGCCTCCAGGAGCCGATCATCTCCTCCTGAGCCAGGATATCGAGGTTCGTTGATCGCAAATAGCGCGCCCGCGTCGATTCAGGGCAGGTCTGCCGGGTCACTCGACGATGAATGACTTTGTTGGCGAACCCCCTGCCCCTACGCATCCGCCACCGATCCATCGGCGAACGTGTGTTGTGAACGGGAGTCGGCCTCGTATGGATGCCTGGCTGCTTCCGCCTCATCAAGTTCCACGCCGAGACCGGGCGCCTGGGGCAGCGCCGCGTAACCACGCTCCACGCTGCATCTGGTGCGGATCACGTCGTAGCGCCAGGGGCAGCCGAGCGGGTGCTCCTGGATCGTGCAGTTGGGCGTGCCCGCGTCGACATGGAAGTTCGCGGCGGTCAGTACCTCGGAGCTGGCGCCGTGCAAGGCGACTTCGATGAACTTGACCTCCGCCATTGCGGCGATCTTCTTGGTCTCCAGGATGCCGCCATCGTGGCTGACGTCCGGCTGGATATAGGCGACGGCGCGCTGCTGGAGCAGGTCGTTGAAGCCCCACTTGGTGAAGAGACGCTCGCCGGTGGCGAGCGGCACAGGGCTGCGCTCGGCCACCCAGGCCAGGGTGGCCAGGTCTTCCGGTTGCGTCGCCTCTTCGATCCACAGGGGCCGCGCCGGCGCAACCTGGCGAGCGAAGTCGACGGCCATGGTCGGCGTGAACAGCCCGTGCGCATCGATCAGGATGTCAATGTCGTCGCCGACCTCTTCGCGCATGCGCCGGATCGCCGCGGCACCCTCTCGCACGTCGCGCGCCGCTTGAACGATGCCGTCGCGCACCGCGAATGGACCGGTCTTGATGGCGGTGTAGCCCAGACCGACGAGCTCGTGGACGCGACGCATGCCGCTGTCGCTATGGGGCGCTGCGTGCGCGTAGAGGCGAATGCGCTCCCGCGCCGCGCCACCGAGCAACTGCCAGATCGGCACGCCCAGCGCTTTGCCTTTGATATCCCAAAGGGCCATCTCGATGGCGGAGATCGCCGAGTTGAGCGCTGGTCCGCCGCGCCAGCGCGGATAGCGATACATGGCCTGCCAGAGCCACTCAATGTTCGCCGGGTCGCGCCCGACCAGAAAGCGTTCGTGCTCTTCGATAGCGGCCACTATCGTCTGCGCTTTGCTGGTGACGGTGCCCTCGCCCAGACCCGTCAGGCCGTCCTGGTCGGTATGCACTTTGACGAAGACCCAGTTGCCGCTCCCGGCGCTGACGACAAAGGTCTGTAGGCCAGTGATTTTCACGCGTTGACTGCTCCTGCCTGCTCCTGACGTAGCATGATGTAGCCGGCGCCCACCGTGCCGGGGCCGGCGTGCGCGCCGATGACCGGACCGACTTCGCAGAGAAGTACCTCCTGCTCCGGGAAGCTGGCCTGCAAGGCCGCGACCAGCGCCTCACCGGCAGCAAGGTCGTGAATGTGGCCGACCAGCACCGGGCCATAGAAGGGCGCATCGGCCTCGATAAGTTGTTGTACGCGTTGCAGCGAGCGTGCGCGCGTGCGCACTTTGTCTAACGGCACGACGATGCCGTCCGAAACAGTAATCAGCACTTTCACTGCCATTAGGCTACCCAGGAGGGCCGATACGCGCCCGATGCGGCCATTGCGACGCAGATACTCCAGCGTTTCCACGGTGGCGACGATGCGGACGTAGGGCTTCAGTTCCTCCATTCGGGCCACGATCTGTGCCAACGACTGGCCTTCGCCGGCGAGCCGCACGGCTTCCCGAACGAGCGTCTGCGCGCCGAACGATGCCTGCCGGGTGTCGACCGTCGCGATGTGCGCCGGATCAAGTTGGTGGCGAGCAATGTTGGCCGAGTTGAACGTTCCGCTCAATGCCGAGGAGATGTGCAGAGAAACAATGTCCGAGCCCTCATCGAGTAGCGGTCGATAAGCCGCCAGGAAGGCGGCGGGAGCCGGCTGGGAGGTGCTTGGCACGACTGTCGTGCGCAACAGCCGGTCGTAGAACTCCGCAGGGGGCAGCGTCACACGATCTTCGAACGTCTCCTCACCGAACCGCACAAGGAGGGGCACGACACTTACCCCCAGCCGCCGAGCCTCCTCCACGCTGAAGTCAGTCGTGGAGTCTGTGACCACGCGTACCGTTCGCATCGTGATGTCCTTACTCCAGGGCCAGGATGAACGGATAATGGGGCTGGCGACCGGTGACCACTTCCAGTTGCACCGCAGGCAATTGCGTGCGGAACTGCTGCTCTAGCCAGTCGACCTGCTGGGGCGCAATGCCGACCCCAACGTAGATCGTGAGCAGCGTATGCTGGGGGCAGAACGCCAGGACAGCGGCAGCCAGCGCTGCGGCTTCAACAGTACTCGCAGTCGTCGTGATGACGTCGTCAACCACAGCGATCGGCTGGCCCGCCGTTACGGCGCACCCATGCGCAGTGGTATCGCGTGCCGCCAACGTCACTTCGACGGTCGTCACCGTACTCGCGGCAGTCGCCATCGCCTGCGCGTTCTCAGCGTCGGTCCGGTCGGTCAGGAAAGCGATTGCCGCCGCCACGCCCTGGGGCACGCTGGTGCTGGGAATGACGCTAACCGGACGTTCGCTCAAGCGAGCGGCCTCCTGAGCAGTGAGGAGGATGTTGGCGTTGTTGGGTAGGACGAACACGTGGCGGGCGCCGGTCGCCTCGATCGCCGCGCGAAGTTCACCGACGCTGGGGTTCATCGTCTGTCCGCCCAGCACGGCGCCAGCCCCGAAGCCCGCGAAGACGGCAGCAAGTTCCGGTGTGGCGACTACCGAGATAACCGCCGCCAGGTCCGGCGCTCCCGGCCTCTCGCCGACTTCGGTCGCACTCAGCGCCTGAACTGCCGCGACCTGATCGCGCATGTTGGTTATCTCGATCGCCGTCAGCTCGCCCAGGCGCGCGCCGACTTCTAACGCCAGGCCGGGGTGCTCGGTATGGACGTGGACTTTGAGAAGGTCACCGGCAACGGCCACGACTACCGAGCTGCCGAGCGCGAGAATCGCCGCACGCGCGCTTTCGGTGTCTCCGCTCACCCCGCGCACAAGAAAGTTGGTGCAATAGCCGTTGGCATCGAGGGTATGAGCACTCTCGGTCAGGGCCGCGGCGTTGGGACGCACTATGGCGGGCGACACGGTGACCTCCAGAGACTCACCACGTACGAAGCGGAGCACGCCGTCAAGAATCACGGCAAGGCCCTCCGCGCCGGCATCCACCACGCCCGCCTGCCGTAGCCTGGGCAACATGTCAGGCGTACGAGCAACGACGCGGTGCGCGGACTGCACCGCCGCCTCCAGCGTTGCGCCCGCAGCGGCATTTCGTTGCACCGCTTCCTCGATGGCCGCAGCAACCTCCTTCGTCACCGTAAGCATCGTGCCTTCCACGGGCGCCGTGACGGCCTTGTAGGCAAACCGTGCTGCTTCTCGCGCCGCGACGGCAACGACGGCTGCGTCAATCGTCGTCCTGTTGTGCAAGGCAGCCGCCACGCCGGCCAGGATTTGCGACAGGATGACGCCGGAGTTGCCGCGAGCGCCGAGCAGGGCGGCCTGGGCAGCGATGCCCGCCGCCTCACCAGCGTTACTGCGCGGTTGTCGTTCCAGCGCCATAACCGCCGCGTCCATTGTCAGGCGCATATTGGTGCCGGTGTCCCCATCCGGCACGGGGAAGACATTAAGCGCATCGACACGGGCAGCGTGCCGAGCTAGCCAGTGAGCGCCGGCCCGGTAAGCCGCTGCCAGTTGCCGGCCATCGTACTGCCAGCCTACGCCTGAGGAAGTGCTCGTCAACTGCGCCACGGGTAAACGGCCTCTGCCGACGCTGGCATGCGTTGCTCCCCTTCGGATCGCCATGGTACGCTCACTGCCCGCGCATTGTAAGCCGCGCACGGCAATCGGGTCAAAGGAGAGTCAAGATGCCCAGCACCTGCGAAGTGTGCGGCAAGTCTGTCGTCATGGGGCGAACCATCCGCTTCCAGAACACCGGTAAGTGGTTTCGGCGCGCGACCAAGAAGGCCCGCGCCTTCGTGCCGAACATTCAGCGGGCGACGCTGGTCATGAACGGCGTGCCGACCAAACTCAATATCTGCACGCGCTGCTTACGCACCGCGCACAAGGTGCGCGAACGGTAGCGCGAAGATGCAGCCCGTAAGGCCGCGTACACGCCGGAAATAGTTGACCGGCACGTTAGCGGCGTGTTAGTATCCATGGCCGGTTTGATGATCGCCCTCGGAGTGCTCCGGGGGCGATTTCTGGCGCGTGAGCGACCGCGAGGCGGGGCACTGGAAGACGAAGGGGATCGGGTTTGCCGACAATCCATCAATTGGTCCGCCAGGGCCGCAAGCGTATTCAAAAGAAGACGAAAGCGCCGGCGCTGACCTACGTGCAAAACTCGTTGTCGGGTCGCACCGAGCGCGTTCAAGGCGCGCCGCAGAAGCGCGGTGTCTGCCTACAGGTACGTACGGCCGCGCCGAAGAAGCCGAACTCCGCCCTGCGGAAGATCGCGCGCGTTCGCCTCACGAATGGCATGGAGGTCACTGCCTACATTCCCGGCGAGGGGCACAATTTACAGGAACACTCGGTTGTACTCTTGCGCGGTGGCCGCGTCAAGGACCTGCCGGGCGTTCGATATCACATCATTCGGGGCGCGCTGGACACGCAGGGCGTCAAAGATCGCAAGCAAGGTCGCTCCAAATACGGGGCGAAACGTGCCAAGGAAGCCACCACCGCTGCAGCCAGCGGTCGCAGCGCGCGCGCCGGCGGGCGGCGCTAAGGCACACTGGTCCTCAGCCACGGTGCTGATGACCACACGCGAACAGGGTCAGATGACTGGACCGTCGCATGGTCCGGCTGGGGCGAGTTGGCGCTCGCTCCGCTGAGGGTAGAGGGGGTTGGCACGATGTCTCGACGCGGAACGATCGTCCACCGGGTGACGCCGCCCGACACGCGCTATGGCAATCGGGTAGTCCAGAAGTTCATCAATAAGCTGATGCTGAACGGCAAGAAGTCCGTTGCCGAGTCGATCCTCTACGGTTCGCTGGACCGCATTGAGGAGCAGACCAAACGGCATCCGATGGAGTCATTTGAGACGGCGCTTCGCAATGTCACGCCGATCCTGGAAGTCAAGCCGAAGCGGGTGGGCGGCGCAACCTATCAGGTACCCGTGGAAATACGCGGCGATCGCCGGCAGGCCCTCGCCATTCGCTGGCTCATTGGCGCGGCGCGCAAGCGCGCCGGCAAGAGTATGGAAGAAAAACTGGCAGCCGAGATCCTTGACGCTTCCCACGGTCTCGGGGCCACCATTAAACGCAAGGAAGATATGCATAAGATGGCGGAAAGTAACCGAGCTTTCAGCCACTACAGGCTGTAACCCACCAGAAGCGGACGGTCTAAACGCACCGTCCGAAACGGCAGGTTACGGCTCGCGGCCGGACCCGCTCCCCCCTAGCCCCTCCCCCCTCTCCTAGGCGGAGAGGGGGGAGGGGTGGCCGAAGGCCAGGGTGGGGGGTAAGGTCAGGTGCAGCGATCACGACCGGAGAAAAAAGTTGCCACGTTCCGTTTCGCTTGAAAAAACGCGCAATATCGGCATCATCGCGCACATTGATGCCGGCAAAACGACCACGACCGAACGCATCCTCTTTTACACGCGCCGTATCCACCGCATCGGTGAGGTACACGAAGGCTCCGCCACTATGGACTGGATGCCGCAGGAGCAGGAACGCGGCATCACGATCACTTCGGCTGCCACTACCTGCTTCTGGCGCGAGCATCGCATCAACATCATCGACACGCCCGGGCACGTGGACTTCACGGTAGAAGTCGAACGCTCTCTGCGCGTCCTGGACGGCGGCATCGTCGTCCTTGACGCCGTTGCCGGCGTCGAGCCACAGTCGGAAACGGTCTGGCGCCAGGCCGACCGCTACAAGGTGCCACGCATCGTCTTCATCAACAAGATGGATCGCATGGGGGCCAACTTCTTCCGCGACGTGGACATGATCCGCGACCGCCTCGGCGCCGTGCCGGTGCCGATCCAACTGCCGATCGGCGCCGAGAACGGCTTTCGCGGCATTGTCGACCTGATCGAGCGGAAGGCCATCTTCTACGACGACGACCTTGGCGTAAACATCCGCGAAGAGCCGGTGCCGGCGGAGATGGCGGACCTGGTCAAGGACTGGCGCGACCGCATGGTCGAGCGCGTCTCCGAGACGGATGAGACCCTGGCGACGAAGTACCTCTCCGAGGAGCCGATCAGCAACGCCGAGTTGGTCACGGCGCTACGCGCGGCCACCTTGCAGGTCAAGTTGGTGCCGGTACTCTGCGGCTCGTCGCTGAAGAACAAGGGTGTCCAGCCGATGCTGGACGCCGTCATCGCCTATCTGCCCTCGCCGCTGGATGTGCCGCCCATCGAAGGCATGATTCCCGGCAGCGAGGAAATGGTGCCGATCGCGCCGGACGAGAACGAACCCTTCGCCGCGCTGGCCTTTAAGATCGTGGCCGACCCCTACGTCGGGCGGCTCGCCTACTTCCGAGTCTACTCCGGCAAACTCACTACCGGTTCCTATATCACCAACACCAGCAAGGACGAACGGGAGCGGATCGGCCGCTTGCTGCAGATGCACGCCAACCACCGAGAGGACATCGCCGAGGTCTACGCCGGCGATATTGCCGCCGCAGTTGGTCTGCGCAATACCTTCACCGGTGACACGCTCTGCGACGTCAACCACCCGGTCATCCTGGAGTCCATCAAGTTCCCGGAACCGGTAATCGAGCAGGCAGTAGAGCCGAAGACCCACCAGGATCAGGACAAGATGGGCATCGCCCTGAATCGCCTGGCGGAAGAGGACCCTACCTTCCGGGTGCGTACCGATGAGGAATCGGGTCAGACGATTATCTCCGGCATGGGCGAACTCCACCTGGAAGTGATCGTCGATCGCATGCGCCGCGAGTACAAAGTGGAGACCACCGTCGGTAAGCCCCAGGTGGCCTACCGCGAGACCATCCGGGCAACGGCCAGGGCTGAGGGCCGTTTCATCCGGCAGACCGGCGGCCATGGCCAGTTCGGCGATGTCTGGCTGCGGGTTGATCCCAACCCGGCGAAGGGCTTCGAGTTCGTCAACGGCATCGTCGGCGGCGCCATCCCGCGCGAGTACGTGCCCGGTGTCGAAGCCGGCGTCAAAGAGTGCCTCACCACCGGTGTCGTAGCCGGCTTCCCGATGGTGGACATCAAAGCCACCCTCTACGACGGCTCCTATCACGAAGTGGACTCGTCGGTAGAAGCCTTCAAGACCGCAGCCACGATCGGCTTCCGGGAAGCCGTGCGCAAGGCCAGTCCGGTCTTGCTGGAGCCGCTCATGCTGGTGGAGGTCACCAGCCCCGACGAGTTCATGGGCTCGGTTATCGGCGACCTCAACTCCCGCCGCGGCCACCTGCAAGGCGTCGAGGCCCGCTCCGGCGCACAGATTATCGGCGCGGTGGTACCGCTGGCCGAGATGTTCGGCTATGTCAACGAGCTGCGCTCGATGACGCAGGGACGCGCCAGCTACACCATGGCATTCCACGAGTACCAGGAAGTGCCACGCACCGTGGCGGAAGAAATCATCGCCAAGCGGCGAGCTTAAGGGAGACATCGGAATGGCGAAGCAGAAGTTTGTGCGGGACAAGCCGCACGTGAACGTGGGGACGATTGGGCACGTGGACCACGGCAAGACGACGTTGACGGCGGCGATCACGAAGGTGCTGGCGCTCAAGGGCGGCGGCGCCTTCCGGGCCTTCGACAGCATCGACAATGCGCCGGAAGAGCGCGAGCGCGGCATCACGATCGCCATCGCCCACGTGGAGTACTCCACGGAGAAGCGGCACTACGCCCACGTGGACTGCCCTGGGCACGCCGACTACATCAAGAACATGATCACCGGCGCCGCCCAGATGGACGGGGCGATCCTGGTGGTCAGCGCCCCCGACGGCCCGATGCCGCAGACCCGCGAACACATCTTGCTGGCCCGCCAGGTGGAAGTGCCGAGCATGGTGGTCTTCTTGAACAAAGTGGACGCCATGGACGACGAGGAACTGCTGGAACTGGTCGAGCTGGAAGTGCGGGAGATCCTGAGTAAGAACGGCTTCCCCGGCGACGACGTGCCGTTCATCCGGGGGTCGGCCCTGGCGGCGCTCAGCAGCGACAGCAAGGATGTGCACGCGCCGGAGTATGCCTGCATCTTGCAGTTGATGGATGCGGTGGATAGCTACATCCCGACGCCGGAGCGGCCGATTGACCGGGCGTTCTTGATGCCGGTGGAGGATGTCTTCAGCATCAAGGGACGTGGCACGGTGGCGACGGGGCGGCAGGAGCGCGGCGTCTTGAAGGTGGGCGACGAGATCGAGATCGTGGGGTTGCGGCCGGTGCAGCGCACGATCGTGACCGGCGTGGAGATGTTCAAGAAGCTGTTGGACCAGGCCCAGGCGGGGGACAACATCGGGGTGTTGTTGCGCGGGGTAGAGCGCGCCGACATTGAGCGGGGGCAGGTGCTGGCGAAGCCGGGGACGATCACGCCGCACGTGGCCTTCAAGGCGCAGGTGTACGTGCTGAGTCGGGAAGAGGGAGGGCGGCACACTGCCTTCTACAACGGCTACCGGCCGCAGTTCTACCTGCGGACGACGGACGTGACGGGGGCGATCACCTTGCCGGAGGGGGTGGAGATGGTGATGCCTGGGGACAACATCGAGATGACGATCCGGCTGATCACGCCGGTGGCGCTCGAAGACGGCCTGCGCTTCGCCATCCGCGAAGGCGGTCGGACGGTCGGCGCCGGGGCCGTCACGCAGATTCTGGAATAGGGCGGCCGTAAGGGAGCACTAAAGTGGCAGAACAACGCATCCGGATCCGGCTGAAGGCCTACGATCACAAGGTACTGGATCAGTCAGCGAAGCAGATCGTGGAGACGGCGCAGCGGACCGGCTCCACGATCAAGGGGCCGATTCCCTTGCCGACCGAAATCCGCAAGTACACGGTGCTGCGCTCGCGCTTCATCGACAAAGACTCGCGGGAGCAGTTCGAAATGCGCACACACAAGCGCCTGATCGACGTAGTTGAGCCGAACCCGCGCACCGTTGACGCGCTGATGCGCCTCAATCTGCCAGCTGGCGTCGAGATTGAGATCAAGCTGTAGGTAATGGAGGATGAGTTGAGGGCTGGGCAAGGCCGGAACTGCCGTCTTCGTAGCGACCGCAGTCGCCCTCGTCGCTTGGCCGCAGACCGCAGTCGCGGCCCTGCGTCTCCGTATTGAGACCGAAGGGAGCCACTACATGGAAGGTCTGCTGGGCCGGAAGGTCGGCATGACGCAGGTTTTTGCCGAGAACGGCAGCGTGCAGGCGGTGACGGTGATTGAGGCGGGACCATGCGTGGTGACGCAGTTCAAGACGCCGGAGCGCGACGGCTACAGCGCTGTGCAACTCGCTTATGGCGAGTATCGTAAGATCAACAGGCCGGAGGCCGGGCACTTGAAGGTCTCCGGCGCGGCGCACCTGCGCCACCTGGTGGAGTTGCGCCAGCCGGACGGCGCAACGAGCGACTACACGCTTGGTCAGCAGCTCACGGTTGGCCTCTTTCAGGCCGGTGATGAAGTTGACGTGACCGGTACCTCCAAGGGCAAGGGCTTCGCCGGCGTGGTGAAGCGCCACGGCTTTCATGGTGGTCCCAAGACGCACGGCCAGTCCGACCGGCACCGCGCGCCAGGCTCAATTGGGCCGGGTACTACGCCGGGCCGTGTCTACAAGGGCACCCGCATGGCGGGCCGCATGGGCAACGAGCGCTGCACGGTGCAACGGCTGCTGGTCGTGCAAACGGATGGGGAGCGCAACCTGCTCCTGGTCCGCGGTTCAGTGCCGGGCCCGGCTGGTCGTCTGGTCATTATTCGCCGCTCGGCCAGAAGGGGATAGACGGTCATGGCCCAACTCCCGATACGCACCATTGACGGCGGTGAAGCTGGTTCTCTGGAACTGAGCGACCACGTCTACGCCCGCGTGCCGCATCGCGCCGCCCTCTATGCAGCGATGCAGCAACAAATGGCGAACGCCCGGCAGGGCACCCACATGACGAAGAACCGTAAGCTGGTTTCGGGTGGCGGTAGAAAGCCGTGGCGCCAGAAGGGCACTGGTCGCGCCCGCCAGGGCAGCACGCGCGCTCCCCAGTGGCGTGGCGGTGGCACCGTCCACGGGCCCGTGCCACGCTCCTACCGCCAGGGCCTGCCGCGCGAAGTGCGCCGGTTGGCCATGCGCTCGGCCCTCTCCGACAAGCTGGCGGAGGGACGGCTGATCGTCCTGGAGAGCCTGGCCTTCGAGGCTCCGCACACCAAAGGCTTCATTGCCATGCTGGAGACGCTGGGCATCACGGGTACCGTGCTGTTCGTCACGGACAACCTGGACCGCAACGCCTTTCTGTCGGGCCGCAATCTGCAAGAGGTGGACATGCTGCCGGCGATGGGTGTGGACGTGCTGAGCGTGCTCAAGCACGACTGGCTGGTGCTGACGCAGAGTGCTGCAACCCACCTGGAGACGACACTGGCATGAATATCTACGAAGTGCTCCGCAGTCCCCGCATTACCGAGAAAAACACGATGCTGGCGGAACAGAATAAGTACACTTTCAACGTCGCCCGTGAGGCTACCAAGCTGGAGATCAAGGCGGCGGTGGAGAAGATGTTCAGCGTCCGCGTGGTCCACGTCAATACGATCAACCACCACGGCGAGATGAAGAACGTGGGTCGCCGCGTGCGTATCGCCGTCAAGCTGCAAGACTCCAAGAAGGCGATCGTGACACTCGAACCGGGGCAGAAGATCAGCTTCTTCGAGGCTCAGTAGACGCCGGCGTAGAGAGAGTAGAGAAGCATGCCAGTCAAGAAGTACAACCCGACCTCCCCTGGCCGGCGGGCGATGAGCGGCTCCACGTTCGATGAGATCACGACCAACAAGCCCTACAAGCCACTCCTGGAACGCATCAAGAGCAATGCGGGGCGCAACAACCAGGGCCGGATCACGACGCGGCACCGCGGCGGCGGCGCGCGTCGCATGTATCGCATCATCGACTTCAAGCGCAACAAGGTCGGCGTTCCTGCCAAGGTGACGACGATTGAGTATGACCCGAATCGCAGCGCCCGTATCGCCCTGTTGAGCTACTCCGACGGTGCCAAACGCTACATCACGGCGCCACATGGTCTGCGCATCGGCGAGACGCTGGTTAGCGGACCAGAGGCGGAGCCGAAGGTCGGCAACGCCATGCCGCTGCAGTCCATACCGCTGGGTACGATGGTACACAACATCGAGTTGCAGCCTGGGCGCGGCGCCCAGCTCGTGCGCAGCGCCGGCGTCGCCGCCCAGGTGATGGCCAAGGACGCCGGCTACGTCACGGTGAAGCTGCCCTCCGGCGAGATGCGCCGCGTGTTGGCGCGTTGCTACGCCACGATCGGCACGGTCGGCAACCCGGATCACGAGAATATCAACCTCGGCAAGGCCGGGCGCTCGCGTTGGATGGGCCGCCGGCCAACCGTTCGCGGCTCGGCCATGAACCCGCGCGAGCATCCGCACGGTGGCGGCGAGGGTCGCCACCCCATCGGTGGTCAGCCGCAGACGCCCTGGGGGAAGCCGGCCATGGGCTACAAGACTCGCCGGAACAAGAAGAGCGCGCCGTTCATTCTGCGCACTCGTAAGCAGAAGTAGGGTCGGGGAGGAGCGAGAACGTGTCACGTTCAACCAAAAAGGGGCCTTACGTGCTGCCTAGCCTGATGAAGAAGGTGGTTGGTATGCAGCGCAGCGGGCAGAAGGCCATCATCAAGACCTGGTCACGCGCTTCGACCGTGCTGCCCGACATGGTGGGCCTGACCTTCGGCGTCCACGATGGCCGGCGGCACGTGCCGGTGTACGTGAGCGAGAATATGGTCGGTCACAAGCTGGGGGAGTTCGCGCCAACCCGCACGTTCCGCGGGCACGCGCACTCCGAGCGCAGTACGGGAGTGCGGTAATGCAAGTCATGGCGATAGCACGCGGCATCCCAATGTCGCCCCGCAAGGTGCGGCTGGTGGGCGATCTGGTCAAAGGCAAGTCGGTAGAGGAGGCGTTGGCGGTGTTGCGATTCACGCCAAAGGCGGCGGCCCTACCGGTTTCCAAGGTGGTCGCCTCCGCTGCGGCCAATGCTGAGAACAACTACAGTCTCAACCGGCGCGACCTCACGATCTTGAACATCACCACCGACGAGGCGCGCGGCCTGAAGCGGGGCCGGGCGCGGGCGCGCGGGCACTACGACCGCATCGTCAAGCGCGCCAGCCACATCACCGTGACCCTGAGCGACGAAAAGCCGGGTCGCCGGTAGGTCCAGACGGAACGATAGGAACAAGGGGGCGAGTATTGGGACATAAAGTCAATCCAATCGGGTTCCGACTGGGCATCAGTCGCACCTGGGATTCGAAGTGGTTCGCCGAGAAGGACTACGCCAAAAACGTTGGCGAAGACCTGGCGATCCGCGATTTCGTCAAGCGGCGTTTGACCAATGCCGGCGTGTCGCGGGTTGAAATCGAGCGGGCGTCGCAACAGTTGACGGTTACTGTCTCCACCGCTCGCCCCGGCGTGGTGATCGGCAAGAACGGCACGGCGGTGGAAGAGTACCGCCAGACGCTGGAGCAGATGACCTCCAAGCGCGTGCGCCTGAACGTGCTGGAGATCAGGCAGAGCGAGCTCGACGCCACACTGGTCGCGCGCAACATCGCCGAGCAGTTAGAGAAGCGCGTGGCCTTCCGAAGGGCCATGAAGCAGTCGGTACAGCGCACGATGCGCGCCGGCGCCAAGGGCGTGCGTATGGTCGTGGCCGGCCGCTTGGGCGGTAACGAGATGGCGAGTAGGAGCAAAGAGATCGCCGGTTCGGTGCCTTTGCATACGTTGCGGGCGTTCATCGACTACGGCACGGCGGAGGCCAAGACGACGTTCGGCATGATCGGCGTCAAGGTCTGGATTTACCGCGGCGACGTGGTTGCCGGTAAGCCGGGACCCGAGCCGATCGCCCTGCCGGCAGGCGCGAACCGGGCCCGCGCCGGCGCTCCCGCCCGCGGCGACCGTACACGGCCGGGTGGCCGTAGCGGTCGGGCCCAGACGGTGACGCCGCGCCAGGCGGATGACCGTTCGTCGCCGGCAGAAGAAGCCATCAACCAGACAGCCGTCGGCCCGACCGACGACGTGCAAGAGTCGTAGCAGAGCCGAAGGGAACGACAGCGCATGTTGATGCCGAAGCGGACAAAGTTCCGCAAGCAACACCGTGGTCGCATGCAGGGGGAGGCCCACCGTGGTGTGACGCTGGTCTTTGGCGAGTGGGGATTGCAGGCGCTTGAGCCGTTCTGGCTGACCAGCAAGCAGATTGAAGCGGCGCGCCGTGCCATCACCCACAACACCCGGCGCGGCGGCCAGGTGTGGATTCGCGTCTTCCCCGACAAATCAGTGACGGCCAAGCCGGCGGAAACCCGCATGGGTTCCGGCAAAGGCGGACCAGACCACTGGGTGGCGGTGGTGCGGCCGGGCCACATCATCTTTGAGGTGGGCGGCGTGCGCGAGGACCTGGCGCGCCAGGCGCTGACGATGGCCGGTCACAAGCTGCCGATCCGCACCCGCATTCTCGGACGGGATGCTGAGTCGAGTGAAGTGGTACATAAGGAAACGACGCCGGCCGAAGAACCGGCAGCCGTGGCAGGAGGAGGCGCACAGTGAAGCCACTCGACGTTCGGGGACTTGCAGACGACGAGCTCGTGCGCCGCCTGGACGAGTTGCAGCAGGAACTATTCAACCTGCGCTTCCAGTTGACGACGCGCCAACTGGAGAACTACATGCGTTTGGAGAATGTCCGGCGCGATATCGCTCGGGTGCGCACGATCATGCGCGAACGCGAGCTGGAAGCGGTCGGGGCCTGAGGGTGGGACGCCGCGGTAGCGAGGACAGAGCAACGAAAGGAATACGATGCTGAACAATACATTGCCGCCTCAGGTGCCGCAGCGTCCGACGCAGGTGAAAACCGGCAAGGTCGTGAGCGACAAGATGGAGAAGACCGTGGTGGTGCAGGTGAACATGTTTCGCCGTCACCCGCTCTACGGCCAGGTTATGCGCCATTCCAAGCGCTACATGGTCCACGATGAGCAAAACACCGCCCACACCGGCGACGAGGTGCGCTTCTGCCTGTGCCGGCCGATCAGCCGTCACAAGAGCTGGATCCTGATGGAGATCACGCGTCCCTCGCGCAGCCAGATGCGTGTGCAAGAGGAGAACACGTCGGACTATCGCCAGGCGGCCGAAACCGCTGATGCCGCCAGCGCGGCGGGGAATGGAGGGACGGCATGATTCAGCCCACGAGTCGTCTCCGCGTTGCCGACAACACCGGCGCGAAGGAGATCATGTGCATCCGGGTCGTCAGTGGCCAGGGGAAGCAGATCGCCGGCATCGGCGACATCATCATGGCAGCCGTCAAGGACGCCCAGCCAAACGGGACAGTCAAGAAGGGCGAGGTCGTGCGCGCCGTGATCGTGCGCACCACCAAGGAGTTCGGGCGGGACGACGGTAGTTACATTCGTTTTGACGAGAACGCCGCCGTGATTATTAATCAGCAGAACGTGCCGCGCGGCACGCGCATCTTCGGTCCCGTGGCACGGGAGCTACGCGACCGCAACTTCATGCGCATCGTGTCGCTGGCCCCCGAAGTTCTCTGATCGACGAAGGGAGCAGGTAGCGCGATGGCAAACATCAAACGCGACGACACGGTGGTCGTGATCACAGGCAAAGACAAGGGCAAGCGCGGCGTCATCACCGAGGTGCGTCCCCGCGAGCACCGAGTGGTGGTCGGCGGTGTCAACCAGATGAAGCGGCATGTGCGCTCGCGCCAGCAGGGCAGCGCGCCTCAAGGCGGCATCGTGACCTTCGACGCTCCCATGGATATCTCCAACGTGATGCTGGTCTGCCCGAGTTGCAGCCAGCCAACGCGGGTCGCGCACCAGATACAGGAAGACGGTACCAAGGTCCGCGCCTGCAAGAACTGCGGCCAGGCGATAGTGGACAAGAAGTAGGGGGCGTGATGGCGACACGACTGAAAGAGCAATACGAGAACGAGGTCCGTCCGACACTGATCAAAGAGTTCAATTACCGCAATGCCATGGCGACGCCGTCGATCCACAAGGTCGTCATCAATGTTGGTGTTGGCGAGGCGTTGCAGAACTCCAAGGCGCTGGACGCGACGGTCCGCGACATCGGCCTCATCACCGGGCAGAAGCCGGTGGTCACGAAGGCCCGGCGCAGCATCGCCGCCTTCAAGCTGCGAGCCGGCAACGCCATCGGCGTCAGCGTCACCCTGCGCGGGTCGCGCATGTACGAGTTCCTGGACCGGCTGATCAACGTGGCCCTACCGCGCACCCGCGACTTCCAGGGCCTCTCGCCCAACTCCTTCGATGGTCGAGGCAACTACACCCTCGGGCTGCGCGAGCAGTTGATCTTCCCGGAGATCGACTATGACAAGATCGATAAGTTACGCGGCATGGAGATTAGCATGGTGACGACGGCGCGCACCGACGAAGAGGGCCGCCGCCTGCTCCAGCTTATCGGCATGCCGTTCCGAAAAGCATAGCGAAGAAAGCGGAAGGAGCAACCACCAATGGCCCGCAAAGCAATGATCGCCGCCTGGAAGAGAACGCCCAAGCACAGTGTTCAGCATCGCAACCGCTGCCGCATATGCGGGCGGCCGCGCGGCTATATCCGGCAGTTCGCGCTCTGCCGCATCTGCTTCCGCGACCTGGCGTTACGCGGCGAACTGCCCGGCATCACCAAGTCGAGCTGGTAGAGGGAGGACACAATGAACGTCACCGATCCCATCGCGGACATGCTGACGCGCATCCGCAATGCCTCAATGGCCCGCCACCTACACGTCGCCATCCCGGCATCCAACCTCAAGCAAGCTGTGGCCCAGGTGCTCAAGCAGGAGGGTTACATTGGCGAATATGAGGTCCTGCCGGAAGGGCCGCAAGGCACTATCCGCATCAGCCTGAAGTACACGCCCGACAAGAAGCCGGTGATTGTCGGCCTGAAGCGCGTCAGCCGGCCGGGTCTGCGCATCTACTCACGCCGGGACGACATCCCCCGCGTCATGGGCGGGTTGGGTACCGCCATCATCTCCACCTCGCGCGGCGTCATGACCGGCAAGCAAGCGCACTACGAGCGCGTAGGTGGCGAGGTGCTCTGCTACATCTGGTAGCGGGCGGTTCGTGGTACAATATCCGTTCGCGTCTGGAGGGGGGACACACATGTCACGCATTGGGCGGCAGCCGATTCCGGTGCCCAGCGGCGTCAAAATTGAGTTGCTGGGTCAGCACGTCACCGTGAGCGGACCGAAAGGTACGCTCAGTCGTGACTTCCGTCAGCCCATCAGGATTGAGCAGCAGGACGGCCAGTTGCTCGTGACGCGACCAAACGACGACGCAGAGGTGCGGGCCTTGCACGGGTTGACCCGCTCGCTGGTCGCCAATATGGTCACAGGCGTCACGACCGGCTTCACGCGATCGTTGCAGTTGACCGGGGTCGGCTATCGCGCCCAACTCATGGGTAAGAGCCTCGTGCTGCAGGTGGGCTACAGCCATCCGGTCGAGGTCGCCCCGCCGCCGGACGTATCGTTCACCATCGATCAGGTCCAGGCCCAGCGCGGCTCGGAGAGCCGGGTGCATGTGCAGGGCATCGACAAGGCTGCGGTCGGTGAGATCGCCAGTCGCATCCGCAACGTGCGCCCCCCGGAGCCGTATCTGGGTAAAGGCATTCGCTACACCGACGAGGTCATTCGCCGCAAGGCCGGCAAGGCGGGCAAGGCCGGCGGCAAGAAGAAGTAATGACCTGACGCTGCGCGAGCGCCGAAACGGAACGACAGCACCTGCCCTCACCGGGGACAGCGCACAGTCGGCGAGGAATCCAGGTAGAGGAGAATAGAACAGGGTGATAAAGAAGACCGACGCCCTTAAGGGCCGCCTGCGCCGCCAGCGCCGCGTGCGGGCACGCATCCCCGTCACCGCCGAGCGGCCGCGCCTGAGCATTCACCGGTCGGCGGAGCACATCTATGCTCAGGTCATTGACGACATCGGGCACCGCACGCTGGTGACGGCTTCGACGCTGGATCCTGATCTGCGGCCCCTCCTGGCGGGCCTCAAGAAGACACAGCGCGCCGAGAAAGTGGGCGAGACGGTGGCGACCAGGGCGCTGGCGCAGGGCGTCACGAAGGTCGCCTTCGACCGCGGGAGCTTTGGCTATCACGGTCGGGTGCAGGCGCTGGCCGACGCGGCGCGCAAAGCCGGTTTGAGTTTTTAGGAGTAAGAATGCCGAGAATAGACGCAAACCGGCTCAGCCTGGAAGAGCGCGTGGTCGACATCCGCCGCGTGTCCAAGGTGGTCAAGGGCGGACGCCGCTTCAGTTACAGTGTCGTCGCTGTCGTTGGTGATAAGGCCGGGCACGTCGGTGCGGGCGTTGGCAAGGCAGCGGAAGTGCCGGATGCCATCCGCAAGGCCGTTGACGACGCCAAGAAGCATATTGTCGAGATCCCCCTGGCGGAGAACACGATCCCGCACCCGGTGCTGGCCCGTTTCTGCGCCTCCACCGTGCTCCTGCGGCCGGCCTCCATTGGCACCGGCGTGATCGCTGGGGCAGCGGTGCGAGCCGTCGTGGAGTCGGCTGGTGTGCGCGACGTGCTGAGCAAGACGCTGGGTAGTTCCAACAAGGTCAACACCGTGGCGGCGGCAATGCAGGCACTCGGCATGTTGGAGAGTCCGGCGATGGTCGCTCGCCGTCGCAATATCACGGTCCACGAGCTATTGGGAAGCAGGGCGGCGGTCTGATGGCAACGCTTCGCGTCACCTATCGGGTCAGCACGATCGGCCATAATCAACGCCACAAGGATACTGTGCGTTCGCTCGGCTTGCGCCGTCTGAATCAGACGGTGGAACTACCGGACCGCCCGGAGGTTCGTGGCATGATCCAAAAGGTTTCCCATTTTCTGACCGTCGAGGAATCGTCCGACGGCACGGCGGCCGAGTAGGAGTTAGCGTCGATGAAGTTACACGAACTACTGCCGCCCCCCGGCTCGACCCACTCCGAAAAGCGAGTAGGCCGCGGCACCGGGTCCGGCCACGGCAAAACGTCCGGTCGTGGCACGAAGGGTCAGAAGGCTCGTCGCCGCGGCGAAGTCAACATAAACTTTGAGGGCGGTCAGACGCGCTTCGCCAAGCGCATGCCCTACCGGCGCGGTTTCCGCAACGCGCTGTTCAAGAAGCGCTACACGGTGGTGGACCTGGACCTGCTGGAACTGGTTGATGTCGGCAGCGATGTCACGCTGGGATCGCTGGCCGCTGCCCGGATCGTGACGCCGCACTTTGCCGGCAACGGCCCCTTCATCGGTCTCAAGGTCCTTGGCAGTGGCACGCTCACCAAGGCACTGACGGTGCGCGCCGTCAAGTTCTCGGCCAGCGCCAAGGCGGCGATTGAGGCGCTCGGCGGCACGGTTATCGAGCTTGACGAGAACCTCGACGCCGAGCAAGAGGCGTAAGGAAAGCAGCAGTGAACGAATCGCTGGAGCACCTGCTCAACGCCTGGCGTTTGCCCGACCTCCGGCGCAAGCTGCTCTTCACGCTCGGCGTGCTGATCATCTTCCGCTTCATTGCCCACGTGCCCATTCCGGGCGTCAACGTGGCAGCGTTGAAGCAATTGCTCAGCGGCAACCAAACGATATCCATGCTCGACCTCTTTTCGGGCGGCGCGCTGGCCAGCTTCTCGGTAGCGGCACTCGGCGTCTACCCATACATCACGGCGACCATCGTGATGCAGTTGCTGACGCCGATGGTCCCGCGGCTGGAGATGCTGGGCAAAGAGGGCGAGGCCGGGCGCAACAAGATCAATCAGTACACCCGCATGCTCACAGTACCGTTGGCCTTCCTGCAGGGCTTCGGCACGGTGTCGCTGCTGCACAGCGCCCAGGGAGCGGCGGCAGGGGCACAGGTCATACCGCAGTTTGGGCTCTGGGGCGTCACGGGCGCAGTCTTCCTGCAGAGCCTCACTACCCTGGTCACGCTCACGACCGGCACGATGCTCTTGACCTGGCTGGGCGAGTTGATCACTGAGAACGGCATCGGCAACGGCATCTCGCTGATCATCTTTGCCGGCATCGTGACCCGGCTCCCGTCGTTCGCGCAGCAAACAGCCGTCGCCGGTAACAGTCTGACCGGCGGTGTGGTGCTGGTGGTGGTGGCCCTGATTCTGATCGTCGGCATTGTCTTGATCTACCAGGGTGAGCGGCGCATTCGTGTGGAGTACGCCCGTCGCATTCGGGGCAACCAGCAGACGCAGGGGAGTAGTACGCACATCCCCTTGCGCGTCAACTCGGCGGGCATGATTCCTCTGATCTTCGCCATGTCGATCATGTTGTTTCCGGCCACAGTCTCGTCGTATTTCACGGCGTCCTCCATCTCCTGGGTCAGCGGCATCGCCACCGCCATCTACAACCTGTTCAACAGCCAGGGCGTCCTCTACTGGATCCTCTACTTTGTGCTGGTGGTGGGCTTCACCTACTTCTACACCATGGTCGTCTTTCAACAGCAGAACCTGCCGGACAGTCTGCAGAAGAACGGCGGCTTCATTCCGGGCATCCGCCCAGGGCGCAACACGGCGGAGTACCTGACGCGTGTGCTCACCCGCATCACGCTGGCGGGCGCGCTGTTCCTGGGTCTGGTGGCGATTTCGCCGCTGTTCGTGCGCACGATCACCGCTACACAGGCCTTGACGCTTTCCAGCACGGGCCTGCTGATCGTTGTCGGTGTCGTACTGGACACCATGAAACAACTGGAGGCGCAGTTGTTGATGCGCCGCTACCAGGGCTTCATTCGCTAAGCCTTGTGAACATTCTCTTGATTGGACCTCCGGGTACCGGAAAAGGAACGCAGACGCGCCGTATGTGCGAGCACTATGGCTGGACACGCATCGCCAGCGGTGAACTGTTGCGTGCCGACGCTGCGGCCGGAACACCCTCCGGCATTGCCGCGAAGGCGTACCTTGATGCCGGTCGTCTGGTACCGGATGCGCTGATCGAGCAACTGGTGTTGGACCGCATGGCGCAGCCGGATTGCAGCAAGGGGGTCGTCCTGGACGGCTTTCCGCGCACGGTTTCCCAGGCGACGGCGCTGGATGCTGCGTTACGGGAGCGGAGACAACAGGTCGATCTGGCGCTGCTGCTGGAGGTCGACGGTGCGGTGCTGATGGAGCGACTGGCGGGGCGACTGACATGCCGCTCCTGCGCCGCCACGTACCATCCCCGGCTCAACCCGCCGCTGGAGGCGGGGGCGTGCGACCGCTGCGGTGGCGAGTTGTATGTGCGCGACGACGACCAGCCGGCGATCGTGCAGGCCCGGCATGCGGTATACGAGCAGGAGACCGAGCCACTGCTCGCCTACTACGACCGTGACTCCCGGCTCCGACGCCAGAACGGCGTTGGCAGCATTGACGCGGTGTGGGAGCGAGTGCAAGGGACGATCACCGAAGTCAGCCGACGCGAAACGCCGGCGACGAAGCACGAAAAGGAGCGAACTGATGAAGGTACGCGCGTCGGTCAAACCGCGCTGTGAGAAATGCAAGATCATCAAACGGCGTGGGGTGGTGATGGTCATTTGTCCGGTACCGAAGCATAAGCAGAAGCAAGGATAGGAGCGGGCGCAGCACATGGCACGCATCGCCGGTATTGACATCCCACGCGAGAAGCGCGTGGAGATATCTCTCCGTTACGTCTACGGCATCGGGCCAACGAATAGCCGGGAGATTCTGGCCGCCGTCAACGTCAGTCCCGACACGCGGGTGCGCAACCTCACGGAGGAGGAGCGCAACCGGATTGATCGCTACGTCAGTGATCACTACCGCGTGGAAGGCGACCTCCGCCGGGAGGTACAATTAAACATCAAACGCCTGCAGGACATCGGGTGCTACCGTGGCTTGCGGCACCGGCGCGGCCTGCCCGTCAACGGCCAGCGCACGCGCACCAACGCCCGCACCAAGCGCGGCGCCCGCAAGACGGTCGGCGGTCGCAAGAAGGCGGCGGCAAAGAAGTAACTTGAGGAGTATCGATGCCTGAACAGCGAACTGCCAGCCCTGCGCGCGGACGTGCCGCCGCCGCCGCTGCCCGCACCCGGCGACGCGAACGGAAGATGGTGCCGCGCGGTCAGGCGCACATCAAGTCGACGTTTAATAACACGATAGTGACGCTGACCGATCCGAGCGGCGCGGTCATCTCCTGGAGCAGCGCCGGCGCCATCGGCCAGAAGGGCTCGCGTAAGTCGACACCCTTTGCCGCACAATTGTGCGCCGAGAGTGCGGCGCGCAAGGCCATGGAGCATGGCATGCGCCAGGTTGACGTGTTCGTCAAAGGGCCCGGCGCCGGCCGTGAGGCGGCCATCCGGTCGCTGCAGGCCACGGGGCTGCTGATCACGAGCATCACCGATGTGACCCCGATTCCCCATAACGGCTGCCGTCCGCCCAAGCGGCGCCGCGTCTAACGCTGAGGAGGAACCATGGCCCGTTATACCGGTCCCGTTTGCCGTATCTGTCGCCGCGAAGGGCTCAAGCTGTACCTGAAGGGCGACAAGTGCGTCACGAAGTGTACGTTTGACAAGCGCCCGGCCCCTCCGGGGATGCATACGCAGCGGCGGCGCAAGGCTTCGGATTATTCGGCCCAGTTGCGCGAAAAGCAGAAGACCCGCAAGTTCTACGGCGTGGGTGAGCGGCAGTTCCGCAACGCCTTCGAAGAGGGCGACCGCCGTGCCGGCCCGACCGGAGCCAACTTGCTCTCCATTATGGAATCACGCCTGGATAACGTGGTGCATCGCCTCGGCCTCGGTCGTTCCCGACCGGAAGCCCGGCAGTTGGTGCGGCACGGTCATTTCCTGGTGAACGGCGTTAAGACGGACATCCCTTCCTACCAGGTGAAGGCCGGCGACACCATTGCCGTCCGCGATTCCAGCCGCGAGTCGGAAATCTTCAAGATCTTCAAGGAAACCGCCGGCAACACCCAACTGCCGGATTGGCTTTCCTACGACGCAAGCGCCTGGATGGGCCGCGTCCTGAGCAAGCCGGTGCTGCCCGAAGGATCACTACCGATTCAGCAGCAACTCGTCGTCGAGTTCTATTCCCGGTAAGAGAAGGGGACTCCATTGTCTATCGAACCTACCCTGCTGCCCATCGCCGCTCCGGCATTGCATCGTATCGAAAGCACCGACCGCTTTGGCCGTTTCGAGTTGATGCCCCTGGAGCCCGGCTTTGGTACAACGATCGGCAACGCCATGCGGCGTGTGCTCATCTCCTCGTTGCCAGGCGCCGCCGTCACCTGGATCAAGATTCGGGACGTGGCGCACGAGTTCACGGACGTGCCGAACGCCAAAGAAGACGTCACCGAAGTCGTCCTCAACGTCAAGAAGATTCGCCTGCGCAGTTTCTCCGAGGAGCCGGTCACGATCCGCCTGACCCTCCAGCGGGAAGGTCCGGTGACCGCCGGCGATATCGAACTGCCCAGCACCGTCGAGGTCGTCAACCCGGATCAGTACATCCTGACCCTGGCCGGTGACGAGCAAGAGTTCGATATGGAACTGACGGTGGAACGCGGCAAAGGCTATGTTCCCGCCGACGCCCGCCAGTCGGATATCATCGGCATGATTCCGGTTGACTCGATCTTCTCGCCAATCGTCAAGGTCAACTTTACCGTCGAGCCGACGCGGGTGCAGCAGACGACGACCTATGATCGCCTGGTGCTGGATGTCTGGACCGACGGCACCATAACCGCCGAGGATGCGGTGGCGCAGTCGGCCGAGATTCTGGTTTCGCATTTCGCCCTGCTGGGCGGCGTGGGTCTGCCGGGTCTGTTGGCGCCGTCGGAGAAGCCGATGCCCTCCGGTATTGACATCCCGACCAGTGTCTACAACACGCCGATTGAGGAACTTGACCTCAGCGTGCGCGCCTACAACTGCCTGAAGCGCAGCAACATCACCAAGGTGGGGCAGGTGCTGCAGATGACTGAGGACGAGTTGTTGGCCGTCCGGCACTTCGGCAAGAAATCACTGGATGAACTGGTTGACCGTCTGGCGCTGCGCGCCGTGCCCGGCGTGATTCCCGACGACTTGATCGACGAGAGCGAGGAATAGCGATGCGGCATGGAATCGGCCATCGGAAACTTAACCGTCCCACGCCACACCGGATGGCGATGCTGCGCAATATGTGCGCGTCCCTTATTCAGTACGAGCACATCACCACCACCGAAGCGCGGGCCAAAGAGGTACGCGGCGAAGTGGAGCACTTGATCAGCGTTGCCCGGCGCGGCGATCTGCATGCACGACGCCTGGTGTCTGCCCAGCTCTATGACGAAGGAGCCGTTCGCAAGCTCTTCGACGTGATTGCCCCGAAGTACGCCGCGCGCACCAGCGGTCCCGGCTCCAACGGCGGCTATACGCGGCTGTACCACATCGGCATCCGCAAGGGCGACGCCTCGCGCATCGCTCGCCTGGAACTGGTGCCCTACGACGAGCCGGCAGCAGCGGCTCGCTAGTTCCATGCAAAGCACGCGAAGCAATGTCTTCGATCGCGGACAGCGGCGAGCCGACGGAGCGGCGGCTTCGCGTGACCGTGGAATACGACGGGACGAACTTTCAGGGCTTCCAGCGGCAGCCCCAGGGGCGGACCGTACAGGCAGTGCTGGAAGCAGCGCTGGCGCAATACATGCCGGCACCGACCGTGCTCGCGGCGGGGCGTACCGACTCCGGCGTGCATGCCACAGGCCAGGTGGTCCACTTCAACTATGCAGGTCGCGTGCCGGTAGCCAAGCTGGCGGCCATCGTCAACGGACAGTTGCCGGACGATCTGGCGATTCGGGATTGCCGGGAGGTGGGACCGACATTCAACGCGCGCTATTCGGCCCTGTCGCGCACCTATCGCTACCAGTTTATCCGCGCGCCGGAACGGGAGCCGCTGCGCGAGCGCTACGCCTGGCGCCTGGCGGGCACGCTGGATCTGGCAGCGATGCAGGAAGCAGTCGCGCTGCTGCCTGGGACGCACAGCTTCCGGCGGTTCGGACGTATTCCCGGCAGTCCCGAACAGGCCCGCCGCTCCCAGCAGCAGCACGGCTGGCGGCGAACCGTCTTCCACGCCGAGTTGACCCAGGATGCCGACATTCTGTGCTTCCAGATCGAGGCCAACGCCTACCTCACGCATATGGTGCGGGCGATTGTCGGCGCACTGGTCGCGGTGGGGCGAGGCCGCCTGCAACCAGCACAGGTGCAAGCAGCGTTGCTGGACGAGACGTCCGACGTGGCCCTGGCCCCGATAGCGCCGCCCCACGGACTCTGTTTGTTTCAGGTACGCTATCCAGACGAATAGTGAGGGACCAATGAAAACATATACACCGAGCATGCACGACTTCCAGCGGCACTGGTACGAGGTTGATGCCGAAGGGCAGGTATTGGGTCGCCTGGCCGCCGAAGTTGCGCGCATCCTGATGGGCAAGCACAAGCCGACCTGGACGCCCAACCTGGACACTGGCGATTACGTCGTCATCGTCAACGCGGCCAAGGTGCGCGTCACCGGCGACAAGCTCAACCAGAAGATGTACCAGCGTCACTCGGGCTATCCTGGCGGCTTCCGCCAGCGGACGCTTTCCGACATGATGACTCGCTTCCCGGATCGGGTGGTCGAAGAGGCAATACGTGGCATGCTGCCCCACAACCGGCTGGGCGCTGCCATGCTGAAGAAGCTGAAGGTGTACGCCGGTCCCACGCATCAGCAGGCCGCCCAGCAACCGACAGTACTCAAGATCGTCGGCAAGCGCGGTCAACCGACGGGACCGTTCGCCGAAGTGCCGGCGGTGACACAGGCCGGATGAGACCCGTAGGGGCGCCTATCCGTGTCCACCGGGCGCAGACACGGATCCGAGTAGAGGCAGGTACCCTTTTGGTGCGTGGTTCTTTCCAGGTTTCCATAACGGGTTGCCGGTTTGAGATGGCGCAAATGGTGGAGGATTAACGATAAACATGGCAGTACAACGCTACTTTTACGGTACCGGAAAGCGGAAGACGGCGATCGCGCGTGTCCGGCTCTATCCGGGCGGCGGCAACTTCGTGGTCAATGGGAAGCCGCTCGACCAGTACTTTGGTCGCGCCTCGCTCACTGGGATGGCGCAGGAGCCGTTCGTGGTGGTTGACCAGCAAGGTCGCTTCAGTGCGCAGGTCAAGGTAGTCGGCGGCGGCATCAGTGGTCAGGCCGGCGCAATTCGCCACGGCGTGACCCGTGCCCTGATTGCCATGGACGAAGCGCTCAAGCCCAGCTTGCGCCGCGCCGGCTTTGTCACGCGCGACGCCCGCATCAAAGAGCGCAAGAAGTTCGGCCTCAAGCGCGCCCGCAAGGCGCCGCAGTACACGAAGCGATAGGGTAGGACTCCTTACTTCCGATCCTGCTGCTGATCAAGGAGCCGCTGCAATGCCGCGATCTCCGCGTCTCTGCGGGCGATCTCGCCCTCGCGCAGTTGGCGTCGCCCATCGCGGGCGTACACGGTGACACGGGCGCCTTCAAAGGCTATCGCCACAGCGATTTCCTGGCTATGCCAGCGCCCCCGCCGGTCGGGCGGCCAACGCACGTAGCCATGCTGCCCAAGATGCGCACCGCGCACTCGTTCCGGGAGGTACTCCCCAGTTGGGTCGAGGAGCAGATACTCACGTACGCCCGCCTGGGCATAGCTGAATCCTTTACCGCTCCGAAAGTCAAGGTCGCTGCGAAAGGTCTCCTTACTGAGCACCTCAATGACCAGCAGTGGGGGACCATCGAGCTCAAGGTTAAGCGTGGCCCGGCGTTCATCGATCGGTTGACCGTAGACGAACACGTCCGGGAGCACGGTATAGCTGGAGCCGTCCCAACGCTGCAGGCCGCTGATGGCGGTCTGGCTGAGTGCCTGCCAGGCGGAGCCTGGTCGGTGGGCATGAAAAGGCTCGCCACCTCGTTCAGGCCCCAGCGCACATTGGTGATGGTCGCCTGGTGGAGATTGGTCCCCAAGACGCTCTCCTCGGTATCGTCCGGCGGCCAGCCCGCCATCGGTGGGGTGGCAAGGGCAACCCCGTCGCTCACCTGACTCATGGCGCTTGTCTCCCGTTGCAATGGCTCAGTCTATCCGGTAAACGAATTGGTTGCCACCGGTCGCGTCCAGTGCCGAAGCGATGACGATGTCTCGCTCCAAGCCCCGCTGCCGGAGTTCCCGGCCGGAACTGCACCTCTGCAGATGCGAGAGCAGATCGGAGGACGCCGCGCGAAATGCGGCGACTGCTGCGAAAGCTTCAGGGGAGGGCGCCGCCGCTTGCAACGCCGCGATGACGGCGCCGGCTCTGACCAGATCCTCGAGGCAAGGGCGCAACGGACCGTCGCCCCCGTCCCAGCGTTCGCCAGCGGCGATGATCGTCACCGCACCGCCGATCCGCCGGACGGCGCCAGCGACGGCCGTGGCGTTGCGGAGACAGCCGGCAAAAACGTGCGGAATGCCGCTCTCGGCGGCGAGGAGCGCCAGCATCGCCATCTACACCCCGCCCGGCTATGATCGCGACGGTGCGCCCTGTGACGTGCTGCTGCTATTCGACGGATGGGCCTACCTCGAATACGTCCCGACGCCAACCATCCTGGATAACCTGCTGGCCGAGGGCCGCATCCGGCCGAAAGTGGCCGTCATCGTCGACTACCCGACGGTGGAGGCCCGCCACGACGAACTGCCCTGCAACCCGCGCTTCGCCGACTTGCTCGCCCAGGAGTTGTTGCCCTGGGTCGGTCGACCTACCACGTCACCGACGACCCGGTACGAACGGTGGTCGCCGGTTCCAGCCACGGTGGTCTCGCCGCCGCCTACGCCGCCTTCCGCTACCCGGAACGCGTCGGGGACGTCCTGGCGCTGTCCGGCTCTTTCTGGTGGGGTCCGGGCGGCCTGGAGGAGCAGGACTGGCTCACCCGGCAGTTCGTGGAGCGGCCGCGTCTCCCGATCTGCTTCTACTTGGAGGCGGGGCTGCTGGAAGACCTGGAACATGGACCGCCGGACCAACTCGCCGCCAACCGTCTCCTGCGCGACATACTGTGGGCCAAGGGGCTACCCCGTCCGCTATCGGGAGTTCAACGGTGGCCACGACTACCTTTGCTGGCGCGGCGCGCTCGCCGATGGTCTCGTTGCTCTGCTGGGCGATTGATGGCGCCAGGAAGTGTTCCTGTCTGCTCTTCGTCTCGATGACGCGCTCGGCGCCGCGTGACGCACGGCAATCAGAAGAGGCGGGAAGTGCTGTTATGCTTGCCGCGGCACTTGCTAGAGCACTCGCCTTTGTGCGTGCGGCGCTGAAGACCGCGGAGGATACCTTCCATCGCGAGAGGGACGCCCGAATGTCCGGGCCATCGACGCGCTACGACCAGATCGGCCACGGCTACAGGTCCGTCCGCCGCCCGGATGCGCGCCTGGCCGCCGCCATCGACGCTGCCCTCGGTGACGTGGCATCCGTCGCCAACGTCGGTGCCGGCACGGGGTCATATGACCCGCTGGACCGTCGAGTGGTTGCCGTGGAGCCGGCCCGAACGATGCTGGCCCAGGGACCGCCGGGGAGCTCGCCGGCCGTCCAGGCGGTCGCTGAGCGCCTCCCTTTCGCCGATGCAACGTTCGACGCTGCGCTGGCGATTCTGACACTCCACCACTGGCACGACCCCGAGCAGGGGCTGCGTGAACTGCGCCGGGTTGCCCTCCGACGGGTGATGCTGCTGACCTGGGACCCGGCGTTCGCCCGAGGCTTCTTGCTGGTGCGCGACTATCTGCCGGAGATATTGGCGTTGGACGTCCCCAGCTTCCGTCCGGCGCCGCAGATCGTCGCGGCGCTCGGCGGCGCCCGGGTGGAGACCGTTCCCATCCCCCACGACTGTACGGACGGCTTCCTCGGCGCTTACTAGCGGCGACCGGAGGTGTACCTGGAGCCGCACGTTCGGGCCGGCATCTCCACGTTCGCACGCCTCGGCGAGGCGGTCCTGCGGCCGGGGCTGCAGCGCCTGGCGACTGACCGGCGCTCCGGCGCCTGGGACCAGGCGAACGGTCACTTGCGCCACCTGGAGACCCTGGACCTGGGCTACCGTCTGGTCGTGCATGCCAACCTTGAGACAAGGAGCAGCACGGCGTGAACGGTGTTGTTCGTCTCATCCTGGTGCGACACGGCGAAGCAGTGGCCAATATGGACATGCGGTATCTGGGCAGCCGCGACGACGTCTTGACCGAGCGTGGCGTGTGGCAGGCGGCGCAACTGGGACAGTTCCTCGCGCCCTACCTTTGGCCGGCTCAGGTCACGGCGGCTTCCTCAAGCAGGAACGCGTCGTGCCTGGAATCAAGCGAGGCGCGGATGCCCAGCGGCAGCGTGATCCGGGGATCGGTGTGGCCGAAGTCCACCTGAGTCAGCACCGGGAAGCCATACGGCCGAGTGTAGCTTAGCAGCAAGGCATCGAGCTGCCGGTGCTCTCCGGCTGAGAGGCCGTATATTTTGCCGACGACCAGTCCGGCGAGACGCGCCAGGACGCCGAGCAACTGGAGATGCGTGAGCGCTTCGTCGATGGCTTGCAGCTCTGCCGAGCGGAGTTTGACTTCTTCCAGGAACAGGATAGCCCCGTCGAAGGATGGCCAGTAGTCCGTCCCCGCCAGCGAGAGCAGCGCCCCCAAGGTTGCCGCCGATCAGTGGTCCACTGGCTGTTCCAGGCTTCAACCACGTCCAGCCGCGATTCGGCTACAGCGGGCGCGGCTGCTCGTCGCTCGGCGCGGCGTCGGTCCAGCCGTCCGGAGGGAGGAGACGACCGGCCGGTTCGGCCTGGCAGAGCACGCGCTCCATGCAGGAACGGGTGTAGGGCAGCAGCTCGGGGAATTCGCTGAAGCCGTCCAGAAGCATGGGACCGTGGAAGGTCACGAGGCCGGTTCTGGCGGTGATGCCGACCAGCAAAGCGGTGACGGCGCTGTAGCCCATCATGATGATCTTGGGCTGGCGAGCCAGAGCAGCCCAATTGAGGAGTGGCAAGACGGCCGCCGCGCCATAGCCGTCAAAGACGCTCACGATGGCCTTGACCTCCGGATCTTCGATATAAGCCATTGAGATCCTCCGTGCGCTGCGGAGCCGGAAGATACGAGCCGGTTCCGGCGTTAAGGACGTGCGGCGCAATGCGCACCTCGTAGCCGACACGGCGCAACCAGTCAAGCCCGCGCTGGAAGGCCGACAGCAGCACCGGCGGCACGGTGGGAGCAAAGGCACTCGCCGATGCGGCGATGCCGATCGTGTCGCCGGGCACGAGGCGCGGCGGCTTCGTGACACGCATGTCCTTTCCCATCGCTTCAACGTACCTCCTACCGCTCTGGCGCCCGTGCGGCGTGCTGCTCCGCCAGGCGTTGCCGATAGGTTGCCACCTCCGCGTCGGAAAGCAAGTCCGCTGGGGATGGGGTGATCCGTTCAAGGAAGACGAGGCGCAGCGGCCGGCGCGTCAGCCACTCCTGCCCGGGTCCCATCGTTGAACCAGGCACCGGCGTGATGTCGTCGGGCGACACCGGTTCAGCAATGGCATAGAGAAAGCCCAGACGCTGCCCGTTGTGCCGGATGCGCGCGTTGTCCTGCACGACGAGTAACGGCTTGTGCGAGAATGCCATGGCAAGGGCCCGCTCCTGCGTGATCGTGCTTCCGACGCGAAGTTCCGCGAGTTCCTCGGTCGATCCGTGATACCAGGGTTTGGCGGTGTCGGTCCGTGTCGTCTCGTCGGCCGCCTCGCGTATCTCTTCCTCCCGTGCAGCGTGTCCTGAAAGCCGAACTAAATGGTACCGTGCATGTCATGAAGCGAACGACAGTCTATCTGACCGCCGACCTCCAAGCAGAGCTGGAACGCGCAGCACGGTTGTCAGGAAAGAGCAAGGCGGACCTCATTCGTCAGGGACTGCGTGACGCGGTAGCAAGCGTCCAGCCACGCCCTCGTGTTCCTTTGTTCTCGCCAGGCCATGGGGGGCTGGCGGAACGCGCAGACAAGCTCCTGGAGGGGTTTGGCGAAAAGTGATCGTCGTCGACACGGGCGGCCTGCTCGCAGTTAGGACGTGCTGACCGTCGATGAGCGGCACTTCCGCATCTTGCGGGGACCATGGGCACGCCCATTACGCCTGCTGCCGGCGGACTCCTGATTTCGATGTGCTACGCTGCCGAAGCGTGATGCCACGCCCCGCAGCCGACGTCACCGACTGTCCTGCCAGGAAGGCCGGGCCATGTTGCAAAGCGTTCTAGCGTGTCCGCCGCGGCCGCTGCTCGTGCTGGTCTCCGGCGCGCCTGCCTGTGGCAAGTCGACGCTGGCGCCCCGCCTTGCACAACGGCTTGCTCTGCCCCTCATGGCGCGCGACAACATCAGCGAGGAGTTGACTGCAGTCTTTGATCCCCGCGAGCAGCGTTCGGCGGTTCTGACGGTCACCTTCCGGGTCTTCTACCGGCTGATGGCAGACATGCTCCGCACCGGCGAGGGACTGGTCGCCGAATCAAACTTCCATCGCGGAGCCGCAGAGAACGATCTTCACCCGTTCCTCACCATGGCTCAAATGGTACGGGTGTGTTTCACCTCTGTTGACACCGCTAGGCTGCTAGCGATAGGAGCGTGGCGGCCTGGCCCCGCTTCCTTGCTACTTTCGCCCCGAATCTGCCCTCGAATGCAGTCCAGATCGGCTGGAAAATCGGATGGCAGCTTCCGGTGCTGGAGGAGCGACTGCGCGATGCGTCCGACCCGACGCTCGTCCACGGGGACTATCGCGCGGAGAACCTGCTGTTTGGGCCGACGAATGATGAGGAGGGTTTCGCCGTGCTCGATTGGGAGGGAATCAGTGCGGGCAACGGGCTCTACGACGTAGCCTACTTCCTCATCACCTCGGTCGACGCCGCGCTGCGCCGCCGAGAAGAACCGGCGTTGCTGGGGTCGTATGCGATGCTTGCAGGGCTGGGCGGCGCAGCAGTCCATCGTTCGTATGCTCTCGCGTGCTGCACAGCGATCAGCCAGGTGGTGCTGGCCGCCGACGACCTCAGCCGGGGGACCAGACGCCAACGGTCCCTGGCCCAAGCACTGGCCCATCGCGTGCTGGCGGGGCTGGCGGATGTCCGGTTGCCGTTGTAGCCGCGCCTGATCTGGCAAGGTCCGTCTGAAATGAATCCACATCCGATGCCGCCATCTCCGCGAAGATCGACGACGCCAGGGCCCGCTGCCAGTAGCCTGGGTTCCTTGGTGGGAAGCCGCCGAACTGGCGATACGTCGACGTGAACACGGGCAGCAGACGGTCAGCCTGTCAACAGATGGCGTCTGCACCAGTGAGGAGGGATCCTGGCAATAGCGTCCCGGCTGCCGGATGATCAAGATGATAGACGCGCGTCACCGTGAGGTCGTGATGTCCCGTTGTCGATGAAGACCACGTTGCGCGGGGCAAGCGCCGTCACGACGTCTTCGCGCCGCATCTCGCGGTAGACGACGTCGTCCATTCCGACCTTTCCCAATTCGCCAACCAGTCTAGCTGCGCAGGGAGTTACGACTACAATTCAGCTCGTCTCTTAGTCGCGGTTCCCAGGAGGAACTTGTGCGGAAGAAAGAAGCGATTTCCTGGTACGCTCCTTGTAAAGGGCAACAGCGAGACGGGAGGGGACATGATCCTCACGGAGCGGCGCTATACTGCAGACGAGTGGGTGACGCTGCCCGATGACGGTCAGCGCTACGAGCTGGTGGACGGGGCGCTGGTCGCGCTGTCCCCGGCAACGATCGACCATGCTGAGGTACGGAAGATGCTTCAGCGGCTACTCCTACACGCTGAGGATGCCGGGTACGGCGAGTGCTTCGGCCCGACGCTCGGCGTGATCCTCGATCCTCAGGATGCCCGCCGCAATGCCCGACTGCCGGACCTGCTGTTCGTCCGGACTGAGCACCTCAGCAGTGTCGCCGCTGCGGCCCTGGAAGGCTCACCCGATCTTCTGATCGAGGTGCGGGATGACGACGCACCTCTGGATGAACTGCCGGGAGGGCGGAAATTCGCCGACTACGAGCGCTTCGGTGTGCCGGCCTACTGGGTCGCTGACGTCGCGACGCGCACGGTCTCCCAGTACACGCTGGCAGGTGGTCGCTACGAGGTACCGACCGTGCTTCACGGGCAGGACCGGCTGACGAGCTCGCTGTTCCCGGGAATCGCCGTTCCGGTCGATGTCCTCTTCTCCAAGGTCCGACAGCCGGCCTGGCGTTAGCGCGGGTTGTGGGCGGGACGTCGATCGACCACGACCGGGTGCGCAAGGCCGTCGAGCGTCTGCTCATGGCGGCGGAGGACGCCGGCCATGGCGAGTACTTCAGTTCCACAGTCGCCGTGATCGTGGATGCGGCGGGCCGATGGCGAGAGCCCGACCTCTTCTTCGTTCGCCACGAGCACTTACACTTCCTGCGGCAGCGTGCGTGCGTCGGCGCCCCTGACCTGGTGGTCGAGGTCCTCTCCCCCCACCACCCAACACGAGGATCTGCCGGGCGGCGAAAAGTGGCGAGACTACGAGACGCTCGCCATCCCCCACTACTGGATCGCGGACCCGGAGGCGCATACGATCTCCCAGTACACGCACCTGGGTAGACGCTATGCGGCGCCGGTAGTCCTGCGGTCGGGCGCCGCGCTGGACTCCCCGCTCTTCCCCGGTCTCACCGTCCCGGTGGGCAACCTCTTCCGCCATCTGCGACGACGAGGACGCTAATTCTCGTAGCACCTCACGGCAGGTCCGGTCGACGACAACCAGGCGCCCGGCTCAGCGACGGGCTAGGAACAGCAGATAGGAGCACTTTTGGCGTGCCGGGGATTACCCATGATCAGGCCGCTGCCGGCTACGATGCCATCCGGGGCTGTGCTCCCGGCATTGCCGAGCGCATCCGTGACCACCTCCTACTGGCCACCGGGGGCACTGCGCCAGGTCGAGCACTGGCTGGACAATTCCTGCCCGCGGCCGGATGCCGGGGTGCCATACCTGGGTCGCTTCACCACCGTACGAGGAATGTGATGGCGCGCTCCACGCGCTCGGCGGCTGGCGCCTCCAGGGACGGGTAGAAAACAGACATCGGCCCCCTTCCAGGCGCTGGAGTGTCAATGCTGCGGCCCACGATCACGTTATCGGCACACGCTCTGAAGGTACTGTCTTCTATCTCCGAGTATCGCCGTCCGAATCGGCGCTGCGCACCGCAGCGCGCATCTGCTCGGCATGCTGGCGCGTGTGGCGGCGAAGCACGTCGGCGACGCTCTCCGGCGTCTCTACACGACCCACCTTCATACCTTCTTCGTGGTCGCCGGGCCGGGTCCACTCCTCGTCGCGCAGCGACTCGAACACTGCCAGATTCGCCCAGCGCAGTACGACCCAGCGCCCAAGCGCCTCGTCCAGCGACTCCAGCCGACCGAAGCGCCGCGACCAGACATCCTGATCATTCGCCGCCAGGAACGGACGCTCCTGCGTGAGCAGCATGCGCAGCCGCACGCCGTAGACCTGTTCGGCATCCGCCAGATGCGCAATTACCTCGCGTGCCGACCATTCGTCGGCCATAGGTGACGCATCCACTCTTTCTAGGGGTAACGTCTGCACCGCGGCGGGAAGGGTTTCCAGCTCCCCTCGCAAGGCAGCAACTGTTGCCGCGCGTTCTGCCGGCGTCATTGCCGTCCTCCTGTCGCCCCGCGAGTTCTGGAACCGCCCGGATATATCGCCCATGTGCTCCGAACCATTGAGCGACAGCATACGACGAGCATCGAGTGCGGTCAACGCGACCGGCGGCGAAGGCGCGCAGCAACCGGCGCAGTGATCGCTTGTCGGTGTGCGTCCGCTCGGCGATTTCCTTGTCCAACCTTGGGCCATTCCCCAGTAGATCTGCCAGCCCCAGCTTGGCGGCAACGTAGAGCGCCTGGCCGAAGAGCAAGTGATTGAGGTTCAGCCGCTGCTGCAGAAACTGGCGCGGCGATGGCGGCGGAGGCTCCGGCGATAGAGTAGTCGACGACATGACGGTTCCCTTTGCTCAATCTTCCGCAGAACGCTCCTGAGGCACTTCAATTATCCTTCGTTGATGTCGTGCTCGGCTGCTGGGGCGCGCCATTCTTGTTACCGCTGGCGAACCTGCGGCCTCGCGTTGCGGCGGTCGCCCACCCTACGCTTCAGACGTGTGATGCGCATTGATTATGGGGAGAGGCGGGAAGGTGT
>DAIMXP010000067.1:0-39513 GCA_036734945.1 Chloroflexota bacterium
TCTACGACCTGCTGCGCAACAAGCAGGTCTACGGCCATAGCCACTATCCCTGGGACGCGCCGGACCGTGCCGGGTTGCCGGAGGTGCGGTACGAGCCGGGCGTCTGCCCGCAGACGGAAGACGCCCTGGCACGTCTGGTCGTCATCCCCTGCAATGAAGGGTTTACCGGGCAAGACGCGCAGGACATCGCAGCAGCAATTCACCGTGCGGCAGAGCGCTAACGTGACGGCCGACGTGACCAATTGGCTCGCAACTCACCGCCTGCCCATTACAGCAGGCGCTCAGCAAGAGTCACCGCCGTCTCCACCAGCAGCGATTCCGTCTCGCTCCCGTACGGCGCCGGACGGTGATAGTTGACGTGGGCGCTGGCCGCTTCGTAGCCGCCTTCGGCGTAGGCCTGGGCCGTGCAGAGGTACCCGGCGTTGCCGTTGGCGTAGCCGAGCACCAGCACCGCCTCGATCCCGGCGTGGGCGAGCAGCCGTGCCTCGATTTGCTGCCCGATCTCCACGAACGGCTCCCCCGCGATCGCCACCACCAGGAGGGGTCCGAGTCGCAGCGCCTGGATGGCGCAGGGTTCCCCTTCGGGTAGGTGGCCGTCACGGTCCAGGGTTGTCAGCAAGTGCTCCCGCCAGGCTCGTTCGTAGGCTGAGGTGAACGCTTCCAGTTGGGCGCGGGTTGGCTGGGACTGATAGCGCAACGGCACGTCCTGACTGACGGCAAGGAGGCCACCAGCGCCGTTCCACGCCGGCGTGCGCGTGCCGGGCTCACGCGGGATGCCGCTGATCTCCTCGGCTACATGCACCACTGCCGCCCCCAGCGCCCGGCCCATGCGGTCCAGCTCGCTATCGGTGACGCTGCGAAAGCGTCCATGCTCGTCCAGGGGGCTGGGCCGGACATTGCCGAAGGCGCCGGGCAGGAAGAGCGCTTTAGTCGCTCCGTGATAGGCGTGCTCGATGACCCGGCGAGCAGCCCCCGGATAGTCGGCGCCGGTCGCCGTGCTCGTCGGGAAGGAGGTCGGGTGGCAGCACACCGAAAAGAGCACCGCCAGGGGACCTTCCGCTTGCCCGTCGGCGGACTCCAGGCGCAGGACGCGGACGCGCCGATCGACCGGTCCGGCCGGGTTCGGTAGCATCTGGATGCCGCTCGGTGTCGGCAGGCGGCGATTGACATTGAAGCCGATCTGGCCGTCACCCAGGGTGAGCCGTGCCGGGACGAGGCGGCGCGCCGCCATACTCGCGGCGCCCGCCGCGGCCTTCTCCACAAAATGGACGTAATCGGCGTCGGGAGCGGCATTGCCCAACGGGTGGAGGACCGGGCTGGAGTGGGTGTGGGTGGCAAGCACCAGCGTGTGTTCGGCCGGAATGCCGGTGTCGGCGGCGATTCGTTGACGGATCATTGTCGCCGAATCGCGGCTGAGCGAGAGCGTGTCGATGCTGACGATGGCGACCCGCTCTGATCCGACCGCCAGCACGACAGCGGTCGCGCGCAAGTCGTCGCGGATGCGCTCGCTACGCGGCCCCAGGTGCGCCAGACCAGCCGGAGGCGTCACGTCGGCGCTCGCCGCCCCTGCCAGAAGCTCATCCACCAACTTGCCTTTGCTCTTGTCGTTCTCGTGACCGGACCCGTATGGTGCCCTATCGTGGCGGCGATGTCTAACACTACAGCCTCACGGGCAATCGCTCCCGTCGGCAGGCACTAGCGAGCAAATCGGCCGGGCCCATACGAAGCAACGCCGTGCGCTGCGCTACATTGCTATCTCCCTGTTGAGTCGTCGTGCCACGGCCGGAAAGGCGCCCTGCAGCGACGCTGCCAGCTTCTGCCGCAGCTCGTCAACGATCTGCGCTGTGCCTGGCTGTTCCGCCACGTTGTGATTCTCATAAGGATCGACGGTCAGATTATAGAGTTCTGCCCGGTCCCGCCAGCGGAAAATGTAGCGGTGGGTGTGGGTGCGAATGGAGAGGTTGACGCTGTCGCGGCTCCCGTCGAACTGATCCGCCGAGACGTATTCCCCGTGTCCCTCCCCATTCCCCTCAGCGTGTCCTCCGTGCTCGCCGGTGACGAGGAACGACTCGGCGGTGACGTAGTCACGCCCTGTTCGTCGGTCGTTGCTTGTCAAGGTCGAGGCGAAAGAGGCGCCATCAAGTGCCTGATCGAGCGGCACGCCCGCCATCTCGGCGAGCGACGGCAGCAGATCAAGGAGGGAGACAAGGCCACCGATGGTCCGGCCGGCGGACAAATCGGGGTGCGCGATGAGCAACGGTACCCGCAGCGTCTCCTCGTAATGCAAGGGATAGCCCTTCTGATTCAAGCAGTGGGATCCCAACATATCGCCGTGGTCGGACGTGAAGACGACGATAGTATTGTCGAGCGCTCCCGTTGCGCGAAGGTATTCCAGCACCCTGCCCACTTGCGCGTCAATGAGCGCGCAGAAACCGAGATAGTGCGCGATCAGTCGGCGCCATTCGTTCTCGCTCAGGCGGGCCAGGTCTGTGTAGTAGTGCGACTGCAGTACCTCGTCCGGCTTGCCCCCCAGTCCTTTGCAGAAGTTGGGCGACAAGATGATGGACTCGGGAGCCACCAGCCGGTCGTACGGAGCGGGAACGATCATCGGAAAATGCGGCGCATTAAAAGAGCAGACGGCGAAGAACGGACGGTCATCGGGCTGGCGTTCGAGGGCAGCCAGAAACTGCGTCGTTTGCCAGGGCTCCAGGAAGTGCTCCAGCGCGATCGCGGCTGTGCCGCAGGGCGCCCGGCCCGGCTGCCGGAGTTGCTGCACGTCCTGCGGCGTCAAGTTTTCGATATGGTTGGCGACGAGGTCGTAGCCCTGGGCAATGGCGTAGGCGCGGTACTCCTGGATGTAACGGCCGCGATCGCGCCCGTCAATGATGGCCGGAATCGCGGAGGTGTCGGTAAAGGAGAAGCGGGCGGGCGACGTGCCCGGCACGTGCCACTTGCCGGTGTAGATGGTGTGGTAGCCCGCCCGCGCGAACGGCTCGACCAGGCCATGATCGCGCAACGCGGGCCGGATGGCACGCCAGTTGCTGAACACGTGATGGTTATGTGGAAGTAGGCCGGTCCAGAGGCTGGCGCGTGCCGGACAGCAGAGCGGATAGGCGGTGTAGCAACGCTCCAAGTTGGTGCCGCGCTGCGCCAGCCCATCCAGGTGCGGCGTCTGCGCGGCGGAATTGCCGCTGTAGCCGAGGGAATCCCAGCGCTGCTCGTCGCTCATCAGGATCAAGATGTTCTTGGCGCGTTGTGGCATCACTCTAGCGCGTCAGGGGTAGCTCTAAGACGGTGTACGAATGCGGGGGCAGTTCGTGCGTGAACCGTGAGCCGTCAAGTGCCACGGGCTCGGTGCGCGCGCGGACGTTTTCCGGCTGGTCGTGGCTATTCATGGCCTGCGGATCATCGTGGTAAAGCATATGCGCCAGGCCGCCGGCGACGACGGAGGCATCCGTGAGGCGTACCTCCAGGTCAATCGGCTCGGTCAGGTGGCGATTCACCAGTGACAAATAGAGCCTCCCCGTGTCTGGTTCCAGACTGGCCGAGGCGTCCAGATAGGGGAGATCAGCGAGGCGGCGCTCCGGGCAGGCGAAGGTCTCGCCTTCGACCCACGTATCCACGGCCAGTGACCCGCCGTAGTTGGTCGCCAGGCGCCAGGCCCAGTAGGTCGGTTCGAGCACCATGCCCTGTTCGTCGACCACGACCAGGCCCACGACGTTAATCGACTGGGCGATGGTGGCCAGCGTGATCTGGCGGCAGTGCCGCTGCATGATGTTGGCGAAGGTGGCGACGGCCAGCGCATCGTGGAGGTGATAGCGGGGCTGAAACGTGCCCAGACCGGACTGGCCCCCAGTGGAAGAAAAGCCGGGGGTGGTGTTCCACTCCGTGCAGGCGATGCGCAGCCCGCGCCGCCGGGCGCGCTGCGTCAACTCAACCGTCTCAATGATGGCCGCCAGTTGCTCGATCTTCCGCTCGGCCCGGTGAGGACCGGCCAGCAACTGATACCAGGGGTCGGAACCCGCCGGGCCGGGGCTGCCCCAATACGTGTGGAAGGCCACATAATCAACGTAGCGCGCCACCTCAGGCACGACCTCCCAGGCCCACTGCCCATCATTATCGTCGCCGTCACCGCCGACGGCCAGCAGCTTGATGCTGGGATCGACCTTGCGCAGGATCTTCGCCCATTCGCGCGCCTGCGCCGCGTAGTCGCCCGGCTTGCAGTAGCCAAGCTCCCAGGTCCCATACATCTCGTTGCCAAGCTGCCAGTACTTGACCGCATAGGGCGCGTCCTGGCCGTGCTTCCGCCGCAGATTGGCAAAGTTGGTGTCGAGGGGACTGTTGCAGTACTCCAGCCAGGCTGCCGCTTCTTCCAGCGTCCCGGTGCCCATGGCGAAGTTCAGGTGCGGCTCCGCGCCGATGCGGCGGCACCAGGTAATAAACTCGTGCGTGCCGAACTCGTGGCGGGTCGGCCAGCCGAAGGAGAGGTCGATCTTCTTGGGCCGTCCACCAACGGGCCCAACGCCATCCAGCCAGTGGTAACTGGCGCCGGTAGAGCCGCCGGGCCAGCGGATCACGGACGGCTTCAGGTCGGCGAGCGCCTGCGAAACGTCGCGCCGGATGCCATAGGCATCGGCGGTGGGACTGTCCGGCGCATACAGGCCGTCTTCAGAGCAGCCCGGCCGGCGGGACATGAACTGGCCGAAGATGTTCCGGTCGATCCGGCCAATCACCCGTTCGGGGTCGACTTTCAGGCGCGCTCGCATCAGCCATTTCTCCTTCGTGAGTCGGCATTGGCGTCAGCTCTGGCGCCAATGCCACGCTCTTCCGACCCTGCCAGCCGCGTGCGATCCCCGCTCGTCCGTGGGTCACACGCCGCTGGCGGTCTAGCTTGACAGCACCGCATTGACGGCCGCCGCCGCCGCCTTGCTCCCGTCGTAGAGTGCGGCAAACTGTTTGTTGATGGCCTGCGTGACCTGGGGCATCTTGGGGTTTTCGGGCCAGCCTCGCGCCTCGCCGCGCAAAAGCGTGTCGGCGAAGACGGTGTCGATCCCTGTGCTGGCCGCCATCGGCGCTTTGTAGTCCTTGTACCAGGACTGCTGGGTCAGCGCCTTGCGCGACGGGAAGGCGGCGAAGACGTGCGTCATGCGCACCGTCTCGCCCTCATCGCTCGTTACATAGGCAAGCAACGTGTATGCGCCCTGCGGCTGCTTACTTCCTGACCAGACGGAGGTCCAACCGACGGCCAATTGCGACATTCGGCCTTTCGGTCCCTGGGGGATGGGGGCGGCGTCGAAGTGGAAGCTCTTCAGGGTACTCAACGTGCCCAGCACCCCGCGATTGACAAAGAACGTATTCAGATGCGCCTGCGTGAACAGGTCCTCGGAGCCGTTCTTGGCCTTGGCGAGGTCGGCCGCCGTGGGCGCGACCTTGTACTTGACGGTGGCGTCCTGGATCCATTGCAAGGCGGCGATGGCCTCCGGTCGATCCAGCAAGCAGGTCTTTCCTGCCGCGTCGAAGAGGTCGCCGCCATTGCTCCAGACCCACGGTAGCCAGGGCGGACGGTCGAGTCCCAAGCTGAGCGCCTGACCGGTCTGATCGCGTTTGGTGAGCTGTTGGGCTGCGCTCAGCGCCTGCTCCCAGGTCGTATCCCAGGTGGGCAGCGCTAATCCGGCCTCCTTGTACGCATCGACGTTGTAGAACATGGCGATGGGCGCGCCATCCACCGGTAAGGCGTAGAGCTTACCCTGGTACTTACTGGCTGCCAGGTGCTCGGAAAAGAAGCCATTGAGGTCAACAGTCGCATCCCTGGCGACGTAAGGATCGAGGTCGAGATAGGCGCCACTCGTTGCGAACGAGGCGAACCCGGGGTACTCGGTCTTGAAGACGTCCGGACCAGTCCCCCCTGCCATCAAGGTGACGAGCTGCTCGTCATAGCTGCCTTGCAGGCCCGTTTGAGCGGATGGTTCGAAGTGTACCTTGATCTCCGGGTGCTTCGGGGCAAAGGCAGCGACGACCGCCTGAAAATCGACGGTGCCCTGCAGACTGCCCGGTTCCATAAAGGTGACGGACGTTGGCGCCGTCGTCACCGGGCCAGTGGTAGCCTTCGGCTGGACCGCCGTGCTGGCGGCAGATGTGGCACTACTAATAGCCGTAGATGCCGCGGTACGGGTCGCCGTGGCCGTGGAAACCGCCGACTGTACGGCGGTAGGCGCAGCGCTGGGCTGGGTAGCAGGGGCGGTTGAGACCACGGTGGCCGCACTCGACTCGCTCGCGGTCGAGGCAGCGGCGCCGCCGCAGGCGCTGAGCAAGGTCGCGCCGGCCCCGGCGAGCGCTGAAACGGCGGCGGTCTTGAGCAGGTGTCGTCGTGCCAAGAGCTGGTGCATTGCCGAATCCTCCTAACTTTACAAAGACTGCCGCCGAACCAAAACGACTGGCGTTTTCAACCACGCTAAACGGCGGCGCTAGGCGTTGCCAATGAAATACGCTTACGGAATTCCACCCCTTACTCCATCAATGCCCCGATATCTCGCCGGTACCACGTGTGGCGGGCAGGTCGACGCGCGCGTGATAAATGATGTTGGAAGCGTTATGTGGATCGGTCGGCAGTCGGCCCAATTGGCCGAATCGAGGCGTTCGGTCAGGAGCGTGACGGCGCGCTCCCCGACTTCAGCGAGCGGCTGGACAACACTGGCCAGTGGGGGGTACAGGTCGGCCGCGAAGACGTCATCGTAACTGACCAGACTGACGTCGTCAGGGACACGCAGGCGCGCTTCGTACAGCGCCCGCAGGACGCCCAGGGCAAGATTGTCTCCGGCAGCAAAGACCGCGGTGGGGAGATCCGTGCTGGCAAGCCTGGTGCGCATCTCCTTGTAGGCCAGTTCGACTGCGTAATTGGACACCAGCAATACGTCACGCTCGGCAGGCGCGAGGGCGTGCCGGGCGAGGGCGGCGGTAAAGCTGTCGAGGCGCGCCCGATCGATGGGATAGGGGCCGC
Source organism: Chloroflexota bacterium (assembly GCA_036734945.1). Lineage (GTDB taxonomy): Bacteria > Chloroflexota > UBA4733 > UBA4733 > UBA4733 > UBA4733. The sequence continues at coordinate 6,998 of DAIMXP010000067.1, forward strand.
CCCGGCCAATAAAGGTGACCGTGCGGTGGCCGAGCCCGATCAGGTGATCAATCGCCGCCGTGATCCCCGGCGCGGGGTCGACGGTAATCGTCGCCGTAGCGATGGCCAACTGCGGGCGAATGACCTGTACCACCGGCAAGCCGCAGGCGACGACATCCTCGACGGCCTAGGCGTTCTCTGGGCCGTCGAAGATGACGCCATCGACACGGCGACTGCGCAGAAACGGCACCAACGCGCTTTCCGCCAGCACCGGATCGTCCTCTGCGCCAACCTCGATGACGTGGAAACCGTGGTGCAGCGCCGCGCGAGCGAGGTGGAGGCTGAACTGGAACGGAACGGGAAACTCGGTCGGCGTGGTGCGGTGGACGCGTGGCACCAACGCGATGATGCCGCTGCGCCCGTTGCGCAGCGCCTGCGCCAGCGGGTGTGGCGAGTAGCCGAGCGATTCCGCCGCGTGGACGACACGCTGCCGCGTGGCGTCGGAAACGCGGGTGCGCCCCGGCCGGCCGTTGAAGACCATCGAGACAGTCGCCTGGCTGACGCCGGCCAACCGGGCGACGTCAATGCTGGTCGCGCTGCGCACCTTGTCCAATTCGTCCCTCCGTGGTCGGGGGTTGAATTCCACGTCGCCAGTATTACGTATAACCTCGCGCCTGTCAAGGAACATTGCGTCTGCAGGTGCAGACTGAGCACGAGAGCGGCTTGCTTTCGCCTGTTTACCAGCGCCCGACCTGGCGCCGCCTCACACTGGCCGCGCTCCCGGTATCCACCAACTGGCCGAGCAACCGATGCACCAGATCATGGTGCTCCTGGATCGGCAAGGGGTGCAGTTCGGCGGGATCTTCGGTCAAGTCGTCCAGCTCGATGTGCTGCTCGCCGACGTAGTACTGCAGCTTCCAGCGCTCGGTCACGAGCGTGCGCAGTTCCGGCCAGGGGTCGTAGTGCGGTCCTTCGCCCCCGTTGGTGATCAGGGCGCACTCCCGCGGCGCGTCGTGACGTTCGCCACGGCACCAGGGCAACAGCGAGAGACCCTGGTAGGGAAGATCTGGGACGATGCCGGCGGTAGCAAGGATGGTGGCTGTGATGTCAACCGTCTGCACGATGCCGGACTGGCGGCTGCCGGCGGCGAAGTGCCCGGGCCAGTGCAGCAGCAGGGGCACCCGAATGAGGGGCTCGTAATGGAAGAGACCCTTACGAGCAAGTCCGTGGTCGCCCAGCATCTCGCCGTGATCGGCGGTGAAGACAACCAGGGTATTCTCGGCAAGGCCCTTCTCGCTGAGGTGCTGCAACAGCCGACCGACCTGGTCATCGATCAGCGAGAGCATGGCGTAGTACTGGGCGCGATACTCCCGCCAGTGTGCGCTGAAAGGACCGAAACCCTGCTGGTGGCGATCCTGATGGAAGCGGGAGCGCTGTTCCAGTTCACCGTCTTCCCAGAGCGGCGGGGCGAAAGTGACTGGATCGTATCTCTCCCGATAGGCGCGCGGGGCATTAAAGGGATGGTGGGGATCGACGAAGGAGCACCAGGCAAAGAACGGCGCCTCGCGCTGCTGATCGATGAACGCCATGGTGCGGTCGGCAATCCAGGTTGATTGGTGCAGCCCTGCCGGCAGATCGGAACTCCACAGTTCGGGCGCTTGTGGCTGCTGGCCTTCCGGCAACCCTTGGCGGACGGCCAGCCGGTAGTACTCTGGATGCTGCGCGTGCATCCAGTCGAGGTAGTCGTCCAACACGAAGGCGCGCTCGGGCGCCGGCTGGGCCGGCCGGGCGCGAGTGTGGGTCGGCACGGCCGAGAGGTAGTCCTTGAGGTCGTGGGTGATGGCGCGCTCGCTGAAGCCGAAGTAGTCGCCACCGTCGCGCCAGTCGGGGAACTGGTAGTCGGCGGCGTAGTCCCGGCGCAACGCGGCGAAGTGCGTCTTGCCGAACATGCCGGTGCGGTAGCCCTGCCGGCCCAGGGCGCGGGCCAGACCATGCTGAACGTCCGGCACGGGGATGCCGTTGCGGCGAACGCCATGGGCGTCGGGGAACTGCCCGGTGAGGAAGCTAGCCCGACTGGGCATACACACCGGGTTGGTGACGTAGCAGCGCTCGAACAGGACACCCTGGGTCGCCAGCCGGTCGATGTTCGGCGTCAGCACCTCGCTGCTGCCCATGCAGCCGAGGGCGTCAAAGCGGTGCTGATCGGTCGTGATCAGCAGGATGTTCGGTGCGGTCGTCACGCTTGACGTGTCCTTTTCGCTACACCTTCGGCTCGGCGGCTGCTGTCTGCCAGTTATGGTCGCCGCGCTTCGGCAGGTACCGAGCGCCGGGAAGATCATCCTCGGTGCGGATGGTCCAGCGCAGGAGTTCCTCGGTCAGGGTGAGGCGTCTGTCGCGATGGCTTGGGTCATCGAAGAGGTTCTGTAACTCCCCCGGGTCGTGCTCCAGATCGTACAGTTCACCGCGTCCCAGCAGGTCGTAGAGGAGTTTCCACTGCCCCATGCGCACCATCTTCAGGTTGCCGCTCTGGGTGACACTGTTCAGTTCGTCGAAGGTGGGGCCGTCGTAGGGATAGTGCAAGGGTGGCCGCTCGTCGGCGGTGTAGGGTAGGCCGCCAAAGCCGAGTTCCGCGTAGACGCTGCGGAACTCTTCGGGCGGATAGTCCTGTCCGGTCAGCAACGGCCAAAGGCTGCGTCCCTGGACACCGTAGGGGATCGGCGCTCCCACCGCTTCGCAGAGCGTCGGCATGATGTCGACCAGCGAGACGAACTCGGGTACGGGAGCCGCGCGTGGGACGATGCCGGGCCCGGTCAGCAGCAGCGGCACACGCACCAGGCACTCCGGCAGCCCGGCGCCTTTGCGCTGGAGACCATAGTCGCCGGCGTAGTCACCGTGGTCGGAGCAGAAGATCAGCAGCGTGTTGTCAAGCACACCGCGCGCCTCCAGGTGGTCGACAAAACGCCGAATCTGGTCGTCCAGCAGGCGCAGCATGCCGCAATAGGTGGCGCGATAGCGTCGCCACTGGTCGTCATAGCCAGGGCGCTTGCTCTCGATCAGTTGGCGCAGCCAAAGGAAGGAGTCGCCTTTGGCTGCCGCCGCCTCCGGTCCGGCGTAGCGGTCCGGCACCGTCTCTTCCGGGAAAAGGCTGTAGTAGGGTTCCGGCGCCTGATAGGGGTTGTGCGGCTCTGGAAAGGAGAGCCACAGGAAGAAAGGCTGATCGGCGCTTTGCTCCACCAGGCTGATGGCGTCGCGCACGATGCGGTAGGGGAGTTGGCATTCCAGCGGGAAGGGGGTCGGTCCAGCGCCGACGCCATGATTGAGCGCCTGCAGTAGGGCGTCGAATGCCGCCTCCTCGGCTGAGCATGCTCCCGGCGGCCCGCCAGTGTGGCTGTAGGGTGCAGCATACCCATCGAAATCCTTGGGCTGCAGATAGCTGTGGTTCTTGCCTGCCAGGTTGATCCGGTAGCCGCGCTCCCGCAGGATCTCGACAAGGTCCTCCGGTCGGAAGATGTTGCCGATACCGCTGTTCTGGCGAACGCGGGTGGCCTTGGGATACCGCCCCGTGAACAGACTGCAGCGGGCCGGCGCACAGACAGGCATGGGCGTGTAGGCGTGGCGAAAGCGCACCCCGGAGCGGCCCAGGCCATCGACAAACGGTGTAGTGTCTAACGCGAAGCCTTCGCTGCGCGTGAAATCCGCTCGCTGCTGATCGGTCATGACGATGACGATGTTGGGTGTCGCGGTCATTGTCGATCCAGCGTCCATTACTTGGCGGCCATGACGGCGTTGGCGTCGCAGACCGCGCTGTCCAGCGCAACCTGCGTGCTCTTGCTGGCGTTCCAGACGTCGTCCAGGTTCTTGCTGACGGTCTGGATCACCTCGGTAAACTTCGGGTGACGTGGCCGGAAGCATCGTGTTTGACCAGTTTCTGGGCGCTGGCGACGAACGCCTCCCAGTTCCAGGACGTATCTTTCCAGTCGTAGCTGGGCAACGGCTGGCCGGCTTCCTGAAACGCCGTGACGTTGTGATAGAACTGCTGCGAGGGGGCGTCAATTGGGAAGCCGTACTGGTTGCCATCGACGTTGTACAGTTGATACACCTGCTGGTTGATATCGGAAGTGTCGAAGTGGTCGCGGGCGATCAGGCGCCGGCGGGAGATAGCGTGACTGTCCGACTCTGGTGGTTGCACCTGCCGTCCTCTTTCTCCATGCACGCAGGCGCTTTGCCCGCCTATTCCGACCACCATGGCCGTGCGAACGTTCGCCCTGTGGAAATACTAGGCCCTCCCGGCCCGGTTGTCAAGGCTCCGCATGCACCCGAGTGCGTAGCAAACGCGCGGCGTTTGTGCCCGGAGGACAGGGCCGCAGACCGCAGTCGCGGCCCTGTAACTTGCGGCGCATCGCAATGCTCGCTTGCTGTGCAAAACTTTTCGTCACCCCCCCTGCACCCTGCTATCCTCCCGTGGTCTCCCAGCGTGCGCAGATCTCACCCAAAGAACGTGAATCGGCCGCTCCCGTGCCTGGCGCACTCCATCCGGGAAAGCCCGAACCAGGGCTCGCCTGTCGCGTGGTAGGATGGCGGTGAACACCAACCTTGGGACGGGAGGCAGCAATGCGCGACCGACGCAATGTGGCCCTGGCGCCTTCGCCGGCCCTCTGGCCGCCCGACGACCCCGAAGAGAGCGTCATGGGCACGAGTCTGCACCAAACCGCCATCCGCATGCTCATCGGCGGGATCAACGAAGCGGCCGCTGTCGCGACGCCCGAGGACGACCAAGCGGTCTGGCACGCGGGTGGGCAGACCATGATCCGCAAGTTCCGCCATCCCGACGGCTCCGACTACACGACCTTCCCGGATGTGTTCGTCTACCGTCACGGGTGGGACGAAGCGCGCCCCTCCCTGAATCTGCCCGAGGACGGCCCGCCGGTGCTGATCATTGAGGTGTTGAGCAAGGAAACCTACAAGAATGATCTGGACGTGGCGGAGGGCAAAGGCTACAGCTATCGGCAGGCGGGGGTGCGCGAGTATCTGACGCTGGACCCGCTGTACCAGTACGCGCCGGAGGGCGGGCTCGGTTGGCAGTTGGAGCGGGGAGTGTACCGGCCCTGGCGGCGGGATGCTGCGGGGCGGTGGATGAGCCGAGAGATCCTTCTGGCCTTCGGGCTGGAGGGCGCGCGGGCGGCGATGTATCTGCGCGATGGCCACCGACTCCTGGGTGAGGGCGAGGTACAACGCGCCCTGCGAGAGCAAGATCGGCAGCGACAAGACCTGGAACGCGCCCTGCGCGAGCAAGATCAACAGCGACACGACCTAGAAAGTGCCCTGCAAGAGTTAGATCGGCAGCGGCGACAGGAGTTGGCGGACCACGAGCAGCGTCTGCGGGAAGCAGTAGCGGAACAAGCCCGGCTGCGCCGTCGCCTGGAGGAGCTTGAGGGGGGAGCGTAGCGGCCGTACTGGCGAGTTGGCGCGGAAAGGCCGAGGTGATGCATTGGATCACGCCGAGCGCCATGCATGGCAGCGCCATTAGGACACAGGAGCCATCGTGGACGCGCGGCAGATCAGTTGGATCGGCAACAGCAACTGCTGGGGAGCTGCCTCCGGGTGCTCAATCTCCTGCAACAAAAGACGCATGGCCGTCTTGCCCGTTTCGTAGAACGGGATATGGATGGTGGTCAATGGAGGAATCGTCCTGGCGGCGAGTGGCAGATCGTCGCAGCCGACGACCGCGCAGTCGTCGGGCACGCGCTTGCCCAGATCGTGCAGCGCGCTGAGCGCGCCGAGGGCCATGGAATCGTTCTGGACCACCAGGCCGTCGATGCCTGGCTCGCGCGCCAGCAGGCGCAGGGTGGCCTGGTAGCCGCCCTCCACCTCCCAGGAGCCGTGCTCAACGAGGTCGGACCTGAATGGCAGCCCCGCCGCGTGCAGGCCGGCGTGATAGCCGTAGAGGCGGCTGCGCGTGACGCGCCGCTCCACCGCCCCGCCGATCGTGCCGATGCGGCGACAGCCGAGCTGTACCAGATGATCGGTGGCGAGGCGGCCGACCAGCACCTGATCCGATCCGACCGTCGAGATGTCGCCGCCAAGCACGTGGTGTACGCTGACGGCGTGGACACGCCTGCGCAGCAACTGGCCGAGACGTTCATCGTGTTCTAGCTGCGGCGCTGCCAGCAGGATGCCGTCGACCCGCCGTTCCAGCAGCGCTTGCAGGGCGTGCTCGCCATCGGCGCCATCGGGAGCGACCGTGGCAATGACGACGCTGTGGGCCTGGCGCCGTGCTTCGCGCTCAGCGCCGACGAGGAATTGGGCAAGCACCGTATCGCTCAGGTCGCTCGCCAGCACGCCGAGCGTGCGCGTGGCGCCCTGCACCAGGCTGCGCGCCAGGGCATTCGGCACGTAGCCCAGCGCTGTCGCCGCCTCCTGAACACGCTCGCGGGTCGCCTCGGAGATAGCGCCCTTGCCGGTCAGCACTTTACTGACCGTCTGGAAGCTGACGCCGGTCTGCGCGGCGATGTCCTTGATTGAAACGCGATTCACGCTCCGCTACGCCAGGCACAGGCAGCTACTGCTGTGCAATGACGCCCTTCATCTGGTTCGCATAGTCGTCAAGGATCGTCTTCACCGGCCTCTTGTTGGCGACCACTTCACCGATCGCCTTGCCCCACAGGGGCTGAATTTGCGTATAGCCGGGCGGTGAGACCTCGTAGCGCCCATACTTGGCGGTGGCCTGACCGAAGGCGCGCACCTCCCAGGCCCAGTCCTGCTGCAGGAGGGGACTGTTCTGGGCCGAGGTCCGCGCCGGTGGCTGGCCGGACTGGGCCCAATCGACGTTGTGGTTGGAAATCCAGACGATCAGTTTCTGGGCTTCATCGAACTTCGTTCCCGAGATGCCCACCGGTATCGTGAGTTCGTGGGAATTCATCCATGTCACCGGTTTGGCGCCAAACTGCGGAAGCAGGGTCGCCACCACTTCCGGTGGCCCTACTCCGGCGTGCTTGAACGTGTTCAGGTCCCAACTGGCGCCGAGCTGGATGGCAACGCGATCAAGGTCCTTTGCCTCCGGGAGGGTGTATTTGATGCTGGGGTCCGGCGCGATCTGATACTTATAGATCAGGTCACTCCAGAGTTGCATGGCGTCCTGGACCTGCTGGGAGTTGAACACAACTTGCTTCCCATCGGCCGAGAGGACGTCACCGCCAAACTGCCAGATCGTGGCCAATGCCGGGTTGTTCCAGAGGTTGACGCCGAAGGTGGCCTTGGCAGCATCCTTCTGATTGTGGGAGAGCTTCTGCAGCGCATCGATCAAATCCTGGCCTGTTGGCAGCTTGTTCGGGTCGATGCCAACCTGCTTCACCATGTTGGTGCTGACATAGGCATTGCAGTCGTGAATGTCCAACGGGACGCCCTGAATCTTTCCCTCCCAGGTCGCCTTGTCCAGGATCGTCTGGCTCCAGTCCTCCTTGGGCAGCAGTTTCTTGGCGAACCAATCATCGACCGGTTGCAGCGCTTTGCGACTGCCGTACTGCGGAATCTCGGTAGCGTGCATCACCACCAGTTCCGGCGGCGTGCCTGCGACGAGCGTGGTGTCGAGCTTGGCAAAGACCGCCGTCCAGGCCAGGGTTTGGAAGTCGACGGAGACGTTCGGGTTCTCCTTGGCATAGTTCGTGAGCATGCCCTTCATCGTCTCGCCATCGGCGCCACTCAGCCCGTTGAGGAACAGGAGCTTCGTGGTGCCCTTGCCGAACACCGGCGGGGCGGGTGTCGGGGTTGGAACGCCGACTCCAGCCACCGCTGCGCTCGTCGCGGCGGCAGTAGTGGTCGCGGCCGATGCGACGGTACCCGTCGAGGTGGTTGGCGCCAGACTACTGGTCACAGCAGCAGACGCGCTGCCGGTCACCGAACCCGCCGAGCCGGTCGTCGCCGTCGTACCGGCGCCGCAGGCGGTGAGTATCCCCATACCGAGGCCACCGGCAACGGCCGTGGCCAGGATGAGGAACGATCGTCGGCTCCGAAGTCCTGGGACTGGCTGAGGGGACATAGCGCTGACCTCCTTCACATCGCCGATGACGATGGCAACGCCCGGTGCCGGAGTTGAGGTAAGGGCGTGGCCCAATCGCAGGGCGAACCTTCGCCCTGTTGCACTATACGGAACAAGCGATCGGTTGTCAATGCCTCATGCGTGGCGAGCGAGACCGCGTATGGCTAGCAGCTTGATGTACAAGCCGCCGACCACCGAGCGCGCCTGGAAGCCGTGCTGCTTGCCGTCGTCCGCCATGGCCACTCGCACCTCTTTCGTTTTGCCGCCGAGTACAGACCGTCAGGACCGGCTTACCGCGCAGGCCACGTTGAAGCGGGGGAACGTTCGCTTGTCAACCAAGGCGGCGAGCGGCGCTACTACCAGTACGCTTCGCGCGGCTGCGAGCGGCCTTCCGTCGCAACCAGCACATCGAGGAGTAACTCCTGCAGGTCGGCGCGCGTTCGGCGATAGGTCGGCACATCCCAGAGGTTCTGCATCTCCTGCGGGTCGTTGACCAGATCGTATAACTCGCCGGTGCGATCACGGGGCGTCGCTGGCGCACCGTGGTGGACAATCAGCTTGTAGCGGTCGTGGCGCAGCATCGTGGTGAACACCGGCGGGTCGTAGGGGTGGCCACTGTTGCGATATTCGCACAGGGCCCAGTCGCGCGTCCAGCCGGCATCGCCCTGGGCGAGGGGCAAGAGACTCTGGCCCTGACTCCGGCGCAGTGGGGGCAATCCCGCCGCCGCCAGGACGGTCGGGCAGAGGTCGAGCCACTGCACCAGCTCGCTGCGCCGTGTACCCGGCGGCAGGTGACCCGGCCAGCGCAGGATCAGGGGCACGCGCACTGCCCCTTCGAAGAGCATCGGCCCCTTGAGCAGCAGGCCATGGTCGCCCAGCATCTCCCCGTGATCACTGGTGAAGATGACCAGGGTGTCGTTGCGCAGGCCGAGTGCATCGAGGGTAGACAGGATGCGCTGCACCTCGTCGTCGATCAGCGTCACCATAGCGTAGTAGGCAGCGCGCAGTTGCCGGATCTCGTCGGGGGCATACGCGGCGAAGCCGCGGGCGTGGCCAGCGTAGCTTTCCCGCGACGCTTCCTGGAGGATGGGCGGTTTGGCAGCCAGGTCGTCGGGGCTGCCGATCGGCGGCGGCAAGGCCGCCGGATCGTAGCGCTCCAGGTACTCCTCGGGGGCGATAAAGGGATGGTGCGGATCGAAGAAGTTGGCCATGAAGAAGAAGGGCTGGTCATCCGAGCGACCGCACCGCAGGAAATCGATAGTCTCCTCGCCGACCCAATGGCTGTAGTGATACGCCGTCGGCGTGCGGTCGAAGCGCACCGCCTCGTGCCCGCTGCGGCCGGGGCCACTCGCCATCGCGGCAGCGTACAGGTCCGGTCGGACAGTTTCCAACCAGCGATGGTAGGCATTCTGCGGCGAGCCGTGGGTTGGGTCGTGCGCCCACTGGAAGACACGGAAGCCGTCGTCGTGGCGCGGCTCGGTTCGCCCCTGAAAGCAGGCCGCCAGATGCAGTTTGCCGGCCATCCCGCAGTCGTAGCCGGCATCGGCCAGGGCGCGGGGGAAGAGTTGGGCCTGCTCCGGCAGCGCCACGCCGTTGGCCCACAACCCATGCGTGTGGACATACTGCCCGGTCAGGAGACTAGCGCGCGAGGGAGCGCAGACGGGGTTTTGCACATAGCACTGCTCGAACAGCACGCCGTCCGCTGCCAAGCCATCAATGGCCGGTGTGCGAATGTGCTGGTTGCCATAGCAGCCCAGGCTGTCAAAGCGCTGCTGGTCGGTGCAGAGGAAGAGGACATTCGGAGGCGATGCAGCGGACATCGGACTGGATACTCCTTTAGACGACGCGAAGCGACCGTTGCCGCGGAACTGTCATGACTTTACAGCACCCGCGATGCCCTCGATGAAATGGCGTTGCAGGAAGAAGAAGAGCAGGACGACGGGCAAAAGGGAGAGGGTAGCAGCCGCAGCCATGCCCGACCAGTCTGTCTCGTGCTCGCCGACGAAGGCGAGCATACCGACGGCCAGGGTGCGCAGGTCGGGCCGGCTGAAGGTGAACACCAACGGCACAAAGAAGTCGTTCCAGGCGCTCAGGAAGGTGAGGATGGTGACAGTGGCAATCACCGGACCGGAGAGCGGCAGCATCACCTGCCGAAAGACCGCCAGGAAGCCGGCCCCATCCAACAACGCCGCCTCTTCCAGTTCTTTGGGCAACTGGTTGAAGTAGCCGGCGAAGAGCAGGATGTCGGCTACATGGCCGCCACCCGCCAGGGCGAAGATCACGCCCCAGAGCGAGTTGAGCAGGTGCAGCGTGTTTGCCAGTTGCACCACAGGGATGATGGTATAGCCGGTGGGCACGAAGAGGGTGGCAATGAGGATGCCGAAGATGACGCGGCGGCCAAGGAAAGCATAGCGACCGAGCACATAGCCAGCCAGGGCGCAACGCACGACGACCAGGATGACCGTCGCCACCGTGATCAAGATGGTGTTCAGCATGTAGTGGCCGAAGCCGGCTGTTACCCAGGCGCGCAGGTAGTTGCCCCAGCGCACCGGATGGGGAACGAGATTGAGGCCACTGCTGAAAATGTCCAACGAGTTCTTGAGGGATGCCGACACCAGCCAGAGGAAGGGATAAATCCAGAGGAAACAGAGCATGGTCAAGAGGACGACGGTCAGGCCCAGCCCGAAGCCGCTGTTCCAGCGGATAGGCCGGCGTTGCTGGATCAATGCCCGCGCAGTTCGCGCCCTCATCGCATCCTCGCCTGCTGGGCCAGGCGCAGGCCGGCCACCTGCACCAACGCCAACAGCATCGTGAGCAAGCCGAAAAACTCGGCGGCGGCCGAGGCGTACCCGAGGCGGGGGCTGGCGGAGGCGAAGGCCCAACGGTAGATATAGACCTCCATGACCTCAGAGGAGAAGTCCGGGCCACCGCCGGTCAGCGTGAGGATCAGATCGAAGACGCGCAAGGTATCCAGTGCGGTAATCAAGACGATGATGACGGCAAAGGGCACGAGCAAGGGCGCCGTGATCTGGCGGAACAGTTGCCAGGCGTTCGCGCCGTCCATCCGTGCCGCTTCATACAAGGCGACCGGCACCGTTTGCAGGGCAGCGAGCCAGTAGATAAGGGTAATGCCGAACCACTTCCAGATGAACACGGCCATGGCCGTGAAAAGGGCGTTGCTGGAACTGCCCAGGAAGTTGATCGGATGCCGGACGAGGTGCAAGGTGAGCAGGCCCAGGTTGACCGGGCCGCTGGCCGGATCAAAGATGAACACCATGACAATGCCGACGATGGCCGTGGTCGTGACGACCGGCAGAAAGAGCGCAGTCCGGAAGAAACGGGCGAACGGCAAGCGCGGGTTGTTGAGCACAATCGCGGCGGCGAGCGCCAGGCTGACCCGGATCGGTACCGTGATGACCATAAAGAGCAAGGTGTTGCGGAGTGCATTCCAAAAGAGCGGATCGCGGGTCAGTTCGACGTAGTTGGTCAAGCCAACAAACGTGCCGGAGGCATCAAAGCCGTTCCAATTCAACAGGGAATACCAGAGGCTGGCCAGCACCGGCCAGAGCGTGAACAGCGTGAAGAGGAGCGCGGTGGGCAGGAGGAAGAGGTAAATCCAGCGATCGTGCCAGAGCCGCCGCAACCAATGGTGACGCGGTCGCTGACGCTCGGCGGACGCCACCGCCGAGGTCAACGGGATCGGTTGCACTGCCGTACCTGCTGCACCGCTCTCTCCTGGCCCCCTCGCACCTGAACCCGGCTGCCTATTGGTACGACTCCTGTGCATAGTCCTGGTCAGGCTTCCAGTTCGGGAAAGCCCAGTCGTCGACGCTCACCTTCGTCCCTTTGGCCGTCACTACCCTGATCGCCCGATCCCGCTCGGCGGAGAGGGCGTCGTTGTAGGTCTTGAGTGCGGCCTTGACGTCTTTGACCTGGCCGCTGAAGACGCCCTGCGTGATCTCGCCGAGGTTCGGGTGGATTGCCTTCATTTCCGCCAGCACGGCAGAAACGTTGCTGTTCTTGACCAGCGGCTCCGGCGCCAGCCGAACGACGGCCTGAAAGAGTTTCATTGCTTCCTTGTACGTTGGTTCGACGTTGGCTTTGTCCACCGCCGTCAGGTCCAGCGGCGGCTGATCCATCTGGCCGGCCAGGCCAACGTAGTACTCCTGGGTGTTGAAAGCTTGCAGGAGCCCCGCCGCCACGTCGGGGTGGGCCGATTCTGAGGAGATCCAGAAGACGCCGCCGGTCGGACCGTTATGCAGATAGGTCGGCGTGCGGGCATCCGCCACGGGTATCTGGGCGACGCCGACCTTGTCGGTAAATTCGGCAAGGCTGGTCTTCACCACGCCGATGTTCCAGGGGCCGTCGAAGAACAGGCCGCCGACGCCACTGGCCCAGCGCGCGCGGGCGTTGCGGGCGTCGAGGGAGGACGAGGCGGGATAGAGGCTGCCATCCTTTTGCATGGAAAGAAGAAAATCAATCGCCCGAGCAAAGGGATCGCTGGTATAGGCATACTGCCCGGTTTTCCAGTCGATCTGACCGGCAGCTCCGGCAGACTGGGCGAGGTCCGTGACGTGGACGCCGAGGCGGTCCACGAAGTTCAGATCGGCAATCCAGCCATACACCTTGCCGTTGCCCTTCTTGGTGATGGCAGCAGCGGTCTTGCGGAAATCGTCCCAGGTCTTCAGACCCGTGGCCGGATCGATACCGGCGTCGGACAACAATTGCTTGTTGTACCAGTTCAGGGTGGTGTGCTGGCGGAAGCTGAAGATCGGGAAGCTGTAGACCTTGCCGCCGAAGACCGACAGGCCTTCCAAGAGGCTACCCGCCGGGAAGCGGCTCTTCCAGGCCTGGTCGACGTAGGGGTCGATCGGTGCAAACCAGTTGTCTTTGAGGAGCTGGGACACCGGCAGGCTTACACCTGCTAGCGTATGCACGTCGGGCGCCTGTTTGCTCTGGTAGGCCAGTTGCAACGCCTTTCCCTCGTCGGGCGGGTTGTACTCTGTGTAGGCCACGCGCACGCCGGGATGGGCTTTCGTGTAATTGGCCCAGATCGTCTTGTTCAACGGCGCGATGGGCAGGAACTGATCCCACCAACGAATGACGACTTCGCCGGTGGTGGTCGGCGCCTGGGAAGTAGCAGCCGCGACCGGCAGCGGGCGCTGCACGGCGCCGGCCGCCGCGGCTGCGGAGGTGACCGCAGTCGGCGCCGTGCTGGTTGGTAGCGCGGCGCTGCTGGCGACGGCGGTGGAGGCCGTGCCGCTTGTTGCCGACGCGCTAACGCTGGCGCTCGTCGCAACGCCTGATTGATTCGTCGCGCCGCATGCGGTGAGGGCGACGGCTGCCACACCAGCAGCGGATTGACGGAGAAAGACGCGGCGGTTGAATACGTGCTGCATGACAACGCCTCCTTCAGGTTCACCGACACAGCGCACGCTTTGCTTCCGGTCACACACCGGTTCGTGCGCTGTCGATTGGCGGAGCAGTGTTGACGCGGGCCAGCGATGAACCGCGGATGACCAGGGTCGCGGGCAGAAACTCCAGGCGAGCCGGTACACCGGCGCTGATAGGGTCAAGACGATCCAGCGCCATCCGGGCGGCTCGGAAGCCGAGGTCATCAGCCTGGACTTCGATCATGCTGAGCGGTGGCTCGACCAGGCGTGCCCACTCCACGTCACCGGCGCCAACCAGCGCGACTTCGTCCGGTATTTGGCGATGGCGGTCCCGTAAGCAAGCGAGAGCGCCCAGCGTCAGGCTGGCATTGCCGGCGACGACGGCGTCAGGAGCTTCGTCAGCATCGAGCAACTCGGCAGTGGCGGCGCCGGCATCGCCACTGGTCCGCAGGCCGTAGCGAATGAGTCCGGCAGGAGTGGGCATGCCGGCAGCAGCGTGGGCCGCCTGATAGCCTGCGGCACGGGCCAGGCTGGAGCCGATCGTCAGTGGCCCGGCCAGCAGGGCGATGCGCCGACGGCCGGTCGCCAGGAGATGCTGGACGGCCTCGCGGGTGCCGGCCTCGTGATCGGGTGTTATGAAGTCCGCGACAATGTCTGGTGGCCGGCGATCGACGAAGACGACTGGCACGCCGGACTCTTGTATTGGCAGGTAGGCGGCAGGGTCGTCGCCTGCTGCCAACGTGATGACCGCGGCCACTCGTTGGCGTAGCAGCAAGTCCAGGTGGCTCCGTTCCAGGGACACGTCGTTTTCCAGGGCAGCGATCGTCAGGACGTACCCAGCGGCATGGGCGCAGCGACTGGCGCCTTGAATGATGGCAGCGATGGTGGGGTTGGTGATGAAGGGAACGCAGAGGGCGAGCGTGCGCGACCGTCCGGTCCGCAAGGTCCGGGCAGGACCATCGGGCTGGTAGCCCAGGTGCTGGGCGGCTTCCAGCACTTTGGTGCGTGTCTGGTCACGCACGCTGACCCGGCCGACAAAGACGTTGGAAACGGTGCTCTGGGAGACGCCGGCTGCCGCGGCGACATCATGTATCGTCGTCAGGTCGCCTCCCTTGTGACGTCACATTGCAACGTCACAATCCTATCACACGGAATAGAGAAGCACAAACAAGAGAACAGTAATAGACAGGGCGCATCCTGCTGCTCGCCATCGGACAAGAACTGGATTGGCATGGGTAAAGGCTGCACGCCGCCGGTACTTCGGGCTGGCTGCCTATTGCGACCACTTCGCCCTTCCGTTGCCCCGTCGTTAGGCGTATCATTGGTTCGTTGCGCCAGCGTGAAGGCGCCCGGCTCGCCGGTCGTTGCCCATCGTAGGAAAGAAAGTGAACCCGCTCTATGAGTACCGCATCATTCCACCTCGGCGCGCACACCTTGCCCTACCGGCAGGAAAGCATGGAACGCGCCTTTGCCGGCATTGCGTCCGCCGGCTACCGGCGAGTTGGCCTCTGGACCGAGCACGCGGGAGGACCGGTCCTCTCGCGCGATGTCACATCCAGCGAGTTGGCGACTTTGCGTTCCCTGCTGGACAACTACGGTCTGACCCCTCTCACCATCTTCGCCCGGCGCGGTGCGCTGGAGCAGCGGGAGGCGCTGCTGGCCGACCTGGACTGCTGTGCGGCGCTGGGAATGCCGCTCCTGCAAGCGGCGGGACCCTGGCCGTACAGCAAGTTCCCCACAGAACGCAAGCCGGAAATGCGCTGGTACGGCGAGGTAGAACGCTTCCTGGCCTTCCTGGGGACAGCCGCCGGGGAGGCCGAGCGGCGCGGTGTCACGATCGTGCTCAAGCCGCATACGGGCGCCACGGCCACCGGCGGTGACCTGGTAGACCTGATCGGGCGCGTTGGTTCGTCGGCAGTGCGCGCTTGCTGGGATGCCGGCAACGTCCGCTTCTACGAAGGGATCGACTCCGAAGACGACCTGGAACGCTCCGGCGTGGCGCCGCTGGTCAAAAGCGTCTGCATTAAAGATCATCGCGGCGCCCGGGCCGAAGGCAACTTCCCAACGCCGGGCGAGGGCGACGTCGACCACGCCCGCATGTTCCGCATCCTGGCATCCGCCGGCTTCGATGGCCCGTTGCTCGTCGAGCGCATCCTGCCGCAGTCCTCGCCGGAAGGTATCGATCAGGAACTGGCCAGGGCGCGAGTTTTTTTGGAAGCTACTATGGTTGGCATTGTTCCCGGCGACTGATGGAGGCGGTCAATTTGTTCAAGGGTTTCGCTTCGTAGGGGCAGGTCCCCGTGCCTGCCCTGGTGGCTTGTCAACCGTCAAGCGCGTTTGGCCACCGGGCCAGGGCAGGCACGGGGACCTGCCCCTACGGATCCCCGGAGTATTTCGACAACTTCCATAGGTCGCCGGGGGCGGGCTTGAATCGCCACGAGAATTTGGAGGTGGCCATGATCATCGACGTACACACCCACGTGCCTTTGCTCCAGGCAGCGGACGACGTTCAGAGCCGGATCAACACGCTGTCTCGTCCGGACAAGCCGGTAGAGTGGGTGCAAAGTGCCGATGCGTACCTGCAGGCCATGGCGTCGGTGGAGCGGGTGATCTGCTTCAATATCGCCGGTGACCCGCGGCCCGATGCCGTTGGCGATTGGCGTACGCCGGCCCGCCAGGTCAATGATGACACTGCGCGCTTCGTGCGCGAACAGGGCGGCAAGTTCATCGGCTTTATGACCTTGCACCCGTTCGCGCCGGACGCCCTGGAGGAGTTGGAGCGGGCGCGCTCGGACCTGGGGTTGCGGGGCATCAAGTTCGGCCCGAACTATCAGCACTTCGATCCGCTCGACGCCGCTGCGCTGCGCCTCTACCGGCGGGCCGAAGAGTTGGGCTTGCCGGTGCTCTTCCATACGGGCGCCTCGCCGGAGCAGTTCGCGGAGCTAGACTGGGCCCACCCGCGCCACTGGGATCGCCTCGCCATCGCCTGCCCCCGGCTGCGCATCGTCCTGGCGCACATGGGGCACCCCTGGCAGCGGGATTGCATCGCCGTGATCCGCAAGCACCCCCACGTCTACGCCGATATTTCCGCCCTGTTCTACCGACCGTGGTCATGGTACGACTGCATGCGTCTGGCCACTGAGTGGGGAGTCTTGCCCAAGCTGTTGTTCGGCTCCGACTTCCCGGCTGCGACGCCGCAGGAGACGATGGATGGGCTGCGCAGCCTGAACGATCTACCGCGCCGGACGGGGCTGCTGCCGATCCCGGAAGACGAGATAGAGCGCATCATCACCCGGCCCAGCCTGGAGTTGCTCGGGTTGGAGTGAGGGTCATGGGCGCCTGATGAGGCGTGGATCGTGACAAGGAGTCGCTGATGAGATGTACAATCGCCGGATGCCCGGGTGAGTACGAAGGCCGAGAAGTGACACGGGCAGTAGGCCGGGAGGGGCGAATTATGGTCATTGATCACATCCCTGCTGAAGTCTGCACGGTCTGCGGGGATGTGCTGTTCAGCCCAGATACGATCGAACGTCTCGAGCAACTCCGGTGGCTTGACGGCCCCCCGGAACGTACTGTCCCGCTGTACGAGTTTGCAGCGGCACGGTCCGCTTGAGTTATAGTGTTTCCACCACCGGGGCGAGCGGCAGCGACCAGCCCAGCTTCGCCACAATCTCCTGCCACTGCTCGGGGTGCCAGGGGCGCTGGTAGACGGGTTGGAAGCCCAACTCCAGATAGACCTTCACGGCGCCCAAACGATGGGCGCCGGTGTTCAGGCGCACGCGGCGCAGGCCCCGTTCCCGGAAGCGGTGCAACACTGCCAGACAGGGGGCATAACTGAGCCGCCGCCCGCGGTGTTCCGGCAGCACGCACACCATGTGCAGGATGCCCAGTTCCGTTTCTGCCGGGTCGGCCAGCCAGGCACAGGCGGAGCCGACGATCTGCTGCTGCGGACCATGCACCACCAGGAATAGCCCGGCAGGATCGAACTGCGGGAAGGGGAGACCGGTCAGCTTCTGTCGCGTCGTCTCGACATCCCAGAAGCCCATGTCTCCGGCGTTCATCAGCGCGGCCCACGCCGCCTCGTCGCCGGGCTGATAGGTGCGCATGGTATAGCCGTCGGGGAGCGCCGCCAGCACCGGAGCGAGCGGCGGTAACCCTTCCAGGTCTGGTCGCAGCATACGTAGGCCTGTCGGTTGCTCGGCCACGTCGGTCTCCTCTATGATACGCTGCGCCAGTATTGCGCACTCTTACTATATGACGGTGCCGGTGCTTCAAAGCTGGCGCTGATCTGGCGTGACGCGACGTGCCTCCCAGGCATTTGCATGGCGCCCTCCCCGCAGTTGAGATGGGCAGAACAGCTTACACCGGCTCCTGATGAGTCGTCGCCACAGGTGCATGTACGTGCTCGCTCGCCACGGCCGCCAGCAACGAGCGCAGGTAGGCAACGTCGCGACGGCTCGCCACCGAGCGGTCGCCGGCACCGGAGTACTCGATGCCGTATGGACCGCGAAAGCCGGTCTGGTGCAGCGCCTGCACGATCTGGAAGTAGTCGAGGTCGCCGCCGGCCAGGTCGAAGTGGTAATCGATCCCGACCAGCAGATAGGAGACACGGCGGGCGTTCTTCACGTGGACATACGCGATGCGAGCGCCCAGAATGGCGATAGCCTCTAGGGCCGGCTCAGCGGAGCGGGTCCCGTACATATTGCCGGGATCGAAGTTGGCTCGCACGGCCGGCATACCGATGTGGTCCAGGAGGCGTGCCGCGCTGGCCGCAGTGTCGTGGATCGTGTTCATGTGGACCTCTAGCGTCAAAACGACGCCGGCATGCGCCGCCACGGCGCCCAGGTCGCGGTAGGCGTCGACGGCGCGAGCGTAGTGCTCCTCCGTCGCCGCAGCTGAGCCGTTCCGGGCCCAGTCATGGCGCTCTACGATGATCGAGCCGGCGTAGCCGTTGATGATCCGTACGCCGAGATCCGGGACCCGGCGGACGATCTCCCGCAGGCGGTGCAGTCGGGCGGCGCGCTCGGCGGCATCGTCGCCGATGACGTTACCGCTCAGATTCAGCACCGGCACGGCGATCCCCAGTCGCTGCGCCAGCGGTTGTACCGCTGCCAAGGTCTGTTCGACGGTGTCGATTTGATAATGGCCGGCCCACAGTTCCACACCGTCGTAGCCAAATTGCGCTGCCTGCTGCAAGGCCCGCTCGAAGGGGTAGCCGCGGTAGTTGAAACTGTTCAGGTAGACCTGCGGAACGGCTGTGCTCATCGGTGCGTCACCTGGACGGGCTGCCCGGTCGCGGCCGACTGATAGGCCGCCTCGGCGACGGCGATGGCGGCGCGGCCCTCGACGGCCGTCAGCAACGGCGGTCGATCGTCAAGAACCCACTCCGTGAAGCTGCGCAGTTCTTTCAGGTACCCGTTCTCCCGGTCCCTGGCCGTGACGGTTTCGCTCACCGACTCGGTGCTACCGGCGGTCTGATAGCGCAAATGTCCCGCCCCATGGTCGAACTGCAGCGTGCCGCGCTCCGCGATGATGGTTCCGGTGAAGGCGGACACGCTAGAAGCGATACTCTCGAAGACGCCGGCCATGGCCCCCGACCGGAAGCCGAGTTGCAACTGAAGGGTGTCTTCATAGTCGATGCCTTGCACCACTGAGCGGTCCATGTGGGCATAGACGGAACGGGTCAGGCCGCAGAGTCGGTGGAGCAGGTCGATTTCATGCACCGTGACGTCATACAGCAGTCCGCCTGAGCCGCTCCTCGTGCGACGATACTCAGGCACAGCCGAGGGAAAACCGCCGATGCGCGTGATTTGCGCCGCCACCGGCCGGCCCAGAATGCCGCTATCGAACAGTTCCACGATTCGGTCGAAGAGCGGCAAGAGGCGCAGCACGTGGCCCACCATCAGGCGCACGCCATGCTGTTCGGCAGCGGCGATCATACGATCGCACTCTGCCACCGTCATCGCCATCGGCTTCTCGCAGAAGATGTGCTTGCCGGCCGCTGCCGCATCCAGCACCAGTTGGGTATGCATGGTGTTGGGCGTCGTCACCATCACTGCGCTAACGTCGCTACGCGCCAGCACCGGGGCCAGATTGGTGTAGGCCGGGACGGCCATCTCCCGGCCAAAGGCCTGCGCCGCATCTTCCTGAACATCACAGACCGCGACCAAGCGCGCCTGGGGAATCTGGTAGAGCAGCTTTGCCTCACTCCGGCCCATGCCCCCACAGCCAATCAGCGCAAACCCTAACTCCGCCATGTCGTCCTCTCGTCTACTACGCCGGCACCACGCCGGCATGCTTTATCGCACCGCGCATGCCGGTGAGGAGTGCCAGCGCCTCCGCAACGAGGCGCTCCCCGCCGCCCGGCTGCAACCGGCTGGATGTGGGCTCGTAGCCGCCCTCCTCGTAGGCGTGGCGCGAGGGCACGTAGCCGATGGCTTCGTTGGCTAGGCCGAGCACCAGCGTGTACGGGAACGGAGAACGGGCGCGCAGGTCTAGCCCGAGATCGGCGAAAATCTCCCCCGGCAAGCCGACAATCGCCAGGTCATCGCCGATGGCCAGCGCCTGCACCTCGGTGGTATGCGTCTCGCCGGTCCATCCGTCCGCCAGTGCCAGGATACGCTGCGCTTCCACCACTTCTAATCCGGCGCCGGGCGCCATCGTCATACGCCCTCGCGCTGCTTGCCGTGCCCAGGCGACTTGCTCCGGCGTGGGCCGGCGCAACGGTAAGTCAACGGAACGGCGGGCGCCACGGATCAGTAAACTACCGGTGGCCTCCCACGGCGCCACCAGGCGGCAGGCCGTCTTCGTCACCTCAGCAGCCAGGACCGTGCCCACCCGAGCCGCCTCGGCGAAGCCCGCCTGAGGCTCGGCGTGGGAGATGTCCAGGTGGTTCACGTCGGCGCACGGGGCGTTGGCGAACACGACGACGGGGACGGCGGGATTGGCAGTGGCCGTGCGGACGAGGCCAGCAGGTGGCGTGGCGCCGTTACCTGACGGACCGAGCAGGCGCTGTACCCCGCGTTCGAGGAAGTGGGGGAAATCTCCTCCGATGACGGCGCCGCCAGCGATAGCCGGGTGCAGGCCGAAGTTCACCAGAATGCCAAGCGGCAGGACATGGGGCGGAACGGCCTCCGGGCCTTCCAATGGGATGCCGTCCTGAATCGGCAGCGCCGTCAGCGTCCACACCCGCGGGTCCACGGGACCGGCGGGGCGGAGTATGTCAGCATTCCTCTTGCCCGGATTGGTCCGCGCCGGCCCCCCGCGCATGAGGAAGCGCCGGTTGAAGGCGAGACCCTGTTCCTCGCCCAGGGTGAGACGGAGCCTGGCCGGAAGGCGCTGGCGGTAGGCCAGTTCCACGGCTGAGGCGATCTGGCGCTCCAGCAGTGCGAGGTAGGGCTCGTCAGTTTCCCCAGCCAGGCCACTGGCGACGAGCTCGCGCGTGAGCGGTCCGGAGTGGTTATGGGTGGCGGCGATCAGCACGTTGTCGCCGGGGATGCCGCAGCCGTGCTCAATCAGGCGGCGAGCGCCGGCGGTTGTGGCGCTGCGCACGCCGATGACGTCCACGCTGACGATCGCCACCTGCGTGGCGCCATCGTCGATCACCATCGCCCGCGCATAGAGGTCGTCACGCACCCCGTCGGCGCGCCGGTCGGTGTAGGAGCCGGCCAGCGACACCCCCAAGGGCGGCGTGATCACCGCCCGTGCCGCGCCCACGCGCAACCTCTCATCCTCACCTGCCATCCGTATTCTCCCTTGGCGCCGGCGCCATCCTACACCACTGCTGAGCCGCTCGCAGGCACGGCCTGCCGCTCCCAGCTGTCCCGATGGGCAGCGTAGTGCGCCGCCGGGTCCAGCCGGATGATGCGGTCCTCGTCGTCACCCTCGTAGGCGGCCAGGATGGCCGCCATCGACTGGCGGGACTGGCGGCCGTTGGTGAACGGCTCCTTGTCGTGGACGATGCAGTCGATGAAGTGCTCGCATTCGCCGACGAAGTTCTTGGGGCCGGTGTCGGAGCCCGGCTGGCGGGGATTGAACTCGTAGAGCGTCGTCTGTTCCTTGCCCACGTACCGCTCCAGCCGGCGAACGCCGTCCGTATCATACAACAGGCGCAGGAACCCCTCGGTACCGTAGACGTCGAATTCGATGTAGAGGTTGGTGTGACGAGCGGCCCAACTGCAGATGAAGTTGCCCAGCATGCCATTGGCGAAACGAAAATTGGCAACGGCGGTGTCCTCACGCGCTAGCGCCGGGCCGCGCACCGTGTTCGTACCCATTGAGGACGCTGCGACGATCTCTCCGAAGTTCCAGATCATCTGGTCCACGTAATGACAGCCATGGGAAAGCAAGCAGCCCATAGGGAAGGTCTCCCAATTTGAGCGCCAAGCGGCCAGGCCGGGCGCGTGCTCCGTCCGGCAGGTAACGAGGTACGGGCGGCCCATCGAGTGCTGCTCAACGGCCGCGTGAAGCTGATGCCAAATAGGATCGAAGCGGGTCACATAGGCCACCATCAACTTGACGCGGTTGGCCTCGGCGACGCGGATCATCTCGTCCGCTTCCTCCAGCGTGATTGCCATCACTTTTTCGGTGAGGACGTGCTTGCCGCGCGAGGCCGCGACGATGGCAATGGGTGCGTGCAGGTGCGGCGGCGTGCAGATGTCCACGGCATCCACCTCATCGAGTACGGCACGGTAGTCGGTGGCCCAGCGGCACTGGCCCTGCTCGGCGAAGGCGCGCGCCTTGGTCTCGTCAACATCCACGCAGTAGACCAACTCGCTCCGGTCTGCCATGGCCTGATAGGCGCTGATGTGCCCCCTGGCAATGCCCCCGCAGCCGATGAGCGCTACCCTGACCCGTGCCACCTATTGTTTCCCTTTCGAGCCGCACGATAGGGCGGCATCACTCGCCTGGACACCGCCGGACCCCGCTAGCCGGTACCTTACTCCACGTCCGGACCAAGCACGCCATAGCTCCAGGGTTCGCCGGGCCGTTCCACCTGCGGGGGCTGAGGAACCTGGCTGGGGGTGAACTGCCGCGCCAGGTCCAGGCTGGCAGCGACGATCTGCTCCTCGGCCGACAACTCGAGGTTGGAGTAGGTGGTCAGGACCGTTTCATAGCCGCCGCCGTTGGGGGCGAAGGCTGAAGCCGGCGGGACGTAGCCGGCACAGCCGTTGGCCAGGGAGACGACGAAGGTGAGAGGGAAAGGCGAGCCGGCCTTCAGGCGCTCTCCCGTCTCAGCGAAGGTCTCGCTGGGATTGGCCAGATACACCACGGGACCAACCTGCAGCGCCTGCAGCTCGACCTCCACCTCCGGCTCGCGGGCAATCAAGGCATCGAGCATCACGATCTCTTTGGCGAAGGTCCAGGCCGTGTCGAGCTTGTCACCGGCGAGCCCCTCTTCGACCAGCCGGCGGCTCTGCTCCAGTCGGGCAGCGCCTGGCCGGCGGCGCCGGAGGCGCAGGGTGCGCGTCAGCGCGCCCAGTGGCTGCAGTTCACCGGGTTCGGCTGTGGCCAGCACTTTGACCGCTTCCGCGCCGACGCGGGTGCCGACCAGCCGGCTTGACGCTTCTCCGCTCTCCCGCTCTCGTGCCCGTAGCGACTGGTTGGCCACCTGCGTCACATCGCCGGAGGCGCCCTGCAGGAAGACGACCTCCGCTTGCTGTCCGAACACACCCTGAATGGTGCGTTCCAGATAGCAGACGTAGTCCGCCGAGATGGCGCCGGAGAAGGTGGTGCAGTGGCAGCCGAAATTGACGAGGCAGCCCAGCAGCTCGCCCCGGCTGTTCCATGCTCCCAGCACGCCGACTTCCGGATCGATCGGCCCCGCCGGCTCGATAATGTCCGGGTTGCCTTTGCCGGGGTGGGTGTAGACGCGGCCGTTCCGCATGCGGAAGCGTCGGTTGAAGTTGGATTGCTCCTCGCGGCCGACCCCTACCGAGAGGAGCGCCTCCTGGCGCTTCCGGTGCGCCTCGGCCACCGCCGTGACGACCTGGCATGCCGCCCAGTCCACATACAGCGGATCGGGAATGGTGGAGTAGTCCCGCGCCAGTCGTTGCACGAGGTCCGGCGAGCCGGCGAACTCCGCCGGGTCGTACCAGCTCAACGGTCCGCCGCTGTGGGTGTGCGAGGCGCCGAGCAGCAGATTGGCGCCTGGGATGCTGCAGGCCTGTTCGACCTCTCGCCGGATCCGCGCCATGAAGCTCGGGGCGAAGGGGAGTGCGCAGGTGTCGATCCCCACCAGCGCTAGCGCCGTGCCGTCCTGCTCCAGCACCGCTGCCCGCACCTTCAGGGGGTCGTGGATAGCCCTAATGTAGCTCTTACCGTAGCCGCCCGGCTGCTCCATGCCGAGCGCGGGGGTGATGTCGGCGGCGTGAAACCCAGCCCACATGTGGTACTCCTGGCTCCCTTCGGCGCTACTTCTGGGCAAAGATGGTGTCGGCCAGACGCTGGGCCTCGTCAAGGGCCGTCTTGACGTCCGTCTTGCCCGTGTAGGCGTTCGTGAGCAGCGGGACAATCTGTTTGCCCTGGTCCGCGTTGTGGTGATAGGGATAGACGCCGGGTAGCTTGGCGATTTCGGGGATCATTTGCTGGGCCGGCAGCGCTTTGACCACGCCCGCCCACTGCGGCGTGGTGTAGAGGTCGAGGCGGGGCGCGACCGCGTTCAGCATCTCCAGTTTCTTGAGGGCGGCGTCCGGGCCGCAGAAGAAGCGTAGGAACTCAAACGCTTCCGCCGGGTGCTTGCCGTTCTTCGGCATGACCGTGAAGTTGATCCAGGTGACGGTGGCCGGACCTTTGCCCGTTGGGGCCTGCGGGTAGGGCGCCATCCACCACTTCAAGTTTGTCGCCTTGGTAATCGTCGCGAACGCTCCCATGGCGCTTTCGTCAAATTCCATCGCTGCTGTTCCGGCTACCAACGCCGCCTCCCCGCCCGCCCGGTCTTGCTGGGACAACGGTGGGCTGACGTTGTGCTTATTCGCCAGGTCGGTCAGATACTGCAGCGCCGCGACTGTCTCCGGCGCATTGAAGTAGGCGGCGTTTTGCTCAGCGTCATAGAGCGGGTGACCGGTCGACTCCACGAAGCCGGTAAATGTCGCCAGGTCCATGCTATTCGGCATGGCCAGGCCGGAGACGGTGACCTTACCGTCGGCGCCGGTCTTGGTGAGCTTCTGTGCTACGCGCACCAGATCGTCCCAGGTCTTGATGTCCGCGCCCTGCGGATCCAGGCTGGCGGCCTTAAAGAGGTCCTGGTTGATACCCAGGCAGAGCGATTCCGGCCCCATGACCGGGATGCCGAAGGTGTGCCCGCGCGCCTGCCGAAATTGCTTGGACGCTGCAAAGTACTTGTCGTCCTGCACGTCGGGCGCCTTGGCTACGTAGGAGTCCAGCTCCGCCACCAGGCCCTGATCGTACATGTCGCGCCCGTAGACAACGGACGTGAAAGAGACATCAGGCGGGTCACCCGCCATGACCCCCGCCACAAACTTTGTATAGGTGTCACCGACCGGCTTGGCCTCGATCGGGTTGACCGTGATGCCGGAACGTTTCTTGAACTCGGCGAAAGCCCACGCCATGTAGGCGGGATCATTGGCACTGACGGCAACGGTCCACCAATGCAAGAAGTTGAGCGTCACGCCGGCAGATCCCGGTGCACTGGCCACCGCTGCGACCGCCGCCGCCGCGCTGCTGGCGGCTGAGGCGGTGCTGGCGGCGGTAGTGACAACGCTGACCGCTGCCGCGCTACTACTGGCGACGCTGGTGGCCGCGGTCGTAGCGGCTGAACTTGCGACTGGTTGGCTGGCCGCAGTTGATGCCACGGTTGCCGTGGCGCTGACGGGACCACCGCAAGCGGCGAGTAGCGCCATGGCAGTGCCGCCTGCACCGAACCGACCGAGCGTGCGCAACGCCTCGCGCCTAGTCGTCTTGCTTGCTAACTGTGTTGCCATGATCATGCTCTCCGTATCTTAACCTTGACAATAGAAGCACGAAGTGATATAGTGGTAATATATCACAGTGCCAGCTGACTGTCAAGGGGTGGCGATGCTGAATGTGGTGAGGATTGATGGCTTTAATTAGGGCCGTGCCGGTGCGAGATACCTACACTCAGCGCGCTTTTCAGGAGTTGCGCCAACGCATCGTGTCGAACGTCATCGCCCCTGGCGACCCGATCGACGAAGCAACGCTGGCCCATGAACTGGGCATGAGTCGCACGCCGGTGCGTGAGAGCTTGCTCGCGTTACGGGACCGTGGCCTGGTTCGGATTGAACCCCGGGTGGGACACTTTGCGACGGACATCAGCACTGCCGACATCTTCGAGGCCTACGAGGTGCGCATGCTGATCGAGCCGGCTCTCGCGGAAGCGGCCGCGCAACGCTGTACCGCAGAAGAGGTGGCGGCGCTACGGGAGCTCGTCGGTTTTGGGACGGAAGAGATCAGCGCCGCGCGCTTTGCGCGCGCCGTCGAGCTCAACCGCCGGTTTCATGTCGGCATTGCCAAAGCGTCGGGTAACCGGCGGCTCGCGCATGTCTTCTCGCAGTTGATGGACGACGTCACGCGCATCATCCACTATGAGCTGGCACACGGGCTCACGACCGGCGCGTGGCGAGATGAGCACCTGGGTATTCTGGAAGCGATCGCTCGCCATGACGGACAGGAGGCTAGCCGGCTGGTGCGAGAGACCATCCTCGGCACGACGGTCGTCGTCCAGCAAGGGGTTTGGCTGAGCTTCCGCGACCTCCTTGAGCAGAATGGGGTCAAACGGGCAGCCGAAGGACACGACGTGAACGCCACGTCCGCACCAGACTTTACAGTTCGCACGGAATGTAGGGCGTAGGTGTTCTGCGCCTTCGGTATCATCAGGGAGAGGAGTACATCAGATGAGGTATCGCGCTGACCCGCGACGGTTGAGCCGTCGCTCCGTACTGGCCCTCGCCTCGGGCATGGCAAGTCTGGTCGGCGTAGGGGTACTGGCGGCCTGCGGTGGTACGGCTCCGGCAACCACCAACAACGCACCGGCCACCGCCACCACCGCGCCGGCCCCCGCAGCAACGACGGCCCCCACAGCCGTGCCGACGACTGCGCCGACGACCGTAGCAACGATTGTCCCGACGGCTGTGCCAACTGCTGCGCCGACGACCGCTCCCACAGTAGCTCCCAGTGCCGCGGCAGCCGTATCCGCGGCCAAGTTGACGCTCGACGTCTGGAATGCCGACTGGGGCGATATTTACAACAAGGACATGGCAAAGATCGGCGACTCTTACACCCAAGCGCATCCAGAGGTGATGATCACCTGGAAGTGGATGACCAAGCCGCAGGATCAACTCACCGCCGCCATCGCTGGCGGCGCGCCGCCCGACGCCAACTACACGAACTACGTCTTTCTGCCCGAAATGGCCTTCCAGGGCGCACAGTTGCCGCTCGATAAGTACCTCCAACAGTCCGGTATGAAGCCGACCGACTTTATCCCTGCCATGTGGCAAGCTGCACAGTACCAGGGGCATACCTACGCCTTGCCGGGCGGCTCCGACTGGATCGTGCTGTTCTGGAACAAGGAAACCTTCCGCATGGTAGGGCTTGACCCCGAAACGCCGCCCAGGACCTTGCCGGAACTGGAGAGCTTCTCAAACAAGCTGTATAGGACCGACGCCGCCGGCAATTACACGATGATGGGCATCCCGCCGAGGGTGTTCGGACTGCAGCAGAATGCCTTTCTCATGGGCGGCGGCTTTTACGACGAAGGTACCGGCAAGCTCACGGCCAATGACCCGAACAATATCAAAGCGTTAGAGTGGGAAGTGAGCATGGCCAAACGCTGGGACCAGGCGAAGATCGACGCCTTCACCAAGAACATGCCCTCGTATAGTAAGACAGGCAGCGGGTTCGGCACCAATAAGCAAGCGTTCCTCAATACTGGCTTCTGGGCGTATGAGCCGCTCGACAAATTTTCAGCAGGTCTCGCGTACGGCATCGCCTACGATCCCACGCCCGATGGGACGCCCGAGGAGCGTAGCCGCTATCTGATCCAGGGTTGGGACTACGGCATCCCCACCGGCGCCAAGCATGCGGCGGAGTCATGGGACTTCGTCAAGTACGCCTTCTACGATCAGGCGGCGCTGATGGGCGCTGAGACGATCAACGGGCCATGCGTTCTCAAGTCCTTCCCTGACTTCCTCTCCCAGGTGGAAAAGAACATCGGGGCCAACAACCGCATGGCGCCCTATCTCAAGGTGTTCACCGATGTCGCCGGCGCTGGCAGCAAGTTCTGGCCTGTGCTGCCGATGTCGGCACAATACAGCACGGCCATTGGCAAGGCCGAGAGCGACGCAATCGCCGGCAAGGGGGCCCCGCGCGACCTGCTTGACGGCGTACAAACGGCCATGACGGCACTGCTGGAGCAGCAGCTGAAGAAGTGAGCGCCGACCTGCCGTTCTGATCGCCAGCGCAGCCGAACGTCGCCCGCCGTACTCCCGTACTCAGGATGACATTACTCGCCTGGTGGATAGGATAGACTGGGAGGGACCATGCGCAGTATTGTGATGAAAGGGCTGAAGGATTGCCGGATCGAAGAGGAGGCGGAGCCGTCCCTCATTCCCGGGCGGACCAGCACATGAAGACTTTGATCGAATGGTGAGCCCGGCAACTCCGCTACGCGCCGGCGTGCTGGGCCTGCGGCGCGGTCTCAACTTCGTTCGTCTGCTCCAGGCCATGGAGGGAGTCGAGTTGGTTGCGGTCGCCGACGCGGACTCTCAGCGCCTGGAGCGCGTCTGCCGCGAGTTTGGCGTGGCGCGTGGCGCCACCACGCTTGGTGAGCTCCTCCGCAACGATCTCGACCTCCTCGTGGTGGCAACGCCGTTGCCATTCCACGTCTCACACTCGATCGAGGCGCTCGAGGCCGGCGTCCACGTGCTCTCGGAGGTGCCCGCAGCGACCACGATGGACGAATGCGAGCTGCTGATTCAGGCGGTCGAGCGCAGCGGGCGGCACTACATGCTGGCCGAGAACTGTTGCTACTGGGCATTCGTCGACGCTGCCCAGCAGTACTACCGCCGTGGCGTCTTCGGCGAGCTGCTCTGCGGCGAGGCGGAGTACATCCATGACATCCCCGACCTCCGCCGCGCTGCTGATGGCACGCCGACCTGGCGCGCCTCGCTCGAGCCTATTGTCTACAGCACGCACAGCTTGGGACCGCTGCTCTGGATCAGCGGCGCCTACCCGACCGAGGTGTCCTGTATGAGCACCGGAGCGCATTTCGACACAGCGATGCCGGACCTGCAGACAGCGATTTTCAAACTCGACAACGGGGGCATCGCCCGGGTGACCTGCTCCTTTGCCAACGCCCACTGGGGGGGGCATCGCTACACCCTCTTTGGCACGCGGGCCTCTCTGGACACCGGCTGGGTGGGAAAGGATGAACCCCGCTTCTGGTCGCGCGATCTGCCGCAGTTGCAACGTCCGGTCGCGCTACCCATCGGCACTGATTTCCCCAACCTGCCGGCAGCGGCGAGGCTGGGCGGCCACGGCACGGCAGAGTGGCGGATGGTGGCGGCATTTCTGGAAGCTATTCGGACCGATTCCCCACCGCCCATTGATGTCTACGACGCCGTGATGTTCAGTCTGCCGGGACTGCTGGCGCGGGAGGCGGCGGGCAGCGGCCGGATCTTGCCCATTCCGCAGCTGCAGCGGCGTCGTAAGTGAGCGGGGTCCCGATGCCGTTCGAAAATGGCCGACCGTGATCAGAGGGATGGAGGAAATCGATGCAGCGTCTGGATGGGCAGGTGGCCGTGGTCACCGGCGGGGCCTCCGGCATTGGCCGGGCCATCGCCTTGCTCTTCGCGGCCGAAGGAGCGCGGGTGGTGATCGTCGATCGCCAGGATCAGCAGGGGGCGGAAACGCTGGCGCTGATCCGTCAGGCCGGCGGAGAGGGGACCTACCTGCATGCCGATCTTGGCGCTGCCGGCAGCGCCGCGCCGATCATTGCTGCCGTACTCCAGATCTATGGGCAGCTTGATGTGGTCGTCAACAATGCCGCGGTGTCCAGCCCCGACGGCGTCCTTGCTGTCGATGAAGCGCAGTGGGAGCAAACTCTTGCCGTCGACCTGAAGGCGCCTTTCTTCCTGACCCAGGCGGCGTTGCCGGCGATGCTGGCGCGGCGACGTGGCGTCTTCGTCAACATCGCCTCGGTCAACGCCCTGCTCGGCCTGGGCAACGAGGCCTACAGCGCCGCCAAAGCCGGTTTGATCAACCTCACCCTGAACGTGGCTACCCGGCACGGTCCCGGCGGCATCCGCGCCAACGCCATTTGCCCCGGCACCGTGCGTACCCCCATCTGGCAGGCCACGCTGGAGCGCACCCCCGAAGTGTTTGATCGACTGGCCCGCTGGTATCCGTTGGGTCGTGTGGGGGAACCGGAGGATATCGCGCGGGCCGTTCTCTTCCTGGCTTCGGAGGAAGCGTCCTGGATCAGCGGCGCGGTCCTGCCGGTCGATGGCGGGCTGACGGCGGGCATCCACCGTATGGCGGTAGAGTTGCAAGGCAACGAAGCCAATTGAAGATCGTGAAGAACGAGCGACGAGTGCTGCCGGTGGCGGTGCCGGCTGCTTGTGGAGAAAGAAGCACCGATGCCATTACCGACGGTTGATGCCGAGTTGCTGGATCTCGTGGCCGAACGGCTGTACAGCGCGGTGCTCTCCGATGTGCTGGATCAGTTGGGCTTTCGTGACCAGGCGATGCAAGCGCGGTTGCGGCCGGTCTGGCCGGTGGCGACCCTGGTCGGTCGCGCCCATACTGTGCTGACGGTGGACGTGTACGAACTGAAGCCGGACCCCTACCGGCTGGAAATCGAAGCCGTCGATACCCTCAAGCCGGGCGACGTGTTGCTGGCCGCCACGGGACCATCAACCCGCACTTGCTTCTGGGGCGAGTTACTCTCCACCGCGGCGCTTGGGCGAGGGGCGCGCGGCGCCGTGGTGGACGGCTACGTGCGCGACGTGCGGCGCATCCAGGCCATGGCTTTTCCGGTGTTCGCCACCGGCATGTCCCCCTTAGATTCCGCCGGGCGGTCGATGGTGGTGGAGTACGGCGGTACCATCGCCTGCGGTGGCGTCATCGTCCACGAAGGCGATCTGGTCGTGGGCGACATCGACGGGTTGGTTGTCGTGCCCCGCGCGGTCGAGGCAGCCGCGATCGAACAGGCGCTGGCCAAGGTCGAGGGTGAAAATCGCACCCGCGCCGCGCTGGAACAGGGCCTGACGCTGACCGAGGTCTACGCTAAGTACGGCGTACTCTGAGCCCGCAGGGATAGGGTTCTGGAAAGGGCGGATGTGGGCATGAAAATCGGTGCATGCCACGGCATCAGTAGGATGGCGCGGTGCCGGAGCAGGCGCACTGTGTCACGAGTTGCTGTAGGGGACCCTTGATGCTCTGCAAGGTGGTGCGGACGTCGGCGCCACCCGGGATCTGCTTGGACAGCGCCGGCTCGATAGTCGCCCGCACGAAGGCGTCCGCACCGGGTAGCAGGAATATGGGGTCCGTCGGCTGCGCGGTAGCGAGGGCGTCGGTGAGCACCTGCGGACGCACGGTCGGCTGGCCGGAGTAGTAGTCCTGAGCCCACTTGACGGCGTCGGCGACGACCACCGGCATGAAGCCGAACGTGGTGGCGTAGCGGGAGGTGTCGTCCATCCACTTCAGGAAGGTCCAGGTCGCGTCAACATGGCGGGAGGTCTTGGCGATGTTACCTTCCTCCGGGTTGTAGGCATAGGTGGAGCGCGTCGCCTTGGGCCAGGGGGCGAAGCCCCAACTGACTTTGGCGTCACGATAGGTGCCGAACTCCCAGCCGCCGACGGTCGTCATCCCCACCATGCCACTGAGGAAGCCCTTCGTCCCCGACGGCCCCTTGAGACCGTAGAAGCCGGGCATCACCTTGTACTGCTTGGCGAGGTCGAAGAAGCTGGTGTAGGTTTGGACCATCGCCTCGCTGTCGCAGGTCGCCTGATCCAGGCGCGGTGAGACCCAGGTTCCCTCCCAGAGCACCGGCAGGTGGACGTCATAGGCGAGACTGCCGACGCCGGTCTGGGTCAAGGCGGTGTTGTCGCTGCTTATCACGGTGAGCTTGCGAGCAGCGTCCACGAACGTCTCCCAGGTCCAACTCGGATCGCCCCACTTTGTGGGTGGCTCCGGAACACCAGCTTTGCGGAAGAGGTCGCGGTTATAGGCCAGCGCCATCGCCTCTGCCTGCATGGAGAGCGGAATGCCGTACACCTTGCCGCCCAAGGTGGACTCGTAGTTGTAGGGCGCCTGTGGATATTTGCTGATGTCGAACTTGTCCTGGGCCAACAACGGGCTGATGTCGGTGAAGAGTCCCTGTCGCGCGAGGTCCGCAGCCGCCCTGGTCACCAGGAAGAGGTCGGGGGCGGTCCCGCCCGCGGTGAGGGTGATGTATTTCTCGATCGCGTCAATGATGCCGCCCGGCCCGATGGTGGCCTCCACAGAGATGTCCGGGTGAAGCTGCTGGAAGGCCGGCAGGAACTTCTGCGCGATCACCTTGGGATCCTGATCGTTGGAGTTGATGAACCAGGTGATGTTTGTCGCCGCCCTCTTGCCCGCGCTCAATACCTGGGGCGTTGCCGTTGGCTTCGGCGCGGCGCTGGCGGTGGCACTACTGGCCGCGGCCGGGGCCGTCGAGACCGTGGTCTTGTCCACGGTGGTCGTGCTGATCCGGGCCTGGGTTGCCGTCTGGGTCACCGAGGCGGTCGTGGATGTGGTAGTGGCCGCCGTCGTCCCACAGGCTGCCATAAGCGCTGCCCCCACGAGGCCGACACTCACGGCAGCGCTGTGGTGCAACAGTGTCCTACGTGTCACAGGCTGAATCATCGCCGCTACTCCTTCCTCGCGGTTCCCTCTGTCGCATCCCGCCACCCGCCCGCCGCAGCATGCCCACGCACGTCCTTGACTCCGCGGGCGCATTCGGGTGAAACTATTATAACCAAATGTACGGCGCGATGTCAAGGCGTGCCGGGCGAATTCCAGATCTGTAAAGAGGGGCATTGTGGTCACGGAGACAAGACTGGCGCCACTGCGCACCGCGCCTTTCCCAGGAGTCAACGATCCCGATGGGC
>DAIMXP010000068.1:0-38236 GCA_036734945.1 Chloroflexota bacterium
AGCGCTGCTCCCCCTTCCCAGTGAAACGTCCCGTCCACGCCCACTGGCCACAACCGACCAAGCCCTTCGCTCAGGCGGTCGTCCTGCTCTGCTAGGCGCCCGTGCCCCGCCACGTCTGGTGGTCGCCACCGCCGACCTTGCTCATGATCGTCCAGCACCGCCCCCTGCGGCCCGCCCGCTGCCGAACGCCGTCACGACACACCGGACCCGGCCCAGGCGCGTCGCTCACCCTTCCGTTCCCCACCCTTCCACGCCCAAACCGCCTCCCACAGCACCCGCTCACCGCCGCCTGGCACGTCGCTACCTTACCGCCCGTTCCCCTGCTACCAACCACCTGGTTAACCTAAGTAAGCAGTATTGAGCCAAAGCCGGCTCCGGTTGCAGACGCCAACGTCTCGGCTGTTGTTGTTGGGATTCCCGTATCTTACCCCGACGCCTGTGCGATCAGGCCCGCGCGGCTGCTAGCCGATACAGTCCGTTTCCCTTCACGGCGTCCTTGCCGGCGTGGGTGAACTGGCCCCAGAGCAGCCAGGGCAGGAAGGGGGCCAGCGGACCGCCGAAAGTGACGCTGCCGACCAGCCCGCCCATGGGGGAGCGCGCCTGGCGCCGGGTGGAGTAGGATTCCAGTTCGATCCAGCGCGTGGCATCTTCCAGCACCGTCACCTGCTCCGCCGCCGGCAGCAGTTGGGCGTGGTCGAAGGGCAGGCGCTGCCCGCCGTAGCGCACGGAGAGCGCTTCCAGGCGCTCCAGCAGGCGCAGCAGGAAGGGCAGGAAGGCCAGGCGCTGGACCAGGCGGCCCTGGTCGACCAGGCGCAAGGGGGTGAGGAACTCCAGCGTCAGCCGCGCGGTCTCCGGCGACAATGTGGCCACCGCCTGCACGTGAGCATCGGTGATCGGGATGTCGGGCACGGTCACCAGGTCGTCGCCGGCCTGCATGACTGGCCGCTCCTGCTGGGTAAGCGGGTTGACGGCGGTGATCCGCCGCACCACGAAGCGCCCGCGGCCCCAACCGCTGCGGCTGCCGGGCTGGGGCCGGCCGATGCCGATGCCGCCTTCCTCCAGGTCGCGCACGCCGACGATGACGTAGGGGAAGAGGTCCAGCGCGCGAGCAAACAGCGTCAGCCCGAAGTCGAGGCGTTCGCCGGGCTGGTACACCGTCTGCGCCTCCACCGGCGGCTCGATGGTATACGGTCGCGGCACGTCGACGCCGCGCACGCTGTCGTCGTCGACAGTAGCGAGCAAGGCGCTGATCGGGCAGACTGAATGATGCGGACAGCGATGGCAGAACAGCTCCGGCTTGTTGATACAGAAGCCGTTCCCCTGCCCCTCATCGCCCCGCAAAGCATGAAACAATGCCCCGCGCAACGCCGACCCTTTGTGCGCCTGCAGTTGGATAGGGGTACGCACCTCGCACTCGAAGCGAAGCTGGTGGGCGGTGAAGGCGCTCGAGGGACTCTCCATATGTTGCAGTTATCGCCGTCTAGCTCGTGCTGCCGAGTCGTTCGTAGGCCGTGTAGCCCCGGCTAGAAGCTACTCTCCGGTACGGCAAGGCCACCGGCACCAGAATCCGATCGCGTTGCACTTTGGCCGACTGGGCTGAATACGTGTTGATAGCGCCAAACGTCGCCTTCGGTCCCATGTCGTCGAGATACTGGATGAGCATGTTGCTCGGAAAAGAGTTGCCTTGTTCGCCGACCACAAAGCTGAACGTGCTGTCGAGTTCCGCTACCTCTTGCACATTGTCTAACTGGAAGAAACTGGAGCGCTTGCCAAAGTAATTGACGACGGGCAGCAGTCCTTCGATCCGGTTGCGCCCATCAGTGCTCAACGCCCGAAGGTCAAAGGCCACGGTGAGATTGCCCACAAAGTGACATAACTCACGGAAGCCAACGGAAGCTGTGTACGTAGCCGTGCTCTCCTCGGCTTCGGGTTGCGTCACCGCAAGGGTATCCGTCTCTGCCGGGGTCTCCGCAATCCCCGTCTTTGCCGATGACGGCGCGCGAGCCTCTCGCAAGATTTTCACGAAGGTGTTCGTCACCACCGCGTGTTCCGGCGGTTGGAAGCGAATCGGCACATCGCGGACAAGCGGGAAGACACCGGCGCCGTCCTCGCCTGCCCGATAGGCAGCATCAATCAGAGCCATTTTCACAGCGTACATCGTCGGCACCAGATTGGTGCGACCGCCGGAACTGGTGGTCGTACTGGAGCGCAGCGAGAACGCTGATGTCGGGCGAAACGAAGCGGCAAGCCACATGTGCTCGACCTCAGATCGCGGTGACAATAGTGGCGAGTTGGTCAGCGAAGCCCGCGCTCGATTCAAAGCGAGATACGTCAATAGCACCGTCACCGACCATGCGGTTGAGGCTCGCCGCCGTCTCTGTCATCTGCTCAACATAGTTGGCGGCCAAGGGGCTGGCCGTCGGCGCCGGAGCGGCGGCACGGGACACGGTAACAACACCTTCAAAGTTGAGCACATGGGGATGCTGCGTGTTTCGATGCGCCCCGGCAGTCCGCAGGAAGGTATAGAGCAGACTCTGGATGAGCGCCTTTTGCCGGTCACGCCTCTCCTGATCCGAAAGTGCATAGGAGCGACTCACGTCGTTGTAGCCTACACGATGCAATTCAACGTGCGCCACGACCGCATACACGCCGGAACTCGCGGGCCGGTAGAAGATGTTCTGGCCAGTATTGGCCCCCGTTTCGTCGCCGGCGCCGGCACCGCGCTGCGCCAGGTCATATTTGACGTGGAAATAGCTTTCCGTGCGCGTCTTTTCGGGCAGGCCGACCATCCAGCCGAACTCAACCGTCGATTTACGCGGCATCGAGCGCTTGCCCTCGGTGATCAGGATGCCTTCGGTGTCGTCCAGTGTGCAGTGTTGGAGCAATTTGGTGGTGATCTCGGCATTGTCTTTGCTGGCGCCGAGCTGGTTGATGAAGTCCCGGTCCACGTTGACACGGTTGGCACTGAACACTTTGCAGCCGGCACACAGTGGTAGGGCGCCCTCGGAGGCGGTGGCAATTGTCCACAAGTGCTCTGCTTGAATGTGCTTGAGCATGTCGCCGGAAATGGCGTTGACCACCGCCAACTCGCCCTGACCGTCGACGATGTGGACCATACGTGTCTGAATCTGGTTGCCTTCACCGCCTTCATTGTTCAACGAATGCATGTCAAGCGTGAGCCTGCCGCTGAGACTGAGGGATCGAATCGCTGCTGCCATCACTCTTTCCTTTCCTGCTATTCCGGCTCGCCATTGGCATCGGAGCCGCCAGCACTATCACCTTCATCACCTTGCGATCCGCTCACCGGTGGCTCCGCGGCTTGCTCGCGCGGGTCACGGGCGGAGGCGTAAGCGAGCAGGAGCATCGCCGCCACTTCGGCCTGATCGCCCAACCCATCCAGCAGGCTGGTGAAGCTGGCAATATCGTGAGTCGTGACGTGGGTGCGCCGCCGGATCGGGCGCGACGCCTTGCCATCTTTGGCGGCGCGTTCCTCAATTTTGGCGTTCTCCACGTCGTAGTCCATCACGAACTTGCCGATAGCTTTGAGAAACTCGCCCGGGAAGTGCGTTTTGCGCTCCAGGTCCTGGAAGAGGCCATAGCGAATCTCATACTGTTGATCGCCCCTCGCCTTCCAGTATTGCTCGGTCACGGTTGAGCGGCGAATAGCGGTGGCGATATTGCGAAAACCATCATTGGCAAAGATTTGCCCGTACGGTGCTGCCATCTCGGTGATCAACCTCCTTAATAACGGTACGGTGAACTGTGACGCCGCCACGCGGCGGTTCTTCTGTTCCCGGGCGCGCATCAAGTGGGCTGCGTACCCGGTGAGCATGCGAAAGAAGGGCGTCAGCCCGGCGGCGCTACTGGAGAGGAAATCACGGTAGAGCTGCAACAAGCGCAACTCCTCAGTCTTTTCCTCGTCGAGGCCACGGATGACGCGCCGGTGTTCTTCAATGATGTCAATCCAGACGGACGCCGATTCCGCGTTAATGGCAAACCAGCCTGGTAAGCCGATGAACGAGGTGTTCGTCAGGGCTCGGGCATTGCCAAGGCTGGTGAAGTACGCCGTCTGCAAGCCTGCCACAATGTCGGAAGGACGCCGTCCCATAAGGTCCAGGACGCTGCCGGCGGTCGCCTCCGCAGTCAGCCCGGAGCGAACGATCAGAAACCGCGCCAGCCCCAGTGAATACAGAATGTCCACTGTCACTGACGACCAGGGCGTGCGCATGGTCACCAGTTCCTGCCAGAGATCGGTCAACAGCGAGGCGTCGGCGTCCGCTGGCGCGATCACCATGACTTTGATGTCCTTGCCGACCGCCAGGGCGTAGGCAGACCGCCCCATGCCTATGTAGCGCAGCCATTCTTCGAACCAGTCAACAAAGACCGGCGGCAGCCCGGCAGCTCCCGTGCCGTTCGGCTTTGGCCGGTTGACCCCCTTGCCGACTGACGGATTGAACGTCTGCACGGCCGAGACATTGGGTGCGAAGGCCGTATGCGCCTCCGCCGGGTCGCCCTGCGTTTCCAGCGCTCGCAACTTGGCTTCAACGGCCTCGGCGAACTTTTGCGGGTCCGAGCGGCGAATTTCGGCATGTAAACCGTTATAGCCGCCGAAGGCTTGCAGCACGTTGAAATTCTGGTACAGAAACCAGCCATCGCGCGGCGCAATTTGCTTGAGCCGTGCTTCATCGTCCTCGGTCAAACGCCCACGCGCCTTACGGAAGAGTTCCCGCTGCTCCCGATAGTTCTTCAGGCGGTCCCGCTCGCCCGCGTAGTCAATGCTGTTCATCGTCGGCGCATTTGGATCAATCTTGCCGTCCTTGCGCGGTAACAGCACGTAGGGATAGCCCGGATATGCATGTAAAGCGCCGAGGTTGAGGGCGGCGATGCCTTCGGCAGCCTCGACCGCGTAGCCCCAGCCTTCGTCACGAATCGTGACCGACTCAGCCCCTGCCTGGGTCAGCATGCCGGCCAGGCCACACGCCGCCAGAGCATCGGCGTAGGTACCCGTGCGTTTGGTCAGCCAAAAAACGGCCATCGGTCTGGACCTCCGGCTTTCGTTCCTTCTTGATCCGCCAGCCGAAGGCGGCGAGCGATGTAGAGGTAGAGCCAGTAACTATCTTCTTTCGCAGCCGGCACCGTAAGCTGCTTCCCGAACCGCACACGTATGGCGCCGTCCGGTCGTTGCTCCAGTGGAGCGGGAAGGCAACCTAACGTCTCAGTCACTGCACCGCTCGCTTTGGCGACCAGTTCAAAGGGCGACAACTGCTCCGTACCGGCGGAGTGATGGCGGGCAATAGCAGAGGCGAGGGCAGCGACGACAGAACCACCGGCAGGCCCCGTGAGGCCACGTGTTTGCGTCGCCGCTGAAAGGATGCGCAGCACGGCGTAGGCCCCCTCCGGCGCGTGGGGGCCACGGCGATATTGACCGGTCTGGACACCCTGTTGCCACTTAGCTCGAATGGCCGCATCCGAAGGATCATAGTTCGTGTGTGCCAACAGGCCGTCACGGTGCTCTCCCTGGTCAATCTGCCACTGCCAGGCAGCATTCTGCCACTGCTTGCTGAGTTTGCCGACGTCATGCAGTTGGGCGACCAAATGCGACAACAACTCAACGCTGCCGGTAGGCAGTCGAAGAGATCGTTCCAGCCGAGAGCGCGCCAAGGTGGTCTTGCCGGTGACTGCATCGTGGGCCCGCACGACAAGGTTGATGTGGTCCTGATACAGCTCCTTGTGATAACTGTAGGCTTGCCACGCCCGGCGGCCTCCAGCCAGGGCCGGGCAGCAAAAATTCCCGGACGCACTTCCATCGGGCCTGAAAGTGAGGCCGATGGTGGGCGAGTAGTCAGCATGGGTGGACATGATGCAGAGCACCAGAGCCGCCCGAGCCTTCCGCTCGTCAACGACGGGGTGCCACTCCGGGGCTGGCGTCGTCCCGTTATCGCTTGAACCGAATTCCATCGTGAAGAGCGCGGCCAACTGGTTCGCTCTCTTTAACGACGAGATGATGCCCTGAACGGTCAGGCGCGGCAGGGAGAACCCTTCCAGCGGCCCGGCCAGCGAAAGCTGCTCCGGATCGTTATAGACGTACACTGTGACGGCATCAATGTCCCGCACGAGGTCGCGCACGCTCGCCGGTGATCCACTCTGCTGCGCCTTTCGGACTTCCTCTGCTCGCACGCTGGGAACGACCTGCCCCAATGTCGTCGTATCGTCTTCCTTGTGAACGGCGTCCACCAATGCTTCCTCGGCGGCGGCATCAAGTACGGCATCCATCCGCTTACTGAGTTCAGCGCTGGTGGCGTCAACCAGTCGCCGTTGCTCGGTATACGGACCGTACTGCGATTCGCCCCGGTCGTTCTGCTCCAACGCATAGACGTGAACAGTGCCGGACTTCGGCTCGGCAAAGCGCGCGCAGCGACCAGCTCGTTGCAGCACGGCATTGGCTGGAGCGACCTCTGTGTGCATGACAGTACACGAGATATTCAGCCCGACCTCAATGACCTGCGTCGCTACCAGAATGACATTGCCATCCGCCTTTTCGCCCAATCGGTTGAGCAGGACCTCCTCAACACGGCGGCGGTCCGAAGCCAAAAAGCGGCTGTGGAGCAACAGCACCTCAGGTCCGTCCGCCCCCGCTTGCTGCCGCAACTCTTCTGCCAGAACCTGCGCTCGGCTCACGGTATTCACGACCACGATGGAGCGATCCCGATGCGCGTTGGTGATTACCGCCGCAGTGAGCGATTCGGCATGCCAGACATACCGGCGCTCCTTTCCTTTCTGGCTCGGGATGACGCGCGCTTCTTCGGGCAGCACGACAACTTGCTCTGCGTGCAGGCGCTCGGCCACAATTGCCGCAGCATCAACGGAAAGGGTAGCAGTCATCATCAGCACGCGTGCATGATGGACCAGGCGGGCGGCTAAGTCAAGGGCAGTCGCCAGCGCCCGCCCAGGTTCGAGCAGATGGACTTCATCGAAGACCACATACGCCCCAAGCAAGGCGGCAGCGGGTACATTGGCGAGCTTGCCGGGTAATGACACCGGCACGCCGATATAGGCGCTGAGCAACTGATCAATCGTGGTGAAGATGACGTCGCCAGTGAAAAACTCGTCTTCGCGCTGAGCGCCTGTCTGTATTGTCACGCGCAGCCCCGGTGCCACGGAACGACATGTTTTCTTGACCTGCACGTATTGCGCCTGGGCCAACGTGACCAAAGGGAAGGCGAAGATCAGGTGATCGGCAAACTCGATACCATGCAGCCTGGCGTACAAGAATGGGAACAGCGCTGCGTTCGTCTTCCCGGCGCCGGTGGGAGCGCGCAGCAGGACATTCTTGCCGCCCAACAGCGTGGATGCCACCCGCTGCTGATAGGCGAACGGCGTATTGCCGAAACACTCGCCAAAGGCCTGTGCGATTTCATCCATATTCGGCGCTCCCGTTCAGTAGCCCACAGTCGTCCCTGCTCTACGTTCCGTCTGCCGCAGGAAAATGCTACAGCCCCAGTTATGCGGCGGTGGCCGGAGAGACCAATGTACTTGTCCGAGCACCCCCGTTCAACGTTAAACCAGTTCGGGCGCAACGCCCGGCACACGGATAAGCACCGCTGACCGCGAGGACAAGACGTCGGCGGACAATCGTGGGTTCGCACATCCATTGAATATCTCACCGTCCTCGCTACACCGCTCGCTCGGCGGGTTCGGTGACTGACCAAAGGAAAGACCCCAAATCGCATCTGGTCCATTACAGCCGCCCTTCCGTTCTACAATCAAGCCAAAGGCCAGAGTCGAACTAAGCTATCCGTCCTAGTTATGGTAATGTGGTGCTTTTTCTCGGCGACGCTTGGTGGGACCATATGGTATACTTTTGTTCGGTAGTCTTCTCCCGTCCTTACCCCAGATGAGAAGTGACAATTGAAAAGAAGCTATGGCAATAGCAGGGGGAAGTTGCCCAACTGGAGAAAGGAATTTGTCTTGGAACAGGTAACGCCGCCTACCTCTGCAGACTTTACGAGCAGGCTGAATGCCATTCTGGAAGAGGCGCACCGGGAGGGTAAGGATGCAGTGACTGTTCTCGCAGGAAACCTACATCGCCAGGTTAGTGGTTATCCAGCAAGAAATCATCGAATGCCGGTTTGCTGCAGTGTGATGCGTCGTAAAATGGGATCAAGTGACGAAGTGATCTATGCTCCCCCAAAGGGGTCTGGAGCTACACTATTGGTTCGGTATAGGTTTACGAAGCACTGACATTCGGCGCACCTGAAATATTGGTGACGTTCTTCGTACTGATGTAAGTACGTAGCCTTTTCCTGACGTAGCGCCAGCGTGGCGGGGAATGGTCGGACGCAGACATTTTCGCTGGACACTGAGTAGATATCCCCTTTCGAGGTGAAGTTATGCGGCCATTTAAGGTGTCACGACTGTTACGCTCCCTAATTGCCGTGGTTCTGTTCATTTTGGCTGGATGCGCAAATTCACAAGTAATTGCAACACCGCAACCACTGGTTGTACCGACGCTTGAGGCTTTGGTACGACCAGCACCATTGGTCCTGTCTCCGAACGACACCTATCTCGTTCGACTTCTGGCTCGAGAACCGTCTATGTCGACGCGATTGAACGACTTGGTCCAGGGATTAGCTAACCAAATGTTGCCGAGGCAGCAGATCTTCGACGACGCACGGAGCTACCATCAAACCCTTGCGAGTGATTTCACGGTGATATACGGTGCTGCTCAATATGCTAGTTCGCCATACCGCTGTCTCGCGCGTATAGCGCTCGTTGGAAACATCACCAATACAATTATCTCTGCCAGCGTTATCAACACGGCTGGATACGCGCCTGGTGGTCCGAGTAGCAGCAACATTCTCTCTGCTCAGCAGTACCTGCCGGTAGGCTTGCGCGTTGATAGTGCATTGGAAACGCAATTGAGCCGAATTAACAGCGGTCAGTCATTGCAGCCATTGAATATCGCAGAAGTAATTCAGGGAAACCCGAACGGCCCTGCTGTTCTCGCAAACTTGTGTCCCTCCATGGCGGCTGCAATGACGGGTTCGGTGCCACTGCAAGCTGCTATCTCAGATAGTCCCAGCACGCCTGTCCCGGACATCTCCGCTTCGGCTCTAGCACCCATATCCGCAACGGAGTTGCCTGAAGTACCTGATTCGGCGGATTTTCGCGCGTTTGTCGAAAAGACATTGGTCCCGCTTGCGCACAAGGGTGCCGCAGCCTGGTCGGGACGGTTCACGCAGCCCATCATCGCCGGTGGGTGGCGTTCGTCTGGCCAGCCTGTCGACGCTGCCACAGCACTCAGGAATCTTCGCGAGTCTCCAGAGGGCGGTCCTGCGAGAGTAGCGGGGATTAGTGACGGTACCAACGCCGGAATTCCAGGTCACTACGCGCTCCTGGTGCCAGCTAACGATCCCTCCTTTTCCCGCGCGCTTGTCCTCTCCTTTACCTGGCTTAGCGACCACTGGTCCATTGACAAGGAGCTACTCACAACGCCGAGTACTTCTACGCTTCGTATGAGCGTCACCATGCTCTTTGAGGGCCCGCCGGGCCACCCAGGCGACTTCCAGCCGTTCCCTCTGCCATCGCAGACTCCGACAGGCCTTTCAGATCCTGCCGGTGCCACAGTAACCTTACAGGAGCGGACAGTCACCGGAGTAATCCTGGACGTACCTGACGGATGGGCGATGCAAGATATTTCCCCTGCTGGTTCGACTGCCACGATAACGGAGCTAACGTCGCCCTCAGGCAAGAATCGCCTCACGGTGCATATCTCGGGGTGTGTTAACTGCGGCCGTGAGCCCCAGTCTGCTGAGTTTTCAAGCTATATGGTGCTGGACTGGCGCCTGGTCATCCCGCCCGGTGCTACGTCGATCAGCAATCACGGAGCCTGGATTACATACCCGTTGCCTGACGCAAATGGGCAGCCGGTCGCCGCAACATTAATCATGGACAAGAGCACGGGGGGTTACGTGGTGGTCACCTTTACTGGCCCGATGGCGGCGACGGCAATCGGGCAGACTGTCCTGCGCAGTATCCAAAGCAACTAAACACTTGGCTAAGGCCTGGTGCCATTGACCGCCAGCACCGGCAGGTATCCACACTCCAGAGGGATAGAGACCGCGGCGGGTCGAAGTCAAAGGCAGAACCGTCACGTTCCGCACTGCGTCATTGAAGTCCTCGTTGTTGACGATCAAGACCGGTCTCGTCCCACGCTGCTCCGATCCCCGGGTGGGGTCCAGGTCCGCCTCAACCACACTCCATTGAAGGCGTGGTACTAGTGGGTCACGCGACAATTAACTGAGATATCCGCCTCTGGCGTGAATCCCAACTTAATTGCGGCGTGACCCACTAGTCAATGCTCCGGGTTATTTCCTTGATTGCTGGAAGCGCCAATACCAGCGGAACCCGGGCTTTGGCGATCACCCGCTCATCGCTGAACTCGCCGCAGAAAACGAAAGCGTTACCCCGATCGGGCGACCGGCCGCCAGGCGACGGAGCCGCGGCTCGTTCCAGGCATCCCAATCATCGCTGGTGGCGTGGAGCTGCTGGTCCACGGGGGTACGGAGCAGATGTCCATCCGCAAGCTGGGCTTCCAGGGCCAGCGCCCCCACCAGGAGGCGGTCGCCTGGTAATGTCTCAATGCTGATGACATTGCTCGCGTGCACCAGTTCGGGCGGGAGGGGAACGCTCAGGCGGGGGGCAAAAGAGCCTAAACCGGGGATGCTCCCCACTGCTCTGCCGTTTAGGTGGAGACGACGACCCGCACCACCGCCATACCCTGCCAGATGGAGGCGCGCAGCGACAATTGCTGCATCCGCCGGCAAGGGCCCGGCGGGCGGGGCCGTTGGCGGTGGCCGGCGCACTACCTCGACTTCACCGGGCCTGCGCCAGCGTAGCTCCGTCTGCACACCGGCGCCCAGGGCGTGCCAGCGCAACGTCGCCCACTCGCCCTCGACGATCAGCTCGTTCCAGCCGGGAGCGCCATCCTCCAGATACCCGCCGAGCAGTTCACAGCCCGCTCGGCCGCCGCAGACGGCGCGCACGGCGTCGAGTGGCTGGGCAGGCAGCCCCGGAAAGCCGACGGCGGCGCCTTTCACTTGCAACCAGCGCCGACCTGCCGGCAAGGGGTGCAGGCTCCAGGCCTGATTGTGGGCGTGACCACAGAACAGCGCCTCAATCGGGAAGCGCGCCGCCAGGGCCGCCAACTGTTGCGCGTAGACGCGGTCGGTAAAGAACGGCCGCGCCACAGCGTAGGCCGGTTCGTGGGCGGCCAGGAACAGCCGACCGCCCTGCCCGGCGATGGCCCGCGTGGCCGATTCGAGCGCTCGCTCCAGTCGGGTGAATTGATCGGGGGCTGCGAAGTTGGGGTCATCCAGCAGAAAGAAGTGGACGCCGTCCCGCTCCCAATGGAGCGGCGCCTGCGGGCCGCACAGGTCGGGCCAGGCACGGTTGCCATCGTGATTGCCGCGGCACAGCAGCAGCGGGGTACCGATCGACCGCAGTGTGTGCATGCCGGCGCTGAGTTCACGCGAGCCGGCCGGCTCCCGATTGCCGTGCTCCGCCAGGTCGCCCGTATGCAGCACGAGGTCCGGGCACGCAGCAGCGACCTCTGCCAACAGCAGGGGAAGGACGCGCTCGGTGAAGGTCTGATACCGGTCGGCATCACTGGCGCCGCTGACCGCTGCCGGCAACAGCGACGATCCGGGCAAACGCCCTGCCGAGGGAGCGTCAAAGACGTGCAGGTCGCCGATCACGGCTATTCGCATGGCTGGAGCCGCACTTTCTGTAGGTTAACGATGCGCCTGCACTGGCGCAAGGCCATAGCATAGCCGCTATCCTGCCTGTCCGACACTCCCCTGTCAAACCACCCCTCCTCCCGTTGCCCTCCCCATCTCCCAGGATCTGACCTCTTTCGAAACCCCTCCATGCTGTCACCCTGAACTGCTTGCTGCTATGCTTCTGGTAAGGACGGCCAGCAGACGATCGCTAACGAGATCGCCAAAGCGTACCCCGGTCAACCCACCATGGAACAGGCGGCGAAATCCGCTGTCGCGGTGAGGGATCGGGGGCTGAAGCAGTCCTCGTAGCCGGAGCAAGTGATGGAAGGCAGACGGCTGGTCTTCACCGGCCAGCGACGAGTTGAGTTGCAGCCGTTTGACGTGCCGACGCCCGGCCCGCATCAGGTGCTCGTTCGCACTACACGCACGTTGGTGAGCGCCGGCACCGAAGTCAAGGCCTTTCTTGGGATCCAACGCGGCGGTGGCAGCTACCCGCGCTTTTCGGGCTACGCCCAGGTCGGTGTTGTGGTGGCCGTTGGCGACGGCGTCACGGCGGTACGGTCCGGCGATCGTGTT
Source organism: Chloroflexota bacterium (assembly GCA_036734945.1). Taxonomy (GTDB): domain Bacteria; phylum Chloroflexota; class UBA4733; order UBA4733; family UBA4733; genus UBA4733. Next base: position 12,357 of record DAIMXP010000068.1, read on the forward strand.
GCCACGCTCAAAGGGCACGCCAGCCACGTTCTGGTCGATCTCAGCCCGATCCCCGTCCCACCGGAAGGAGCGTTGCCAACGAAGCAATGGCCGGGCGCTCCTGATTGGCTTCAGGTAATTCCGGTCGGCGTGTCGGATGAGCAGGCGACCTTTGCAGTATTGGGCAGTGTGGCGCTGCACGGTGTGCGCAAGGCAGCGATCCATTTGGGTGAGACGTGCGTCGTCGTCGGCCAGGGGGTGGTAGGCCAACTCGTGGGACAACTGGCTGGGCTGAACGGCGCTCGGCCCGTGATTGGTGTCGACTTGGACATTGAACGGTTGGAACAGTCCCGCCAGAGCGGACTGGACTTTCAGGTAGCGGCAACCGAGGACACTGTTGCTCAGGTCTGGGCGCTCACAGACGGGCGTGGCGCCAATGTCGCCTTTGACTGCACCGCGACGACGCGCGCATTTCCCTCGCTGCTGCAGATGGCGGCATTCGCCGGGCGCATCGTCGTCGTGGGCAGCCTCGTCGGCACCGTAGAGATTTCCCTCTACGACGAGTTGCAACTCAAGGAATTGACGATCATTGGTGTACATCAACCAAAGGCGCCTGGCTACTGGCATCCAGCGGTGCCCTGGACACAGGCGGTCAATCGCCGCAACATTTTGGATTTGCTTGCGGTCGGTCGGTTGCGAGTCGAGCACCTCATCAGCCATAGTGTGCCGGCTACGGCAGCGCCGGTTCTCTACCAACAGATGGCTGCTAGCCCCCACGGCTGGCTGGGCGTCATCTTTACCTGGGAATAGGAGAGCATACTCCATTGGAAGCGTTCCGGGATCGGCTCTGGCGTTGATGTTGACACCAACCCTAAAAGCAGGTCTCGTCTTTTCCCTCGCTGCCCCAGATGGCCTGGTGCTCCTCGCGGGAGTGTCTCTGCAGCCCGTCGCGGACGTACCAGAACTGCAACGCCCGCCGCCGACGCGGTGAGGCGTTGGGCGGGGTACCGTGGTGCAGCAAGCCGTGAAACACGAGCAAGCCCCCCGGCTCGAGCGGCACAGCCACGATGCGGTCGGTCGCGACATCCGTGTCGCAGATTTGATGATCGCGGCGACCTCCGAGACGAACTTCGCGTTCTCGTCGCCGCCGGGACTCACGAAGTCCACCTTGACGTCCGGACGCTGCTGTGCAAATGCGGCGAAAATGCTCTTCCAGGTCTGCTGCTCCGAGTCCTTGAGTCCACCGGTCGAGAACCATTGCACCGTGCGAACGGCGGTCGCCGGAGCAGTAGCCGACGACTTCACCACGGAGCTGGAGTTGCTGGCTCTGGCAGTGGTCGCCACCGTCGACGAGGACGTGCTCGCGGCATTCGTCGTGCTGCTCGCCGCTGCGCTGCCGGCCACCGCGACGGCGCTGCTCGGGGGCGCCGTCGTTGCTACGGTCGTAACAGGAACAACCAACACAGTTGAGGATGACGCAGACGTGCTTGCTGTTGTTGCTACCGGACTGGCTGCGCCACAAGCGGCGAGCAGGACTCCTCCGACAGCACCAAGGCCGGATAGCGCAGTAGCTCGGAGTAGCGCGCGACGGGTCAAGTACTGGACCATTGCTTCCTCCTCATGGACTGGTACGCACATTCGGCCGGGAACGTGCTGTCCTGCAGCAACTATCAGAGAAGTGAGATCCCCCGTCAAGGTATGGAGTGCCCCAAAAGTGCCGCAGTTGTCCCAACTGCTGGCGGACAGACGGGGCTTCGCCACCGAAAGTGTCAGTGACCTTGCGGCTATCGCAGGTCCGCGCTACTCTAGGTGCTGGGTGGTGTGGTACCTGCTGCGGCTCGGTGCCGAGTCAGGCGCCGTGCTTCGCCGGTTTTACCCCATGGAGATACACCGGATGTCTTTCCGGACCGATCGCCCGTCAGCAGAAGATGCCGGAGTGGCAAGGGCCTGGGTGCGTCACGCGCTGCTGCATCTTTCAGATCCATCCCGCTTGCTGCGCAACCCACTCACAATGGCGCTCGACACCGAGCGCCCGCTCTCCCCTGCGATGCAGGGGAAACTCATTCGGGAGCGCATCCTGCTGAGTATGGAAGCGCTGCGTCCCCCGGCCGCTACGCCAGAAGCGTCGCACGCCTGGCGGAGCTATCAATTGCTCCACCTGCGCTACGTCGCAGAACTCGACGTACTCGCCGTATGCATGAAGCTCGCCATCTCGAAGAGCGAGTACCACCGGGATCACCGCGTGGCGCTCGCGGCAGTCGGCGCAGCGCTGCTGGCCGCAAGCCATAACGGCGGGGCCGTTGTGCCACCGATCAACCAACCCAGCGACGACACCATCATCACGCGGAGCAGCGCGGCGGCGGCTCCGGGTCACACTCCCTATCCGCTCGGCCGACTCATCGGCCGGAAGGCGGAGTTGGCTCAACTCTACCGGCTCCTCGTAAGACCCTCCAGCGGGTGTCGCCTGCTGACCGTGACGGGCATGCCCGGCGTGGGCAAGACCCGCCTGGCGCTCGAAGTCGCGGTGCGCCTCAGGCGAGGCTACCCCGGCGGCGTGTGGGTAGTGTCCCTGGGCGACGAAATCACGCCGGCGAGCGCCTGGCAGCGCGTCGTCGAGGCGCTCGGACGGGATCCCTTGCAGTGCCCGTCGCTGGCAGAGGGCGAGGCACTACTGGTACTGGATGATTGCGATGCCGACCGCGACGGCTGCGCCAATCTGGTGACGAACTTGCTGTGTCACCATCGCGGCTGGCGAGTGCTGGCGACGAGCCGAGGGCCGCTCGGCGTTGCCAACGAGCGCTGTCTTCCGCTGCTGCCCCTCGCGATACCCGACCCGGCGCTGGTCATCGAGACCTCTGCGCTCCGCCGCAATCCTTCGGTCCAGCTCCTGCTCGAGCACGCCGTGGCGGCACACCCGGGCTTTCGCTTGACGCGGGAGAACGCTGTGACGGTTGCGCAGCTGGTGCGCCAGTTGGCCGGGCTACCGCTGGCGATCGAGCTGGCTGCCGGGCGCCTTCGCTCGTCCACCATCGAGGAGCTGGCGCGGGATCTGGCCGACCCGCTGGAGATACTGCGGAACGAGCGCCGCACGGGTCCGAGTCGACACCGCTCGCTGAGCGCGCTGTTCGACGGTAGCTACGACGCATTGACTCTGGTGCAGCGGGACGTATTCGAGCGGCTGGCGGTGTTCGACGGCGGCTGCACGCGAGAAACGGCGGCGGCAGTGCTCACGGCGACCGGAAACCCCGATAGCGGCCTGGCGACCAATCTAGCAGCCCTCGTGGAGCAGGGGCTGGTGCTGGCAGATACCAACGACGCCGAGACATACTTCCATCTCCCATCGCTGCTGTGCTACTACGCCCAGCGCCGGCTGCGGCAGAGGATTAGCCACGAGGCGCTCTCTGCGAGGCACGCCGTGTTCTTTCTTGCCTTCGCCGAAGCTGCCGAACGGAAGCTCACTGGTCCCGAGCAGGCATCGTGGTTGCGGCGACTCGAACGTGATCTCGACAACGTCCGGGCGGCGTTGCGCTCACTGCTGGCGCGTGGCGAGACGGAGCACGGCCTGCGCCTGGCCTCGGCGCTCTGGTTCTTCTGGCATCTTCGGGGTCGCGACGCGGAGGGTCGCGACTGGGTGAGCCGGTTCCTCACACTGCCGGCAGCGACAGCACCGCCGATCTGGCGGGCCAAGGCACTGTACGCCGCCGCCTATCTCACCGTCTGGCGGGGCGATCAGGCCGCGGCGCGCGAACTCGCAGCAGAGAGCCGGCATCTGTACCAACACGTCGACGACCAGCGTGGGGCCGCCTACGCCACCCACGTGCTGGCGCTTGTTGCCCGTAATGAGGGCGATGATATGACTGAGCGGACCTACTTCCAGGAGAGTGTTCGACTGCTGGAGGCGGTTGGGGATCGCTGGCGAGCCGCCTGGTCGCTGGCACACCTCGCAGGAACGGCGTTCCGAGCGGGCGACTACGCAACGGCGCGGATGCTGCACCAACAGAATCTGACGACACGTCTTCAGCTTTCGGACCGCCACGGAGTTGCTGCATCCCTGATCGGGCTGGCCGACGTCTGTTGCGCCAAAGGCGACGCTGCCACCGCAGACACGCTATACCGCGAGGCACTTGTGATCAATCGCGACGTTGGAGACCGCGAGGCGGTGGCGCACATCCGGTGTGCGCAAGGACAGATGGCGCTGCAGACCGGCGACACCGCTGTCGCTGAGGCGTGCTTCCGGGAAAGTCTGCTGCTGCGGGCGCAGGTCGGTGACCGTAGGCGAGCGGCACCCGTCCTGTTCGCTTTGGCCGAGGTCGCCGAGGCGCAGGGCCATCCAGCGCGAGCGGTCCGGCTGCGCGCTTCGGCGTCGGCTTTGGGTCTTTCTACGTCAGACCTTGCCATGACATGGGCTACCTCTAGTTTCCGCTAACTGAGGAGGAGGCAGCGTTCCGGCGGCGGTGGTCCGGTAGAGTCCAAGTGTAAGAACTAGGACTCGCCGGAAGGAGCCGCCGGATGCCGGAAGCAGTGTACCGAGTGGTGACGTTGTTGTGTGCCGTGGTCAAGACCGTGCCGATTGGGACGAACCTGGGGTTGGTCGAGGTGCTGTGGATGTCCGCCCAGAGGGCACCCGGCGGGCGCCTGCTGGCGACGCGTGGGGCGCTCAGTGATGGTCAACGAGCCGACCTTTATGCCCGGTAATGCTCACGGCTTCATCTACCGCGGACCAAGCTGGATCAACACTAACTGGTTGATCGGTGGAGGGCTGCGCATCCACAGTGCTGAAGACTTGCGCCAGACGCTGGCGACGCAAGCATGCGGCATGATCGAGCAGTCCAGCTTCTGTGTGAGTACTACCCTCCCTACACCGGCGACGGCTACGGCTCCCAGGACCGTAGCTGGAGCAGGATCATCGTGGATGCCCGCCCCGGTGTCACTGGTCTGAAAGTAGCGTCTCCGATTGCTTGTTAGGCTGTCCGCCAATGCAGCCATTTTCATCCGCGATGGGCGCGCCGCAGCGCTGCGGGGACTGCTGTGGAAAGGAAGTCCCCGCGTGCAGCAGTGCGACCATACATGCGACGGAGGCAGGCGGGACGCCCGCGCTCCGGCCCTGCCAGTCTAGGGCCGGAGCGATCCGCGTTAATGCGGGACCGGCGCTCTAGCCCACGGCCGGCCCTGGTCCGCCGTAGCCGGCGCCAGCAATCGTCAGCAGAAACTCGCTTTCCTCCAACGCCTTGACGGCATGCAGCAGGTTCGCCTCCAGTACCACGAGCTGGCCAACTGACAGGGACACTGTGCGGTCCACCGCCATGATCTGCACCTGCCCGCGCAGCACCTGGATGGCAAGCGGACCGGGCGCCGTATGCTCACCCAGCGCCGCCCCTTCCTTCAAGGCGATCAAGACCACGCGGAAGGACTGCTCCTTCACCAGCGTCTTGGCGTCGTGACCGTGCTGCTCCCACGTCGCCTCATGGCGCATTTGCTCGATCTCCTGGGCCAGATCGAAGTTGAGCAGCGGACCGGACAGCCAGCGTGGTCCGCGTTCTGGACTACCATGACTGCCGCCGGTCAATCCGGCCATCTGGGTCTGCCCCGCAAAGGGTTGTTCCATCGTGCATGCTCCGTTGATTGCCCTGCACACGCAGTGGCCTGTTCTTGCGGCGCATCGTTCGTGCCACATTGTGCGTCCAGCAGGTTCACCCGACGCGCATGCGTCGGGCTACTCACCCGAAAGCGGGTACCCGCAAGCCCCATACATGAGGTTGACGGAGTGCCGCTAGAGCAGTCGCTGCGCCGCTAGGTCAACAGTGGTGACAGCCGCCTGATTTCCTGGCCATTGTTGTGGCTGCGTGTTAAGTGGCGCATCCGGCAAGTCTGGCGCTGTTCGTGAGTAGGCGGTTGGCGACTGAAGTCGCGCCTAATGCCAGCGAAGCCCGCCTTCGCGGGCTGGAAACGAGTCCGCGCAGGCGGACTTGGCTCCCAGTAGGCGCGACTTCAGTCGCTGGCCGCCTGCTCACGAACTGCGCCGGACCTGGTATATGCACGACCTAGCCGCCGTCCTGTCCACGTCCAGTCTGATTTTCCCGGTTCGCCCCGCTTTCACTCACCGGCCGCAGCGCCTCCGCGATCGCCTGATCCAGCGACAGCGTCCGCCCGACCGCCAGGGCCGCGCTGGCGGCAGGCTCGTCCAGCGCCGCCTGTGCTACTGCCAACCAGCGCGTCAGCGTGCGCCGTACCACTTCGCGCAAACGAAAGCCGGTCGCCTCCTCAAAGGCTGCCACAGCCCCGGCCAACTGCAACGCGCCTGCCGGTCGTCCTTCCGCTGCTGCCAGGGCGGCGAAAGTCGCCACGGAACTGGCATGCATCCAGGAGTTTGCCATCGACTGCCGAATGCGCAAGCACTCCTCCAACAGCGGTCGTGCGCTGACCGGGTCGGCCTGATCGAGCGCCAAACAGCCCAGACTCTGCAGCGACCAGGCAAGCGGATTGCGACTCGCCAGCGTCTGCCGGATGGCCAATCCTGCCTGATACTGCCGACGGGCCAGGGCATAGTCATCGCGCACATGGGCCACCGCGCCCAGCCGATCGAACTGCCAGGCGACGTGCCGCTGGTCGCCGAGTTGTTGGTAGAGCGCCAGGCTCTGCTCCAGCAGGGCCTGTTCGATCTCCTGGAGCGCGCCGCGCGTTTCCCAGAAGGAGAAGAGCGCCTGGGCGAGTCGAACTGCCCGTTCGACGTCCTGGTGCTGGATCAGCCAGCGCAAGGCCGACCGCAGGTTGGCGTACTCGCTGGCGAAGCGCGCCACCCCCAGCACCTGTTCCCGATGCCCCACTTCGCTCTGCGGCGCTGCCTCCTCCGCCCACCCCAGGTAGTACGCGGCGTGCCGCTCGGCGGCTGCCGGCGCCTCCCCAGCGGCGACCAGTTCCTCCCACCCATACTGGCGCAAGGTCTCCAGCAGTCGGTAGCGTTCCTCGCCGTCAACCTGACCTTCCGCCAGCACCAATGACTGCTCCACCAGCCGCGCCAGCAGCGGCGCCACCTGCTGCTGCTCGATTCCTTCCCCGCTGCCCACCGCCTCGACCGCCTCCAGCGTGCAGTCCCCGACGAAGACACTGAGTTGCCGGAAGAGACGCTGCTCCCCCTCGCTGAGGCGGTGGTAACTCCAGTCCACCATGGCCCGCAACGTCTGCTGGCGGGGTAACGCCGCCCGGCTGCCGCCGACCAGCAACTGGAAACGCTGATCCAGGCGCGTGGCCAGTTGCTGGGGCGACAACGACCGCAGGCAGGCCGCCGCCAGTTCCAGGGCGAGGGGAATGCCGTCCAGCCGCCGGCAGACCTGCACCACGGCCGCCACGTTCTGGCTGCTGAGGGCAAAGGAGGGCAGCACCGCCTGCGCCCGCTCGACGAAGAGTTGCACCGCCGCCGCCTGAAGGGCGACCGCCGGGGTTGCCGTCTCCTCCGGCAGGGGCAGGGACGGCGCCAGCCAGGACTGTTCGCCGCTGATGCCGAGCGCTTCCCGACTGGTGGCCAGCACCTGCAGGTCGGGACAGGCCCGCAGCAGGGCATCGACGTGCTGGGCACAGGCATCCAGCAAGTGTTCGCAGTTATCCAGGAGCAGCAGCACCTGCCTTGCGTGCAGCGCGCTCTGGAGCGTGCTGAGCAGCGGCTCCCCCGGCTTTTCGCGCACACCAACCGCCGTAGCAATGGCCGGCGTCACCAGCGCCGGCTCGGTCAGCGGCGCCAGTTCCACCAGCGCGACGCCATCGCGGTACCAAGGCAGCACCTGCTGCGCCGTCTCCAACGCCAGGCGGGTCTTGCCGCAGCCGCCAGCCCCGGTCAGCGTCACCAGCCGGCTCGCCTGGAGCAGTGCCGCCACCTCGGCCAGTTCGCGTTGCCGTCCCACGAAGCTGGTCAGTTGGAGCGGTAACGTGGTCCCGTGCCGTATCCCTTCCCCCTGCACACGGTCACTGTTGATGACGATCGTTGGCGCAGCCGCCGGTCGGAACGCGGGGAGGCGGGCCTGGAAGAGCGAGAGCAGGGCGGCCAGCGCACTGCGGTAGTCGCGATAGTATTCACTGCGACTGATGGCGAGTTGGTCCAGCACGCTCGCGATCGTGCGTCCTTCGGTATGTCGCAACTGGAGGAGTTGGTAACTGCGCCAGGCGTGCGCGCTGGCCGCCATCGCCTGCTCTGGTCGCAACGCCGCGATGGCCTCCAGCAGCGTCTGGCGCAGCCGCTGGGCGGCGCTCGCGGTATGGCGCCCGGGCTCCTCCTGGAAGTGCCGGGCGAGCGCCAGGGTCTGCAAGTAGCCCAGATCATCCAGATGCGCCAGCGCCGCACGCACCTGCGCTTCCAGGTCGGGTGCGCGCAGCAAGCGGGGCACGCCCTGGGACGCCTGCTGCCGGTCGAGCGGGTAGGCCACCGCCGTCCTCCGTTCCACGGCACGCCGAAGCGCTCCAGCGCGATGGCGAGCCGGGTCATGGTAGGCGCTCCACCCGCTGGCGTCAATGGCGAGCATTCCGACGCGCGGCGGAGTACAGGGCCGCGATTGCGGTCTGCGGCCAAGCGACGGGGGCGACTGCGGTGGTGGCCTGACGATAGAGCGGGGCATTGAGACGCCGGGAGTGCGCGACCGCCCTCCCCCACCAAAGCGACCGCCCCCCTCCGCTGCGCTCCGTTACACCCCGTCGCTTGGCCGCCGACCGCAGTCGCGGCCCTGTACTTCGCTTTACAAATACCGTCCCCTCGCTGCGCAAAACTTTGCGGGGCACTCGCGGTGAACCGCCACCGTGTGCGCATGGCACGTGTATCCTACGTTGCAGGACCTTGACCATCTCTGGCTGTGCTATCTCGCGCCTCCTCGGCAACCTCCAGGAAGCGTTGCGCGACAACGGGAGCGGCATAGCGTGCTGCCCGCTCCGTCCCAGCCGCCCCCAGTTCGGCCCGACGGGCGGGGTCATCGAGTAAGTCCGTCATCGTTGCCGCTAGCGCCTTGGCATCGCCCGGCTTGACGAGCAGACCGGTCACACCGTGCTCCACGAGTTCCGGCACGGCAGCGGCATGGCAGGCGACGACAGCCCTTCCCGCCGCCATCGCTTCCAGGTAGACGATGCCGAACCCCTCCTGGCGGCTGGGCAGGCAAAAGAGTACGCATTGCTGATACTCCGCCGCCAGTCGGGCGCGGGAGACGTGCCCCAGGAAAGTCACGCGGTCTTGTAGGTCCAAGTCCTTTGTCAATGCATGCAGGCGCGACCACTCCGAGCCGACCCCGACTAGATGCAGACGAACGTGGCGCCAGCGTCGTGGCAGTAGCGCCACGGCGCGCAAGAGCACGTCGAGGCTTTTGCGCGGGTACATATGGGCGACGGCGAGCAACACAGGGGTTTCGGTTGCTACCGGTGGCGCCGCTGCCAGTTGGGCCCGCCAGCGCTCAAGGTCGATCAGTTCCGGCACCTGGCGAATACGGTTGGGGGTCACGCCATAGCAACTGGATATGCGATCCGCCGCATAACGGCTGGTGGTGATTGATAGCGGCGAACGCCGAACGTTGCGGGCCTCGCACCAGGCCTGCAGCGCCAGCAGGCGACGCACAGCGCCGCGCTCGAACGTCAGCTCGTCGGCCAGCACGCCTTTGATGGAGACCAGATAGGGGCCGGCGCGCGACTGGGGAATTAAGAAGCCATCCATGTCGAAGCCGACGGTCAGGTCGCAGTCAGCTCGGTAACTGGCTGCCAGCGCCACGTTGAAGGCGAGCCGCCAGGCCGTCAACCCGAACGGCGCGCGCATGGAGCGTGGCGCCACGAGCCGAACCTCGTGCCCGAGCCCTTCCAGGGTGTGGCGCAGCACTTCGATCCCGACATACGTACCGCTCCCCAGCCGGACCGAACGCGGCGTGCCGGTCACAAAGGTCAGGCGCACCGCTGGCTGCCCTGATGCCCGTCGGCAACCTGCAACGTCATTGAGCCGTCGCGCCCGCCCCCACAGCAAGCGACGTTCCCGCGACGACACCGCGGACGATGTTCACGAACTGGGAAGCCACCACCGGCCAGGCGAGGTTTTCCCCAAAAGCACGGGCGCGTGCGGCGTACCCGGCACGGAGCGCCTCGTCGCCCAGCAATGTGTCCAGCGCCTGCGTGATGGCTTCGCTGCTGGCAAAGGACACCAGCGTGCCCCGGCCCTCCGCCAGCGCGCTGCGCGCGTAGACATACGGCGTGGAGACCACACACTTGCCCGCGCTGAGGGCATAGGTCAGCGTGCCACTGCTGATCTGCGTCTCGTCCAGGTAGGGCGTCAGATACACATCGGTGGCAGCAAGGTAGTCGCCGATCTCTTGGTCCGAAAGGTAGTGGTCGACGAAACGAACGTGTTCGGAGAGTCCCAGACGCACCACCAGTTCGCGCAGCGCCGGCATGAAGGTCTCCGGTTCGGCTGGGTGCGGACGGCCAAGGAGGAGGTAGAGCAGGTTGGGGTAACGCCGCACGAGCGGCGGCAGAGCGCGGATCGCGTAGTCCAGTCCTTTGAAGCGGGTGAGCAGGCCGAAGGTACTGACGACCAGCCTACCCTCCAAGCCCAGTTCGCTTCTGGCCACTGCCTCGCGGCCGATGGGGAAACGGGGGGCGCCATGCCAGATCACGCTCACCTTTTCGGCCGGCACGCCACACGTATTAATCAAGAACTCTCTCGCCTCGGGGACAAACGTCACGACGTGCGCGGCGCGGCGGGCCATCTCCCCGGCGATACGAACCCGATTCTCGCGGTTAAAGCTGGAGCGCGTCAACGGCACGGAGTGCAAAGTGATGATGGCAGGAATGAGCAAACAATCGAGGAAGTGCAACACGAACTCACCGTCGAAGCCGCCCCAGATACCGAACTCGTGCTGAATATTCACCGCGTCGGCCCCGCAAGCGTTGGCGTAGGCCGCGACACGCTCCAGGCTACTCAGTTCTTCCTTCTGGATGCGCTGCCGCACGACCCACTCGTAGCTGAAATGATCCTCCGGATCATCGATCGCTGCCACCCGGTAATCGGTACGGCCATCGCCTTCCACGATACCGAGCAGCAGGTCGTGGGTATAGGTGCCGATACCGCAGGCTTTGGGCGGGTAGGTGCTCACCACCAGCAGCTTCAGCGACGGCAGCAGCGACGGCTCCGTGGACATTCGTAGAGACCTCCTTTAACCCAGTCACACCGATAGCCAAATCGGTCGGCCCGATGCCATCCATGGCACAATTCCTGCCCTGCTTCACCGACAATCAGCGATGAGGAGGGCGCGCATGGATGCCGCCGGCACACGCACCTATTATGCGACGGTCGCCCCATTCTATGACAGCGAACTGGCGACGCGCGACGACCTGCCATTCTGGCACACGCTAGTCGCTACCTGGAGACCGCGCAGCAGCGTCGAATACGGTTGCGGCACCGGCAGGGTAGCCATTCCCCTCGCCCGGCAGTGCGCGCAGTGGGGCGGCAGCATCACCGGCCTCGACCTCTCCCCGGCAATGTTGCGACTGGCCCGCCTGCACTGGCAGCAAGAGCGTGGCGACGCGCCCGGCGGGCGCGGGGGAGGCCCTCTTCCGGCTCGCACCGCTCGCCAGGTTTCCTCCATGCCTGGAGGAAACCGGTCCGGCACTGCCGGGGACGGTCGCCCTCCAGCGTTGCTGCTGTACGCTGCCGATATGCGCCAAGCTTCCCTGAGTCATCCAATAGATCTGGCGCTCTTCGCCGATGACCCCCTGACCCACCTTGCACATGACGACGACTTGGCCGCGTGCTTTCGGCGGGTAGGAGCGCATCTGCGACCCGGCGGCCACCTCGTCGTGGAGGCTTCGCTCCTCCCGCCGGAGGCACGCGGCCAGTCCGAACCGGTGCTGTTGCGCAACCAATGCACCGTGCAGACCCCTGGCGGCAATGTTGTTGTTGACCAGCAGCGTCGCATCGACCCGCTGCGTGGCATTGCAGACGTGGTGTACCGCTATCACCCGCCGGACGGGGACGAGCAAATCGGGAGTGCCGTCACTGAAGCCCGCTTCGTCGCCCACTACCTTGATCTTGAATGCCTGGCGGCACTCTTCCAGCTGGCGGGCTGCCGTATGGAAGAACGTTGGGGCGATTTCCATTTCCACGCACTCGCCGGCGATTCCGCCATGGCGCTTTGCACCGGCACTAAAGAATAATAGGGCCGCGACTGCGGTCACGGCCCCACCGCCGGGGATCACCCGCGCCGCGCACGCACCGCCGCCGCCACCTCCCGCAACACCGGCACGGTCATATCCCAGCCCATACATGAGTCGGTGATGCTCTGGCCGTAGACGAGTTGCGCCTTGTCGACAAGTTCCTGGCGGCCGTCAACCAGGAAACTCTCCATCAGCAGCCCGATGATGCCGGCCTCGCCGCCTGCCACCTGTTCGGCGATGTCGTGGGCAATCGCCGGCTGGCGACGATAGTCCTTGTCGCTATTGCCGTGACTGGTGTCGATCATGAGCCGCGCCGGCGAGTTGTCTTTGCGGAGGGCTGCTAGCGTCTTCTGGACGCTAACCGCGTCGTAGTTCGTGCCGCTGCGCCCGCCGCGCAGGATGACGTGGCAGTCGGCATTGCCGCGGGTGGTGACAATTGCCGCCTGCCCTTGGTCGGTCACGCCCAAGAAACTGTGCGGGTAGGCGGCCGCGCGCACCGCGTCGATCGCCATCTGCACGCCGCCACCGGTGCCGTTCTTGAAGCCAACCGGCATAGAGAGGCCGGACGCCAGTTCCCGGTGGACCTGGCTCTCCGTCGTGCGCGCGCCGATGGCGCCCCAGGTGACGGTGTCGGCGAAGAACTGCGGGGAGATCGGGTCCAGGAACTCGCAGCCGGTGGGCATGCCGAGCGCGACGAGGTCGAGCAGGTGGCGACGGGCCAGATGCAGGCCCTCGTTGACGGCGTAGCTGCCGTCGAGGTGCGGGTCGTTGACCAGTCCTTTCCAGCCCACCGTGGTGCGCGGCTTCTCAAAGTAGACACGCATGACGATCAAGAGGTCGCCCGCCAGCTCGTCGGCCAGCGCCTTCAGGCGCCGAGCGTAGTCGAGGCCGGCCAGCGGATCGTGAATGGAACAGGGACCGACGACGACGACCAGCCGGTCGTCCTCGCCGTTCAGGATGCGCACCACCGCTTCGCGCGCCTGGCCTACGGCTGCAGCGCCAACCTCCGGCAAGGGCAGGTCGGCCAGCAACTGTGCCGGGGGCGTCAGTGCCCGAATACTATCTACACGCAAATCTCGAGTCCTGGTCATCCAGGGCCGCCCCACGGTGGCCGGTTCTTCCAGTGTCTTCACAGACTCCAGCATCTACCAATCGCGCCCATCACTGCCGCACACGGCATCACTCAACGCTTTACGACGAAGCACGTAGCCAGAACAAAGGCATGCTCATTCAGCCGATCCCCTCTGGAGCGACCCATGCCATTGTAAGGCCACATGTTCAGTGTAGCAAGGCGCTGCCAACACGGCAAGGGACCCAGGGCCGCGGCCAGGGCCTTTGCATTACCCGAGTGTGCGGCTCTGTTTGGGAGGCAAGAGTAGAAGGGAGGGGTGATCGTGGATCGGCGCTGGACGAGCGCTGACCCTCTGGTAGAACGGGAGCTGCCGGTGGGACTCGAACTCACGACCATCTCATTACAAGTGAGGCGCTCTACCAACTGAGCTACGGCAGCCAGGGGACGACTCTGCCATTATAAGGCCGAATCGGTGCGGACGGCAATTCGGCGCCGCCGCATCTGCTATGCTGTGGCTATGACCACATTTCAGTATGACCTTGGTGATGCCAGCGCGCCGCGCGGCCACGCCTTGCTGCTCTTTCGCTCCGACAAGGGCGACAACGGCGTCTGGGTCACGTACCTGGTCGTACCGCCGATTGTTATGGACTTCGCCAAATACCTGCCGCCGATGCTGGCGTCTCTTGCGCCGATGGCGAGTATGGGCGGCAGCAACGCGGTGCCGATGCCGCCGGTGCCGGAACGCATGGACTCGGTCGCCGCGGTAAGGCGACTTGCCATGGCACGTGGTGACGACCTCCTCGACGCCGGTACCGTTGACGTGGCCGCCCTCGACCGCATGATGCTGGCCACGGCGGAAGTCGCCCAGCGTTATCACGATGCCTACGTCAGCCACCTGCGGACGATTCCGGAGCCGGCGACGCCGCTGCAGGTGATCTCACAGGTCGACGAGGACGTGGCGATCTATCGCGCCCTGTCGGAAGGCGAGTTGCTCTCCGAATTGAGCAAGCTGGTCGGCAAACTGCGCTATGCTGCGGTTAGTTCAGACCCTTTTCTCTCCGAAGAGGCCAAACACCAGATCCATGCCATTGGCTCGCTCCTGCCGCCCAAGTACCGCATCGACGAGTTACTGGCGGCCGCCCAGGACCATGGCGAGCGGGCCGACCGCCTGACGGAACTGCGCATGGACCGCTGCTACAAGCTCTTCCGCGAAGAGTACGAAGCGTTGCCGGCACTTGAAGCGCAAATCCGCGAGTTACGGGCTCCCTGACGTGGCTGCCGTCGGCAGGGCAACCGACACCAGGACGTGATCGCCGCCGACGACCTGGGGGCCGGTTGCTTGGAGCCGCTGACCAGTACCGATATCGTAAATGCCGATCTCCAGCCGCAAGGGACCACCTGTTCCCGACGGCAATGTGATCGGATACGGGTCAGCCAGACGCGCACCCGGCGTCCAGATTGATGTGTGCTGCGTCCCGCCCAGCGGCTCACCATCGTGCTGGGCCAGCACCGTCCCGTCGGCGCGCAGCACGTGGACGAACATGTGCAGGTTGGTGCTGCTCCGGCCCAACACCTGCCAGAAAAGGGTGACGGATAGCGATGTTCCAGTGCGCTGCCACGTCAACCCGCTCAATCTGGCGATGCTCTGGAAGCGATCATCCAGCGCCACCTGCGGAGCGCCGCCCACAGGGGTCGAGAACTGGTAGAGGGTGATGCCGCCCAGATAAGGCGTCGAACTCTGTTGACGGAAGAGTTGCTGGAGCGCCGGCGGCACCATGCCCTGGGGATCATCGAAGCTCTGATGCCCGTAGATCAGCCAGACACGTGGCGCCACGCCAACGAGTGCAGGTAAACGGGCGATGTCTGCCGCTTCCTCCGGGGGCTCCAGGACGCCGCTGGAGAACAGGTCCACCGGCAACCCGTGCTCCTGCAAAGGCGGCCCCTGGTAGTAGTAGTCAAAGGCGAGTTGCAGCCAGGAGCCGCTGAACAGCACAAGGTCGCCCGCGCGAGCATGCGCAGCGACGTAGCGTGCCGGTCCCTGCCAGTCCTCTGTCGTGGCATAGCGATAGTAGGTGTCCAGACCGGCCCATTGGAAGGCACACCAGATCGCCGCCACCGGCAGGATCAGGCCAGGTCCGGGCAGGGCCAGCATGCCGGCCGCCAGTAATGGTAGTCCGCCCGCCAGCGAATCCAACAGCGAGCGATCCAGGTACACCGGGGAAACGCGGCTCACGGCCAGCGCGCCAAGGTGGGGCAGGAGGAAGGCGCCCAAGAGCAGCCAGCGACTCTGTGGATCGCCTTCAGAGGAACGCTCGGAAGTTGCTTCATTGCCAGCTTGTACCGTGCTGATGGATATGCCGATCGTTGCCCTCTCGCGGCGACTGAGAGCGGGAAGACGCAGGAAGCCCCAGAGCATCAGCAGTCCCACCGGCAGCAGTAGCCAGGGGCCGGCCGGGCTGAGCGGCCCGGCGCCCCGGCCGGCGGCCAGCGTCGGCTCATCGACATTCGCTGCGAACGTAAGCAGGGTGTTGATCACCCTTGGCAGGTCCGGCGGAGGAAGCCAGAAGCGATGGTTGATGCTGCCGAACTGGTGCAGTATGGAAGGCAGCCAGACGGACCAGCCGGCGCCAACGATCAGCAGCGCCAGGATAGCCGACCGCAAGGCTGCGCCTCGCACCAGGTACAGCACGTAGAGCGCCTCCGCGGCAGGAATAAACACGCCCTCGGTGTACGTGTACAAAAGCGCCAGTGTCGTCACCACAAAGACAGCCCAGCGACCGCCGCCGCCCGCTTCCAGGGCGCGCAGCAGGGTCCAGAGCGACAATACGCTGAGCAACACGAAGAGCGAGTACATGCGGCCATCCTGGCCATACTGCACAAGTACCGGCGAGAGCGCAAACAGCAGCGCGCTGAGCAGTCCACAGCGCCGCCCAGCCACAGTGCAGCCCAACAGGTACGCCGCTCCGACCGTCAGGGTAGAGGTGAGCGCAGGGAAGAGGCGCACCCAATACGGGTCGTGACGCGGCAGGAGCCAGAAGTGGAGCAGTAGGTAGAAGAGCGGCGGGTGCGTATCGACCGTTTGTAGAACGGTGACGAGCTTAGGGATCGCCTGGCGCGCCACCCAGATGCTGAACGCCTCATCGATCCAGATGCCGCGCTGCGCTGTGACCAGATCGTGGAGACGCAGCGCGAGGGCCAGCGCCAGTGCTGGGATGAACAGCCATGCCTCTACAGAGACTGATGCGAGCCACCGCCTGGCCCGAATGGAAGTAAGCATGTTGTGGATTGCGGATTTCCGTCCGTAGGGGCAGGCCCCCGTGCCTGCCCTGTCTGCGGCGCGAACAATGAGCCGCGTCTGCCACGCAAGCAGGGCAGGCACGGGGGCCTGCCCCTACGGCTAGTCAGAGTATTGCGCCAACGTGCGCATTTCGCCAACCGAGCCTCACGGCTGCTGCGGTACCACCGCCGCCGCTGGGATCAGCCCGGCCTCCTTGGCGATGTCACCGCCCAACGCCACAGTGATGTCGCCGGCATGCACGCCGGAGGCCGGCGCGTCGATCTTCCAGCGCTGGATCACGGCGCGCTGACCGCGCATGACGACGGCCGGCCCCATGTCCTGCAAGGCCATCGGCAGGCCGAAGTGGTCCAGCCAGTCTGGATCGCTGAGGTACCTGGCCTTGATTGCGGGATCGGCGTCCAGGATGGCGAGATGCGCCTGCACCACGGCCGCCCAGGGTTTGCCTTGATCGCTTGACCAGTCTCTACTCGGCGGCGTCATGCGCGCGCTCTGCAACCAGGCGTCCTTGCCGGCCGCGGCCAGTTGATCGAAGACGTTGGCGAACAGCACGTGGCCAGCCGCTGGGTTCCACTGCAGCACCTCGCGCTGCGTCACCTGGTAGGTGAAGCCGCCCTGGACATAACGTTGGGACGCCGGGTAGCCAATGGCGTTGACACCCCCGACCTGCTGGAAGTCCGTCCAGAAGGGCATGCCACCATCGTCGCTGATCGCATAGCCGGTCTGCCCGGCGCCGCCCTGGCCGTTGGCCTGGCGATAGAAGTGGCCGTTGATGAGCGCGAAGTCTTGTACGCCCGGCTGCACCGGCTGAGGCGACGGGGCAGGCATCGGCGTCGGGATCGGCGTACTGAAGGCGCCTTGCTCGACGAGGATGACCGGACTGCCGCCAACGAGATAGAGTGAGGGATCGCGCGGGTCGCTGTTATTGGTGGAGGGCTGCAGGGCAAACTGGTACGCGCCGTTCAGCGGGGCAGGCGCCGGCTGCGCATTGCCCAGCTTGTCGTACACCAGCGGCGTGCCGCCGGTCGCCGGGAGCGTGGCGGTGGCCGGCTGCGGCGAGCCATTCCACACAACGGTGATCTTGTCGTTGCCGCGGCGCATCGTCACCTCGTTGACGGCGCCGGGCCAGGGGAACTGGGTGCGGCCGCTGTCGCTGCTCACCAATGCCGCAACCTGCGCGGCTGTGGGCGGCACGGCGCTGCCGGTCCAGGAGTACACCACGTCGCTGACGCCGGAGAAGGTGTGTGTGGCGAAGGTGTAGGCGGTATAGGCGGGTCGGAGTGTCCCGTCGTCACGCACCAGACCGTAGAGCTCCCCTTGCCCCTCACCGCCGGTGTCGCGCATCTTGTAGACCTCGAAGCGGGCGACTCCTGCCGCCAGGGCCAGCGCCGGCGCTTCGATCATGTAGCTGGCCTGCTGGTCCAGCGAGGCGCGAAAAGGGCCGGCCGGGTGACTGGATGCCGGGTCGTTGTTCGGCACGACGTTGGCCTCGGTCTCCCAGACCTGTTTGCCGCTGATGCCGTGGTTGGTCAAAAACTGCTCAAACTGCATGGCTTCAGCGTAACTGTTGAGCGGGTTGGAGTAGGTGTGCGCGTCCACAGCGTCGAAATAGTAGCCGTTGGCCTTCGCTGTTGGGTCGGCCACGTCGAGGTCAAGCAGGGCATCCAGGAACTGCTGCCGGTTGTAGGTGTGGTCGTACCAGTAGGTCATGCCGGCAACTGCCACCGTGGCGCCGGGATTGACGGACTTGATAGCCTGATAGGCGACCTTCAGGTACTGGTAATAATCGGCCACGCTGCCGTTCCAGGTGTGCTTGACCGTGTCGTACATATCCGGTTCGTTGCCGATCACCCAGTTGTCGACGCGCCCTTTGTAGCGCGCCGCCAGGCGCGCCATGAACTGTCCCCAGTAGTTGTTCGGGTCATTGAAAGCCAGACTCAGGTTCTTGGGCACGGCAATGGCGCCGGAACTGTCACGTCCCGCCCAGCCGGGCGTGCTCAGCACGACACCGACCACCGTCAGGCCGGCATCAAGCTGCGACTGGATCAGGTTGTCGGGTACGTAGCCCGGTAAGTTGGGATCAGTGGTCGTCCAGTCGCCGGATCCATTCGGCTGGTAGGCGTCCCAGTGGAAGACCAGACGCTCCCACTGGGCGCCGGCCTGCACGGCATGCGGCGTGTCCTCCACCGCCTGCACGATGCCCCAGCGCGGGTCCGTTGGCTGGGAGGTTGCTTCGACTGGCGCGGGCAGCAGCGTTCCGGCCAGGAGCAGCATAGGCACGAGGAGGGCGCGGAAGCGGTGAAACAAGGAGCGTCCTTACCAGGCAGGCAATCATTGGGCGGTGCAACGCGATGGGTCCGCCGCTTAGTTCAGGACGGTCCGCATTGGGTCAGGTTACGCCCGGTGAATGCTCGTCCCAAATTGTCGGAGCGATGAGAGCCGGGGCGACGAATCGGGTGTGACGCAGAGTAGTTCACAGCAAGCGGGCATTGTGATGCGCCGCGATTTGGAGGGCCGCGACTGCGGGCCCAGGGGGCGCCCCCGGCCAAGATGGGGGGGCACTGCGGTGCGGAGGACGCACCCAGCGACCGCAGTCGCCCTCGTCGCTTGGCCGGGGGCGCCCTCTGGGCCCGCAGTCGCGGCCCTGTACTCTCGGGTACACTGTGTGCGCGAATGTCCCATTGGAACGATGGTAGGCGAGGTGGCAGCATGGTCACGGCGCAACGGTGGCGATCGCAGGATCTGGAAGCGCTTCCTGACGACAATCAACGCTATGAAATCATTGCCGGGGAGTTGTATGTGTCCAAACAGCCCCGTCTTGAACATCAATACGCCTGTCAGCAGATCGGCGCGGCCCTCCAAGCCTGGAGTGTACTCCACAGGTACGGCACTGCCGTACCCGCGCCGGGAGTGATCTTCGCAGAGGATGACGACGTGGCGCCGGACGTTGTCTGGGTCAGCACCAACCGCCTGAGGGCTATTTTGGGCGAAGACGGCCATCTCCACGGTACCCCCGAACTCGTCGTTGAGGTTCTGTCACCCGGCGCGAAAAACACGAACCGTGACCGTCGCGCCAAACTCGACCTCTATTCGCGGCGCGGCGTTGACGAATACTGGATCATTGACTGGCTCCAACGCCAGGTGAGCGTCTATCGACGCGATGGCGGCAAACTCGTCTTGTTGCAAACGGTCGCCGCGGACGAATCGCTCACGACACCGCTCCTGCCGGAGTTTCGCCTCGCTATCACCGGCATCTTCTGGAACATGCCGGTCTAAAACGACTGATCGCGCGGTATACTGGTAGCACGTACAAGAAAAGAGATGTCCCAGGAGGGGCGGTCGCCGGTGGTACGGCGGCGGCCCCTTCACTTTGTGTTTGGAGCCCAGCCACCATGACCACGCCACGGGTACCCTCTGGGTGCTTTCGGAATGTCGCTATTATCGCCCACGTCGACCACGGCAAGACGACGCTGGTTGACGCCATGCTCAAGCAGTCGCACATTTTCCGCGACAACCAGGCGATGGGCGAGTTGATCATGGACTCCAACGACCTTGAACGGGAACGCGGCATCACCATCCTGGCCAAGAACACTGCAATCTTCTATCACGATGTCAAGATCAATATCATCGACACGCCGGGGCACGCCGACTTCGGCGGTGAAGTCGAACGCGTTCTGAACATGGCCGACGGCTGCCTGCTGCTGGTCGACGCCGTCGAAGGACCGATGCCACAGACACGGTTCGTCTTGCGCGCCGCCCTGGCGCTTGGCCTGCGCCCGATCGTCATCATCAACAAGATCGACCGGGCCTCCTCCCGCGTCGCCGAGGTGCTGGAAGCGATCCACGACCTCTTCCTGGAGCTGGTGACTGATGCCGAGCAACTCGATTTTCCGGTACTCTACGCCATCGGGCGCAACGGCACCGCCGCCTTGAGCCTGGATGATCCTCAGGATGACCTGCGGCCGCTCTTCGACACGATCCTGGCCGTCGTGCCGCCGCCGCATGTCCAGCAGCATGGTGGCCTGCAGTTGCTGGTCACGGCGCTGGATTACGACAATCACAAGGGCCGCATCGCCATCGGCCGCGTCACACGCGGCACCATCCGTAGGGGCGAACCGATCGTGCGCCTCAAGCGCGATGGCGAGGCGACCCGCCATACCATCTCCTACCTGTTCACCCACCTGGGACTGGAACGCATTCCCGTTGAGGAGGCCCCAGCAGGCGACATTGTGGCGCTGGCTGGTGTGGACGACGCCGGTATCGGCGAAACGCTGGCCGATCCAACTGCGCCGGAGGCGTTGCCGACGATCAGCATCTCCGAGCCGACGGTGGAGATCACCGTCGGCGTCAGCACCTCACCCGTGGCCGGCCGGGAGGGCAAGTTCGTGACCTCCCGCCAGTTGGGGAGCCGGCTCTACCGTGAACTGGCGACCAACGTCGCCTTGCGGGTGGAAGATACCGCCGAGCCGGATGTCTTCCGCGTCTGCGGGCGGGGTGAGTTGCATCTCTCGGTGCTGATCGAGACGATGCGCCGCGAGGGCTTCGAGTTTCAGGTCAGCCGCCCGGAGGTGATCTTCAAGTCCGGCGAGCACGGGGAGCGGCTGGAGCCGGTCGAACGGGCCACCATTGACGTCATTGACGAGTACGTCGGCGCGGTCACAGAACTGCTCAGCCAGCGCCGGGGCCGCATGGTCAACCTCTTCGCTGATGGACGCGGCAACACGCGCCTGGAGTACGACATCCCCACGCGTGGGCTGATCGGCCTGCGCAACGCCCTGCTCACCGCCACGCGCGGCGAGGCGGTGGTGCATTCCATCCTGCTCGGCTACGAGCCCTACCAGGGCGACCTGCCGGTGGTGCGGGCCGGCGCGCTGGTCGCCTCGGAAGCAGGCACCGCCGTGACCTACGGCCTGAACAACGCCCAGGCGCGCGGCATTACCTTCATTGAGGCCGGCACGCCGGTGTATGAAGGCATGGTCGTCGGCATGCAGACGCGCCAGGGCGACATGCTGATCAACGTCTGCAAGGAGAAGCAGAAGACCAACGTGCGCTCGTCAACCTCCGACTTCACCATCCAGTTGACACCTGCCACGAAGTTCAGCCTGGAGCAGTCGCTCGACTTCCTCAGCCGCGACGAGTTGCTGGAAGTGACACCGCAGAACCTGCGTCTGCGCAAGCGCTACCTGACCGACAACGAGCGCGGCAAAGCGCGCGAGAAGGAACTACGCTCGCGCGAACTGGTGCTGGCCTAGCGTTGACCTGAGCGACCGCGCGGGGCTACGTTCGGTGTATCGCTTCGATACGAACTGTCGGCGCGTCTTGCAAGAAGGTCAACCACATCCTGAAGTGAGCGATGTGCTCAGTTTGGACGGGCGTGTTCGATGGTATGCTCCCAGCCCTGAGTGATGGCAAGCGTTGAGGGGAGCATCAGATGGGCAGCAGAGTCGCCGGGAAAGTCGCTATCGTCACGGGCGCCGGCACCGGCATCGGGCGGGCGACTGCTGAGACGCTGGCTCGTGAAGGCGCGAGCGTCGTGATTGCCAACCGCAGCGCCTCAACCGGTGAGGAAACGGCCCGCCGGATCACGGAACAGGGTGGCCAGGCGACCTTCTGCCGCACGGATGTCGCCAGGGAAGCCGACTGCGCCCTTGTCGTGCAAACTGCGGTTGAACGCTTTGGGCGACTGGACATCCTGGTCAACAACGCCGGCATCTTCCCGCGCTACCGATTGGCTGAGACGACCCCCGAAGTCCTCGATGAGATTATGCACATCAACTTTGGCGGCGCCTTCTTCTGCTGCAAGCACGCGATCCCTGTCATGGTGACCGGCGGCGGTGGCAGTATCGTGAATGTCGGTTCGATACACGGCCTCCAGGGTTCACCGAATCTCGTCGCCTACGCGGCTTCCAAGGGAGCATTGCTGAACCTGACGAAAACACTCGCCGCCGCCTACGCCCGCCAGCTCATCCGCGTCAATTACCTAATCCCCGGCTGGGTGATCAGCGAAGGCGAAATCCGCGTGCAGGCCGCCGAAGGGCACGACGAGCAATGGCTGCAGGAAATGGGCAAGCGTATGCCGATGGGGCGCATCCAGGAACCGCAGGACGCCGCCAACGCCATCCTCTTCCTAGCCAGTGACGAGTCCTCCCAGATCACCGGCGCGATCATCAACACCGACGGCGGTTCCTCCGTCCTCCGTGGCCGGGGTTAGCCGCGCCCGACATAGAGCTGCCCCATCGGCAAGACGATCGCTTCCAGCATGTTAACAGTCGGTGGCAGTGTTGCCATCAATACCGCCGCCTGGGCGATGTCCTCCACCGCCATCATCGGCTCCTTGTCGCTGCTGCGGGTGTTCGTGCTGCGGCGCTCTACCCGAACATTGCCGGGATGCAGGCAGCCACAGGTGACGCCGTACTCGCGGCCTTCCAGGGCGGTCACCTGCGTCAGACCCCACAGGCCATGCTTGCTGGTACTGTAGGGCGCGGAGTTCAGCCGCACCCGCTGCGCGGAGATACTGCCGATGTTGATGATCCGACCACTCCCCTGCGGCTTCATGATGCGCAGCGCTTCGCGCGTGCAGAGGAAGGGGCCGGTCAGGTTGACGCCGATGACGTGGTTCCAGTCCTCCAGCGACAACTGGTCCAACGGCCCGCCGTTGAAGGCCCCGGCGTTGTTGACGAGCAGATCGAGGCGACCGAAGCGCTCCAGCGCCGCCTCAAAGAGCGCCTGGACCTGCTCCTCGTCGGCAACATCGGTGGGTATCGCCAGCACCGAACTGCCGCCTGCTGTCAGTTCTTCAGCGGCCGAGTGCAATTGCGGGTTGCTGCGCGCCGCGAGCACAATAGAGGCCCCCTCCGCCGCCAGTCCCCGCGCGATACCCCGCCCAATACCCCGCCCCGCGCCGGTCACGAGGGCCACTTTGCCGTCGAGCTTACCCATGGTCTCGTCCTCCCAGTTCATTGGCGGCCGAACGCGCGACCGTATAACGTCGTTCCCGCGTTGCCGGAGTCTAGCATTCATGCGCTTGGGGCACGAAAACCCTTCCGCTCCCATTTGCAGGGGGAGTTGGTACAGTACCCTCATGGAACGAGAAATGAGGACCACATGCCAAGCATTCGCGAAGCCGTGACCGTCGCGGTAGACGGAACTGCCGTCGAGCTCATCCTCTACCTGACATGAACGGACTGCTGGAGCGCCGTTGCTCGCGTCGATGGACGCGTGGTGGCGGCCGCCTCCGGGCCTTCCCGGGAGGAGGCGCAGGAGCGAGCCGTGGCGCAATATCGGGCACGCAAAGCGAGCGCCGACGTCTAATGGCCACCGTGAATGCACGCGCCTATTGACAACGGGGCAAGCGTATTGTATAGTACGTGTGTTCTAAGAGACGGCTGATCTGAGGCGCGCCATTCGCGTCGTGCGCGGTACCTTTGCCCTCCACCTGTCGTGGATTGGCGGGCGACCGTGGCGGCGGCAGAGGTGGGTGGCCCTCCGCAGGTCGTGGGCAGAGGCCGTCGCTCCGTTCGGGTACTCTATCCGGCGGACAGTGGAAAGGGTGTGTTCGGCATGGCTGCAGTTCTCGTTTCCGACCGTTCCAAGGCCCTGGACCTCGCGCTTTCGCAGATCGAGCGCCAGTTCGGCAAGGGCGCCATTATGCGCCTGGGCGACTCCGGCTCGCGCATGCCGGTGGAAGTGATCCCGACGGGCGCCATTTCCCTCGACTTGGCGCTCGGCATCGGCGGCGTGCCGCGCGGGCGCGTCGTCGAGATTTACGGTCCTGAGTCATCCGGCAAGACAACGCTAGCCCAATGCATCATCGCCCAGGCGCAGCGCCTGGGCGGCACTGCCGCCTACATTGACGCCGAACACGCGCTGGACCCGACGTATGCCGAGCGCTGCGGCATCAACATCGTCGATATGCTGATCTCTCAGCCTGACACCGGCGAGCAGGCCCTGGAGATCGTGGACATGCTGGTGCGCTCCGGTGGCGTCGATGTGATTGTCATCGACTCGGTGGCCGCCCTGGTGCCGCGGGCCGAACTCGAAGGGGAGATGGGCGACAGCCACGTCGGGCTGCAGGCGCGCCTCATGTCGCAAGCGCTGCGTAAGCTCACCGGCGCCATCTCGCGCTCCAACACCGTCGTCATCTTCATCAACCAGCTGCGCGACAAGATCGGCGTGATGTACGGCAGCCCGGAAACGACTACCGGTGGCAAGGCGCTGAAGTTCTACGCCTCCATCCGCCTGGACATCCGCAAGGTCGAAACGCTCAAGCAAGGGAACGACCTCGTCGGCATGCGAGCCAAGGTGAAGGTTGTCAAGAACAAGGTCGCCCCGCCCTTCCGCGTGGCCGAGTTCGACATCATGTTCAACGAGGATGGCGTGATCTCTCGCGCCGGTGCGCTGCTGGACATCGGCATCGAGCAGGGCATCGTTAAGAAGAGCGGCGCCTGGTTCCAGTACGAAGAGACGCGCCTCGGTCAAGGCCGCGAGAACGCCAAGCAGTTCGTCCGCGAACATCCGGAAATCGCCGACGATATCGAACGGCGCATCCGCGAGTACGGCAAACCGACCATCGTGCCGGCATCCGACGAGGACGGCGAACCGGAGCTGTAGGGCCAATTTTCCATGCGGGTTGCAACGTTGGCCTGGCGACTGAAGTCGCCAGGCCGGCGCGGCGAGAATACGCGGCCAACTTTCCTCCACTCGGTCCGTGCCAGCACCGGCAGACAAAGCACGAGGTAGATCGCGAGTTGCCCGAGCAGCGTGCTGCCGCGCACGACGTAACGCTCGATGTCCGCCGGTACCCGCCGTTGCTCAAAAGCGCCAACCACACTTGGGATGAGACTGCGCCCGATGGCGGCGCCCACGATCTCGGCGTAGCCGGCGACCAGCAGGGCGATGCCGTAGAAACCGAGCGCGGCGGTCCCGGCCATGGCCAGGATGACCAGTCGGCCCGGCGCGACGTAACCGATGCGGTCGTGCCTTCCAAGCTCCTGGCCTACCTCGCTGCCGCGCGCCCGGTCCTGGCAGCCGTCAACCCCGCCAGCGCCGCCGCCACAATCCTGACCGCCAGCGGCGGCGGCATCCTCGTGCCGCCGGAGGAGCCGGCGGCCCTGGCCGGCGCGATTCGCCGCTGGCGCAGCACAGCGACTGATCACTCCGGCCTCGCCCAGCGCGCCCGTTCCTACGTACTGAAGCATTACGGCCGGCAGAACGTGCTGGAGCGGTACCGGCGCTACCTGGAAGGGTGGGCGGGGAGCGTAATTCGGTTTGGTTAGTGCCGTGACTGCAAGGGGGGGAGCAGATCGTTCTCCACCATGGTGACGGCGATCGCCGGGTTGACCAGCGACAGCCCCAGCGCCGCCTCGCGTA
>DAIMXP010000069.1:0-12117 GCA_036734945.1 Chloroflexota bacterium
TGGCCACGAGTGTGTACATGCTGCCGTGGCGCCCTGCCAGTTGATACAACGCATCGACCCAGGCGCGCCGGCTGGCAGGCCAGCCCCCGCGTGGCGCGCTCCAAACGATCTTTGGCGTGCCGGACCAATCGAGCCAGTCCAGGTAGATGGTCCCGCTCCAGCCCACGGCTGCGCTGAGGTCCAGCCCTACCTCGAAGATCGGCCGCCCATCGCCATCCGCCAAGGTCCATTCGAGGAGGGCGACTGCACCGGAAACAATTGCGGTGGCGGGTCCGAGCAGGATCTCTTGTCGAGGTGTGGGTAGGTCGCCCTCGCCATAGCGACCGACGTAGAGACGAATCGTCCCAACCGCTGGAAAGCCGTCTCCCACCAGGACCTGGGCCCGAATCGTCTGCCCGCCGTACAGCGTCGGCGACGCTTCCAGATGGTAGCCGCTCTGGGCCAGGGCTTCCGGCGGCACAAAGGTTGGGGCGCCGGCCCTGGCGTGGTCGTGCGCGTTAACGTGCGCCATGTGGATGGCGAGGCTTCGGCTGCCGGCGCTGCTGTGGCCCTGGACGTTCTCAAGCCGGATGACGGGCGGAATCGTCCCGTCCGACTCCCCTGGCGCGCCGCTGCGCCAGCCCTGAACGCTCCCCGGAAAGGAGAAGTGAAACCGGGCGCCACCCTTTGGGGCCGCCGCATGCAAGCCTCGGAGATGGTGCGCGGTGGTCACGATGCGTCCGGTCTCGGCGACCGCGTCGGTGATGGCCCGTCCGCCATCGGCGGAACTGAGGAAGAGCCGATCAGCCACCGGCCCACGCCAATCCTTGTCGCCGGCAAAAGCGGCGAGGCCGCCGCGAATGCCGAGCAGGCAACCAACGTTGCCGCTGTTGCAGTCGGTGTCCCAGCCGCTGGTGTTGGTGATCAGCAAGGCGCGACCGAAGTCAGGCGCACCGTACTGGAGCCCGAGATGGATGAGCGCGTGGTTCGGCACCATGTGGCAGTTTCCGCCGTAGCGATGGTAGCCGTAGCGTTCCTCAATCCGTTCGCGCGTGCGGCGCCAATCTCCGTCCTGGCGCTTCCAGCCACGAACGTCGTCGATCAGGCGGTAGATGATGGAGTCGCGCGGGATCTGGCGAACAGCTTCGTCCGTCAGACGATTCAGATCAGGCTCGACGAAGGCCAGCGCTTCCATGGCCGCAACCACCTGGGCGCCGTAAATGGCTTCGCCATCGTGGCTGACGCTGGCGGCACGTCGCGCATACTCAGCGGCGCGTTCGGGATCGCCCGGACAGAGCATGGCCCAACCGTCGATAAAAATCTGCGCGCCGATCTGCTCGGCAACCACCTTGCCGTTGGTGGCGATCGCCCCGCTGCGGGGAGCAGGAATGCCACGCTTGAGGCGGAGATAGGCCGTGTGTTCCGTGGAGTTGCCGAGGCCGCCCCACCAGAGCACCGTCTTTTGCTCAACGAGGTAGTTCAGCCAGGTCTGGCCGATCTGCTCCGCCGTCAGGTCCGGGTCGTCACCAAAGTCCGCGAAGGCGCGCAGAAAGGTGAAGGCGCCGCTGATATCATCGTCGGCCACCACCAGCGGTCGCTTCAGTTTGTCGTTGACGTAGTAATCAACCTCGCCCAGCTCACGGCTGATGCGCTCGTACCGCCAGCCCTCAAAGGGCCGCCCGAGATAGACGCCGATAATCTTGCCGAGCACGCCGGCGTAGACGCGCTCGGCATAGTCCGGGGGCAGTACCTGAGACATCCTCCGGCTTGTCGCGTTTGCCAATTCCACGGTTTACGGCTCCTTCTCACGCCTGTCCCTCTGCTGCCTAGCTACGCCGGCTAGGCTGATGCACGCACAATCAACTGATTGGCGAGTTCAACACGGCGAGGCGGCAGGTCGGGGTCCTGCATGCGTTCCAACAGCAACCCCACCGCGCGCCGCCCAATTTCGTACTTCGGTACCGCGACCGTCGTGAGGGGCGGGCTGGTAAAGGCAGCTTGCGGAATGTCGTCATAGCCTGCCACCGCCATCTCCTCCGGTACCCGGATACCCGCCGCATGCAAGACGTCGAGCGCGCCGATCGCCATCAGATCGTTGGCAGCGAATACCGCCGTGAGGTGTCCGCCCGACGCAGACGTTCGTCCGAGCAACACCTGCATTGCCCTCGCGCCGCCCTCGCGCGTGTAGTCGGCATCGACCATCATGGCCGGATCGGGCGCAATCCCCGCGTCGCCAAGGGCAGCGATGTAGCCGGTTGCTTTGGCGGGCCGCCCATGAACGGAGGGCGGGCCACCGATAAGGCCGATACGCCGGTGTCCGGCCGCCAGCAGATGGCGAACGGGCTCGTAGGCCCCCCGGGGACCAACGAGGACGCGATCATACGCCGGCGAGTCGATCCGCGAGCCGACGAGGACCATGGGCAGGCGCAACTGCGCTAACGTGCTGAGGATCTGCGGACTGGCATCGGCCGGATCGAAGACGACGCCGTCAAACTGCCGCTCATCGGCCTTCAGCAAGAAGCGTTGTTCGCGGTCCAGCCGCCGA
This sequence comes from Chloroflexota bacterium, assembly GCA_036734945.1. GTDB lineage: Bacteria > Chloroflexota > UBA4733 > UBA4733 > UBA4733 > UBA4733. Next base: position 2,525 of record DAIMXP010000069.1, read on the forward strand.
TCAGAACTGTAGATCACCACAGCATAGCCACGGTCGTCCGCGGCATCCTGGACGCCCCGCGCCACCTCCGGGTAGTAGGGATTGGTCAGGTCGGGGATGACCAGGGCCAGGAGCTCGCTCTTGCCGGTGCGCAAGCTACGCGCCAGCGCGTTGTGCCGGTAGCCAAGTTCCGAGACGGCAGCCAGGACGCGCGCTTGCAGCGCCGGGGCGACGAAGCGTGTACCATTCAGTGTGTGCGAGACGGTCGAGCCGGAGACACCAGCCCGAGCCGCCACGTCCGCGATCGTCGCCATCCCTTGCCCCCATCGAATCGTTTGCGCAATCGATTCTGCTGCTATACTACCAGCACCGCGGGCGAGTTGCCAGGTGTGGTTTCTGGGCCCGCATGCCCAAGTGTTCGGGAGAGATCGTGGCAAACATCAACGTCCTCGTGCTCATGACGGATAGCATGCGACCGGATTACGTCGCCGGGTACCGACGCGCGTCCGATCAGGCTGGGATGCCGGGACAGCTCCAATCGCCTGCAGGCATCGGGGCACGCACCCCGGCCCTGGATCGCTTTGCCAGCGAGGCGGCGGTTTTCGAGCGCGCCTACGCCGCCTCCTTTCCGACGGTGCCCAGTCGGAATGATGTCCACACCGGGCGCTACACCTTTCCTCACCGTGGTTGGTCGCCCTTACCGCCGGACGTGCAGTGCCTCGCCGCGACGATGTCCCGTGCCGGCTACGCGACTCAGTTCTATTGCGACACGCCCAATCAGGTGCCCAATGGACTGCAGCGCGGCTTCAGCGCCTGGGAATGGCACCGTGGTCAGGAAGGCGAACGCTTCGTCGTCGATCCTCGCATCAAGGTCGACCTTGGCTGTGCGCCGGAGAAGCTGCGCGGCAACGGCGCCGGCTACCGGCAACACCTCCGCAATCGGGCGCACTGGCGGAGCGAAGAGGACCACTATGCCGCCCAGACGGTGCGCAGCGGCCTGGCCTGGCTGCAGCAGCACTATGAGGCGGAACGCGAGCGACCGTTCTTCCTCTGGCTGGACATATTCGATCCCCACGAGCCGTGGGATGCGCCGCCCTACTACGTGGACTGGTACGACCCCGGCTACAGCGGCGAGGTGCTGGCGCATGCCAACTACGGGCGGAGCGACTACATGACGGCAGCGGAGCTCCAGCACGTCAAGGCGCTCTACGCCGCTGAGGTGAGCATGGTGGATAAGTGGCTGGGCCGGCTGTTGCTTCAGGTGGACGAGCTGGGCTACCGCGAATCGACGGTGGTGCTCCATCTCTCCGACCACGGCCACTACTTCGGCGACCACGGGCTCCAGGGCAAGCCGTTCCGCGAGCTCTTGTGGCTCTACGAGGGCCTGATTCGCACGGCGCTGGCAATCCGGCTCCCGGAAGGTCGGGGCGCCGGCCGGCGGCTGACTTCCCTGGCGCAACTGCCCGACGTCACCGCCACGATCCTGGCGCTGGCCGGCCAGGAGATGGCCGGCGTACAGGGGCAGTCGCTCTTGCCGGCCATCGATGGAAGCGGGACAGGGAAGGAGGTGGTCTACACCAGCCGCTACCCAATCCTGGCGAACGAGATCACCCCCTGCGCCATCACCACCGCCGAGTGGAACTACCAGTACTGGCCGGGCAGCCCGCAGCACGAGCGCCTGTACCATCTGCCGAGCGACGCAGCGCAGCAGCACGACCGGAGGTCCGAGCAGCCGGAGCTCTGCCGCGAACTGGCGACCAGCTACCTGGCCTGGCTGGAACAGCAGAACCCGGCCATGGCTGGGTGGCTGCGCGACGTCGAGCGTGACCCCTCATTCCGCCCAGACAGTCCACAACTCTTTCGCGGCACGCTCTGAGGCTGCCCGGCTCATTTCAGGACCGCATCGACCTGGCGCTTGATCTCGAGGCAGACATCGCGCGCCGGCGTCTGGCCCGCCCAGAGGATGTTCAGTTCGCGGTTCACGATCGTCATCATATCGGCCCATTTGGGGACTTGCGGCACGATGCGGGCAATCTTGGCATTCTCCAGGAAGACCTGCACATTCTTGGGCGGCGCCGGCTGGCGCACGAAGACGTTCTGCATGGTGGACATGCGCACGGGCACACCACTGCCGGCTTCGGCATCCGTGCTCTGCGTTGTCGGGCTCAGCAAGTGTTGGATGAACAGCCAGGTCGCTTCCGAGTTGGCTGCCGCCGAAGGCGCCACCCAGCCGGAGCCGCTGCCCACCGCCGCGCCCGTGCCGGTGGTACGTGGCCAGACCGCTACATCCCAGGTGAAGCCTTTGACGCCGAGGCGGTAGGCGCCGATGCTGGCCGGGCCAAAGTGCGTCATGGCGAGGCGGCCGGCGTAGAACACGTTATTCAACTGCCCCTCCGCCTTCTGCTGCGCCGGCGTTGGGGCTGCCTTGTAACGATATTGCAGGTCGGCCAGGAACTGAAAGGCTTCGATGGTCTGCGGATTGTCAAACAGGCTCTGACGACCGTCGGCCGAGACGAACTCACCGCCGTTGTTGTAGATCCAGGGCAGCCACTGCTGCACATCCTGCTGGCCGTTCCAGGCCCAGCGACCGACGCCGCTGGGGCCCGTACCATCACGCTTCAGCAGGTGCTGCGCGGCGTCCAGGAAGGCCTGCCAGGTCCAGGATGTATCCTGCCAGGTGGCCGCCGGCGGCGTCGCCCCTATTTCCTTGAAGGCATCGGCGTCGTAGGCGAGGGCGCGCGTGGGGAAGTCGCGCGGCGCGCCATAGAGGTTGCCGCCGCCGGCCGCGCCGGCCGCGCCCATGGGCTGGCCGTTGGGCGCATAGCGATATTGGTCCCAGCCGGCAGCGAAGAAATCGGAGAGGTCGTACTTGTCGCGACTGATGAACGACGACAGGTTCAGCAACTGGCCCCGTGCCTGGAACTGGGGCACGTCCCAGGGCATGATCTCCGCCACGTGCGGCGGTGTGCCGCCGGCAGTCATGGCCGTCAGCTTGTCCAGGAACGGCTGACCCGCCGGGACGTTCAACTGGGCGACCTTGAGTCCTTCGGCTGCGTACTGCGTCTCGAAGGCAGCCGCCTCCTTCTGGTTCGCCGCTAACCACGGACCCTGGGTTGCCCAGTACATCCACTGCAGCGTCGCCCCTGGCGTGACTTTCGGCACGACCGCCGGCTGGCCGCCGCTACTTTGCGCCGGACTTTGACAGGCGGCGAGCAGCGCCGACCCGGCCGCCAGCGCCAGGCCGGCGGCCAGCCCGCCCGCCAGCACCTGCCGCCGCGTCGGCCTAGCCCTGCTGGCGCCGCTCATGTGGGGCACGTCCTGCGTTGACCCGTCTGACTGGAGGTTCTGTTCATCCGCACCGGCGAGGGTACTGCGCCGACCGACCCGACCGGAAGTACTCGGCTGCATAACGAATTCCTTTTCTCTACCTGCTCGGCAGATCTCCCGCTGGTAGCGATCAGCTATGAGGAGTCTACCAGCAGCGAATCGGTTGCGCAACCGATTCGCGCGCAGGGGGTGTCCCCCCAAGTTTTTGCGCGGTCTGCTTGCTAACGGCGTCGCCGCCGCGCCCGGCGACTGAAGTCGCGGGCTATTCGCAGCGATCGCCCGCAAGCGGGCACCCGCCTACGCGGACTACCGGAGCCGCCGAAGGCGGGTACCCACCGCAATGGGTGTTTGCCGGGTACCCGCGCGCAGCGTGGGTGTTAGCCCGCGCCTTCAGTCGCCGGGCGCAACCGCCGGCAACGCAATCTCGGCGGTCGCCAGGGCGCGCCGGATCTGCTCGACCACTGCCGGTGTGGCCGGCAGCAGCGGATGACGCGGCGGCCCCACCGGCCGGCCGCGCAGCGCCAGCGCCGCCTTCACCCGCACCGGCAGGTCGGCTCCGGCCAGCGCGTCCCACACCCCCAGGATGCGCTCGTGCAGCCGCCGCGCCTCCTCCAGCCTGCCTTGCTGGACGGCGTTCCAGAGCGCGACGCAAAGGTCGGGCAGCACCGTCAGGATCGCCGCTACCGCACCCTGGGCCCCCAGCAGGAAGGAAGGGTAGAGCAGGTCGTCGACGGCGGTCAGCACCGTTAAGCGATCACCGGCCATGGTCAGCAGCCGGGCCAGCTTGTGGATGTCGCCGCCGCTCTGTTTGACCGCAACCACCTGGGTCAACTCGCTCAGCCGCATGAGCAACTCCGGACTGAGCGTATTCCAGGGCACGACGTTGTAGATGACGATGGGCAAGCCCACCTCATCGCCGATGCGCCGGTAGAAGTCGATACTGCCGCGTTCGTCCGGCTGGAAGAGGTAATGCACGGGCGTGACCTGGAGCGCCGCCACGCCCGCCGCGCGCACCGCCCGACCGCAGCGCACGACCTCCCGGGTACTGTCCCGAATGATGCCCGCCACCACCGGAACGCGGCCGGCGGCTGCTTCGACCGCTACGCTGCTCGCCCGCACCAACTCCTCGCAGTCGAGGGTGTGGCCTTCTCCCGTACTGCCGGTAACGGTGATGCCGTGGACGCCGGCGGCGAGCACCGCTTCGACCTCGCGGCGCAGCGCTGCTTCGTCGAGCGACTCATCATCGGTGAACGGTGTCGCCAGCGGCGGGATGATGCCATGCAGTGCCAGGGTGGATGCGGTCACGATTCTTCTCCTCTGTCGAAAACAACGCCACAACGGCAGTCGGGCCGCTGTGCCGGGGCACGGCCGGACGATGGCGCCGTTGGCCTTGCGATCCTCTGCCATGAAGAACGGCCCGTGCCGCCCGACCAGTATATACTCGCGCACGACGCGAGCCACCGGGCGGCACGAGAAAGGGAAACGATGAGCACCAAGCGACTGAAGATCGGCGTGATCGGCTGCGGCGCGATCGCCCAGAGCCAGCACCTGCCAAACCTGGCCGAACGCCCCGACATCTGGGAGGTCGCTGCCATCTGTGACGTCTCCCCCGGCCTCGTTGAGGCGGTCGGCAAGCGCTTCCAGGTGCCGCGCCGCTACACCGACTACCACGCCCTGCTCCAATCCGACGTCGACGCGGTGCTGCTCTGCCTGGCCGACCCCAAGACGCCCGCAGCCGTCGCGGCGGCCCGCGCGGGCAAGCACATGCTGATCGAGAAACCGATGTGCTGGACGGTCGCCGAAGCTGATCTGATTATCGCCGCAGGCCGCGACGCGGGCGTGGTGGTGATGGCGGCCTACATGAAGCAGCACGAACCCGGCTTCCAGTATGCCCGCGAGAAAATCCTGGCGATGACGGACGTCCGGTTCATTCAGGTGAACCATCTCCATCCGAACAACGCCCTGCACCTGCGCGACTTCTTCATTGAGCGGTTCGATGACGTCCCCGCGGCCGAGAGTCAGGCGCTGGAGAAGCTGCGCGAGCAGACGCGAGCCGCAGCGATCGGCGCCGCCGCCACCCCTTCTGAGCGCTACGCCTTCGGCATGCTGATCGGCAGCATGATCCACGACATCAGTTGCCTCCGCGGCCTCTTCGGGCCGCCCGAGCGGGTCGTCAGCGCCGAGATCTGGCACGAAGGGCGCGGCTTCAGCACGGTCCTCGCCTACCCGGGCGAGCGCCGCTGCGTCATGAGTTGGGTCGACCTGCCGAACCTGTGGGATTTCAAGGAGACCCTCGAAGTCTACGGCGCTGACGAGCGGGTGATCATCAGCTTTGCCACCGGCTTCTCGCGCGGGCAGCCGACGACGGTCACCGTGCAAGGCACTGAGGCGGGTGCGCCGTTCCGCAAGGAGCTGGTCATGTCGCACGACCCCGGCTTCAAGCGCGAGATCGAACAGTTCCACGCCAGCATCCTCGGCGATCAGCGACCACTCACCCTACCGGAAGGCGCCCGCGACGATGCCGCGCTGGTTGCAGAGATCGTGGCGGTGGCCCGCCGCCAGCGCGCTGTCGAGCGGCAGTAGCCGTCCCGCCGCAAGCGTTCAGCGTCCGCTCATCGTACCGAGTAACGAAAAGAGGAGTTCCATGTCGATCCGCGTCTACGACTACCGTACGGATATCCGGAACCTGGAGATCACGCCGGAGATCCGCTCGCGATTCATCTACCTGGAGCCGCACGAGGTGCATACACGCCACAGCCACGACCTGGGCCACGAAGTCTTCCTGGTGCTCGACGGGCACGTACGCTTCGACGTCGATGGCGAGACCGTCGACCTGCTGCCGGGCAACTTCTGCCTCGTCCGCGCGAACCAGTTGCACCAGGCAAGCAATCCCGAGGATGCGCCCGCGACGATGTACCTCTCCGTTACCCCGCACATCGAGCCGACCCACACCTTCTGGGATGAGCACGGGCAGAAGCGGCCGCCCCGGTACGGCGGCTCGACGGCGAAGGAGCGCGCCGAACAGTCGGAACCGGAGCCGGGCATCGCGGAACTGGTTGAGCGCCAACAGGAAGCAATGCGCGCGCTGGTCACCGTGGTCCAGGCCGCTGCCGTCGACCATGACCGGCTGCTCAACCGGCTGCATGGCGGCAGCGGCGCGACGACCGATCGTGAGGCGTTCCAGACGACGCTCGACGCGCTCTGGGAGCGCCTCTTCCCCATCTTCCGCGACAGCGCGGCGCTCGCGGGCGCCTGGAACGCGGTCGCCGCCTCGGCGGCGGCGCGCTAAGGCGTCGTTAGGAAATGCGCTCACGCCTTCTCTGTTTCTCCGCCGATCGTCTACTCTTTTGGACCTTGCGGACAGAAGTCACCTATATGAATGGCGGCTAACTGGAAGTAGCGATGATGGCGAAGGCAGGGGCCACCCACTGCGTCGTGATGGGCGTGGTCGCCGCCGTCGACATCCCGGCGCAGGCGGTCGGCGGCTTGCGCCGGGAAGACCTGGAGGCCGTGCTGCGCGATATCGTCCGCCGGGAGTGCGCCGGGTCAAAGGTACGGTGACTGCCAACTCGTGATACCCTGGGGCCAGTTCCCAACGGCGATGGCTGTGGCCGTTGGGCGTTCGCCCGCCACTGTGGAGATACATGATGCAAGCACTGGTCAACTATTCCGGCACGCCCGGCTCCGTGGAACTGCGGGACGTGCCGAAACCGCAGATTCGTCCCGGCGAGGTGTTGCTGCGCTCGCGCGGCATCGGCATCTGCGGCAGTGATCTCCACCAGTGGCACGGCACGCAAGCCTGGGCCGTCAACTGGCCGGTGACGCTGGGCCACGAGTTCTGCGGCGAGGTGGTCGAGGTAGGGTCCGACGTGACCGGTTGGCATGTCGGCGACCGCGTCGCCTGCGAGACGGCGGCCCGCGTCTGCGGCCATTGCCCGATGTGCCGAACGGGCCACTACAACCTCTGCCCGGAACGCCTGGGCTTCGGCTACGGTGTGGACGGCGCCGCCGCCGAGTTCGTCAAGGCCGAACCGCGCCTGCTGCACCGCATCCCCGACAACGTCACCTGGGAGCAGGCCGCCCTGACCGAACCTTGCGCCGTGGCCTTCAACGCCGTCGTGGAGAAGTCCCACCCGCGTCCCGGCGACCTGGCGGTCGTCCTCGGGCCCGGCCCGATCGGCCTCCTGGTCACGCAGATGCTGCGCAACACCGGTCCGGCCCGCCTGGTGCTGGTCGGCTTGCGTCGTGACGCCAAGCGCCTGGAACTGGCCCAGCGCTTCGGCGCCGACGAGGTCATCGTGGCGGACGAGACGGACGCGGTGGCGCGGGTGCTGGAGTTGGGTAACGGCTTCGGCGCCGACCTGGTGATCGACGCCGTCGGCGTCTCCGCCACCCTGCAGCAAGCGCTGCAGATGGTGCGCCCGGAGGGCCAGATCACCAAGATCGGTTGGGGTCCGGGGCCGGTTGGCTTCTCGCTGGACCCCTTGATCGCCAAGGCGGCCACGCTGCAAGGCTCCTTCAGTCACAACTGGGGCGCCTGGGAGCGCGTGCTCAAGCTGATGGGTGCCGGCCGCCTTGACCTGGAGCCGTTCCTCAACGTCTATCCGCTGGCCAACTGGCGCGCCGCCTTCGAACGCATGGACCGCCTGGAAGTGCCCAAAGTCGTGCTCCAACCGTGAGAGGCCGGTGGCGCCGGATGCGGGATCATCAGATGTGCAGTACCGGGAAGGGGGATGGGGTCTCGGACTATCCCGAGCATGTGGTGCGTTGCCGGGAAGACCATCTGATTGCCCCAACGTATCTTCAGTATACAATAGGGTGAGACGCGAGAAATCGACGAACAAGGAAGGGCAACCCCACCCGCTGGTTGGGTGGTCCGGGGTGCCCAGGAGTAATGAGGAGTCAGCCCAATGGCCCAGCAATCCGGCGTACCCGTGCGGTTCGGCATCATCGGCACCGGCGGCATGGGGTCGAGCCATGCCCGTGAAATAGCGGCGCGGGACGATGCCCGCGTCGTCGCCGCCTGTGACATCAACGATGCTGCTATCGATCGCTTCCTGGAGCGTGTCCCCGCGCTCAAAGGAAGCGACGTGACGCGCTTTACCGATGTCGGCACCCTGGCCAGCGCCGGCATCTGCGATGCAGTGGTGATTGCCACGCCGCACACGCAGCACGACCAGCACATCCGCATCTGCCTGGACGCCGGTCTGCACGTGCTCTGTGAAAAGCCAATGGCCACTACGGCGGCGGGGGCGCGGGCCTCGATGGAGGCTGCCGAACGCAACGGCAAGGTGCTGGCGATCGCCTACCAGCGCCACGGCAACCCACTCTATCGCCGCGCGCATGAGGTCGTGAAGAACGGGGAGATCGGCGACATTCGCCTGGTGACGGTGCTCATTGCCCAGGACTGCATTGAGGTCTTCCGCGACCCCAGCCGCACCTGGCGGGCCGACCCGGCGATGTCCGGCGGCGGTCACTTCATGGATACCGGCAGCCACATCAACGACATGATGCTGTACGTCTCCGGCCTGGCCCCGCAGCAGGTCTTCGCCCAGATGGACAACTACGGCACGCTGGTGGATGTCGTCACCGCCCTCTCTATCCGCTTCACCAACGGCGCTTGCGGCACTTTCGCCGCCACCAGCCTCTCTCAGGAAAACTGGCGCGAGGAGTTCTCCTTTTATGGCTCGGAGGGCGTGCTGAACATCCGGGACGGCCAGTTGACGCTGCACAAGAAGGGGCAAGACACGCGCATCCTGCGCGGCAGCGGGCGCGAGAGCCGGCCTGTCGCCAACTTCATGCAGGTGATCGCCGGCGAGGCGCTGGAGCCGCAGGCCGGGCCGATCTACGGCTTGCGCGTTGCCCAGATCTCCGAGGCCGCCTACAAGTCGTCCCGCTCCGGCCTGGCCGAACGCGTCGGCTAACGGGCGGTTCCTCGTGGGAAGCAAAGAGGCAGGCCCCCGCGCCTGACCGGCGGTATACTCGCAAGGGGAGGATGCCTGCTATGCCGTTTGCCGTCGACGATTTTCAAGATCTATTGCGGCTGCTTGATCAACACCCGGAATGGCAAGCAGAGCTTCGTCGCCGCGTCCTGACGGACGAGTTGCTGGAACTGCCTGCGCTGGTGCGCCGGATTGCCGAAGGGCAGATGCGCACCGATGAGCAGCTCGCCAAACTGACGGTCAGCGTGGACGCCATCGCTGAACGCCTTGATGCGCTCATCGGCCGCGTGGATGCGCTGACGGCGCGCGTGGATGCCCTTACCCAACACCTCGATGCGCTGACCG
>DAIMXP010000069.1:12217-29217 GCA_036734945.1 Chloroflexota bacterium
CGCGCGTGGATGCCCTTACCCAACACCTCGATGCGCTGACGGCGCGCGTGGATGCCCTTACCCAACACCTCGATGCGCTGACGGCGCGCGTGGATGCGCTCGCTGTTCAGATTCAGGTGCTTGCCGCAGCACATGTTGACCACGAGGCCACAGTGAAGGCCCAGGGGGCGCGCCTTGACGCGGCCCTCGGCGACCTGGCCGAGGCGCGGTACGAGCGCCGCGCCGGCGCCTATTTCAGCCATCTGGCCCGGCGGATTCGCGTCATTGATCATTCCACCCTTGCCGACCTGCTTGAGGATGCTGTGGACGAGGGGCGTATCGCCAGAGGCGACCGTCAGGACGTGATGCAAAGTGATCTGGTACTCACGGGTCGCCGCCGCGAGGATGGCGCCGACGTGTATTTCGCGGTGGAAGTTTCGATCGGCATCGGCGTCAACGATGTACGGCGCGCCGCCGATCGGGCAGCCGTCCTGGCTCGGTTAGGGCGTCCAGCCTTTCCTGTCGTCGCCGGTGAGCGCATCGACCCGGAGCCAGCCGAGCTAGCGAGAGCACAGGGCGTGGAGTACGTGCTGAACGCGCGCCCCACCTGAGCAGGGGAAGTGACCTAGTGCAGGGCGCTGCCTTGCTTGATCAGCGCTTCGATGGCCGCCTTGCCGCCCGCTACGGCATCCTTGGCATTCTGCTGGCCCTGCCAGAGGGGCAGCAGCGCTTTGTCGATAGCGGTGGCAACGTCCGGCCAGTTCGTCAGGTTCGGCTCCCAATGGGCATGGGCCGGGGCATCGAAGTACACCGCAGCGTGGGCGGGTGGAATGCCTGCCTGCACGAAATACTGCTTGGCCGTTGAGATGCGCGGTCCCAGTGCGCCGGCCGTCACCTTCTGCCTGGCGTACTCAGGCGCCCCAATGTACTTGAGCAATGTCCAGGCTGCCTCGGGCTGCTTCGATGTGGCCGACATCACGTAGCCGCCCCCGCCACCGTAAGCGGCGTAATCGCCGGCGCCGCGGGGAAAGAGCGCGGTATCAAAGTCCATACTCTTCGTGCCACCCCGCAGGTTGTTGAAGCCGGCCGCCCAGAGCGCGTCCATGGCCACAGCCAGGCTGCCCAGCGTCGTTCCTGCCGGCAACTTGTCGGCAGGGCGCGGCGCCACATGCTCGGTCTGCGCCAGCTTGGCTGCAAAATCGAGGGCCTCCAGCGCCGCCGGCTGATCCAGGGCGATCTGTTGCCAGTTGGCATCGAGCAGGTCCCCGCCATTGGTCCAGACCCAGAGCTGCCAACTGCTGTTCGGGCGGCCGTAGGCATAGCGGCCGGCGCCACTCTGCGTGGTCAGATAATGCTGGGTCTGCTGCGCCGTCTGCAGGAACGTCGCCCACGTCCACGACCGATCAGTCCAGTCGGACGGCGGCGCTTTGACACCCGCCGTCTGCAGAAAGGCAGGGTTGTAGCCGAAGAGCTCCTGGTTGAAGTCCTGGGGGATGACCCAGAGGTGCCCCTGCGACGTCATCAACTCGATCACCCGCGGCCAGAAGTCGGAGAGGTCGAAATTGTCTTTCTTGACGTAGGCATCCAGGGGCTGGATCACCTTCTTGTCGACAAAGGCCGCATAGGGTATAGCGCCACGACCGGTGCGAAAGAACACGTCGGGCACGTCGCCGGAGGCAACCCAGACCGACTGTTCCTGTGCAGCATCACCCGTGTGCTGACGGATGTCGAGTTGAATGCCCGACTGTTTCGGGAAGGCTTGCAGGTAGGTGAGCAGCCATTTGCCGAAGGGCGACGTTGGCGCATCCCATTGCTGCACGACGAGCGGACGCTGGGCCCCGGCGACGCTCGTGGCGGGGCTACTGGCGACGCGGCTGGCGGTGGTGCTTGGCGACTGTGCCTGGGTGGTCGCCACAGTGCTGGCGCTGCCGGCAACGACCGCACGTGTTGTGGTTCCGTTGGTGGCAGGACCGCTCGCTGCTGTTGTCGCGGTTGTCGTGACCTTGCCACCGCAGGCGGTGAGCAAGGCGGCGGTTCCGCCGGTGGCGGCAAATAGAAGCGCCAGGCGGCGGGACACTCGGCTGGCGGACGGCTTCGCAGTGTTGGTCATGCTGCATCTCCCCAACGACGTGAACGAAAGGCCACCCTACGATGAATCGTAGGGCTAACAACATCAAGCCTGCTGAAGCAGGCTGGACACCGTTTTCGCTACCGCGCAGCCTGCTTGAGCAGGCTTCTCGATCGTAGCCCTACGATTCATCGTAGGGTGGGCAGGCGAACCGCCGCCGGTTCGCCCAGTATCACCACTGTGCGACCCGCTGCTACTCGTCGTCTGAGTCGTGAACGCTCGATGCCGGGCGGGAAGGGAAGGTGTAACCGGCTGGCGCATCCTGACGCGGCGGCCGATCCTCCGAGCTCGGGCGCTCCGGCGCGGCAGGGCGATCTTCCCGACTGAAGCGCTCGCCGTACGGTTGGCGGTCGCCCCCAGCGGGGCGGTCGCCGCCATAGGCGGGCCGATCCCCACCGCCGGAACGGTCCCCACCGGGGCGATCACCGCCGTACGCTGGCCGATCGCGGTTGTAGCTTGGCCGGTCGCCGAAGCCGCCGCGACGATTGTCGGGACCGCGGTCGCCGCCCGGTCCGCGGTCGCCGCCGGAACCACGATCACCACCCGGACCCCGGAAGCCGCCGGGACTACGGAAGCCCCCCTCGGGTCGGTCGCGCGGCGGGCCGGCGCGCTCGCCGCCCTCCGGCTCAACATAATCGGGGAGCGTCACCTTGTGCGACAGGTTCACGCGGCCTTGCGGGTCGACACCCATCACGCGCACGCGCAGCTTGTCGCCGATCTTGGCGACGTCCTCGACGCGTTCTACAAAGTGGTTGGCGAGCTGGTTGATGCGCACCAGACCATCCTTACCCGGCAGGATCTCCACGAACGCGCCGATGTCCATGGTGCGGCGCACGATGCCGTCGTACTCCTTGCCGACCTCGACCTCTTCGACCAGACCGCGGATCATGGCGATCGCCTTGTCGGCAGCTTCGCCGCTGCTGGTAGCGACGTTGATCGTGCCGTCGTCCTCGATCTCGATGGTTGAGCCGGTCTCTTCTTGGATCTTGCGCACCATCTTGCCGCCGGGGCCAATGATCGTGCCGATCTTTTCGGGGTTGATCTTGATGGTGAAGATACGCGGTGCATACTGCGACATCTGCTCGCGCGGCGTGGCTATCGCCTCGATCATCTTGCCAAGGATGTGCAGCCGGCCCACACGGGCCTGCGTCAAGGCGTCCTCCAGAATGGCAAAGGGCAGACCTTGCGCCTTGAGGTCCATCTGCAAGGCGGTGATGCCCTCGGCGGTGCCGGCGACCTTGAAGTCCATGTCGCCCAGGGCATCTTCCATGCCGAGGATGTCCGTCAGCACAGCGTAGCGGCTGTTGTCGTCCGACGTGATCAGGCCCATCGCCACACCGGCGACCGGCGCTTTGATCGGCACACCGGCGTCCATTAGGGAGAGGGTGCTGCCACAAACGGACGCCATCGAAGTGGAACCGTTGGAGGAGAGTATCTCCGAGACCACCCGAATGGTGTACGGGAATGTCTCCTGGGGTGGAATCACCGGCACCAGCGCGCGTTCGGCCAGGGCGCCATGGCCGATTTCCCGACGACCGGGGCTGCCGGTGCGCTTCGCCTCGCCGGTCGAGAAGCCGGGCATGTTGTATTGATGCATGTAGCGCTTCGTCTCGTCCGGACCCAGCGTGCGCAGCACCTGCTCTTCAGCTCCGGAGCCGAGCGTAACGATGGTCAGCGCCTGGGTCTCGCCGCGCGTGAACAGGCCGGAACCGTGCGTGCGCGGCAGCAGCCCAATCTCGCAGGTGATGGGCCGGACCTGGTTGAGGCTGCGGCCATCCGTGCGGATGTGCTTGTCCAGGATCTGTTCGCGCACGGCGTGCTTGAAGGCCCCTTCGAAGGCTTCGGCCACTTCGGCGGGGGCGGCATCCGGCAGCGCGGCGCTGACGGCGGCCTTATAGCTGCTGACCTTGGCGTCGTATTCCGACTTGTCGGCGAAAGCGACAGTGCCGCCGGCGAGCTGGGCCTGGAGCAAGTCGGCTACCTTCGCTTCAAGCTCGGCAGGAATCTTGTGCAGCGCGAACTCCCGCTTCGGCTTGACGGCCACGGCGATCAGGCGCTCCTGCATGGCGCAGAGTTCGACGATGGCGCCGTGCGCCAGCTTGAGCGCGTCGATCATCAGGGCTTCGGAGACTGCGTTGGCGCCCGCTTCCACCATCAGGACGGCATGCCTGGTGCCAGCCACCACCAGATCAAGGTCGCTTCGCTTGAGCTGCTCCTCCGTCGGGTTGACCAGCAGTTGGCCATCGACGTAACCCATGCGCACGCCGCCGACCGGCCCGGCAAAGGGGATGTCGGAGATGGAGACGGCGGCGGAGGCGGCGACGAGCCCCAGGATGTCGGGCGAGTTCTCCTGGTCGGCAGAAAGGGTAGTGATGACGACCTGCACGTCGTTGCGGAAGCCCTGGGGGAAGAGCGGGCGCAGCGGACGGTCGATCAGGCGGCAGGTGAGGACGGCTTCATCCGTCGGGCGGCCCTCGCGGCGCATGTAGCGGCTGCCCGGAAACTTCCCGGCAGCGTAGAGGCGCTCTTCATAGTCAATCGTGAGCGGGAAAAAATCGGTCCCCGCTCGGGGATCCTTGGAGGCCACGACCGTGGCCAGGACGATGGTATCGCCATACCGGGCGGTGACGGCCCCGCCGGCCTGACCGGCGACCTTGCCGGTTTCTAAGCTGAGGGTTCGGCCGGCAAGCTCCATCTCGACGCGCTGGATCATAAACAAAAAACTCCTGCGGTGGGCGGCGCCCCCAGTTAGCCGCGGAGACCGAGTCGGCTGACGAGTTCCCGGTAGCGTTCGGGGTTCTTGCGGTTGATGTAGCGGAGCAGGCGACGGCGCTGGCCGACCATTTGCAGCAAACCGCGTTCGCCGCTGAAATCGTGCTTATGCACCTTCGTGTGGGTTGCTACTGCATTGATGCGCGCAGTCAGAATCGCGACCTGCACATCGGGCGAGCCGACATCAAATTCGTTGATCCGATAATTCTCGATCAACGCACGCTTCTGCTGGGTATCAACCGCCACTCGTTGGTCCTTCCCGCCCTCCGGGGCGTGGCTGCTAGAACGCCATACTTCTATCTCTTCGACTGGGCAGTATAGCACGTCCGGGACAAGGCCGCGACTGCAGGCCCAGACGAGGAGTGCGCAGCAAACGAGCATTGCGATGCGCCGCGAGATTCAGGGCCGCGATTGCGGGCCCAGAGGGCGCCCTCTGGGCCCGCAATCGCGGCCTTATACTCTTGCATACCCACGTCGTTCGCTTGCCTCGCGATGCTGTGCATCATCCCGGAGGTCGCCTCCACTACACCGCCGGTACCAACAGGGACTTCCCGACAACAATCTTGTAGGGAGGCGCCAGATGGTTCATATCGGCCAGCACTGAGGGGGCAATGCCAAGACGGTGTGCGATTCCGTCCAGCGTGTCGCCTGCATGGACGACGTAGAGCGTGTGCGGCCCCGCGGCGAGGTTCGCTGCTGCCGTTGCCGTGGCGAGCGCCACCGTCGGCCCTGGCGTCACACTGGATCGCGCCGCCGACGTAGCAGTTGGCCGTGCAGTGGTGGTCGCTGCCAGCACCAGCGGATGCCGCGCGAGGACGGTCGGCGTTGGCAGCGCGGGAGTTGCCGTTGGGACGCTCACCATGACGACCGCGTTCCCGGCAACCGCCGGCCGCACCGTCGCCGTTGGCACTCCCTGTGCGTTATCCTGTGCGTTATATGGAGCCTGCACGAGTGGACTCTGCCCGCTACCGGCAGTCGGAAAGGCAGCGCCACGGGAAGGAGTCTGGAATGGCGCAACGAGACCCTGAGCTTGCTGCTGCAGAGGTAGGAGCCAGGCAAAGGACACGCGTCCATCCGCAGCACGCAACCCAGCCCAGGAACAAAAGGTGAAGGCAACAACGACACCGACGAAACGCAGGCGCAGCGGCCAACCAGCGTCCACCGGTGGGCGCGCCTGCCGCCACGCCTGGGGTCCTTCGTTTCGTCGCTGCGCCCTGGTCCTTCGCACTGGTCGGTCAACTCTCCCACCTGCATCGCCTACGCGGATTGGTCCGCTGCACCCCTTGCGGATTGGCGTCAGTCGCCGTATACTCGAACAGAAGTTCGGAACCTATGTTCCATAACCGGCAGCGCAGTACCGTTGCGAGAAAGGGCTAGCATGTCCACAACGCTCACACTCATCGTCGTCTGGAGCATCGTAGCCCTGGTCTTCTACTGCTGCTATCGGCTGTGGTACTGGGCTCCTATGCCGACTACCCAGATCAGCGAGATCGACGAACTTGCCGTCGCAGACGAAAGCTGTGCCGCTTGATGCGGTGCTACGTGACTTTGACCTCGGCTAGCACAGCGTCGGCATATGCTTCGCCGTTGTCTTCCGGCGCGTAGCCCAGCAGTTCGCGGGCATTGGTGATATCCCACCGACGCCGGGTGTTGCCGGAGATGCCATAGAAGACACCGAACGTGACCGGAGCCTCGATGCTGCGCCAGGTGAGTTGCGTCAGGTCCCTCGGTGAAATCCAGGTGCCGAGTACACGTGGGTTGCCCGGCTTTACCAGCGCAGAGCCGATGCGCAAACAGATGACTTCCAGCCCGTGGCGATCATGATAGTAGCGACCCAGCGCCTCGCCGTAGGCTTTGCTGGCGCCGTAAAAGCTGTCCGGCCGGACGGGCATATCCGGCATGACCAGACTGCCGGCGCGCTCGTACATGCCGGTGACGTGATTGGTGCTGGCGAAGACCACACGGGGCACGCCCTCCAGGCGCGCCGCCTCATACAGGTGATATGTGCCCACGATATTGGCCTGGAGCACGTCTTCAAAGCTAGCCTGGGTGCTGGGATTGCCGGCCAGATGGACGATGGCATCGACACCGTGTACGGCCTGGCACACTGCGGCGAGGTCGGCAAGATCGACCACCACCGACTCTTCCCCAGGGCCGACGGGCAGCACCGTGTGGTGATACATCAACCGCAGGCGATAGCGGCCCGCCAAACCGGCGTGCAAATCTCTGCCGATGCGTCCGGCCGCGCCGGTAATCAATACCTTCTTCATGGTCCCCGCTATTCAAACGACACCCGCGCAGGCGTCGCTTCGGAGGGTACCGGCGGGCAGCAGGACGCGCAAGCGATGGAGGCCCGCTGCATGCGAGAATACAATTCTGGAAGGATGTAACACTGTGGAGCGTGACGTGAGGGAGCAGGCAGCACCAGGCGCTGCCAACACGCTTCTTTCGCTGGTCCAGGTGCTCCTCCAGCCACTCGGCTACGAAGAGCTTGCCCAGGCCGTTGTTGACGCCGTACCCGCAGCCTTCGCGCCGGAAACCGGTGTGCTGGGTACCCTGCTCCTCACGCACCACACGGAAACCCATCACGTGGAGGCGTTCGCCTACACCCACGGACCACATCAGGCGGACATCGCGCGCGCCCTGAACGGGCGCCCGTTGCACCTGCTGAGCGGCGACTATCGGCGCCAGTCCAACCTGATTGAGCAGGTCGCTGCGCAGCAAACCATGCGTGCAGCCCCGCACCTGCGCGACTTCCTCACCGGCTATTGCGACGAAGCGGCACTCGACCGGTTGGAACAGTTGATCGGCTGGCGGGGCGGCCTGGCACTCCCCATCCCGGCCCAACAGCGCAGCGCCGGGGTCTTGTTGTACGCCCTCGGCAAGGACAGCGCCGCGCTCACGGAAGTCGAACGCGGCGCCATGACCAACGTGGCCCATCTGATCGGTCTTGCCCTGGAACAGGCGCGACTCTATGAGGTGGAGCGGCGGGCCCGCCGCGAGTTGGAGCAAGCGCAGGAGCAAGGGCAGGCCTTCCTGCGCATCGTCGCCCACGACCTGAAGACGCCGCTCACCAACATCCTGGGCTACGCGCAACTCGCCCAGCGCCTGCGCGGCCGCCTCATGTCACTCTGGAACGGCACGCCGAACGACGTTGACGATCGCCTCCGCGCCGGGCTCGACAAGATCGTCGACAACTGCCGCCGGTTGCAGCGGCTGGTGGACGACCTGCAGGAGGCATTTCGGCTGGGTTCCGGCCGCTTTAAACTGCAACGAGTGTCGCTTGATCTGGCGGCGCTGACGCGGCAAGTCGTGGAGGAACAGCAGGCGGTCGCTCCCGACCACCAGTTCAGTGTGTCCCTCCCCGCACAGCCGCTGGTGGGCCACTGGGATGCCGAGCGCCTGCGCCAGATCATCGCCAACCTGGTGTCCAACGCCGTCAAGTACAGTCCAGACGGTGGACCGATCAGCGTGACGGCGCAGCACCACGACGACACGGCGACGTTAACCGTGACCGACCAGGGCCTCGGCATTCCAGCGGGCGACCTACCTTCGCTCTTCCAGCCCTACTCGCGCCTGCACCAAAGCCGGCCAATCAAAGGGACCGGCCTGGGCCTCTATATCGTGAAAGGCATCGTCGAAGCGCACGGCGGCAGCGTGCGCGCTGCCAGCAGCGGTGAGGGAGCGGGTGCAACCTTTACCGTTACGCTTCCTCTAGCAGCCTGTCGGGGAGCACCGGAAAATGGGGCGGAACCTGTCCATGTGCCGTGAAACTGGCCGAAATCGGCGCCTAACTGCGCGTCAGGGGCCGCTCCTGCGGCCAATGTGGGCGGATTCTGGCGCACTTACTTTCTCCCCGACAGGCTGCTAGCATAAGGCGCAAATAGACTCAGTTATGTAGTGATCCGCGATGATAGGGGTTGTATTTTGGTCGACCTCCTCAGCGCGCCAATGGCGCTTCCGGCGTGCCGTGCGGTCTGGGTTGCTCCATTGCCGGAGGAGACGGATGCGCCCGCTCGACGTATCATTCATTCCCTGGCGCTCCGTCGAGCGGCCCCATTCCATCTGGACCGGCTCGGCGTGCGCCTCGCAGTCTGTCGGAGAGAATACTGAATCGGCGCTTGAGCTTGCTTGGACGGGTCGTTTGCCCTCAATATGAGGCCCAGCGTGGCTCTGCGGCCTAGCTGGACGGCAAAATCAGGGTAAAGATCCGCAAAGTTTGTTCTCTCCGACAGACTGCTCGGCGTCGGCTATTTCAAATGTGGCAGCGAACGTGAGATCGACTGGATCAGTGCGTTTCGGTTCCTGGCCTGGCAAGACGGCGCTTGGCAGGTGATCTTCGACGAGCAAGGGCTGCCATACCCGGCCGACGCGACAGCAGTCCGCTGGTTCGACCTCCACGGCCTGACGACACCGGCCGTGCTGATTGAAGCACGCCAGTCGGGCGTCGACCGGTGGTGGCCGTCTTGGAACGTCGCCATGGGCGGCTTCGTCCTGGAAGGGAGCGTGCCCGCGCTGGAACGACCGCATCGAAGACTGCTGCATCTGACCGCAGTCGACCTCTCCGGGCTACCGCTCGGAGTCACCGTCGAACGCCGGGGATCCGAAGTGCGCTATCGGACGCGTTTTCTGGAGATTGGCTTCCTGCTCGGTCGGGCGGGGCTCGCCTATCTCGCGCTGGATGGTGAAGGGCAGGGGCGTACCCACCGCAACCTCCTGCGTTTCGGCAACACCCAGCGACATCCGCTGCAGGAGTACTGGGCGCAGGGCGTGCGGCTGCGCCCAGTCGCTGAGCCGTCGCCAGCGGGCTTCCTGGAGCAAGCGATCGACGGGACGTGCCGGGTTGAGGGGCATGTGATCAGCTACGATATCCGGCTCGGGGAGAGTGGCCAGCAATATCGCTTGCGCTGGGAGGTCTGGGAGGAGCGACTCCAACTGACGGCGGAACGTATCGGCGAGCGGCCGATACGGGCATGGGAGAGCGGCGCTCTGCACCTGGCCTTTGACGCGCGGATCGCCGCAACGACGGTCCTCGGCCGGGTGACCCATCAGGGCGAGGCCGGATTGCTGGACCTACCGGTGCTCCTCCACGCGCCGGGATTCGGCACGCTCCGGGTCGAGGCCTCGCCCGAGAGCACGATCTGGCGGGCCGATGCGGCAGTGCCGATCCGGACGACGACGAGTGAACTGAAGATCGGCGAGGTTCCCCAATCGGAAGGGGACTACCTCCTGCTGCCCGGACAACACCGCGCCGAGGTTACGTTCATCGTCGCCCCAGAGCGCTGCAATCTCGGCCCAGACGCGCCGCCTGAGGTCGAGCGAGCGCTACGCCGCTGCGCGCTGACCGCGCTGACCTATCGCCCGGATACGACGACGTTCTCCAACAACGGCTGCTCGATGCATGCGCCCATCTGCATGGATACCTGGTCAGCGATGACGACACGGATCGGGGCTATCTTGCCGGAACTGACCGCCAACGAATTGCTGCGCGATTCGCTGGAGCGCTGGCTGCACGGCGCACCTGGCTACGCGAGTGGGCCGACCTCCCGTGGTACCCACCGCTTGGAAGACGAGTATGTGATGACGGGTGCAGCGTGTTTACTTGCGCTCGCCGAATACCTCCGGTCAGAAAACCCGGCCGAGTGGGCGGCACAAGAATTCATGGCGATTGGACGGGAACTCGCCCGCATGCGGGCCCGCGATCTCGATGGTGATGGTCTGGTCGAGAGTCCGCACCGGTTGGGCATCAGTGGCCAGCATCAGTGGAGCACGAACTGGTGGGACGTGATCTCCTTCGGGTGGAAGGATGCCTTTGCCAACGCACTGCTCTATCCAGCATTGCGTATTTTCGCCGAGATGCTACCACTGGTTGGGCAGCCGGCGCTGGCAACTGGGCTGGCAGAGTGGGCTGATCGCCTCTGGACAAGCTACGTGCCCACGTTTTACAACCCGGCGACGGGCTGGCTCGCGGGATGGCGGTGTAAAGAGAATCGGCTTCACGACTACGCGTTTCTCTTCATCAACGGTGCGGCGGTCTGTGGGGGACTCGTCGATACCGAGCTGGCGCGGACGATGATCAGCCGGCTCTGGGCCGAACTGGAGCGGAGCGGACTTACCGACTTTCGCGTCGGTTTGCCGGGCAACCTCTGGGTGATCCCCGACGCCGATCTGGCCGAGCCTCTGCATGGCCTGCCGATGGGCTGCTTCGACAACGGTGGCGCAACACACAAATGGGCTCACTCGTTCCGAAAAGATGCGGCGCTACGGTCAGGCTTTCCTGGAGCAAGGGCCCGTGGAACCACGGATCTGGAGCGCGCAGCTCAGCATCGTGCGGACCGGCTTGATGCTACTGCCTTGGCGAATCGTGTCGAGCAGCACGCGCGTGGCCAGACGTCCGAGCTCGTACATTGGTTCCCGCACCGTGGTGAGCGGCGGATGGACGCTGGCTGCATACGGGATGTCGTTGAAGCCGACGACTGAGATGTCTTCGGGAATGCGCCGCCCCGCCGCCGCAATCGCCCCCATGGCGCCGATGGCCACGGCGTCGGTGACCGCGACGACGGCCGTCGGCAGTAGGCCCCGGCGCAGCAGGAGCTGCATCGCCAGGTAGCCGTCGCGAACGGAGAGGTCGCTCTCCACAATGAGATCGGGATCCAGGGTGAGGCCACACTCCGCGAGCGCCGCGCGACAGCCCTGCACCTTCGGATGTCCGATGCCGACGCGTGGCGACCCGGTAATGAAACCGAGCCGTTGGTGACCGAGATCGAGCAGGTGCCTGGTTGCCTGGTAGGCGCCGTCGTAGACATCGGTGGAGACCGTGGATATGGTGGGGTGCGGCAATTCCCGGCCGAGCGTCACGACGGGAACCCCCTGCTCGGCAAGCGCAACGATACGCTTGTCGCTTGCCCCTCGGTTCGGTCGTGTAAAGATCAACCCGGCCACCTGGCGTGCCACCAGCGTATTGACCGCGTGTATCTCCCGGTGGGCGTCGTAATCGGTGACGGACATGTTCACCACGTAGCCTGCATCGTCGGCAACGCGATGCACCGCCTCGGCAACCTCGGCAATGAACGGGTTGCGGATGTCGGACACCAGTAGCCCGATCACCTCGCTCGTCTGGCGCACGAGGCCACGAGCCAGGATGTTCGGCGCGTAATCCAGATCGCGGATGGCCTGCTCCACCCGCAATTGTGTCTCCGAGGCAACTTCCGGGCTGCCGTTGATCACCCGAGAGACAGTCATGTGAGAGACACCGGCCACTCGTGCCACGTCTTTTATGGTCGGTCGGCCCGGCATGACTTCACTTCGCCGTGGGCGCGGACGCACGAGCCGCGAGCGTACCGTGTCCTCGCGCGGCACCGCCCACTGGGCCATCGGCATTCGGCGTTGTGAGCGCAGTCATCATATCTTCCATAACAGTGTATGTTACCGTGAACAGATCGCCTCGCGCGCCAGAGAAGACGCGACTTTGTCCTTTTGCCAACTGCACTCCGCCAAAGGACGAGCGTCGTTGTCCAAAGGGTAGGCGTGTCCGATACCTTGACACCTAAATCCTTCCACCATGGAGTTGCGTAGCGGCCCAGGGGGAAGCGCGCTCATCCGCAACGCAGAATCATCGTGGTTTGATTTAGTCTACCTCACGGTACAATCCGCATTGATAACGTGAACATTCCCTTTGTTGTCGTGTTTGGATCTGAAAGGATGTCTCCCAATGCCCCTGCCCCAGCGTGAGACCCTTGCGTCTCGGTTCGTTTTCCCATCAACCCGGCGCGCCTTCATCAGCACCGGCACTCGCTTACTCGGTACTACTGGAATTCTCACGCTCCTTGCTACGTGCGGTCAGACCGCCGCGACGAGCGCGTCCGCGTCGACGGCCAGCAGTGCCGCGACGACAGCTGCGGCGCAGGCGGCCGCCAGCACCGTGGTCGTGACCCAGACCGCCATCCAGACCGTAACGGTCGCGTCGGTGCAGACCGTCACCCAGACGGTCGTCCAGACGGTCACCGCGAGCGCCTCAGTTCCCGCTGTCAAGGCGATCGCGCTGGACTTTTGGAACCCGGCCGGCGACACCAACGGGAAGGCCATCATTGCCGACCTGGTCGCCCGTTGGAACCAGCAGAACCCTACACTGCCCGTTAAGGACACGATTGTCGACAACAACAGCAACTACGAAAAGTACACGGCAGCGCTGGCTGGCGGCGCTCCGCCCGATACTATCATGACCTACGACTACGATCCACTTCCCGGCTGGGCCTACGCCGACGCCCTGCTGCCACTCGACGCGTATGCCGCTGAGATGAAGATCAACCAGAGCGACTACTTTCCTATCGTCTGGCCGATGATGTCCTTCAAGGGCCACATCTGGGGCTTCCTTCAGGAATTTGATTCTGAACTCTATGGTTGGAACAAAGACCTCTTCACGAAGAATGGCCTCCCAAATACGCCGCCCAAGACCATCGCTGAGCTGGACGACCTCAACGCGAAGCTCACGCAGCGCGACAGTTCCGGCGCCATCACGCAGCTCGGTCTCGCCCCAGGCTATACCGGCGTGAGAGGCGGCGGCGATGCGACCTGGGTTGCCGTGTTCGGCGGCATGTATTACGACACGCTGCAACAGCAGTTCACCATCACCCGGCCCGAGAACGTGGCGGCGCTGGACTGGATGGCCGGCTGGTGGAAGAAGCTGGGCGGGCGCGGCGTCCTTGATGCCTACAACAAGGCCGTCAACGGTCAGGGCGGCCTCGGGAACGGCAAGCAAGGCATGGGAGTGGTCACTTCGCACCTCCCGAACGACTGGAAGACGCAATATCCCAGTCTGAACTTGGAAACGGCCTTGACGCCGACCAATCCTGGCGTGTTCTACGGTACAGGCTCAGCAGGGGGGGGCAACCTGTTCTGCGTGCCGAAGGTCGTGGCACATCCGAAAGAGAGCGCCACCTTCATCAAGTACATGGGCGATCCTGCGGCGGTGACGGCATGGGATGTGCGCGAGAACAATATGCCGCCCGTCAAGTCCGTTGCCTTGAGCGCCGACTTCGCCAAGCAGGTACCGGGCATGCACGCCTTCCTGGACATGTTGAAGTTGAGCGCGACGGAGAACCACATCACCGGACCAGTCGTGCATCCGGTTGTCAACGAGTTCAACACCATGAAGAGCGCTACGGTCAAGGACATCCTGGATGGGAAGTACCCAGCCCAGCAGGGTCTACAGCAGCTTGACGCACTGGTTAAGGCCGCCATGAACAAGTACAACAGCAAGGCGTAGGCGCAGTCACTCCCATTTGACGCGTCACCTTGCGTCCCGCCCTTCGGGTTCGTCAGCAACGTCGGCTTGCTCCAAATCAACGCCGCGGTCGGGGAAGGCTGGCGCCCCGTCTTCGTGGAGTACGGGCAGCCGGAGGCGCTGGCGGTCCTGGATGCCGTCGGCGACTACCACCGCTTCTTCGACCGTCACCGGGAGTGGCATGAGGAGGGCTGGACCTCGGTCGCGCAGGTCGCAGCGCTCGGAGCACGCCGCTCCCAACAAGAGCCATCTCAGCGGCGCAGCGCTGCCCGATACTCCGTCAATAACCGACCAACCGTCGCCAACAGCTTCTCTTTGAAGGCAGCAGTATCGAACTGCAGGGCGTGTTGGCGCACCCTTGCCGCATCGAACGCTGTCGACTCGGCCCGCGCCATGGCGGCTGTCAGCGCCTCCACGGTCTGCTCCTGAAAGAAGACCCCGGTGACGCCGTCGCGCACCGTCTCCAACGCGCCGCCTCGCGCCAGAGCGACGACGGGCCGTCCCGCCGCCTGCGCTTCGACCGGCGCGATGCCGTAATCCTCCTCACCGGGCCAGAGCAGCGCCCGACAGCCGGCGAAGATCGCGCGCAGCGTGGGTCGGTCGACGTGCCCGACGAACTCCACGGTCGGGCCGGCCATCGCCTTGAGGCGGGCAGTCTCCGGTCCCGTGCCGGTCACGATCAACCGGCGTTGCAGACGGTTGCAGGCGGCGATCGCCAGGTCCAGTCGCTTGTAGGGCTGGTGCCGGCCGGCGACAAGGTAATAGTCACCGGGGCCGGCGCCCAAAGGCATGCCGGCGGCGTCAACCGGCGAGTGCAGCACCTCGGCCTCGCGCCGGTAGAACTTGCGGATGCGCCGCGCTGCGTTGGCGGAACCGGCCAGAAAGTAGTCGACGCGCTGGGCGGCGGTGTAGTCCCACAGGCGTAACGGCACTGCCAGGGCGGAGAGCGCCGCCTCCATCGGCGGGCTGACGCGCTCGTTCTCTAGATACTCCTGGTACATCCAGAGGTAGCGAAAGGGCGTGTTGCAATAGCAGATGTGGCAGGTGCCGGGGCGGGTCAGCACGCCTTTGGCGAAGGTCGTCGTGCTGCTCAGCACCAGATCGTAGCCACGCAGGTCGAAGCGCTCGAAGGCCAGCGGAAAGAGCGGTAGCAATTTATAGGAGATGCTGCGCTTCGGCGAGATGCGCTGCATGAAGCTGGTGCGCACGTCCATGCTGCGAAAAGAGTCCGGCATGGCTTCCCGGTCGTAGACGCTGACGAAGAGCGGCGCAGTTGGGAAGAGCTCGTGAAAGACCTCCACGACCTGCTCGGCCCCGCCCATCTGGTTGAGATAGTCGTGAACCAGCGCCACGCGCAGCCCTGCAGGGAGTGCTGTCATCGGGCCTCGGATCCCAGCGAGCGCTGCCGCACCGCCTCAAAGAGCAGGATGCTCGTCGCCATCGCCACGTTTAACGAATCGCCGCCACCCGGCATCGGGATGCGCACGCGGTCCGTGGCCGCTTTCCTGGCCGCGGCGCTGGCGCCGCGCGCCTCACCGCCCACGACGATGACGGCCGGCTGAGTCCAATCGAACTGCCAGTACGGCTGCCCACCGTGCGCCTCCGCCAGGACCAGCGCCATGTCGACCGGCAGGGCAGCCGCGCCATCCGGCCAGCGAAAGTCGACCTCCAACCGCAACTGGAAATGGGCGCCGCCAGCCGCCCGCACGACCTTGGGACCGAAGATATCGACGCTGCCCGCACTCACGCGGACCTGCTGGACGCCGGCCGAGCGGGCCGACCGCAGGATCGCTCCCGCGTTGCCCGGGTCGGCAACATCATCCAATATCAGGCCAACATCGTGCAAGGCGCCGGTTCGCTGGCGGCGTGACGGCGGCGTCGGCAAGGCCAGCGGCGCCGCCAGCACCACACCCTGGGCGTGCTGCACGGCGCTCACCGAGGCCAGCACCGCCGGGGAGGCCGCTTCCAGCCAATCACTCAGCGGCTCCAGGTCGGCCAGCAAGGTGCGGCCGCGCTCGGTCTGGCGTAGCGCTTCGTCGAACAGCACCAGCGCCGGACGCACGCCGGCATCCACCACCTCTTCCGCCAGCCGCACCCCTTCGACCAGGAACAGGCCCTCGTGCAACCGCGTCCGCCGATCGGTCAGGCCACGCAGCAGCCGGACCCGCGCATTGCTCGTGCTGCTGATCATGCCGGCTACAGTGCCGCGCGGGCCTGCTCCAGCACTGCGGCGAAGGAACTCGGCTCGCGGACGGCCATGTCGGCCAACACCTTGCGATCCAGCTCAATCTGGGCGGCGTTCAGGCCGGCGATCAACCGGTTGTAGGAAAAGTCGTGCATTCGGCAGGCAGCATTGATGCGGGCGATCCAGAGCGAGCGCATCTCGCGCTTGCGCCGACGCCGGTCGTCATAGGCGTAGGAGAGCGACTTCAACACCGACTCGTGCGCCAGACGGTAGAGCCGGTTGCGCACGCCGGTATGGCCCTGGGCCAGTTCCAGGATCTTTTTGTGGCGCTTGTGCGCCGGGACGCTCCGCTTCGATCGAGGCATGTCCTTGAACCTTTCCTGCTTCTGCTGCGCTAGGCGTAGGGCAGCGCCTGGCGCAGATGCCCGGTGTCAGCCTTCGGCACGTTCTGCATCTTGCCGAGCATGCGCAGGTTTTGCTCGCTCTTGCGGCGGCGGTGATTCTGCCAGGCCTTGCGGTAGCGGAACAACCCCGTACCGGTAACCGAAAAGCGCTTAGAGCTTCCCTTGTGTGTCTTCATCTTCGGCATCTGTGTCTGCCTTCCTAACCTGGCAACGCTCTCCGGCGCACGCGACAGCCGTCAAGTGTACCAC
>DAIMXP010000069.1:29317-36947 GCA_036734945.1 Chloroflexota bacterium
TACCACGGGCTAATTCGGACATCTCGGACGGACGCTACCGTTCTCTTGCCCAGTGTCCTACCGCCCGGTTATCATCCCTGCGTGCTGACTCCCGCCGCCCCGCCGTTATGACGCCTCCTTCAGCGTCGCTGCCAGCAGCCCAGCAATCTGGCGCCTGGTGGACCCCGGTCATCCTGCTGGCAGCGACGCTGGTGACGTACCACAAGATCGCTTTCGGTCCCGGCGTACCGGGTGGCTACGACACGCAGACGTACTTCTTCCCCTACCGCCATGCCGTGGCGGAAGCCCTGCGCGCGGGAACCTTTCCCCTCTGGGACTCCCATATCTTTCTGGGGGCTCCACTGTTCGCCAACATCCAGTCCGCCGTGCTCTATCCGCCCAACGTCATGTACCTGGTCTGGTCCACGCCACAGGCCATCGCCGTTTCCCTCATCCTGCACGTCTGGTGGGCGTGCTGGGGCATGGCCATCCTCTGCCGGCGCACGTTCGGCGTGCCGTGGGCCGGCGCTGTTGTCGGCGGGGCAATGTTCGGCCTTGGCGGCTTCTTCAGCGCGCAGGCCGGGCACGTGAATCAGGTGGACACCGCTGCCTGGCTGCCCTGGCTGTTGCTTTGCCTCGATCTGGCCTGGCAGCGGCGCAGCGGCGACTTCGCGGCGCTTGCCGCGTTGGTGCTGGCAGTACAGTTTCTGGCCGGCCACACACAGGAGTCATATTTCATCCTCTGCGTCGTCTTTGCCTGGGGCGTCTGGCGTCTCCTCCAACAGCGCCGGTCAAAACATTCCCTGCTGGCCATCGCCTTCGCCGGTGTGATGGCACTGGCCGGCGGTATCGCGCTCGCTGCGGTGCAACTGCTGCCGACACTGGAGCTGACCGCCCAATCGATTCGCCGCAGCGGACTAACCATTGGTGAGGCCAGCTCCTTCTCGTTGCGACCCGACCTACTCGTCATTGAACTGCTGCCAGGCTTTGCGCAACAGCCCGACAGCAGCGAACACATCGCCTACGTTGGCGTCATGGGGCTGCTGCTCGCCCTGATCGGTGCGGTGGCAGCGCGCCGCCGTCCGGGCACAGCATTGCTCTACGTGCTGGTCGCCCTACCGCTGGCGCTGGCCTTCGGCCAGTACGACCCACTCTGGCAACTCGCCTTCCACGTCGTGCCCGGCTTCTCCTCCTTCCGTGTCCCGGCGCGCTGGCTGTATGTCACGACCTTCGGTCTTGCTGCCTTTGGGTCCATCGGCGCCGGCCTCATCTGGGAGTACCGCCCCACCTACCAACCGTGGCTGGTACGCGCCGCTGCCGCGATCGTCGCTCTGGCCGCTCTCAGCGCCGCCACCGTCGTCGCCCTCGGCCGCGTCGCCGCCCCTGCCCCCCTCGCCTCGCTCGTCATTGCCGTTGCCTTCCTCGCCCTGCTCTTCCTCGCCACCACCACCGGCACACGCCGGTTTGGCGCCACGCCGCCCGTGCCCGCGTCAACCCCGCCGACGCCCGACCTGGGTTCCTCCCTCCCAAAATGGGGCGCGAGGGCGGGAGAGAGAGCTCATCCTTCCCCGAGCGCCCCCGGCCCCCGTCCCTTGTCCCCCTCTCCACCCAGCAGAGGGGGCGCGGGGGTGAGGTCCCTCCTCCCCACCGCCGTCATCCTCGAACTGGTGGTCGCTGCGAGCTGGCTGGACCTCAATGCTCCGGTGCCGCCGCAGGTCTACAGCGACGAGCGCCAGTCTGTGGCTTATCTGCAAGGACATCGCGGCGAGGGGCGCGTGCTCTCCATCGCCAGTGATGCCTACAACCCGGGCGACGCCGCCACGCTGCAACGCATCGCCACCGCGACCACCGGCGCCGACAGCGTCTATCGCACCCTGGTGTCCACCAAGTTCTCGGAAATCCTGACGCCCAACCTTTCCCTGGCCTACAACGTCGATAGCATCGACGGCTACGATGGCGGCATTTTGCCGCTGGCCAACTATGTAGCACTGAAGCAGGTCTTCCTGCCACCGTGTGGCATCTGCGCCAACCCCGACGCTATCCTGCGGGAGGAACTGGCAGCCCTGCCGCCGACGCGCTGGCTCCAACTTCTCGGTGTCGGTGAGGTCATCAACGACCGCATTCACGACTTCAACAACGCCGGCACGGCCTACGACCTCACGAACACGCTCTCGGTATCTGCCGGCGCCACGACGGATGCCGGCCATTTCGCTCCAGCGCCGGCCACCGGCGTGGGGATCGTGACCGACATCACCGGCGCCAGTCCGGCTGCCGGCGCCCCGGTCGCCCGTATCAGCCTGACCGATACGGCGGGTCGCACCACCGACGCCACGCTCACGGCAGGTGTCGACACTGCCCCGCTCCTCGGCACACCGGTCGTGCAACCGAACACCACGCTGCGCGACCCGCCGGATGGCCACGCCTACCTTGCCACGGTTGCCCTGCCCGACCGGCCCTGGCTTACGACCATCCACATCACCTCCTTATTGTCCGCCGGCACGCTGGAGGTGCGCGCCATCTCGCTCCACGACGCGCTGACCCAGAGCGACACAACAGTCACCCTCTCGGCCAGTGGCGATCTGAGCCGCGTGCTCAGCGGCGACGTGAACATCTATCATGTGGCCGGCGCCGGCGCCCCGGCCTTTCTGGCCTTGCGAACCCAGATGACCGGCGACGACGCCAGGGCGGCCACGCTGTTGCGTGACCCGCAGTTTCCGCTGCTGCAGCAAGCCGTCTTGAGCTACCCGGACCTGGGGCCGCGCCTCAGCTTGCCTGCCCGTATCCTGCGCCGCCTGGACGACATAGTGCAGGGCGATCCGCCGATCCTGCCCGCGCCACCGGTCGCCACTGCCCAGCACGGCAGCGCGTCGATCCTCCGGCAAGGCGACCGCGTACAGGCCGATATCACGACGGACGGCACTGCTTTTCTGGTTCTCAAGCAAGCCTGGTATCCCGGCTGGCGAGCGACGGTCGATGGCCGGCGCGTACCGATCTACCGCGCCGACCTCGCCATGCAGGCAGTCGCGGTACCTCCGGGCCGGCACATGGTGGTAGTCGACTACCGTCCCGCCTCAGTGCTCCTCGGAGCCGGAGTGTCGGCGCTCGGCCTGATTGTATTGCTCCTTGTGGGCCTATTCGGGTGGCGTAGGGGAGGTGGGCGCCCACGCTGACTTCCGGGGGAGGCCCCCACTCTGCCTTCGGCAGAGTGGGGGCCTCCCTCCTCGTGCCGGCAGTGCGTCAAGTACCGTACTATCATAGGAGCGGAAGAACCCACGTTTCGGAGCCAGGCTGCCATGATCGCCTTCAACCGCCTGACCGCCTTTGTGTTGGCGGCGCTGTTGCTCATCAGCGGCATCCTGCTGATTGCGCTGGTCCTCTACCTGCCCGGTCCCTATACCTTCACCGCCTTCGACGGGCAACAGTTCACCTTCAGCCCGCTGAGCACGTTCGACCGCCTCGCCACCGCCGGTGGCGCCCTGCTCTTGCTCCTCGCCGGCATCTTCCTGCTGGCCCTGGAACTGCTCGGCCCGCCGACGCGCCAGCAGTTGCCGCTGCGGACGGGCGAGCATGGGCACACCGCCATCGCGCGCCAGAGTGTAGAGCAGCGGCTCACCGACGTGCTGGAGCGCCTACCCGGCGTTATCCAGGCATCGCCGCATATCCAGTTCCAACGATCCGGCACGGCCGTCGATGCGCACCTGACGACCGACCCCGCTGTCGCTGTGCCACCCCTCTGCGAACAGGCGCACGCCGTGCTGGCGACGACCCTGGAGCACGACCTCGGTCTGCAGCCCGGCGTGCTGCGCGTCTACGTCCGGCATACCCGTCGCCATTCCGGCAGGGACTCTGCGGCGGAGGCAGTCTAGCAGCGCATGGTGCAACAGCAACCCGGCGGCCTTGGCGGCCACCTCACCAGTTATGGCGACCAGGGCTTCAGTCGCTTCCTGCGCCGCTCCTTCGCCAAGGGTATGGGCCTCGGCGACGCCTCCCTGAACCGGCCGGTGATCGGCATCGCGCAGACCTGGAGTGAACTGAACCCCTGCCACGGCCACTTCCGCCAGTTGGCGGAGGCGGTGAAGCGGGGCGTGCTGCTGGCCGGCGGGCTGCCGCGCGAGTTTCCGACCATCTCCCTCGGCGAGACCTTCCTGTCGCCCACCGCCATGCTCTACCGCAACCTGTTGGCGATGGACACCGAAGAGATGCTGCGTGCCCAGCCGCTCGACGCCGTGGTGTTGCTGGGCAGTTGCGACAAGACCATCCCCGCCCAACTGATGGCCGCCGCCAGCGCCGACCTGCCCGCCATCCTGCTGCCGGGCGGTCCCATGCTGGACGGCCACTACCAGGGCGAGACGCTCGGCGCCTGCACCGACTGCCGTCGCTTCTGGACGGAATACCGCGCCGGACGCCTGTCGGAGCAGCATCTGGCCGGTTTGGAGGATGCGCTGGCGCCCAGCACCGGCCACTGCATGGTGATGGGCACCGCCAGCAGCATGGCCTGCACCGCCGAAGCGCTGGGCATGACCCTGCCCGGCGCCGCCGCCATCCCCGCTCCATTGGCCGCCCGCTACCGCCTGGCGGAAGCCACCGGCACACGAGCAGTTGCACTGGCCGTCGAAGACCTGCGTCCCTCGCGCATCCTCACCCCGGCTGCCTTCGACAACGCCATCCGCCTGCTGTGCGCGCTGGGGGGCTCGACCAACGCCGTCATCCACATCACCGCCATCGCCGGCCGGCTGGGCTTGCGCCTGACGCCCGCGCACTTCGACACCCTCAGTCGCGCGACGCAACTGTTGGGCAACCTCAAACCCGCCGGCGCCTTCTCCATGTCGGACCTCTACGAAGCGGGCGGCGTCCCGGCCGTCCTGAAGGAACTGGAACCGCTCCTCGATGGCGCCTGCCTCACCGTCACCGGGCGCACGCTGGCGGAAGAGCTTGCCGTCGTGGAGCGCGCCGAGCGGCGGCGGGACGTGATCGCCGCCCTCGATCAGCCCCTGGCTACCGAAGGCGGCCTGGCCGCCGTCTACGGCAACCTCGCCCCCGATGGCGCCATCATCAAGCACGCCGCCGCCACACCCCACCTGCTGCGCCACCGTGGCCGGGCCATCGTCTTCACCTCCCCAGCCGATCTCGCCGCCCGGCTGGACGATCCAACCCTCAACATCCAGCCCGACGACGTGCTCGTGCTGCAGCATGCCGGCCCGATCGGTGGCCCCGGCATGCCGGAGGTCGGCAACCTGCCCATCCCGACGCGGCTGCTCCAAGCGGGCGTGCGCGACATGCTGCGCATCTCCGACGCCCGCATGAGCGGCACCGCCTACGGCACTATCGTGCTGCACGTCAGCCCAGAAGCGGCAGTCGGCGGGACCCTGGGTCTCGTTCGGGACGGCGATCAGATCGAACTGGACCTGCCCACACGTCGCCTGCAAGTGCTGATCGACGACCGCGAACTAGGGCGCAGGCGCGCCGCGATGACGCCACGCTCGTCCCCGCGCGGGCGCGGCTACCCTGCCCTCTACGCCCGCCATGTGCAGCAGGCGGATCGCGGTTGCGACTTCGACTTCTTGCTACCGGAGGTGGAGGGGTAGGCGCGTGGCTTGCAGGGCGAGCGTACATAAGGCACAATAGAACCATGAGCATCGCGACAAAAGTGTCAGCACCCGTTGCGCCTTGGGCCGAAATCGTGCCCGGTGCGCCGCCGCACATGACCGTGGACGATCTTCTCGCGTGGCCGGACGACGATGGGTACCGCTATGAGCTTGTGGAAGGGACATTGGTCCGAATGGCTGGCAGCGGGAAACGGGCGACCAGGATCGGGCTGCGTCTTGGCGCGCGTTTGCTCGACTACGTCGAGGGTCACGGCCTGGGCGTCGTAACCGGCGCCGATGGGGTGTACAAGTTCCCCGGCGCTGCGACAGGTCTGGTCCCCGACGCCGGCTTCTACACCCGTGAGCGTGACGCACTGATCCCCGCCGAGGACGAGGATAGGCCAATCCCCTTCGCTCCCGACCTGGCAGTCGAGGTTGCCTCTCCCTCCCAGGGCTCCGACGCCATGGCGGCCAAGACGCGAACCTACCTCGCGGGCGGGACGCGTCTGGTCTGGGTGGTGTGGCCGGCGCGCCGCCAGATTGACGTGTGGCACGCCGGCGATGTTGCGCCGACGACCCTGAGCGGCGATGCGACGCTTGATGGCGAAGCTGTTGTCCCTGGCTTCAGGCTCCGAGTCGCTGATCTGTTCGCCTAGAGCGCCGCCGCTACAACGTCGTAATCGCCGCGGCGGCCAGCGTGCCGACGGTGTGGGTGATGTGCCCGACCCTGCCGAAAGGCGTCGTTTTGGCCGATCTGGTTGGGGTGACGCTGGTCATGAATACTGAGACGAGGTCGTAGTCGGGGTCAACGATGACGCGCATCCCCAGGTAGCCACCGTGGAAGAAGGCGCGCGGGCTCATCAGGTCGGAACCGCGAAAGAAGCCCTGGCCGCGCACCATCCAGCCGAGCCCTTTGCTGAGGGTGACGAAGTGCTCTTCGCCTGTCCCCGCCAGCCGCTCGGCCGAGGCTCCCCAGGGGTACTGGCTCTGGGTCATGTGGCGGACGGTGACCGGCGAGAGCACCTGGACGTTGCCGAACCTCCCACCGTCGAGCATCATCTGACCGAAGACCGCCAGGTCGTCGGCCGGGGCAAAGGCGCCGGTGTCGCCGCGCACGGCCGTGAGCACGCGCGGGTCGTTGAAGCGGCTGTGCAGTTCCAGATCGGCATCGAAGATTGGCACGACGTGATTGGCGGCATCCGCTGCGCAGCCGAAAGCGCTGTCGGCCATGCCCAGTGGAGCGAACAGCTCGTCACGACCGAGCTCTTCCAGCGTCCTGCCGCTGACCAGGCGCAGAATCTCCGCCAGGATTACGAAACCCCAGGTGCAGTAGCTGCTGCGCGTGCCGGGCGCAAAGACCAGCGGCTGGGCACAGACCTCGGCCACGAGCTCGGGGAGCGGCATCTGCGTCTCCAACGGCACGGCGAGCTCGTCCGGCAGCCCGGAGGCGTGGGCCAGCAGATGGCGCACCGTGACCGCTCCCTTGCCGCGTGCCGCAAAGGCAGGCACGTAGTCGGCTGCCGGGCGCGTCAGCATGATCGCCCCGCGCTCGACTTGCTGTATGACCAGCGTCGCGACGAAGATCTTGGTGAAAGAGCCGAGATAGTACCGGCTGCGGGGCGTCAGCCGGTAACCTTGCTCGACCAGCGCGGAGTGGACGAAGGAGCGACGGCAGACCAGCGCGCCGTGCCGGACGATGGCGACGTCGGCCAGAGGGAGCGCCCCACAATCGACGGCGCCCTGCAAGTAGGCGCAGAGGCGCTCCAGCCGCGCTCCGGACATGCCGACCGTCTCTGGATCGGTCAATGCCAACCCTTGTCGTTCCATTATCATCGGCGTCATGATTCCCCCCTTTTCCCTGAATCAGCTCACCAGCCGCGCCTCGGCCTGCCAGTGCTTGGCGCGCAGCTCGCGCTTGAGGATCTTGCCGGCGCCTCTCTTGGGCAGGGCGTCGACGAACTCGAAGGAGCGCGGCGTCTTGAAGCCGGCGATGCGCTCGCGGCAGCAGTCCACTAAGAGCCTATCCTAAAACCTGGCGGATACGATAGGTGAGGAGGAAGCAGGCG
>DAIMXP010000070.1:0-36667 GCA_036734945.1 Chloroflexota bacterium
CAAACCTCCTCCCATTTTACCCCCACAAGGGATTATCTGAAAGCCCTCTGAGGAGCATGAGATGATGGTACGGAGGGACCGGCACGCTCTTCGGACCCGCGCGGCGCGGTGTCGCCGCCGGCGAGCATGGGCTGGACAGGCGCGGACGGATCGGCCCGTGCGCAGGCAGTTTGCCCGGCAGTGACGCCGGATAGGAAGATGGAGGCTATGATGCAACGGTATGTACGGCATCGCTGTACTCGGCGCTCACTGCTGGCGATGACGGCCAGCGCCGCGCTTGGCGTTGTCGCTCTAGCGGCCTGCGGCGGGACGGCGAACCAGACCGCCGCGACCGGCACGACGGCGACACAGAGCGCGACAGCGACGACCGCCCGGGGATCAGCGACGGGTAAGGTTGCCACGTCGCCCGTTGCTGGCGGCGGGCAGTCTGTGCAACTTACGGCGACGAACTGGTCGGATGTCACGGTTGCTGCCCTGTTTGACAAGCTGGTGCGGCAGTTCGAGCAGGCGCACCCGGCGATCAAGGTGACCTTCACGCCCACCACCGGCAACTACTGGACGAAGATGCTGACCCAGGCCGCTGGCGGCGACGCACCGGACGTCTTCTGGATGAACGCGCAAAACCTGGGGGCCTGGGTCGCCCGCAAACAGCTCCTCAACCTGAGTCCCCTGGCGAGCACAGACAAGTACGACTTTACGGACTTCTGGAAGGCGGGTCTGGCCGCCTATACCGTAGACAGTAAACTGCGGGCATTGCCGAGCCAGGTTGACAACCGAGGGCTGTTCTTCAACGCGACGATGTTTACCGCAGCCGGCGCGACGCCGCCACCGGTGACGTACCAGGACAAGCAATGGAACCAGCAGGCGTTCCTGGCTACCTGTCAGCAGGTGACAAAGAGTGGCGCAGGTGGTCAGCCGACTCAATATGGCTGTCTGGCGCCGAACAGCTTCATCACCTACGCGCCGTGGATCTGGGCCAATGGCGGCCACTTCATGAACCCGGAGCGCACCGCCTGCACGATGACGTCGGCGGAGACAGTAGAGGTCTTCCAGTTTCTGCAGGACCTGATTCACAAGTATCAGGTGGCGCCGGGACCGAACGTGCTCACCACCCAGTCGGCCGCGACGCTGTTCTCCACCGGCAAAGTCGGCATGACGACCGACACCATTTCCGTTATCACTCAGTACCGTAAAGATGCCTCGCACTTCACCTGGGACACCGGCGCCGTGCCCGCGGGCACGGCCGGCTTTGCCAACCAGTCGAGCGGTCCTGCCTGGTCGGTCGAGCGGCAGAGCAAGCATCCCGATCAGGCCTGGCTGTTGAACAGCTTCCTGGTCTCTGTGGACGCTGAAAAGCTGCTGGCGCAGGGCGGCGCACTGCTCCCCTCGCGGATCTCGATTGCCAAGCAGGTATGGGAGCATCCGAGCGGGACGCCGGTGCACGCGAACATCTTTCTGGACGGCATGAACTATGTGCATCCGAATCCCTTCGTCTGGAACTGGAGCCAGATCGAGACGATGCTGATCAAGGAACTGTCCTACGTGTGGGACGGGACGAAGACGGCGCACGACGTCATGCAGGCGATCAAGCCACTGATGGACCAGTTGCTGCAACAGAAACCGTCGTAGATAGGGCAGCATTCGAGACTCAGGAAAGGACAACCGCGCGGTGAACATCGTGCTCATAGTCATCGACACCTTGCGCTACGACTACGTCGGCGCCAACGGCAACCCGCACATTCGCACGCCCAACCTGGATCGCCTTGCCGCGCGCTCCTGGAACTTTCAGCGTGCCTTCGCGGGCAGCTTCCCAACGATCCCCTTGCGGACTGACCTGATGACGGGTCGGTACGGCGCGCCCTTCCACCAGTGGAAGCCGCTGGACTGCGACAAGCCGACGCTCCCGCGCGCGTTGGCGGAGCTTGGCTACTGCACCCAACTCATCCACGATACGCCGCATCTGGTCAATGGCGGCCACAACTTCGATTTCCCGTTTCACGCCTGGACGCCAGTGCGCGGCGCAGAGGTGGATCGCGCCTGGATCACGGATAACTGGGCCTATCTGCCCAACTGGCGCCTTGATCCCATGTTCGATCCGCTGCCGCGTGACGACGAGACGGTCTTACGGCGCGGCTGGAACTCTGGGGCGGGCTACCTGCCGACCAACCGTAGCCGGACCCGCGAGGAAGACTGGAACGTAGCGCGGCTGTTCACGACAGCGTCGAGCTTCTTGCGCGACAATGCCAGGCGCGACAACTTCTTCCTGTGGGTCGACTGCTTCGATCCGCACGAGCCGTGGGACTCGCCGCCGGAGTTCGTGCGCTTGTATGACCAGACGCCGGGCTACGACGGCATGCTGGATCCGCGATCATTCTCGCCCAAGCGCAACAGTCCAGATCTCTCGCCGCGCGCCGTGACGAACCTCAAGGCGCAGTACGCCGCCAAGGTCACGTTCATGGACAAGTGGCTGGGCGCCTTCCTGGACACGCTGGAAGCGACGGGGCTCGGCGAGCGGACCGCCATTATTGTGCTCGGCGATCATGGGACCAACGTGGGCGACCGGGAGGGCTTCCCGTTTGGCAAAGCGGCGCCACCGCTGGCGAACGAGGCCCACGTGCCACTGCTGGTACACGTGCCCGGCGCCAGTTCTGGTAAGAGTCAGGCGATCGTGCAGCCGCAGGACCTCTTCGCCACCGTTCTTGGTATCGCCGGAGGCCGGGCGCCCGAGAGCATTGAGTCGTATGACGTCGTGAAAACGGTACGCGAAGGCAGCGCGCCGCGCACGCTGGCGCTCTGTGGCAGTTCGGTGAACACCTGGAGCCAGCGGAGCACGGGCGTGTTGTTCTCGGCCTTCGATCAAGAGTGGGGTCTGGGCGTCGCTGCCGATCCAGGGCGCTGCGAGTTGCGGCGACTCCACGAGCAGACGAATGTGGCGGCAGACCATCCTGAGGTGGTTGAGCGGCTGCGCACAGCGGCGTTGCAGGAGATCGCGCGCCGGGGGCTGGATTCCGGGTTGCTCGACTGGCTGCGAAATGAGGGACGCGAGCCCTTCCCAACGACCTATCGCGTGACCGATGCCCATCCGGCGCCGCCGGGCTGGCATACCTACTTCGGGGACCTGTACCACGGCGAGTGACGCGCTGCGCTGATAGCATTGTTGGGGGGTAGCCGGAGACCGACGGCGCATGGGGCTGGCGGGCATGGAATCTGTGCTAGCGACCCTCGCGCGCGGGCGGCGCGGTTGAAGCCCGCTCAGTGAGGACCGGTGGGGGGAGTTCTGGGCGCAGCGGCGGTGAGGCGGTTTCGATCAGGGCAATCATGTAGCGAGCCGCCGCCTGTCCCAGTTCGTAGTTTGGCATGCGCACGGTGGTCAGGGGCGGGCACAAGTACTGAGCGATACGCTGATCATCGATGCCGACGAGCGACACATCGTGGGGAACGCGCAGCCCGCGCTCGCGCAGGGCAGTGAGACTCCCGGAAGCCAGAAGGTCATTCATGGCTACCAATGCCGTGAGCTGTGTCTGCTGCTCCAACAGGTGTTGCGCTGCAGCTTGGCCCTCCTCTTCCGTCAATACTGCCACGGGCGCCGTCTGCGGCGGGAACCCAGCGTCATGCATGGCATCGAGATAGCCGAGGAGCCTTTGGTACGAACCGTAGTGCTCGGAGGTACGAGCGCCGACGAAGCCGATCCGTCGATGACCAAGGGCGAGCAGATGCTCTGTCGCCTGCCGGCCGGCTCCGTGCTCGTCTGCCGCGATCCAGGCGGCAGCGCTTTCGACGCCAACGCTGAGCAGGGGACAGCCTGCGTCGACGAGCGCCGGAGGAGCGCTCAGTTGCCACAACACGATCCCGTCGACCACGCGCGACTTCCAGAGATCGAGCGGGTTTGTCAACGCCTGCTCGTCTACGGTATCCAGCACCAGACGGTAGCCGGCCTCGTGGGCAGCTTCCTGCAAGCCGCTCAAACCCTCACCGAGGTTGTAGCCACTGAAAATGTGGTGGGGGCGATCCCCTCGCCAGCGCGCCTGCTCCCGGATGACCACGGCGAGCGCCCGCGCCCGGCCTGACGACAGCGCTTGCGCCGCCGCATTGGGATGGTAGTCGAGTTCCCGGGCCGCCTGCTCCACGCGCGCTCGTGTCGCGGTACTGATCGGCACGCGGCTGGCGGCCGGCGACAACACGCGGGATGCCGTGCCCTCGGAGACGCCGGCGCGCCTCGCGACAGCCGCCAGGGTTACCATCAAGTCAGACGTCCTCCCGAACAATGCTCCTACAGATACCACACTTCGCCATGGCCGGCACCGGCAAGGTGCGCAGACGCCGGCAGGGTGTTCCCCGACGTTTTGCGTGGTCTGCTTGCTAACGGCGTCTCCGGCGCGCCCGGCGACTAAAGTCGCGGGCTATTCGAAGCGAAGTCCGCCTACGCGGACTAGGTCAGCCCACGAAGGTGGGCTTCGCTTTCAGTAGCCCGCGACTTCAGTCGCCGGGAAGAACCAAGCATCCGGCGCAAAACTTTGCGGCGCACCCCACCGGCCGGCGCAATTTGCGCTGCAAGCGGTTGCATTATAGACTGACGACAGTACGTGGCGATGTCGCCGCGTGGCGTTCTTTCCGGCGAATGGCGCCGCTGCTGCTGGCCCCATGCTAGCCGCACGCTCGGCGCAGACCCTGGCGACGTTGAGGGGAGCAAAGACCTGAATATCATCGTGGTGAGCACCGATAGCCTGCGGGTCGATCATCTTGGCGCCTACGGCAGCGCCGTGCGCACGCCTAACTTCGACCGTTTCGCCCAGGAGGGCACGCTCTTTCGCCATGCGTATAGCGAGAACCTCCCGACGGTTCCCACGCGGACCGTCTGGTGGACCGGCCGTTACCAATCGCCCTTTCGCGGCTGGCAACCGCTGGAATCCACCGACTACGTCCTTGCCGAAATCCTCTGGGATCGCGGCTACACCTCGGCGCTCGTGACCGACACCTACCATCTGCACAAACCTGTCTTCAACTTTGGCCGCGGCTTCGATGATGTCCGCTTCGTGCGCGGCCAGGAGTACGATCCCTGGATCATCGACCGCGAAATCACTGTTGATCCGACCAAGCATCACAAGCTGCGTGGGGATGCCAGCGACGCCATGTGGCAGCCACGTTTTGAACAGTATCTGCGCAACGTCTCCGGACGCAAGTCGGAGGCCGACTACAGCGCCAGGCGTGTCACGACGGCGGCGGTCGAATGGCTGCAGCAAGCGACGCAGCGGCAGAAGGATGGTCTCTTCCTGTGGGTGGACTACTTCGATCCCCACGAACCGTGGGATCCACCGCCTGGCTACGCGGCGCCCTACCACGATTCCGCCTACCAGGGAACAGACATCTGGGACCCGGTGCCGGGCGACGTCGCCGGCTACCTCACGCCGGAGGAGGTAGCGCACATCAAGGCGAACTACGCCGGCGAAGTGACCTTTGTGGATGCCTGTGTGGGCACGTTGCTGGACGAGGTCCGCCGGCTGGGACTTGATGAGCAGACCCTGGTCATGTGGGTGTCCGATCACGGCGAGCCTTTCGGCGAGCACGGCATCATTCGCAAGGCGCGGCCCTGGCTCTACGAGGAGCTGGTCCACATCCCCTGGATCGTTCGCCTGCCGGGGGAAGTTGGCGCCGGCAGAACGGTCGACGCGCTGGTCCAGCCCACGGACCTCCTGCCGACGATCCTGGATCTGCTCGGCATTGAGACGCCCCTGACGTTGCCTTACGTCGCACCGCGGCGCGGCCCGCTGGTCTTTCCCCAGGACGTGGTGCAGGACCGACGCAGCGTTGCCCTGACCGGCAAGAGCCTGCTGCCGCTGCTGCGCGGCGAGAGCGATCACGTGCGTGACTTTGCGTTGGTGGGGATGCACAACCAGCAATGGGCGCTCTACAGCCAGGACTGGGCCTACCTGCACACGCTTGATGAGCGGCAGCGCGCGCCGGAACTTTACGATCGCCGCCGCGACCTGGCGCAGCAGCACAACGTGCTGGCCGACCATTCGGCGCTCGCGCGCGATCTGGAGCTCGAGATGCGGCGCTTCGTCGCGCAGTTACGCGACCAGAGTTGAGCGTGTGCCCCGATGATGGTCGTCCAGATGAGCAGCCCGAGATTGCGGGGAGGGACTTGGGGGTGAAAAGCCAACGTTGGGTTCCTCGGTATAGTCGGCGATCGCTGCTTGCCCTGATCGGTGGCGCGGCTGTCGGCAGCGCGGCTCTCGCCGCCTGCGGTCAGCATGTTGCCTCGCCCGGCGCCACCGGGCAGAGCGCGTCAGCGAGTCAAGCAGCCGCAGTGACCCAGGCATCCCAACCGTCCTCAACCAGCCGTGGCGCTTCGGCGGTCGCATCGAGCGGGCAGAGCTTCGCGTCAGTCCTCAGTAAGCCGGGCTTACCAGGTAAACCCTTCGTCTTCGGTGAATACGCCTTACCCCACCGACCTTTTTTCATAGTCCGCGATGACCGCTGGAAATATGTCTATTACACCGATACGACGGTTGGGCGCAGTGCGACCACCGGGCAAAAGGAGCCGGCCGAAGAACTATATGACACCGCCAACGACCCGGCGGAACTGACCAACCTGGCCGGCGCTGGGCTGACGAGCTGATCCCTGGTTCATC
The DNA here is from genome assembly GCA_036734945.1 of Chloroflexota bacterium. Taxonomy (GTDB): domain Bacteria; phylum Chloroflexota; class UBA4733; order UBA4733; family UBA4733; genus UBA4733. The sequence goes on from DAIMXP010000070.1 coordinate 6,633, forward strand.
AAGTTGACAGCCACATTCCCCGGGACTAGAATAGTCAAACGATGGAATTGCCGCTGAGGCTGCTCAACAGATCTCGCCTCAGGCAATCCGGGGATTTAGGCAGCATCCCGATGGCGTTCTGCACTCGGGGGGGCGCGATGCGGAAAGGAGCGGAATTGATGGCTCGGTTCTCTCGGCGCACTCTGCTTCGCCTGTTGGCGGCGACCGGCGCCACGGCGCTGCTGGCAGCGTGCGGTAGCTCAAGCAGCACCGTCGCCACGACGAGTGCGGCTCCTGCGGCCGGCGCAAAGACGGCAGCAAGCGCCGTTTCAGTAGCGAGCGCCGCGCCAAGCGGCACGTCCGGTGCTGCCCTTACGGCGATGGCCTGGGGCGACGTCAACACGCAGAAGGTCATGCACGACCAGATACCGCTGTACGAACGACAGCACCCGGGGGTGAAGATCACCTACATCAACACCGCCGGCGGCAACGCCCACTATCAGAAGCTACAGACCATGATGGCGGGCGGTGATGCGCCCTCCGTCTTCTACATGGACCCTTCCTTGATGCCCAGTTATGCGACGAAAGGTGTCCTGGGTGTACTGGATTCCTATGTGCAGGCAAGCCATTACGACCTGACCGACTTCTATCCCAAGGCGATCGGCCAGTATTACTGGCAGGGCAAGCTCTATGGACTGCCGCGCGGCTTCGGCAATCAGGACCTCTACTGGAACCAGGGATTGTTCCAGAAGGCCGGCATCCAGCCGCCAGGTGCGCAGTGGGACGACCCCAAGTGGACGACCGACGCCTTTCTGGCCCTGGCCGACAAACTGACGGTGCGCAGCGGTGGCAAGGTGACGCAGTTCGGCTACGGGCAGAGTCTCGGCTTGCGGCAATGGGAGCCCTGGGTCTGGCTCTTCGGCGGCGAAGTGGTGGATCAGGCCAACCAGAAGTGCCTCCTCGCCGAGCAGCCCGCCATGAATGGTCTGCAGTTCCTGGCCGACCTGATGCACAAGTATCAGGTAATGCCGGCTCCCGACTACACCCAGCAGCAGACGAACGCCTCGATGTTCGCCAGCAACCGGCTGGGCATGAATATGGACATACCGGCAGCGTTGAGTACCTACCGGCAGCTCACCACCATCACCTGGGATGTCGCCCCGCTACCGAAGCAGCAACGGGCGGTCACCAGCGGGGGCGGCATTTGCTGGGCAATGTACGGCAAGGGACCGCAGCCGCAGGCGCAATGGGATCTGTTGTCCTGGCTGACCGGCGCCAGCTTTCAGACGGCGGAGACGGTGGCAAACGTCACCGCGCCGCCGCGCAAGTCCATTGCCGACTCGCCGGCTTACAACGATCCCAAGCAGCCGCCCAAGCACATGGATGTCTTCCTGAAGGCGCCGGACTTCGTCCATACGGATCCGGTCTCGGTAAACTTCAACGCCGTCGACACCTTGATCGAAAAGCAACTCAGCTATTTGTGGGACGGCAGCAAGGCGGCGAGAGACGTCTTGCCGTCGTTGGCGACACAGGTGGACTCCTTGCTGAAGGGGCAATAGCCGCAGGAACCGCCGGCAACGACAGTCGGCAGGTCGGGCAGTGCCGGTAGGTGAAAAAGGCTATCGCGACAGCGTCGCGTAGATCTGAAAGGAGTCCAGGGTTGGCAGCAGCAAGTGCCCTCCCCCAGCCGCGCACGGTCCGGCGGCGCGGCAGTTTGGCGCGGCGGGAAGCCGTGTGGGGCATCGCCTGCGCCTCGCCCTGGTTCATCGGCTTCTTCGTCTTCACCGCCGGGCCGATGCTCGCCTCCATCGTGCTCTCGCTCACCAGTTGGGACCTCTTGACCGCCCCCCACTTCGTCGGCTTGCAGAACTACCAGACCCTCTTCGGTGGCGATTCGTCCGTCTGGCACTCCCTCCTCGTGACGACGTTCTACGCAGTGCTGGCCGTCCCCTTGCACACCGTCTTCGGCCTCATCCTGGCCATCCTGCTCAACCAGAAGATCAAGTTTCAGCGTTTTGTGCGCACCGTCTACTACCTGCCCAGCGTCGTCTCCGGTGTGGCCGTGGCGCTCTTGTGGCAGTGGATCTTCAGTCCCGACTTCGGCCTGCTCAATACGCTGCTCGGCTACGTCGGCATCAAGGGACCCGCCTGGCTGGCCGACGAGCACACCGTCATCCTGGCCTTCGTCGTGATGAGCCTCTGGGGCGTCGGCGCCGGCATGATCATCTACCTGGCCGGCTTGCAGGGCATCCCCAGCGACCTCTACGAGGCGGCCCAGGTGGATGGCGCCAGCAGCATGCGCCAGTTCTGGAACATCACCATCCCCATGCTCAGCCCGGTGATCTTCTTCAACGTCATCATCGGCGTCATCGGCGCCTTGCAGATCTTCACCCAGGCCTACGTCATGACCAACGGCGGCCCCCACGACGCCAGCCTCTTCTTCATGCTCTACCTCTACCGCAACGCCTTTGAGTACTTCAAGATGGGCTACGCCTCGGCCCTGGCCTGGGTGCTCTTCTTCTACATTATGGCGCTGACCATCTTCGTCATCCGCAGTTCGGCGATCTGGGTCTACTACGAGGGCCGTACCACGGGCCGCTAGCAATCTAAAGGAGGAGCAAGGTGGCGACACAGACTGAATCGTTGGTCGCGCCGCAGCAGCGGTCGCGGGTGGGCTTGCGCCAGAGCCGGCACGCCGCCGAGACGCTGCGCATGACCCTGGTCTACGTCGCGTTGGCCGTGGGCGGCATCATTGTCAGCATCCCCTTCGTCTGGATGCTCTCCACCAGCCTGAAGGACGAAGGCAGCGTCTTCCTCTACCCGCCGCAGTGGTGGCCCCAGCCCTTGCAGCCTCAGAACTACGTCCAGGCGATGACGGTGCTGCCCTTCGCCCTCTTCTTCCGCAACACCCTGATCACGACGCTGGTCCCCCTCGTCGGCGCGCTCTTCTCTTGCTCGCTGGTGGCCTACTCCTTCGCCCGGTTACGCTGGCCGGGGCGAGATATCTGGTTCCTGGTGCTGCTGGCGACCTTGATGCTGCCGGAGCAGGTGACGATGATCCCGCGCTTCATCTTGTTCCGCAACCTGGGCTGGATCAACACCTTCTACCCCTTGATCGTGCCGCCGTTCTTCGCCGTAGGAGCCTTCAACATCTTCTTATTGCGGCAGTTCTTTATGACGATCTCCACGGAGACCGACGACGCCGCCAAGATCGACGGGGCGGGGGTGCTGGGCATCTACTGGCGCATCTTGCTGCCGCTCTCCAAGCCGGCCTTAGCGGCGGTGGCGGTGTTCGTCTTCAAGGCGCACTGGGACGACTTCCTGAGTCCCTTGATTTACCTGCACAGCCAGAGCAACTTTACCTTAGCGCTCGGCCTGCGCGCCTTCCAGGGCGAGTACGGCACCGACTGGAACCTGCTGATGGCGGCGTCCCTGGTGGTGATGCTACCGGTGCTGCTGCTCTTCTTCTTCCTGCAACGCTATTTCATCCAGGGCGTCGTGTTCACGGGGATCAAGTAGAGAGATTCGTTGCCCAGTAGCTGAGGAGAACATCCATGCTGCGCGCCCAGCGCTATTCCCGCCGCTCAGTCCTGCACCTCCTGGCCATCGGCAGTACCGTTGCCCTGTCCAGTTGCGCCGGCGGTACGGCGACCACCAGCCAGACCGCAGCGACTCCCGTCGCCCCGACGCCCGCGTCCAGTTCGACGGGTCAGACCTCAGCCACGACGGGTGCGGTGGCCGGCGCTGCTGTCGCTCCCGTCAGCAACGCCACGCTCGTGTATTACAACTGGTTTACGCCGACAGATCCGCAGAGCCAGGTCTTTCCCCATGCCCTCACGCTCTTCACGCAGCAGCATCCCGGCGTCAAGATCAGCAATAACGTGGTGGCGGGCGGTCTGGCGCCGCTGGAGGCGAAGCTGGAGGTGCTGATCGCCGGTGGAACGCCGCCCGATGTCTCCGCGCTCAACCCGCAACTGATCACCCCGCTCTTCAGCAAGAATCTGCTGGCCGACCTGACGCCGGACATCCAGCGCGACGCCAAGCTGTTTGATCCGAGCGACTTCTTTCCAGAGACGCTGACGCGTGTCGTCAAGAATGGCAAGCAGTACGCGATCCCGCTCCAGATGGGACTGTTCGTCATCATCTTCAACCGCACCCTCTTCAAGGCGGCGGGCGTGGCCGAGCCCACAGACAGTTGGACCTGGGCTACCGATTTCGTGGAGGCTGCCAGGAAGCTTACGAGCACGACCAAGCGGCAGTTCGGCGCCGTCCAGCCGCCGATGGAACCGCCCATCTGGTCCTACGGCGGAGACGTGTTATCGGCCGACGGCAAAACCTGCTTGCTGGATCAGCCGGCGGCGGTAACAGCCTTACAATTGATCAGCGATCTGGTCTTTAAGTATCAGGCTTCGCCCCGGCCGGCGGACTTGCAAGACACCAACGCCCTGAACCTCTTTATGACCAGCCGGCTCGGCATGCTCATTGACATTACCGGTACCGCCAGCCAGGTTGAGCGTCAGGCGCCCCATTTCGACTGGGATCTGGCTCATCTGCCGCTGGGTCCGAAAGGTCGCTTCACCATTGTGCAAGGCCCCAGCCTTTCCGTCTTTCAAGCATCGAAGCAGCGTGATCTGGCCTGGCAATGGACCGAGTTCTACACGGGTAAGGAGATTCAGCAGTACGCCGCCACGGTCGGCCGCGTGGTGTCGGCCCGCCAGAGTGCCGCCGCCGCCTTCAAAGCCCTGCCGGCGCCGCCCGCCAACCGAGCGCCGTTGGTCGACTCGGCTGCGTTCAGTCGCCAGCGGCTGTTCCTGACCAACTGGGCCCAGGTCAATGACGTGATGACCAAGAATCTTGATGACTCGCTGACGCTCGGTACCAAGCCGGCGCAGCAAGCAGCCCAGGCCGCCTGCCAGGAACTGACGCCGCTGCTCACGGCTGGCTAGCCGGGCCACCCTACGCTTTAGCGTAGGGTGCGCATGGTGTGCGAGGAGTTCCCCCTCCCTTCCGACAGCACCCCCGTCACGTATCATGCAGTACTACAGAAGCGGATACCGGCGCTGGCCTGGGGGGCTGGCGCACCTGGGTTGGGAAGGGTGGCAATAGATGGATACGACATTGGTTCGGGGCGGCGCCGCCATCGACAGCATCGCGGAACTGTTGGGCGAGCGGCGCAACCTGCTCAGCTATCAGCCGAAAGTGGCGAAGGCGGCCCTGCACGTGCCTGGTCCTGATTTTGTCGATCGCATTTACGCGAGCACTGATCGTTCGCCGCAGGTCTTGCGTAGCTTGCAGCAGGTCTTCGGCAGCGGGCGGCTGGCGAACAGCGGCTACGTCTCGATCCTGCCGGTGGACCAGGGCATCGAGCACTCGGCGGGGGCATCTTTCGCACCCAATCCGGCCTACTTTGACCCGGAGAACATCGTTCGCCTGGCAATCGAAGGCGGCTGCAATGCTGTCGCTTCGACCTTCGGCGTACTGGGGGCGGTGGCGCGTCGCTATGCGCACAAGATCCCGTTCATCGTCAAGATGAACCACAATGAGTTCCTGAGCTACCCCAATCGCTACGACCAGATTATGTTCGGGAGCGTGCGGCAGGCCTGGAACATGGGGGCGGTGGCCGTCGGCGCCACCATCTACTTTGGTTCGGCGGAATCACCGCGCCAGTTGCAGGAAGTCGCCGCCGCCTTTCAGGAGGCGCACGAGTTGGGTATGGCTACCGTGCTCTGGTGCTACCTGCGCAACGCCGCCTTCAACCACGACGGCACGGACTATTCTCTCGCCGCCGACCTGACAGGGCAGGCCAACCACCTGGGTGTGACCATCGCCGCCGACATCATCAAGCAGAAACTGCCGGAGAATAACGGCGGCTTCACCGCCCTCAAGTTCGGGCGGACCAGCAGCAAGGTCTACAGCGACCTCACCTCCGACAACCCGATTGACCTCACGCGCTACCAGGTGATGAACTGCTACATGGGTCGCGCCGGCCTGATCAACTCCGGCGGCGCCTCCTCCGGCGAGAGCGACTTTGCCGAGGCTGTGTACACCGCCGTCGTCAACAAGCGCGCCGGCGGTACCGGCCTCATCTCCGGACGCAAGGCGTTCCAACGCCCAATGGCGGAAGGCGTGCGCCTGCTCAACACCATCCAGGATGTGTACCTCTGCCCTGAGGTGACGGTGGCGTAGCACGGATGGCCACGAACCGTGCGTGCGCAAGGCTTCAGCGACGTTGGTGACGCCGGCCCACGTTGGTAGCAGGGTAGGGCGGACGCGGTACACTGGCGGCAACCGGCGGGTCCGCGCAGCGATATTGCGATCGGTGTAAGATGGCTCTACCGGATAGATCCGCCGGGACACCAGCCCGGAGCGGGACAGGTAGCGCATGAGGAGGTCCGCAGATGTCTGGCGCGAAGATCACCGTACATAACCCGATGGGCTATCCGCCGAAGGTCAGCGCCCGGCCGATGGCGCCTCGCCTGGACACGCTGGAGGGCAAAACGGTCTACCTGGTTGATGCCCGCTTCGACGATTCCGAGATCCTGTTGCAGCAGATGCAGGGCTGGTTCGCCGAGCATATGCCGAGCGTCCGGACGAAGTTCGTCCAGATGTCGAGTGTCTATACGCGGGATGATCCGGCGACCTGGGCCGAGATCAAGGAGCATGGCGACGCTGCGATCATCGGGGTGGGCCATTGAAGCACCTGTGCGCCGGCGGTTGCCGTGCATGGGATGACCCTCGACGGCACGTATGGCGTGCCCACCGTCTCGGTCCACACCAGGGTCTTCGAGCGCGCGGTGCGCTCGGTGGCGCGGGTGAACGGCATGCCCCGGACGCGCTACGCCTTTGTGCCGATGCCGGTGATGGGCAAGACCCCCGCCGAGCTGCGGGCCTACGTCGACGGCAATGACCCGTTCACCGGTCGCCCGGTCATGCAGGAGGTCGTTGAGGGGCTCACGCGCCCCTTCGACGCCGAGGACCGGCGCCAGGATAGCTACGAGCGCTCCACGCCGCGCCTGGTCGATGCCGACACCGAGGAAAATCTCCACTGCCTGTTCCTGGAGCAGCACTGGACCGACCAGTTGCCGATCATCCTCCCAACGGAGGAGCGCGTCGCCGCCATGCTCGCCCACACGCGCCGCTCGCCGGACGCGGTGGTCGGCCACATGCGGCCGACGGGATTCCGGGAGTACTGGGAATACACCGTCGAGAAGGTCGCGGTGAATGCCGTCATGGCCGGCGCGCGGCCGGCATACTTCCCGGTCATTCTGGCGCTGGCGGCGACGGGCGTCAGCGCACGTGGCAGCACTACAAGTTCGGCGGCGGCGATGGCGGTCGTCAACGGCCCGATCCGCCACGAACTCGGTATGAACGACGGGATCGGAGCGATGGGGCCGTACAACCACGCCAACGCCACGATTGGACGCGCCTACGGCCTGCTCTCGCAGAACCTCCAGGGCGGCTCGGCGCCGGGCCTGACCTACCTCGGCTCGCAGGGCAACGCCTACGCCTACAGCAGCCTCACCTTCGCTGAGAATGAGGAGCGCAGCCCCTGGGAGCCCTTCCACGTCCAGCACGGCTTCCAGCCCACCGACAGCACGGTGAGCGTCTTCGGCGGCTGCCGGTCCACCGCCTTCACCCTGGGTCTCCGCGAGCGGCACTGGCGCGAGCACGTCCGCAACCTGCTGCGCGGGATGGACCCCCACAGCCCGCCGACGCTCCTGCTGGACCCGATCACGGCGCGCCAGTTCATTGATCGGGGCGGCTTCGCCACGAAAGAAAAGCTCATCGACTGGCTCTACGACACTGCCCGGCTGCCTGCCGGCGAGTACTGGGACTACCAGCTCATCCAGAACTACGTCTACCCGCGAGCGACCTTTGGCGAGGAGCCGTATGCCACCTTGTTGAAGGCGGCGCCGGAGGAGCAGATCCCGATGTTCCGGCGTGACGAGATCCATGTCGTCGTGGTCGGCGGGGAGACCAACGGCTACTGGCGCATGATGGGCTGCAGCTACGGCAAGACCCTCTCCGTCGACGACTGGCGCTGATCGGGAGAGCCGGACCAGGGCAGATTCCATACCGTTTGACGAGGCGCTCGACCTCAAGCCTGCTCGATGACGCGCGCAAACGCCCGCAGGTAGCGGTCGTCTCCGCCCTGCTGGCGCAGCAGCCAGTACTCGGCTCCCCAGAAGAGGTAGGCGTACAGGCCGAAGCTCTCCTCGCCACCCCAGCCCATGCAGGCGTTGTAGTTCTCGATAAGCCGCTCCGGCAGGCAACTGTACATGCCCTGGCCGGGCGGATTGGGCGGCGTCGTCACCGTCTCCCACGGCTCGGCCTGTCCCTCCGTGACCATCAGTGGTCGTCGACCCGAATGAGCCCAGGCGACCAATCGCCTTCGCCGCCCCTGCCCCCAGGCGCTCCTGCTGCCATCCAGGTACAGTGTCCTGGAACCGATCGGCGCCAGCGCGTGACGTGGGTAGTAGTCGATCCCGACAATATCGGCGAGCTGTTGCGCCACCGTCAAGGAGTCGCCCTGGTCGCGCGTGCGCCACCACTGCTGCACGCTCACCGCTAACGAGGTAGGCAAGAAGCCGTTCAGCACGATCGGTCGCGTCGGGTCGGTCGCCCGGAGCGCCGCGACCTCCTCGCCAACAAAGGCGGCAGCCAGACGCCAGGAGTGCTCCATGCCGAGCGGGTCGACTGCTTCGTGCTCGACTTGCCAGCCGATTATGGCTTTCCGATCTCGGTAGCGTTCCACGACGCGCCGGATGAATGCGGTCGCAGCGTTGAGGAGCGCTCGATGCGTAGCTGGCTCGACAAGAACGCCTTCGCGCAGGGGCTGCCGCAGATGGTGCGCCGGCACGAAGAACTCGGGATAGCCGAACGTCTTGACGGCGCCGACGCAGAGGATGATCTGTTTCCCCGCTCGTTCGGCGGCATCGACCTGCCAGTCGAGCTCATCGGGACAAAACCGGCCAGGCTGCGGTTCCATGCAGTTCCAGTGGGCGCCCAACCGGACGAGCGGAAAGGGATAGGCGAGCAGGGTCGCCAACGTCGCGCGAGCGTCCAAGCCCAACGCCGCGGCTTGCAACGGGCGGAAGCTGATACCCAGGAGCGTGGCGCGACGCGGCTCGATGGTGATGTGCCGCCAACGGTCCGTCAGCGGACGCGCAGCGCGCATGAGCCGCATTTCCGAGACGACGGGCAGCGCCAGCGCGCCTATTGCCCCGGCGCTCAGTGCGGCGAGGAGCTTCCCGTTCATCCGGGTGATCCATGGTTGGCGTCGTGGCTGCGCCACCGTCCCAGCCAGACAAACGGGGATAGGAAGGCCGTGACCAGAAAGGCGGGCACGTCCGGCACTGCCAGTTCCCGCTGGAATTCGAGCATCAAGGGTGCGAGCTCGGACAGCCGGGGCAGCCGGACCCCGGGAAAGCGTTCCACCACCTCCAGGGCTGCGGAGCGTTCGAAGACCTCCTGTAAGCGCAGGGCCGGTCGTACTTCCACTCTGGCGTGCGACACTCCCTCGCCGGCGTTGCCGAACCAGTGCGCAGTTCCCGGCGGCACCACTACCGTGTCGCCCGGATTGGCGATGAAGCTGCGTCGCCAGCCGAGCCGGAAACGCATCTGCCCTTCGATGATCGTGAACCGCTCCTCCTGGTTCGGATGGACATGACGGGCGGGAACGTGACCGCTGGGCGGCATAAAGTGATCGAAGGTGAGCAACTGGCCAGCGGTCTGCTCGCCGCTCTGGCGAATAATGATCCGCTCACCACTGAGCGGGTTATAGATCACGTGCGCGGAGAGATCGGCGCTGTCCTCGTGGTCCGCCAGCGGACTTGAGGTATCCGGCGCCGGACACCGTCTGAGTGCCGTCAAGGTTCGCTTCGCCACGCGCCGCGCTGCCCGCCCCAGCCACATGGCCTGGGTCGGATCGACGGTGGGCAATCCTTGGGGCGATGCCGCGATGGCGCGCACGAGGGCGTCGACGTCTGGAAGATAGCGGCCGGCGCCGGTGCGTTCAACCAGCGCGGCGTTGCCGGTTTCCTGGTCTTCCAGGACCTGGAAAATCAGGACGGGCCGCGCCTGGCTCAGCGCCTCCGCCACCGCGGTGGGGCCGCCCTTCGTGACCACCACATTGCTCCAGCGCATGAGCGCGGCGATGTCGTCGCGCCAACCGTGTACTGTCGCCCGAGCACCCAGTATGCGGTTGAGACGGTACTGGAGGCGCGCATTGCGGCCGCACACGACGATGAGATGCAGGGGCAGGCTTGCCGCCACGAGCGCGCGCGCTACCTGTTCGATGCGGCGCGCCGGGCGGCCGCTGCCGAGCAACAGCACACGGGTGGTGTCGTCAGGGGGCAGCGGCTGTGGCTGCTGGGCGAAGGCGGCGCGCAACGGCAGGCCGGTGACGTGAATCCGCTCGCGCGGGATGCCCAGGGCGGCAACGGCCGTAGATGCGTTGGAGGTCGCCACGTAGAACGCTGCAACTTCAGCACAGACCCAACAGCGATGGATCGTGACCATGTCGGTGACAACGCAGTGCAACGGTGGGGCGTCCGGCATGCTGCGCAGGATTCCCGCGGCGAGGCGGGTACACAACGGGTGGACCGACACCACCAGCTTCGGGCGCTGCGTGCGCAGCACAGAGCGCAGCCGGCGAGCCCACAGCAGCCCCCCGGCGGCCATGCCGAGGCGCACCGCCCCTTCGCTGTTCGTCGCGCGATAGAACAGACGCCACAACCAGGAGGCGTACTCGACCGTCGCGTCATACCAACGCCCAAGCGAGAGCGGCCCAGCCTGACTCCTGTCACAGAGCGCGTCGAACACGTACACGCCGACCTCTGGAGCCAGCTCGTGGACGGCTTCCTGCAGGGCACTGGCCACGCTGTCATGGCCGGCGCCGGTCGACGACGTGAGGATCAGGATGTCTGCGGACGGCGCGTTCACCGCCGCGCGGGGTCTCGTCGTCATCGTGAGCCTTTCATCGCCTGCTCATGCCCCAGCGCTCTTCATCGGTGTCTCGTTCTCGGTGCGCTGTAGAGCAGGCTCTTGCTCCGGTGGCAAGGCCAGCATCCGGTGCGCCAGCGCCGGCCGATGGCCTACTTCACGTCGGCTGGGCTGTGCTCGCGCAGCCAGCCCCGCAAGGGCACGTCTGCGTCGGTCGGTGAGTAGTAGCCGTTGGCGGTGCTCCCATCGCCCAGGAGTTGGCGACGAATGGCATCGCTCTGTGGCCAGAGGCTCTGCACCGTCATGTCGTCCTTAGTGCGAATCCAACGATACCCAAAGCCGTAGAATAGGACCTTGCGCGTCACGTCCGACCAGTTGGGGCTGGCAGTGTGCCACAGCCGGCGGTCGAAGAAGACGGCGGTCCCTGGTCTGGCTAGCACAGGGACCGCGCCAGCCGGCTGCCCCACGCCGTTTGCCGGACGCTCCAGCGTATCTCGAAGGTGGCTCCCGGGAATCACCCAGAAGTTGCCCCGACCCTCTTCCCCAACGTCGGAGAGGAAGTAGGCCACTTTGAGCGACAGACGGGGACGTGGATGTGACTCCATCTCTACGTTCACGCGACCGCTATCCTGGTGCCAGGCGAAGGTCTTGTCCCCACGTGGCAGCCCGGAGGGCGGTGTGACGATCATGTGCGCGTGATACAGGTAGATGTTCCAGCCCAAGATGCCCCAGACCTTGGGCAGGATGCGGACGTTGTCTACAAGGTCAGCGAAGGCAGCGTCGTCCGGGATGAAGTTGGGGTAGAACAGGGCGGTGCGCGGGTCGTGACCATTTCGTACCTTGGTGTTGTGGATGGCGTCAACCTTAGTAGTCAGCGTCGTCACGTCCTGGTCTGACAGCACGTTTTCGATCTGCAGCAACCCCGTTGTCTCGAACGTGTGTCGCTCGTTGTCCGTCAGGCGATACTGCAAGCAGGAGGGGTCCATCGTGATTCCTTTCTCTCCGAACCAATAAGGCCAGCACCCGTCCATTCCCGACAGCGTCCGTAACGCAGGGGGCAGACAGCGCGCTCCGTGGCGCCAAGTGTACATCGTGCCGCACGGCACAGGCCGTTCTCGGCACGGCGCCTGGCAGGCGGTGCGGCAATGAGGATACCTGGTCGAGCAGTTTGCCTGTCGGGAGGCCTCGCTGACTGAAGTGTACAATATGGCGCTATTTCGGCAACGGTGTCCGTTGCTCCTCATCCCTCTGCTATTCTTATTCCTGCACCAGTGCCGGATGAACTGCAAGGCCGATCCCTACGAGCTGACCAATCTGATCGGTCTGGAGTCGCACGCCGAGACGAGCGCCGTGCTACGCGACCGGCTGGTGCTGCGTATGATAGAAGCCGGCGAGGCGGCTCCAACGATCGCGGCGGCGCCGCACCGCCCAAGCGGCGGGCGCCACGTCTCGGCGGCGGAGGCGCATGCTTAAAGTGGCAGTGGTGACATGGGCCGCGCAGCAATGGTTGCGACGCGGCACGCAGTTTGCAGAAAGGAACATCCAGGATGTACTCACGGCGGAGGTTCTTGACGCTTGTGCTGTCCTCAAGCGGTGCGATGTCGCTCGCCGCGTGCGGCGGCAGTGTGACCGTTGCGCCAACGGCGTCCGGCTCGGCGACAGCGGCGTCTACGAGCGTCAGCGGCAAGTCGGCCGCATCCGGCGCGAGCACGCAGGCGGCAAGCGCTGCCGTCAACACCACGGCGAGCGCCGCCAAACCGGCCGGGAGCGCCGTCCACATCACCTATATGATCAGCAGCACCGGCAACCTGGTGATGGACCAGACGTACACGGCGATCGCCGACAGTTTCACGAAGTCCCAGCAGGCTGTCGCCGTTGATGTACACAAGGTGACGGGCAATTTCAATCAGGAATTGCAGGTCGAGTTGGCGGGCGGCGTGCCGCCGGATGTCTTTTTTTACTTGCAGGAGAACATCCCTATCCCGGCCCTGGTCGGCAAACAGATCGGCTTTCCCCTGGACACCTACATCGCTCGTGACAAATACGATTCCAGCGACTTCCTGCCGCAGGCCTGGGCGCTCAACGTGTGGCAAGGCAAGGTGTACGCGATCCCGCGCGACTACGGGAACCAGCAGATCTACTACAACGTGGAGCTGTTCAATGCGGCCGGCATCCCGCCCATCCCTGCGGACTGGACCGACACGACCTGGACCTTCGACGCATACGTGGCGGCAGCGCAGAAGCTCACCAAGCAGGAGGGCGGCAAGACGACGGTGTGGGGCTGCCTGGTAAACGAAGGCTGGCGGCCCTGGGCCACCTTCGTCTATTCCAATGGGGGCACTGTGGTAGATCAGGATGCGAACGGCGTCTCCACCGACATCTCCCTCACCAGCGACGCTGCGGTGGGCGGGTTACAGTTCCTGCAGGATCTGATCTACACGCATAAGGTCGCGCCCCACCCGGATGTGGCCAGTCAGCAGGGACAACTCCAACTGTTCGCCAGCAGCAAGGTCGGCATGGTGCTGGATAACTCGTCGGGCGCCGGAAACTATCGCAAGAATCTCAGCTTCAAGTGGGACGTCGGCGCCGTGCCGCTCGGCCACGCCGCCAAGCGCGGTTCCGGCGGCGGCGGCACCGCCTGGGCCATCACCCAGCCGTCCACGCACCACGATCAGAGTTGGGCCTTCCTCCAATGGCTCACCAGCGCCGACTCGCAGCGCCTGGAAGCCCGCGCCGGCGTCACCACCCCCTCGCGGCAATCGGTCGTGCGCTCGGCCGATTTCCTGCAGCCCAGCCTGGCCCCGGCGCACTCCGTCAGTTTCGCCAATGCCCAGCCGTACGTGGTGCGCGATCCGGTCAGCGCCGCTTGGCCGCAGATTCAGTCGCAGATCGTCACGAAGCAGCTGGATTCGCTGTGGGACGACAGCAAAGACGCCAAGACGGTCGCTGCGTTAATCAAGCAGCAGGCTGACCCGGTCTTCAAGTCGGGATCGTAAACGCCGAACATGGGGTCCGAGGAGCAACAGAACAGAAAAACCGGTCGAAGGATCAAAGCAAGCAACAGAAGCATTAATTCCTGTGAGAAGAATGGTTCTCTCAGGGACCTCGCTATGCGCAAGGCATCGTCGACTTCTACCGCACGTAAGGCCAGGTACCGGTGCTGAAGAAGCGGTCGAAGTTCTCTGATCCTAGGCGTGCAGCGGTTGCCTCGTCAAGCACGTCCGAGGTGAGCTTTGCGGCGTTGGGCGCGATCATGTGGATGGGCGTGTGGGTGCCGATCAGTAGGCGGTCCGCGCCGAGGTGGCGCAGCGCATCGGGGAGCAGGTTGCCGCTCTCCACGAACGACAGTTCGGCACGAATAGTTGGTGTCTCGCGGTAGGCGGCTAGTTCGGCCATGTAGCTGCCGCAGACCAGAATCGGCAGCGTCGGGCAGCGCTGGGCAAGCGTCACCACGGCCGCCGGCTCCACGCGCGGCACATGCATCCGCGCATGGTGCATGCGTTCGTCTTCCATGCGCACCTGCACGCAGAGCCCCAGCCCATCCTCCAGGCAGGCGAGTGCCAACTGTTCCAGCGCGGGGTGATCGAGCGCGTAGTCGTGGTAGGCGGGGACGATCTTGATTGCTCGCACCAGCCCCCCGCCCGCCTGCCGGCAGATGGCGAGATGCTCCTCCCAACCGGGCAGCGACGGGTTGATGATCGGTACCGCCCAGACGCGAAAGTCTTCGCCAGCAAGTGCTTCGATCAGCGTTACCAGTCGAAGGTTGGCGGACATCGGCTCCGGTTGTAATACCGCCTCTACCGGCGAGAGCGCCGCCCCGTCGATACCGACGGTCTGATACGCGGCGATCAGATCGGCGAGGTTGGCTGGCGGGCAGCCGGCGAAAGGCCAGGCTCCCAGAAAGGCGCTTGCGTCACGCATACTGCTTGTCCTTTGCGGCGGCCGTTTGGGCTACCCGGTTCAGGCGCAGCAGGCGAGCAGCATTTTCGCCCAGGATGCAGGCCTTGTCGCGCTTGCTGATATGCGCGCCGCTGACGCGCGCCTTCTGCACTGCGTAGTTGCGCAGCGGCCAGTCGGAGCCGAAGACCACCCGTTCGGCGCCGAGTTGCGCCACTGCATACTCCACCAGCCCGGCGACCGGCTGGGAGCCGGAGGTATCGACCAGCACATTGCTATACGGTTTGATGTCGAGTACGCCGCGCCAGCGCACGCCGCCGAGGTGGGCCATGATGATGGCGACCTTGGGGTGGCGGCGCGCCAGGTCCGCTATTTCTGCGGCGGTCGATTCGTTGCCGGTTTGGCCATCGGCCTTGTACCAGGCATGGTACAGCACAGGGATCTCCAACTCGGCAGCGCGCTGCATAAGCGGGTCCAGCCGGCTGTCTGTAGCGTGGACCGCGATCCAGAGCTTGATACCGCTCAGGTTGCCCTCCACCACACAACGCGCAATCTCGTCCAGGGTGAAACGCGCGTCGTGGGCCGGGTTGAGGTAGCAGAAGCCGGAGTAGAAGTCGGGGTGCTCGGCGACGATGCGCATCGCCAGGTCGTTGCTCTGCCGCACATCGGCCGGCGACGGGTTGATCGGGCTGTACGGATCGCCGTCCAGCGAACGGCCAATGAGATTGTGTAACTGGACGACGCGGTCGATGCCTGCCTGCCGTGCCAGACGAATCGAGGCAGCGATCTCGTCCGGGTCGTAGCGGTTCCCCGGCGAGTGGGTGTGGATGTGGACGTCGATGATCAAGGGCTTGTCCTCCAGAGTTGTGGCTGACCTTTGGCGATGATAGTACACCACTCAACCCGCCAGCAGGTAGCGCGTGAACCAACTGCTTACCCGGTGGAGCACGTCGAGTTGGTGCGCCTCCTCCACGATGCTGTGGCCTTCGCGCGGGTACCTGACGTACTGCACGGGTACATTGAGTTGACGTAGCGCCTGATATAGCTCGCCGGCCTGTGCCGCCGGTACGCGCGGATCTTCTGCGCCTTGCAGGATCAACGTCGGCGTTTGCACGTTGGCCACGTGACTGATCGGTGAGCGGTCGACACTGCGCTCGCGACGGTGATAGACGTCCTCCAGCGCGTACCAGCGAGGGAAAAGTTGTGGGCAGTCGCATTGCCCTTCGTAGCTCAGCCAGTTGACGATGCCGGCGCCACAGACGGCGGCCGCGAAGTGAGGCGTTTGAGTAATGGCCCAGGCCGTCATGTAACCGCCGTAACTCCAACCGCCGATGCCAAGGCGTTCGCTGTCGGCAATGCCGCGCGCAATCAGCGCGTCGACGCCTGCCATAATGTCCCCGTAGTCGGCGCCGCCCAGGTCTCCCCGGTTGGCCAGCAGGAAACGCCGCCCACGACCGGCGCCGCCCCGTGGGTTGGGCATGAACACGGCGATGCCCTGGTTGGCGAGCAGATGCGTCCAACTCGCCCCCGAGCCATAAAAGCCGTCCGACCAGACCATACCGGGGCCACCGTGCGGCCGGACGACCAGCGGCACCTGCTTCCCCGGCGTGTAGTCGGGTGGGAGCACCAGCAGGCCGGACAGCCGGAGGCCATCGGCGGCTTGCCAGGACACCAACTCCGTCGTTCCGAGTTGCCACAGCCGCACCTGCTGGTGGAGGTCCGTCACCGGGCGAGGGGACCGCTGCGCAGCCGCCCGGGCGGGCATGATGTCTCCCACCCACACGTCCGATGGAGACTCCGGGCCGCTGCGCAGCGCTGCTATCCGCCTGGCGGTGCTGTCGAGACTGAATTCGGTGCCGAACAGGCCCCGCCCGAACTGCTCCGGCGACCAGATGGCCTCGGGTGTACCCTGCGGATCGTCTAGATCAAGCGCGTAGAGGCCGCTGCGCACGTCTACCTGGGCGCCGAGCAGCAGCCGGTTCCAGCTCGCCGGCCAGGCCAGCCACGTCGCGGTCAGTTCAGCATCGCCAAGCAGGCCCCGCGGTTCGCCGCCCGCAGCGGCCACCACCACGATTTCGCCATGGGCGGGTTGCTCCAGGGCAGCCAGGAAAGCGACCCGGTCGCCATCCGGTGACCAGCAAGGACAGGAGATGAAGCCTTCAACGGTACAGAGCCGCCGCGCTACGCCGCCGTCCACGGGATACACGATAATGGCTGTCTCACCGGACTGCTGCTCCGCTTTCGGCGTTGCCGTGACTGCGGCGAGAAGCGCGTGGCCATCCGGCGACCAGGCAAACTGCCAGACATGCGCCGGCCCGTCCGGTGAGACCTGGTGAACGCGCTGCGAGCGAAGGTCGAACAGGCAGAGGCGGCTGTAGCGGTACGAACTGTCGACAACCTCGGCATCGTCGCCGGCTGCCGCCCGTCGCTGAACCTCGCTGTCGAGCGGGTCTCGGCGCAAGAAGGCAAGCAGCGTACCCGCGCCGCCAGGCGCCCATTGCGGCGCCAGCGCTTCTTCCGGGCCGTGGCCGAGCGGCTGGGCCTCGCCACCGGCCAGCGGCAAATAATGCATTCGCGAGCCGCTGTCGACGAAGAGCAACGCGGCGCCGTCCGGAGACCAGCAGGGAGAGTGCTCACCTTTCCCCTGCGTGAGTTGCCGTGCCCCGCCGCCATCGGCACTCGCCAACCAGATGGCAGTCTTGCCGCCACTTTGTGGTCGAGAGGCTCGACCCACGACGAAGGCAACCTGGGTACCATCCGGGGACATTCGAGGTCCGCTCACTGTTCGCATGCTGACGAGATCGCCCGGCAGCGGTGGCCGGCAGGCAGATGACATCGCGGTAGGTCCTCTCCCATCAGCGCAGCCAGTGATCCAGGTGCATGGCCACGAAATCGTCGTCGGTCAGGTGAGGGTAGCTCGCGCAGACGCGGTCGATCTCGGCCATTTGACCCGGTGAGAGGTCCTCTCGCGGGTCAAGGCACCAGCGGCCGCGCAGCAGCCCCTGGCGGCGCAAGATCTCGTGGAGGCCGGGAATGCAGCCGGCGAATCCATGAGTCGGGTCGAACAGCGCCGCGTTCGCGTCGGTGAGCTCGTTGGCGTGCGTCAGCAGCGTCATTGGCACCCCGTCGTCGCCCTCGGCCAGGGAGTGTACGGCTTCCAACAGGCCGACTGCCTTGCGCGTCCAGACTGCCCATTGCCCAAGGAGGCCGCCGACGATGCGCACGGTTACCGGCTGGCCGGCGGCGGACAGGCGGTAGGGCGTCAGCAAGTCGTGGACGATGTGGTCGTCGTTCCCGGTGTAGAGGGCGATGTCGCCCGCGCGTCCGGCAGCGGCAACGCCGCGGACAACGTCTAGCGTCTGGTAACGGTTGAACGGAGCGATCTTGATAGCGACCACCTGCTCAATCGCGGCGAAGCGCCGCCAGAAGGCGTAGCTGAGCGGGCGGCCGCCGACTGCCGGTTGGAGGTAGAAGCCGAACAAGGGCAAAATCTCAGCCAGCCGCCGGCAGTGCTCCAGCAGCGTGTCGTCGTCGGCGTCGGGGAAGGCGCCCAGTTGGGGCATGATCACGTCGTAGCCCAGGTCTGCCGCTAGTCGCGCCTCGGCCAACGCCTGGCGTGTCTGACCACAGACGCCGGCCACCATGACGATGGGGCGACCCGCCGCCTCGGCGGCTGCTGTCTCTGCCGCCAATTCCAGCACCGGGCGTAGCAAGGCAACGGCGGGATCGCGAATGGCGAACTGGGTGGTGTGGACGGCGACCGCCAGCCCGCCGGCGCCGGCAGCAAGGTAATAGCGGGTGAGCGCGCGTTGCCGTCGCTCGTCCAGCTTCCGTTCGGCCGTCAGCGCCAGCGGATGCGCCGGGATCACCAGACCGCGCTGCAACGCTTGCCGGCGCGCCGCCTCCAGCCGCAGTGTCGTCATGGTTGCTCCTCTACTACCTCTAAAACTTCCCGTCCCGCTTCTCAAATCCCGTAGGCTTCTGCAGCGTCGGTCCCCCCTGCCGCAGCCAGCTTGCTGTCCAGGCCAGCAGGATGTCAAGCGGCACGCGTGGGGAGCCGAACAGCGCCTGCTGGCGGCTGCCGTCGCTGAGCAGTGCGGTGGCAGCCTCGCTGCCGGTGAACGTGGGGGGCGGGACGCCAAGCAGTTCGGCCAGGCGGAGGGCCAGGCCGCGCACGGTTTCCGTTCGCGGCCCGCAGATGTTGAGCACCGCTGGCGGGCTGGCGCAGAGGGCGAACGACTGGAGAATGGCGGCGTCGGCATCGCCCTGCCAGATCACGTTGACGTGGCCCATCGTCACGTCAAGCGGTTGGCCGCTCCGCACAGCGCGCGCGATGTCGAGGACCACCCCATAGCGCAGGTCGTTGGCGTAGTTGAGCCGGATGAGCGTGGTCGGCGTGCTGTACTGCTCACTGAAGTAGGTGAACACGCGTTCCCGCCCGAGGCAGGATTGGGCGTACTCGCCGACCGGCGCCGGTGGGTCGATCTCTTTGGCGCCGCTGGAGCGCGTGTCGCTGAAGGCGTAGACGTTGCCGGTGGAAAGGGCGACGATGCGCGCTCCTCGAAAGCGCTGAGCGACCAGTCCCGGCAAGAAGGTGTTGAGTGCCCAGGTGGCAGCGAGATTGCCGCTGCTGCCGAACTTCATGCCGGCGAGGTACAGGACGTTCGGCGCGTCGGGCAGGGCCGCCAGTACACCATCGTCCAGCAGGTCGCAGGCGATGACGGTGATGCCGTTGTCGCGGAATCTGGCTGCGACTGCGTCATCGCCAAAGCGTGACACGGCGATCACGCGCCGTCCCGCCTGCCCGGCCGCATCCAGGCTCCGCCGGGCCATGGCGCAGAGGCTGAAGCCCATCTTGCCGCCGGCCCCGAGGACGAGGATGTCCCCATCCAGGCGGGCGAGCGTTTGGATCGTGCCGTCGCGCGGGCGGCTCAGGTGCTCCTCCAGCATGGTCTCCGATTGGGGAGCAGCCGTCGCGAGAAAGGTTGGATCGTCGCCTGGCGCCATCGTGTGTTTACAACCTCCTTCGATGCGTGTTCGGCGCGGCGACGCGCTCATCTCGCGTCCCCACCCCATAACGGCAGGATGCAGGGTACGTCCACCACGCGTCGCCGGAAGGTGAACCCCCAGCGCTCGACGCGCTCCCAGCCGTCCGCTCCCGGTCGACTATCCTCGATCTCGCTCGGGTCAAGCACGAGCAGCGTTGCCGCCCGTAGCGCGTCCGTCGCTGTGGCTCGCACGATCCCCTGGCTGACCCCCAGGCGGATGCCGCGACGCGCGTGCTCCCAGCGGCCGATGCGGGCGCTGGTCCACCATTGCAGCCCTTGCGCCTGGGCGAAGGTGATCAGGTGGCCCATGGCGTCCGCGATGCCGGGCTTGGCGACGTGGGCCGGATGGAAGAGGAAGTGCGCCACGCCGCCGCGGGCGCGGGTGCGCAGGACGAGTGGTTCCGCCAGTTCAGGCGGGGCAGCCACGATCAGGTCCTGGGCGAACAGGTTGATTTCCAGCACATCGCGGAACTGCGAGCCGTGCGCTGCATCTTCCAGCGGTCGCCAGGGGTGGGAGCCGCCGAAGATGAAGCCGCAGTTGCCCGTCTTGCTGGGGCCTTTGCACTGGTCCACGGTGATGCCGGCCGCCGCCATCCAGCGAAAGGGTTCCGTCCAGCCTTCCCAGCGCAGATAGTGGTTCTTGTTGGAAGTGATTGGCGATGCGGGCAGCAGCTCGCGTAGCCAGCGCAACTGGGCCTGGAAGTTGGGCTCGGAGAAGGTGGCATCCGGGTAGGCCGGGGAGTGCGCGTCGTAGTGCAGGCAGACCTCATGGCCGTGCGCCGCCACGGTCTGGTAAAAGCGCAGCGGGTAGGTCTCCGGGTAGCGGATGAAGCACCAGCTCGACTGGATGCCGTGGCGCTCGACGGCCGCCAGTTCCTGCCAGGCGAGCGCCTCCACGTTGCCGTCGGTGTCGTGGGAGAGCAGGGCGACCGCCGGCAGATCGTCCGGCCAGTACCAGAGGACGGGCAACGGCTCGCCGATCTCCAGACAGAGCGAGCAGATGCTCCGCAGCAACAGGTCGCGCCAATCGTCGCCGACGGGTTCCAGGAAGCACGACTGACCGTCCACGGTAGAGCGATCCTGCACCCAGTCCAGCACCATGCCGTCGTCGGTCTTGAGGATGCCGTCATCGATGGCGGCGCTGCCGTCGGGCGCAGGGGCGCCGTCCTGGTGGATCGGGATGCCTTGCTGGAGATGGACCAGCGTCCCCGGCAGGTCGGCGGCAATCAGCACCGCTCGCTGAGTACGGCAGAGTAACGGCGCGCTGCCCTCGCGTTGCCTCAGGAGCACCCGTGTGCCGTTGTTGGCGGTCACTGTGACGCCGCCCCAGCAGTGCAGTGAGCTCGTCACGCCGCCCGTGATCACATCGTCGCTGACCACCTGGCCGTAGCTCTCGCCCAGCGTGCCTGTCGACCGCACACCAAAGATGGCATCAAGGCCGCTGGGCCCGCCGATGCCCAGGATCGCGCCATGGCGGGCAAAGGAAGCCACGGCGTTGCGGGCGACCGTATCCAGCGGGGCGTCGTAGGGCAGCAGCAGCAGCCGGTGCGACGCCAGCCCGGCGACCAACTCGCCGGAGCCGGCAACGTCGAAGGTGATGCCGGCGTGGGCGAGAATCTCGCAGACGTAGGGAGCGAACCAGGCGCGTCCTGCTGCCGCAGCATCGCGCCCGTCCTGCGGCTCCAGGTAGACCAGCACTGTCATGAACGCGACTCCTTCAGCTTGCATGGATTGCCGCTGCAACTATGACCGCTGAACTTCGCGCTGGCAAGGGCCGAGCGTCTTGCTGGATGTGCCGCCAGTTGCCAACCCGTCGGGTCTTCATATACAATCATTGTTGCAACGATGCACAGAGTCGCCTGGCGACGTGTTGTCGTCGGCTTTCGGTTAAGGAGTACAACGCATGGCCTTTTCACCAGCATCACCGCTCACTCGTCGCGGACTGTTAACCACTGCGGTCGCTGCGCTCGGCGCCAGCGGGTTGCTGGCCGCCTGCGGCGGGAGTGCGGCTGTCAGTGCAACCACGGCAGCGTCCAGCGCGGTCACGACGACGGCAGCAGCCGTTCCGACGAGCGCCATCGCCTCCGCGGCTCCGACGACGACCGCGGCATCCTCGTCGGCTGTAGCGACGACCGCCGTTCAGAGCGTCGCCAGTAGCGCCTCGACCGCCGCAGCGAGCGTCGCGGCGACGACGGCAAGCGCCGCTGCAACGACCAGCGCCGCCGTGGCGGCAGCGCCCAGCGCGCCGACCGGGGCAAAGACGACGCTCGTCTTCGAGTGGCCGCAGTACACGCAGGAGAAGACGGACTACGGTAACTACATCATCGACACCTACCAGAAGCTGCATCCGAATATCACCGTGGAGCCGATGTTCAATACTAACCCGACGCAGAAGCTCACCGTGACGATCGCTGGTGGTTCTCCGCCGGATGTTGGTTGGTTCGGCGCCGGCTGGGCCGCGTTGTTGCAGTCCTTTTTGCCGCTCGACAGCTTCGTCAAGCAGAATAAGGTTGATCCCAACAACTACTTCAGCAAGCTCTGGCAATCCACCCACTGGCTCGACAAGCAGTACGTGATGCCGAACGGCTTCACGGTTAGCCTGATGTACTACAACAAGGATCTCTTCAAGGCCAGCGGCATCACGGAATTGACCGAGAAGTCGACCTGGGACGATCTCATCAGTGCGGGCGCCAAGATCCTGAAGCCGCAGAACAATATCTATGGCGTTGCTCTCGACATGGGCAGCTACTGGGCGGAACTCCTTTACGGCGGCCCGTTCTGGAGCGCGGACGGGACGAAGGCGACCATCGACAACCCGGTCAGCACCGACATGCTCCAACTGTATAAGGACCTCGATACGAAGTACAAGCTGGTACCGCCGGCTGATCTGATCAAGGCGGATGGCGGCAACACGCAAGACGTCTTCCTGAAGGGGCACCTCGCTTTTTTTGCCGGTGGGGCCTGGAACCTGGCGCCATCGCGGCAGACCAGCTTTGACTGGGACATCACGCTACTACCGGTACGCAGCGTCTCCGGTCAGGATCACCAGGCGACCGGCATGTGGACCGAGGAGTTCTTCATTGAGAAAGACACCAAGCATCAGCCGGAGGCATGGGAGTTCCTGCAGTGGGTCACCGGTCCTGAGTTGGTGAACTGGGCGGCACAGAACGGGCACATCGTGCCCGGCCGGACGGACATCGCCAACTCCCCGACCTTCCTGAAGGCCTTCCCCAAGCCTGCCAACATCAGCGCCTTCTTCAAGGCAGCGGACATCGCCATCCCGGTCGACGTCCATCCTGCCGCGCCCAAGCTCGACAAGGCTCTCGGCGACGCAGTGGGATTGTTCACGGCGAATCCGCAGAAGGCTAGCGCCGGGGAAGCACTCAAGCAAGCGAACGATCAAATACAGGTGGCTCTGGATAGCTACAACAGTGGCAACAAGAGCTGACATGGTCGGCACAGCAGCGGTAGACGGCGTGATCGGCGGGTTTCCGTCCGTCAAGGGGGATGACGATGCATCTGAATAGAAGCATGGATCTGTGGGAGCAGGGGCAGCGCCTCATACCCGGCGGCTCCCAGACGAACTCCAAGCGTCCGACGAACTTCGCCTTCGGCGCCTATCCCATCTACGCAGCACGGGCGCAAGGCTGTCATATCTGGGATGTCGATGGCAACGAATACATCGACTATGTGCTCGGTCTGGGGCCGATCTCCCTCGGCTATGCCTACCCGGCGGTGGATGCCGCCATTCGGGAACAACTGGAACGCGGCATCGTCTACGGCTTGCTGTCGCCTCTGGAGGTAGAGGTCGCCCAGGCGCTGACGGAGGTGATCCCCTGCGCGGAGATGGTGCGCTTCTTGAAGTCCGGAACGGAAGTGACCAGCGCGGCGGTGCGCATCGCCCGCGCCGTCACCGGCCGTGAAGTCATCGTCAGCCAGGGCTACCACGGCTGGCACGATACCTGGACGGCCAGCCGCAACGATGGCGGCGTCCCGCGCGCTCTGGAGCCCTTGCTCGTCCCTTTTCGCTACAACGACCTGCCCTCTCTGGAGGGCGCCTTGCGCGCCAACGCCGGCCAGGTAGCAGCGGTGATTCTCTGCCCCACCCAGGACGTGCCACCGGCGCCGGGTTTCCTGCAGGGAGTGGTTGAACTGGCCCATCGCCAGGGAGCGCTGGTGATCTTCGACGAGATCGTGACCGGCTTCCGCATGGCGCTCGGCGGCGCGCAGGAGTGCTACGGGGTCACGCCCGACCTTGCCTGCTTTGCCAAGGCGATCGCCAACGGCATGCCGCTGGCCGCCGTCTGCGGCCGTCGGCATGTGATGCAGGCGGCCGAGCGGCTGACGATCAGCGTGACCTACGGCGGCGAAACGCTCTCGCTGGCCGCCGCCAAAGCGACGCTGGAAGTGTATCGTTCCCAGGACGTGATCGGCCATCTCTGGCGCATGGGTCAGGCCCTGATGGACGGTATCAATAGCGCCGCGCGAGATACCGGTGTGCCCTTCCGTGCCTGGGGGCAGCCGCCGATGTCCGCCATCGAGTTCACCGGGCTGAGCGCAGCGCAATCGAACGCGGCCTGGCAGCGCCTCCTCGGCGAAATGGCCGCCCGCGGCGTGCTGTTGCGCCGAGGCGGCCTGAACTTCATGACCTACTCTCACAGCGCGGCGGATGTTGAACGCACCGTTGCCGCCTACCGCGCCAGTCTGGCGGCGCTCCAGCCGGTGCTCGACCCGCCACTGGCGGCGGTGTGGTAGGCGTTGAAGCTCGCCTGGCGACTGAAGTCGCGGCTACCATTGCAAACGCCCGCAAGCGGGCACCCGCCTTCGCCGGCTGACCTAAGCACGTATCCAGAACAAAGGCGTGCTTTTGCAGCCTATCCCCTCTGGAGCCACCCATGCCAAAGTTATGGCCACATGCTTAGTCCGCGCAGGTGGACTTCGCATCGTGTAGCCCGCGACTTCAGTCGCCGGGCGCGTGCCCGAAGGCGCGTTGAAGTTGCCGGATACGCACCACTCACGCGTGGGCGAAGAAGTGCCAGTCGCCCAGGTGGGCCGGGTTGCCGGGGTCGCCATCGAGCAGGTCGCGGTAGTGTGCCGCCGACTTCCGAAAGGCGTCGGCGTACTGGTCGATCACGTCTGGGCGGTAGTGCTTGAACCAGGGGATGCTGAAGGTGTGCGCGCCCACTTGCTCGCTCACCGGCAGGCTGCCCCTGGGCTGGCGAAGGTCGCGGTCGGCGTGGGCGAGGCGCGTCGGCTTGCCGTGGCCGTAGACGTCGGCCGTGTTAAAGAGCGGATGCAGGTGCAGGGGGGCGTTCATACCGGGACTGCACGGGGCGCCCTCGGCGCGCACGGCCTGCGCATAGCGGGTCACCGACAGGCCCCCCAACTCTTGCGGGCGGTAGAGGCCGTGGGCAGCATACCAACCGCCCATCGTGCTACCGGAGTCCTTCGCTGGGCGGTGCGCGCGTAACCCCGGCACGTCTTCCAACTGGTCCCAGAAGTAGTGCATTGCCCGTTGGATTTCGGCCATGCGGTCGTCGTAGTGCCGGAGCTGGACACGCGCCACGGCTGCGGTGAGCTGATGCATGCGGTACTTGTAGCCGCCCATAGGCAGCCCGGCGTACTCGCGCAGGTCGCCTGTTTTCAGCGTCCCGTCGAAACGCTCGTAGTGGCCGAAAGCGATGGCCCGCTCGTAGATTGCGCGATCGTCGGTGGTGAGGATGCCGCCCTCGCCCGTCGCCAGCGCCTTGCCGCTCATCAGGGAGGTCGCGGCGACATCGCCCAGGGTCCCCACCTTCCGGCCTTTGTAGCGGCCGCCGTGGGCGTGTGACACGTCTTCGATCACCTTGACGCCGTGTCGGCGGGCGATGGCCAGGATCGGGTCCATATCGGCGGGGTGTCCCAGGTAGTGGACGGCGACGATCGCCTTCGTGTGCTCGGTGATACGCTGTTCGATGTCGTTGGGATCGAGGCACAGCGTATCGGGGTTCACTTCGGCAAACACGACGGTCGCGCCCAGACTGAAGGCGGGGAGCGCCGAGGCCCAATAGGTGACGCTCGGGCAGATGATCTCGTCCCCCACACCGACCTTGCAGCCGAACATGGCGCTCTGCAGCGCCGCAGTGCCGCTGCTCATGGCCAGGGCGAAGCGGCTGCCCTGCCAGGTTGCATACTCCTGCTCGAACTGTTTGGTGACGTCGAGGCCGGACATCGCGCCACGGCGCAGCACGTCCAGGACGGCAGTCTCATCTTCGGCGGTAATGATCGGCCAGGTGAACAGGTCCCTCGGAGTGCCCTGGACGGCTTTCGGACCCTCAAAAAAAGCCAGTCGTGTCGCGTTTCGCATTCGTGTACCTCCTAACAAAAATACGTCCAGTTGACAACCAGACGGCATGATGGTATCATAAAGATGACATGATCCAGCAGACACCTCAATGGGCGGGTGATGATTCGGCGCGGCGGTCCGCGAGGCAGTCGAAGTCAGGTACGTGCCGTGGTAGCGTGGCGCTGGGCCAACCAGCGCTACGGGAGCGAAGTTTTTGGGGAGGGATGGCGTGACAGACAGCATGACTCGACGGCTCTTCTTGCGAGGCAGTGTTTCGGCGGCAGGAGGGCTGGCTATCGCCCTGCTGGCGGCCTGTGGTAGTTCGACGGCGCCGTCGGCGGCCGCTCAGGTGACGACGGTGACGGTGACCCACGTCGAGACTGCGCCAGCGGTCACCCAGGTGACGACGGTGACGGTGACCCACGTCGAGACTGCGACGGTTACCGCCGCGGCCAGCGCTCCCCCCACAAAGGGAACGCTGATCACGTACATCTCGCCCGACGATATTGGGCGACACGATGCGGAATCGAAGATCTTCGCCGACTTTGCCCAGCAGAACCCCGGCCTGGCGGTGGAGATTGTCTCCGGTGGCGCGAGCTGGACGACCCTTCAAGAGAAACTGAAGACAAGCATTGCTGCCGGTGAGCCGATTGACGTCTTCCAGAATGGCTGGGGTTCCTGGGGCGACTTTGAGGAGGCGCTGCTGGAGCTCTCCAGCCTGTTCGCGCGCGACAAGATCGACCCGTATCAGGTGCTGGTCCGGCCGGCCGTAGACACCTTTATGGACAAGGGCAAGCTTTGGGGTTTTGGGCTGGTGGGGGTCTCGCAGGACGCCCTGGCCTACAACCAGGACATGTTCGATGCCGCCGGCTTAGCGCACCCGCCGGTCGACCCTACCGACAAGAGTTGGACCATGGAGCTATTCCTTGAGGACGCCCAGAAGTTAACGCAGCCCGATAAGCTCCAATTCGGCTTCGGCGGTACCATCGCCGGCTTCGATACCGGTGGCATGACGCGCGGCACCTTCTTCGGGCAGGGTCCCTGGGACGACAATACCCAGAAGGCGCAACTGGACCAGCCGGGCCAGGTCCAGGGGCTGCAGTACTTCAAGGATCTGCGCGACAAGTACAAGGTGCAACCCGACTCGGCGCAAGTGAAGTCGATCGGCGCCAAGGGCGATATCTTCACCAGCGGCAAGATCGGCATGCAGGTGATCTATGGCTACGTCCTCAAGCAGAACTTCAAGTGGGGGCTCGTCGCGCTGCCCCACACGGCGCCCGAGAACATCTCCGGTCGTGGCTATACGCAGCCACTGATGGCCACAACGTCGCCCCACTCCGTGCAGACATGGACACTGCTAAAATGGACCCTGCAACCCGCGAACGCCGGGCGCTTCCCCATGACGGCCAACTACGCCATCTCCCCGGTTCTCGGCGCTTCCGACCTGGCCAAGAAGGCCTTCGCGGATAAAGTCGGGGTGGACCCAACCGCCTACGAACTCATGGCGCAACACTCGCACGTCTCCGCCTGGGGCATGTTGAAGTATAAGAATTTCAACAACGTCAGCACTGGACTGGGAAAGCTGTTCACGCCTTTCGACCAGGGCACGCAGAGCGTGGCCGACTATAGCAAGGCGGCGACAGCGTTCATCAACGCGAACTTGACCAAGAGCTAGGCGCCTGAGCGACGCAGTACCCATCGCCCCGGTTGGATGGGTTGCCGGTATGAGCACCACCGCGTGATCCTACGTCGGCGCGATCCAGGGACGCTCCGGCGCATGTGATTGGTGCGGTGAACGGTTACGGATGGGCCGTGCCTGCAATTCACGCACAATTTCCACCAGTTCGCGGCCACCGGCCTCGATCACCGCGCGCCCCTTCTCGGCGGTGGCCTTCGTGGGGTCGCCCTTCACGCCGTTGCGGCTGTCCACGCTCCAGTACTCCGTCATCCAGAGGGCATTCTTGAAGCTCGGGTCGGGTTTCTGACCGAGCAGGTCGCCCCAAAAATGGGGTGAGGCCGGATAGCTCGTGTCGGCTTCCGCCAGTTCCATGCGGACGCGGCTCGGGTCTACCGCCAGGTAGACGGAGGTCTCCAGCTCGCAGGCGTGGGCGGTGACGGGGGACTCGCGCAGCCCGGCCATCACCTGGCGCACATCGTACAGGTCCCACCAGGAGCTGAAGGCGCAGTGGACATCGGGTCGCTCCACGACGGTCAGCCGGGCGGCCATCTCCAGGAGCGGACGGTTGCTGCCGTGGCCGTTGATGATGAGCATCTTGCGGAAGCCGTGGTGGGCGAGACTGCGCGTGATGTCGAGCACGTACTCGACGAAGGTTGTCCAGCGAATGGTCAGGGTGCCGGGGAAGTCGACGTGGTGCGGGCTGTAGCCGAAGGTGACACAGGGCAACAGCACGATTTCCTCCGGCGCCAGTTCGGCTGCCCGCCGGCACACGGCGGTCGCGCAGACCACGTCGGTGTCGATCGGCAGGTGGAGGCCGTGGTCCTCGATGGTAGCGGCCGGAATCAGCGCGCAACGGCCCGCCGCGGCCGCCTCATCAACTTCCGGCCAGGTCATGTGTTCGTACAGGTAAGGGAGCTTCGCCATCGGTCAATCCTTTCAGCACTTGAGCGCGCGGCTCAGCGTCATCGGTGGTAGTATCGCACACGGTTATAACGATGACTCGGGATCGAACCAGGTGGCAAGGAAGCACACGGTCGCACCGATTGCCGCACGAGGCGAGGCGGGTGGCGCGCCGTGCTATGCTCACGGCACGCGAGTAGCCGCCGCCACGTAGCAGGGAGAGCAGGCAGCATGTTTCGTCTGGGGATCATAGATTGTGATACGAGCCACGTCGTGCAGTTTAGCCGCCGGTTGAACCACCGCGGCATTGATGAGGAGCAGTGGGTCGACGGCGCGACAATCGTCGCCGCCTGGTCCGGCCCGTCGGCCGTGACGGAGCAGAGCCGCATCGACGGTTTCGTGCAGACGCTGCGGGACGAAGGCGTGCCCCTGGTGGACCGGCCGGAGGATCTCCTCGGCCAGGTGGACGGCGTGCTGATCGAGGCCAACGACGGCAGCGTGCATCGGGAGCGGGCGTTGCCGTTCCTGGAAGCCGGCTTGCCGGTCTGGATCGACAAGCCCTTCACCACCTCGGTGGTCGACGCTGTGGCGTTGGTTGAGGCGGCGCAGCGGCGGGGCGTGCCGATCTTCAGCGCCTCCTCGTTGCGCTATGGCCTGGAAGTGCAGCGAATGCAGGAACAGGCAGCGGAGACGGGCCGCCTCCTCGGCGCCGATGTCTACAGCCCCGCCGCCCTGCACCCGCGCAACCCCGGCCTCTTTCACTACGGCGTCCACGGCGTGGAGATGCTCTATGCCTTGCTGGGCACCGGCTGCCGAACCGTGCGTTGCGTCTTTCAGGAGGGGGCGGAGGTGGTGACCGGCGTCTGGGATGACGGGCGGATCGGTACGCTGCGCGGCACGCGCGCCGGCGCGCACGCCTACGGCTTCACCGCCTTCGGTGAGCGGCGCGTCGTGCCCTCCCAGGTTGACGCCCGCTATATCTACCGCGAATTACTGAAGCAGATCGTGCAGATGTTCACGACAGGCCGGTCGCCCCTCCCCGCCGAGGAACTGATCGAGGTAGTCGCTTTCCAGGAGGCAGCGCTGCGCTCGCGCGAA
Organism: Chloroflexota bacterium; assembly: GCA_036734945.1. Lineage (GTDB taxonomy): Bacteria > Chloroflexota > UBA4733 > UBA4733 > UBA4733 > UBA4733. Next base: position 36,502 of record DAIMXP010000070.1, read on the forward strand.
AGCGCCGGCGCTGAGGTGGCGCTGGCCGTTGCCCGTCGCTGAACGTCGGGCGAGTGCCTGGCTTCGGGAGCATTCCAGACTTGAAAGGGGGCCAACATGGTCACGGAGACGAGACTGGCGCCACTGCGCACCGCGCCTTTCCCAGGAGTCAACGATCCCGATGGGC
>DAIMXP010000071.1:0-36613 GCA_036734945.1 Chloroflexota bacterium
CCCAAACCTCCTCCCATTTTACCCCCACAAGGGATTATCTGAAAGCCCTCTGAGGTCGATCCGGTGAACGGAGACGGAGATCACGATGCCCCCACCCGCCAGTGTCCCGTCGTAGAGCCAGTGTCCCGGTGCAAGCTGCAGGTTCTGCATGGAGTCAAAGCGAACGGCGCGAATGATACCCAGTTCGCCGGACTGGACCAGCCGCCGCACCCCACGATACGAGGGCGTATAGCGCTGGACCTGGGCGACCATCAACGTGACACCAGCCTGTTCCGCTGCCGTGACCATGGCCCGGCACTGCTCCATCGAACAGGCCATGGGTTTCTCGACCAAAACGTGCTTCCCCGCCTGCGCCGCCGCGATCGCCACTTCCGCGTGCAGGTGGTGGGGGAGACAGATGTCCACTGCCTCGACTTCCCTGTTGGCAAGCACGACGCGGTAGTCCGTGGTTGCCTGCGCTGCTCCGAGTTCCTGGGCCCGTCGCTGCGCGAGCTCGGCGGTTACGTCCGCCGTGGCAATGACCCGCGCCACATCCGCGCCGAGCGCCGCATAGCCACGCGCATGCGCGTTCGAGATGCCACCGCAGCCGATCAGCCCAACGCGCAACTGGGAAGTTGACCCGGTCATCGCGAGACCCCCTCCGCCACTTTCGCCCCGCGGTTCACCGCATCGCAAATCGGCTGCAAGTGGGCCAGACTGCGAACAGCCTCCGCCTCCGTCGTACACTCGACGGAGAGCACGACATCTCGGTTGTGCTGCGCCAGGATGCCGACGATGCGCTGCCAGTCGACGACGCCATCACCGCAGGCGCAGCCGGTTGGCGTCCCAGTGATCTTGCCGCGTTCCGCGGCCGCTTGCGCCAGGGAGATATCCTTGGCATGCACATGGACCACACGGTCGGCAAAGTGCTCCAGCATGGCATAGGGTTCTGCGCCGGCCAGGTAGCTGTTCCCGGTGTCGAAGTTCACCTTGAGCAGCGGTGAGGGGTGCAGCGCCAGGATACGCTCCAGTCCCTCCGTCGTCGTGGTGAACTCACCGTGCGGCTCAATGGCCACGGAGACGCCGTAGCGTTCAGCGACCGGCAGGACCCGCGCCAGGGTGTAGCGCATGAGCTGAAAGGCCCAGTCCACGTCCATCCAGGCCGGGCGCCACATCTCGTCGGTGTTGACCACCGGCGCACCCAGATCAGAGGCCCAGCGGATGCCCTGGATGAGATAATCGACCGCGACCTCCGGGCGCATCAACGGCGAATGCGCCGAGAGGGCGGAGACCCGCAGGCCCACATCCTCAATGAGTTGGCGATACTCGCGAGGATCGTCCTGCATGCTGCGGAAGTGGTAGTAGTTCGCCTCCGACAACAGGTCTCGCCCGTTCAGCACGCAGGGCTCGACGTAGCGGTAGCCGATCTCCGCCGCTGTGCGCACGCCGTACTCGAAGCTGCGATCCTCGTGCCGCACGTATTCCATGTTGATGCCAACATCAATGCTCGACATCCTACGCCTCTCTCTTTCCTTGCCTGAACTCCTGTCCAATGTCCGATCACACGGCCGGCTGATGCTGCCCAAAGAGCGCTCCTTCACCCAGAGGATTGATTAGTCAAATAGCGGCAGTGTTGCGGTCGAGGATGGCCTGCACCTTCTCATTTTTCACTGGAGCGACAACTCAGGCACGATCCTGAGGCCAGCGGCGTAATTGCCGGCGATCCACCTGGACATCCCACTGCTCCAACAGCTCCAGATGGCGACGATGGAGCCGTTCCGCTTGCTCCTGACCTTCCACCGTAGTCGCCAGATCACGCTCGCACGCCGGGTCCGAGCGGCGGTCGTAGAGCCGTGGCTGCACCCCCTCCGCACGGAAGGCGCCGGGATCCAGGAGGAGCCAGTTCTCCTCTACCACCGTGGTCCACACCAGCCAGTCGTCGCCCTCCGGTAGCTTCGGCGAGCTCATGGTGAGGTTGCGGATGTGGTCGCTCTCGCCGCGCAACAGCGGGGACGCCGATACCCCGTGCAGCTTCGGGGACTGCGCCGACCGCTCCACGCCCAGCAGGTCCAGCAGGGTCCTATGCACGTCCACGGCCTGAATGAGCGCCGAGGAACGCCCGGGTGTGAGGCCAGGCACACGGATGAAGAGCGGCACTCGGGCGATCTCCGCGTACAGCGGCCAGCCGCGGCGCGGCGCGTGGACCGTATGTTTACCGGTGTAACCATGATCCCCGAGGTAGTAGCCGTGATCGGAGATGAAGACGACGATCGTCCGCTCGGTCAGATCGAGGTCATCGAGATGATCCAGCAAACGGCCCAGCCAGCGATCCACCATGGTGACCTCGGCGGCGTAGAGTGCGCGGACGTGGCGCAACTCCGCTTCCGTGAGATAGTCGATTCGGTCGAGGTAACGCGGTTGGATCACGGCTTCACCGCTGTAGCCGGGGTCGTACCGTTCGATGTACCAGGCGGGCGGGTCCCAGGGCTCATGCACGTCAAAAGAGTCGACCCAGAGGAAGAATGGTCGATCCCGATTGGCTTCGAGCCACTGCATGGCGCGAGTCGCTACCTGCGCTGGGAAGTAGTCAGTCTCGTAGCGCCGCCCGGCCACGTTGCGCAGGTACTGGCGCACCTCGTCCGGGCTGCGCAGCTTCTCCTCCGCGCAAGGCAACGTCACCTGGGCCGGCGCCGTGGCGTACTGGTCACTGACTTGTCCACGGATGATGTCCCAGCCCGCGAAGCCGAGGTGCAGGTTCATACCGGGCTTGAGGTAGTGGGGATTGTCGCTGATGAGCTGGGTGAGGTAGCCGACGCGACCAAGGCAGGTTGCCAGCGTCTCTCGCTGCCCTTCCGGGAGCGGCGCCCAGCCCCAGAAAGGAAAGACGTGGCGCCCAGTCAGGAGGTCCTGCCGCAGCGGAATCGTGGGGAAGGAGCCGATCCAGTGCTCGTCGAAGACGACACTGCCGGCGGCCAGCCGATCCAGCGCCGGGGTACTGATAAAGGGGTTGCCGTAGGCGCCAAGGTAGTCCTGCCGCAGGGTGTCGCAGATAATAACCAGGACATTCCAAGATGGTGTGGCTGCCAACCGTGTCCCTCCAAATCACTGTATCCGGTTCGGCGCCCCTGACTGTCACACACATGCGGTCCAGCCCAGGGCGCGGCGCCTACCGCCGCTCGATAGCGACTGGTCGGTTCTGCCAAGCAGACTCATATCATCGTTTCCCCCGCGGACACTGCGCAGGGCTCATTCCACTCTGCTACCAATCCGCTCGAGCAATCGCGGCTGGGCCGCAAACCAGCTGAGCAGCTGCTCTGCGTGCTCGGGACTCCCTGCTCCTTCGTGAACCGCAACGAGGTACGCCATCCGCCAAGATTGACCTGCCCCTAACTCCTTGGGCTGGTGAAACGTCGGCGCTGCCGCGAAGAAGGCCATGTCGCGCGTGATGGTATGAAACGGGACGGGGTGAGGTTGGTTGGCTGGGTGATTCACAATCGTCACCCCAGCCACGCCCCCGCCGTCGTCGAGCATACCGGTATAGTCACACCAGGTCGCGGGAACGCCGCGGGTTGCTTCTTCCCCCTCCTGGCCGTTGGCATTCACCAGCGTGGGCCGGACGTTGAGCGAGCGGGCGAGGCGGATGCCCAAGCCATTGTACGTGGGAGGAGTATGAAAGACGACGCCCTTCTCAGTCGCGCCCAAGCTGGTGTCGATTACCAGTAACCACTCGTCAGGTCGGTCCGACACTCTCGCCGAGAAGGCCAGCAGCTGCTCCACCACCGGAGCGCCACCAGGGTCTCGCCAGATCAGACGGGCGGCTACCTCGCTCTCCTCCGCGCTCGAGCGCTTCTCCAGCCATTCGGCCAACGTGATACGTCCGGTCTGCTCCGGTCCTCGCTGCTCCTCCCAGAAGTTCATCCCATTGACATTCGACCAGGTGAGCATGAGCCCACGGTGGTGCAGGTGGTCGAAAGGAGCGTGGAGGCTGATCAGGTGTCCAGAGGTGGTGTAGAGATGCGTCCAGCTCGGCTTGGGCAGCCGCTGGTCATAACTATAGCGCAGCAATGGCCTTGCGTCATTGAGGATGTACAACGCCTCGCCAATCTTATCGTTCATCCGCATGATCGTCTCTCCTTCGCTTCTCTATTGACCCCGATCCCGATAGTACCCACGCTAACCCTCCGCTTCCTGTTCCGCCCTAGCCCCTTACTTTTCTTTCTTACCGTCCGCATTACCGGCAAAGGTTCGTTCAGTAACCAGCTTCTCGAGCGTAAAGCCGGTCTCCCGGAGCGGTAACTCCACTCGCTGGCGGCGATAGGCGGACTCATAGGCGGCCATGATCACCTCCATCACCCGTCGTGCGGCCGGCGCACTGTTGGGCGGCTCCGTGCCGTGTTGCACCCCATCCGCGAGGAGACGCAACGATTCGGCGAATGCTCGGCGGTGATCCTGCGGTAGGTTGGGAGCCACCCATCCTGCCTGGTCTCGCCCCCAGACACGCAGGGGAGGCTGGTCGGGGACATGCACTTCGATCATGCCCTCGCTGCCGGAGAGCCGATTGAAGAACCCCGGCGGTGCACCATCGCCCAGGTGCAGGAGGGCGCGGATACCTGAGGCATAGCGCCACTCGACCAGGCCATCGTTCTCTACCAGGTGCCCGTAGCGCTCCAGCCGGCGGCTGGTGTCCATCTGGGCGAACACCCAATCCACCGGGGCGTCGTCGGCATAAAAGTTGGCGATGTCGATCCAGTGCGTACCCCAGGACAGGATGTCCCACTCTGGACAACTCAACTCCACACGCTCGAGGTTGCCGATAGCACCGCTGGCGACGAGCGCTTTCGCTTTGCGCCAGGGATCCCCGTAGCGGCGTTGGTGATTGACGCAGAGCAATGTGCCATGCTCCTTACACTCGGCCAGCATGTGGTCGGCTGCGGCGAGGGAGAGCGTCATGGGCTTCTCGCACATGGTGCCCCGCACACCGGCCTGCGCTCCAGCGACCACCATCTCCTCGTGCAGCGGCGGCCATACGGCCACGCTCAACAGGTCCAGGTGCTCCTTCTGGAGCATCGCCCGGTAGTCGCGGTAGGTCGCCCCCACGCCGTACTCCTGGGCGAACTGGCGCAGGTTCCCCTCATCAATGTCCGCCGCAGCGACCAACTCCACCCCTTCAATCTGCTGGTAAGCCTGGGCGTGGGCACGCCCGATGGAGTGGCCGCCTCCACTGCCCGGCCCCGAGCGACCACAACCAATAATCCCGGCTCGTAACACTATCGTTGCTGTCTCCTTTGTTGAATCATCCCTCGGGTCCGAGGGAGCTCGCGCACCGTCCTCAGGTCTGGAACGCCACGCCGACCTCGTTGGCCACCTGCCGGATGTAGGCGCAGGCGGCTTCCACCTCCTCCATCGTCCGCAGATGCTCGATAAAGAGCGGCGTCCGTTCCGGCAACTCCGCCAGTCGACGGAGCAGGGTACGGTAATCGAGGACGCCCAGCCCCGGTCTGGCTTCGCTCAGGTAGTAGGTGAACTTGGATGCATCCAGCAGCGTATCCTTCGCGTGGACGAGCCAGATGTTGTCGCCGAGGCGGTCGAAGCAGTCGTTAATCACGTCGCCGTTGCAGAAGTAGGTCTGCAAGTCCATCAGGTTCACCGGATCCAGGAGAATGCGTAATCCTGGATGGTTGACCCGCCGGACCAGTTCTTCCAGCTTGGCGGGCGAGTTCAGCGTGTGGATCGACCATGGCTCAAGGCAAAGCTTGACGGCGGTGCCTTCCGTGGCCGGCACGATGGCCTCGCAGCTCGCCACGAGCCGGTCCATGGCCTGCGTGGTCCAGTTATCCGGATGGGCGGCGTAAACTTGCTCAACCAGGCCGGGGTGCATGTGGCCGGGTCCGGTCACCACCGCCTCGACGCCAAGCTCGGCTGCACTCGCGATAGCCATGCGCAGTCGCTCCCGATTGCCGGCTAGCAGGCGCTCATCCAGGCATTCCAGGTTGGCGTAGCAGCCAAGTTGGACCATCGCCACCCCGGCAGCGCGGAACGTCTCGGTTACCCTCACCCGTTCTTCAACTGGCGCATCGGGAGGCAGCCCCACCCCCGTCGCGGAGACATTCAGTCGTTTGAGCATTGCGAAGCGTTCTGACCACGAGGCGCCCGGAACGCTTGCCGCAAGACGTACCACGCTCTGTCCTCCGTCGCTATTTCGACGCCGGTACCTCAGCCCAGGCCTGACCCACCGCCGCCTGTACGGCGGCCTTGGCCGCCTGCGAGCGCCAACAGGCTCGCGACGAACCTGCGACGCGGGAGCAGCGCGCGCGAGATCTCCGGCTTGCAAAGTCGAACGAGGTTATCCACGCGTAACCTCCCTCTCTGCAAGTGGCCCTCATGGTCGCCGTTACGGTCACGTCGAGGGCAACTCCGTGCCTTTCACGGCTCAGGATAGGACGGATCGTCTGTTCCGTCTTGCACGTTGTGCCAGTGGTAAATCGTACAAGTTTGGTGGTGTACCATTTCACATATAAGGATCGTGTCACCGATCCTCGCATGGAAACTTCGGCGTGTCTCCTATTGCGCGATGGTTGGGGGAGGGCAGGCATATGGCAGCTCCGCAGCTTCAGGTACCCGCGTTCCAGTTGGCGAGCCAGGTGTACTACGCCGATACCTGCGAGCCACTCAAGCAGGCGGTGGAACGTGGCGAGGTGCGCCTGGTGGCACGCGCACGCGGCCAGTATCCGGGGTTACCGTTGCCGCCGAACGTGTTGACCGAAGTGCGCGCTGTCGGCTTTTGGGATGCTGACCACCCTCAGAGTTGGGGCCTCGACTGGCACCGCAACGAGGGCATTGAGCTCACCTACGTCTCGCGGGGCAAGGTGCGCTTCGCCGTTGATGACGAGGACTTCCTGCTCAAGCAGGGTGATATGACGATCACACGGCCCTGGCAGGCGCACCGCGTTGGCGACCCAAACATTGGCGCTTGCCGCCTGCACTGGCTCATTCTGGATGTCGGGGTTCGCCGTCCCAATCAAACGTGGTGCTGGCCGCGTTGGCTGTCGCTAGCTGAGGCGGACGTGCAGGAGCTCACCACCTTGTTGAGCCATAACGAGCATCCGGTCTGGCCGGCCAATAGCGAGATTGAGCACTACTTTGAGCGCCTAGTCGAGGCCGCCATGCAGCCGAACGAGAGCCGGCTCCGGCTGTACATCAGCGGTTTGTTTGTCGCTGTGACGGAACTGCTCCGACTCCATGAGCCATCGTTGGATAAATCGCTCTCCTCGGCCCAGCGCACCGTCGAGCTCTTCCTGGCCCGCTTGCCGGAAACGCTCGACCAACCCTGGGATCTTCCCTTGATGGCCGATGCCTGCGGTCTCGGGCGTACCCGTTTTGCTCATTACTGCAAGCAACTGACGAATATGTCGCCGATCGAATATCTGACCTTCTGCCGGGTCGAAGGGGCGGCGCGGCGACTGTGGCAGCAGCGCAAACTCAGCATCACCGACGTGGCTCTGCGCTGCGGCTTTGAATCGAGTCAATACTTTGCCCGTATCTTCCATCAGTACAAGGGTTGCTCTCCCCGCGAGTTCCGCCGGGATTCGGCAGGCGACGTCGCGCCTGCTGTTCCACAGCGCCTCAATGCAGCGGCAACGGGCCCGCGAGCGCTTGATGCAGCACGGCGAGCGATCACATCACCATCGGTCGGCCGGCCCTGATGTGAACTCTTGCTGCGTTCCCTGGTGCTGGTGTAATTGTCGCGCATCAGAAGATCTTGAGCAGCAGAGCGAAACCGAGCCGCGCGGGGTGAGCGTCCAGTGCTCGCAGAGTCCCTCGGCGGCCAGCCGGTCGAGGTGCGGCGTCACGAGCGCCGGCTCAACCGTGCCGATGGCGTCGGCGCGATGCTGATCGGTCAGGATCAGCACGACATTGTCGCAGCCGGTACTCGCCATCCGATGCTCCTTCACGCTCTGCCCGGTCAGCGTCTCGCCGAAGCCAGAATCGGCTGACCTGCCTGGTCAATCTTGGCGGCGACTGTCTGGGCGTTCGCCTTGCCGTTCCACAAGTCTGCCAGGTTTGGCTCGACAGCCTGGCTATCCAGTTGGGTGTAGGCAGAGGTTTTGGGAATGGGCTTGGACTGGGTGAGGGCGTCCAGGATCACCTGCTTGTGGGGCGGCGAGTAGGGCGCCTTGAGCCAGGCGTCGGCGTTGGCGACCGAGCGCAGGATGGGGATAGCCAGTTGGTGGGTGACGTAAGAGGCTTGCCCAGCCGGACTGGTGATGTATTTCAGCAGCTCCCAGCCCAGATCGTGCTGTTTGGCCGCCGTGACGATGCCGAAGTCGGCGCCGCCATAGAAGTTCCACATCCCGGCCGAGCCGGAGGGCAGCGGCGCACAGTCCCAGGAAAACCCTTTGATCGAACTGTGCATCCCTTCGATGTCGAGCTGGGCAATGTACATGCCAACGCGGCCGGTATAGAACAGTTGCCCGCCATTGCTGGAGACCAGGCTGGCCGGCTGCGGTTCCACGCCGTACTTGCTGCCCAGATCGCCCAGCCATTGCAGGGCGTTGACGGACTTGGGGTTCGCAAAGGTCAACTTCGTCGGCTGCTGTTCATTGTCGAAGAGCGAGCCGCCGGCCATCCAGACCCAGGGCAGGAGATAGTTGACGGCGCCGTTGAGGATGTAGAGGCCGAACTGTTTCGTCGGCCCGGTGCCCGAGGTGAGCTTCTGCGCCGTCTGTAACGCAGTATCCCAGGTCCACTGCTGCTTCGCCGCGAGGTCGTTGGGCGTTGGCAGTCCCGCCTTCTGAAACAGGTCGACGTTGTACCAGAGGATCAGGTTGTTGACAATATCGGGAAGGTTGAGCAGCTTGCCGTTCCAGGAGTACTCCTCCTTGAGTTGCGGCCAGTAGTCGGCGAATGAGTAGTTGTCGCGGGCGACATACGGGTCCAGCGGCTCGTAGACGCCAAGGCCGGCGAAGGAGTAGAAGTCCACCGGGTCCGCACGGAAGAGGTCCGGCGGCACACCGCCAGCGATCATCGTCTCCACTTGCTGCTTCCAGTTGCCCGTGACGTAGTTGAGTTGCAGGTCGACGTTCGGGTGGACCTGCAGGAACCCGGTGCCGACCGCATGCATCACGGTGTCGTAGGTGCGGGCCCCGTAGTAGTTGATGGTGACCTGGGTCCGCGCGCCGGTGGCCTTGCCTTGCAGCACCGACTGCTGCGTACCGGCGGTCGGGGCAGCCTTCGCCGCACTGGCACTGTTGCGAGAGAGCGCTGCGGCGCTGGTGTGGCTTGTCGGCACCGTCGTTGCGGTGCTCGCGGTGCTGCTCCCGCAGGCACTCAAGAGTCCGGCTCCGGTGGACAACGCGCCGAGGGTGGCGAGCAGGAGCGTTCGGCGGGGAAGCACAGCCAGGCTCGAACGCTGGGGGCTAGACGTCCGATCCGGTGGATACGCTAGCGGCATTGGGCAACTCCTTCCTGATGGGCGGCAGTGATCGGTGCTCTTGCTCCATCTGCTCTCGCTATTTCTTCTGGTAGGTGTTGTAGGTCTTGCTGAGCACGGCATCCACCGGTCCCTTCGCCGCCGTCAGCGCGCTCTGCGCAGTGGCCTTGCCCAGCCAGAGGGCGCTCGTCGACTGGGTCAGCGTATTGGCGATTTCCGTCCAGTTCGCAAAGAGGTGGTTGACATTCTCTACCGAGTTCTTGTTGGAGTCGACGATCACCGTCTTGATGTCGGCGGGCTTCATGCCGGTCGGACCTTCAAAGAGTTGGAGCCAGGGAGCGACGGCGGTTTGCAGCGGCGCCACGAACCCGGTGGACGTGCTCATGACCGTCGCCGCCGTGTCGCTGACCAGGTACTTGAGGAACTCCCAGGAGGCGTCGACGTGTTTGCTCTCCTGCTCGATGAACCAGCAGCCGTTAAAGACGGCGTGCTTGTTGCTGACCTGCTTTGGTAGCGGCGCAATGCCCCATTTGAAGGGCGCCGACTTGTAGTTGCCATAGGCCTGGGTTGGCAGGCCCATCGTCATGCCGATCTTGCCGGTGGCGAAGATATTGCCCAACTGGGAGAGCGCCTGGGCATCCGCTGCCGAGGGGGAGACGCGCTGCTTGTAGTAGCCGTCGGCGACCGCCTGCACGGAGGCGACGACCGGAGCCGCCGTCAGGTTGCTGGAGGGCGCGAGACCGGTGGTGTACTGCTCCGGCAGCCAGGGATCACCACCCCAGAGGTAGGCCGACATGTAGACGTTCTGGAGCTGGCCGAGATCAAGGCCGTACTGGGCGTTCGCCCCTTGTCCGACGTTTTTGGTGAGCTTGGCTGCCGCCGCCATCATGGCATCCCAGGTCCAACTGGCGTCGTCCCAGGAGGCTGGCGGGTAACTGACGCCGGCGGCGTCGAAGAGTTGCTTGTTGTAGAACAGCATGACGCCGAAGTTGGTGACCTGCGGCATGTGGTAGTACTTACCGCCGCGTTGATAGAGTTCCGGGATACCGGGCAGGAAGCGACCCATGTCGAAATGGTCGCGGTTGATGAGCGGCGTGAGCTCGCGCAGGATGCCGCGCAGATAGTAGTCACCGAAGCCGGCCTGACCGAACTCGGAGAAGATATCGGGCGGCGTACCGCTGGCGATCATGGTGGTGAGTTTCGGGTCGACCTGGTTAGCGGGCGTCACGATGAGTTGCACTTTGATGCCGGGTTGCACCGTCGCGAAGCCGGGGATGACCTGTTTCTCTTCCCAGGGGTTCTCGACGGGGCTGCTGCGCATCAACCACGAGATCGTCTGCGCTCCCAGCGCCGGTGCGCTGGCGGCCGCTCCTGCTTTTGCGGACGTAGTCGCCGCAACGGTACCGGTCCCGCTGGACGCCTTGCTCGTGTTCGCCCCGGCGGCAGTAACGGCTGCCGTGCTGCCGGTCGTCGTGGCGTTTCCCGAACTGCCGCCACAGGCGGCCAGGGTGAGGCCGCTGAGCGACGTAGCGAGCACGCCCAGCAGCCGCCGCCGGCTCAGTTGGGACAGGGAATCATGCAGTGCCTGGTCAGTCATGCTGCGCTCCTTTGCTGTGGACCCATTACCCGGCGTGGCACCCACGCCGGAGTTGTCGCTTACCCTTTGACACCCGTGATCACGACCCCCTGAATGAAGTAGCGCTGCGCCAGGAAGAAGAGGCCGATGCAGGGCAGCAGCGCCATCAGCGAGGCCGCCATCAAGAGGTTCCAGGGCGTCATCCCGTAGTCGGCGGTGAAGTTCTGCAAGGCCAGGGCCACGGTGTAGTGTCCCTGCGTGTTCAGGTAGATCAGCGGCTTCAGGAAGTCGTTCCAGTTACCCAGGAAGGTGAAAATCGCCACCACGCCCAGCGCCGGCCGGGAGAGCGGCAGCAGGATGCGCCAGTAAAGACCGAAGTAGCCGCAGCCGTCCATGCGCGCGGCGTCGTCCATCTCGGAAGGAATGGAGAGAAAAAACTGCCGCAGTAGAAAGACGTTGAAGGGACCGGCGAAGAAGGTCGGCACGATCAGCGGCAGCAGCGTATCGATCCAGCCGAGGTGCTTGAAGAGGATGAACTGCGGAATCAGCAGCACCTGCTGCGGCAGCATGAGCGTTGCCAGCACCAGCATAAAGAGGACGGAGCGACCGGGCGTGCGCAGCCGGGCGAAAGCAAAGGCCACCAGCGACGCGCTCAGTATCTCACCCAGCACGGCACTGAGCGAGACGATGGCGGAGTTGCGGTAGACGACCGTCCAGTGCATGGAGTCCAGCGCCTGGGGGTAGTTCTGCCATTGGGGAGTGGCCGGCACCCACTGCGGCGGCTGCAACAAGACCTGGCCGGCGGCCTTGAGCGAGGTGCTCAGCATCCAGAGCAGCGGAAACACCACGGCGACCGCGCCGGCAGCGATGATCAGCGTGGCGACGCTGCGCCAGAGCAGTTCCGATGTGCGCACGCCGAGCCGTGGCCTGGTCGGCGAGGCCAGCATCGTGGCCGGGCTGCCGGTTTCGCTGCGCGTGGCCATCTAGCGTCTCTCCTCTTTGGAGTCGTAGTAGACGAGAGACGAACTGAAGCGGAAGGCCAGCGCGGTCAGCGCCATCACGATGACGAAGAGAATCCAGGCCAGCGCAGAGGCGTAGCCGAAGTGAAAGTACTGGAAGGCTTCCTGATAGAGGTAGAGCACGTAGAAGTAGGTGGCGTAGCTGGGTCCGCCCTGGGTGATGATGAAGGCGCCGGTGAAGACCTGGAAGGAGCCGATCATCAGCATAATCAGGTTGAAGAAGATGACCGGACTGATCATCGGCAGGGTGATACGGATGTACTGCTGGAAGCGGCCGGCGCCGTCCAGTTCCGCTGCTTCGTAGAGTGGCGTCGGCACGCCTTGCATGCCGGCCAGGTAGATCAGCATGGGGCCGCCGACGCCCCAGATGCTCATGATGATGAAGGCGGGCAAGGCCCAGGTCGGACTGAAGAACCACTGGGGACCCTGGATGTGGAAGACGTTGTAGAGGATGGTGTTCACCACCCCGAAGTCCGGCTGGAAGATCCAGGACCAGAGCAGGGCCACGGCCACGCCGGAGGTGACGACCGGCAAGTAGTAGAGAGTTCGCCAGAGCGAGAGGGCCGGCACCTTCTGGTTGAGCAGGGTGGCCAGTAGGAGGGCGCCGATCACGCCCAGCGGCACGGCGCCCAGGGTATAGAAGGCAGTGACCTTGAGGGACTGCCAGAAGAGCTGCGTCTGGAAGATCGTCTGGTAGTTTTGCAGGCCGAGGAAGGAGAGCGGATGAATGGCATCATAATCGGAGAAGCTGAAGAGCAGCGAGGCGATGATCGGTCCTAACGTCAGCCCGACAAAGCCGATCAGCCAGGGGGAGAGGAAGGCGTAGAAGGCGAGTGACTCGCGGCGTGCCGGGGTGAGCCGGCGCCGAGAACGCCGCGCTGGTAACGCCGCGGTGCTCGCGCTCATGGATGCTCCTTTGGGGCTGCTGCGACGGAGCCGCGTGGCGCCAGACTGCAAGGCAGCAGCGCCTGCGCCGCCCGGTTGGGCGCATAGTTCATCCGAGCGGCAGCGCGTTGAATCCGCTCGCGGGTAGCCGCCGCGATCGCCGGATGATCACGCAGGGCCAGGGACACGGTCGATGAGTCCACGCCCAGTTCCCTCGCGATGTCTTTGATGGTGGCCATGGCGTCCCGTCGCCGAGCCGAATTCAATCGTCGTAATCAATCGTGTGAATACTAGCGCTGAGAGTCTGGACTGTCAAGGCTCTGCTGTCGCCCACACGAGCGATCCCCCTGGTGCAGGGGCTACGGTTGCTCCTTCACGTCCGGCGGATTTGGCCGACCCGGCCCGATTGCAGCGCTCAGTTGGGATAATGGCAGGTACGACACGTCGTCGTGTTCCGTTACCTTTCTTACCTACTTTGGTGCGCAGCAAGATAGGCATCGACCAATTGGACGGTCTTCGTAGTGATGGTCTCGACGGTGCTGCTGCCATCCCACAGGTAAGCAAACTGCTTGGTGAAGATGGCGTTGATCTCGGCAAAGTTCGGGGTGGCGCGGAAGGCGCGAGCCAGTTTTTGTCCATCAATGCCGACTTGACGGTGGGTGGGCGGCAGCGTGGGGTCAAGCGTAGCAATCTTTTGCAGCACCGATTCGCGTGCCGGAAAGTACGTATTGGCCAGCACTAGCTCGGATTGCGGAGAGGCAAGGTAGCTGAGCAGCTTCCATGCCGCCGGTAGTTGCGGCGTGTGGGCGTTGGCGCACCAGTAGACCCCTGCGGCGGCGGTGGTGACTCGCGGACCGGCGCCCTTGGGCGTGATGGCGAAGTCCCACTTGAATTTCGCCGGACGGTAGGTGGCGACTGAAGCAACTGGGGCGAACAGCATCGCCAAGCGGCCGCTCAGAAAGAGCGAGAGCGGGTTCTCCGTCGACAGCGTCGCCGGCGTCGGCGCAACCTTGTTTTTGACGATCAAGTCTTGCATGAACTGCAGCGCCTGCACCGCCGCCGGCTGGTTCACCAAGCAGTGCGTAAACTGATCGTCAAAGACGTGGGCGTCGTTGGCGTAGAGCCACTGCCCCCAGCCGCCGACGAAGTCGGTGCCCACGGTAAAACCGTACTGTGCTCCGCCGCCGCTTCCTGTCGTCAACTTCTGAGCGGTGTCCAGAAAGCCAGCAAAGTCCCAGCCTGCAGCGTCCCAGCTCTGCGGCGGATGAGCCACACCCATCTTGTCGAAAAGGTCCACGTTCCAATAGATGCACTGGTTGGAGAAGCCGCGCGGCAACGCCACGGTCGCTCCTTTCCAGACCATACGCTGGCGTGGCAGCGGCACATAGTCGGAGAGGTCGTAATGGTCCTGCTGGAGCAGCGCGTCCAGGGTCGCCGGGACGCCGCTGTTAGCCAGGCGGGGTAGGTCGTTGCCGGAGAGCGCGAAGACATCTGTCAAAGCGCCACCCGCCGCCATGGTCTCCAGTTTCGTGCTGTACTGTGTCCCAGCGACGCCCTGAAGACTGGCGGGCGCCTGCGGGTTGGCCTGATTCCACTGATCAATGACTTTCGTCAGCAAGGGCAACCCCTGAGCATCAATGTCGCTGATGACCGTGAGGCCCTGCTTGCCGCTGGTCTGCGCGGTACTCGGTTTCGCTGCGGTTGAAGGTATCGTCGTTGCAGCGGTTGTCGTGACTCCGACGCTCGGCAATGCCGTCGGGCTGCTGGTGCTGGCGGAAGCGCAAGCCGAAAGCAGCGCGATGCCTGGGAACGCATGACCCAATGCGCCGAGAAGGCCCCGACGGGACAGCACGAGCCCGGCATGTTGTCTGGTCCGCTTCAACGTGTCACTCCTACTGGCGGCAGCTCAATCTGATCGGAACGCAGGTGTTCATTGTATACGACGGTAGGCGCGGCTAACTATCCCGCCAGGGCAATCCATGCGAGAGCCGCTGCACCGCGACGTTGGCGTTCCGCTCAGGGTCGTACCAGGCGACGAGCTGGCGTCTCAGCGCCTCCTGCTCTTGGCGATACCGTGGATCAGCGATCAGGTTGACGCGCTCTTCTGGGTCCTCCACCTCGTCGTAGAGCTCGTCCGTTGCCCCCTGGTTGTAGATGTACTTGTACTGGTGCGTGCGAATCATAAAGGAGGCGACCGGCGACCGTAGATGGTACTCGCTAAACGCCGCTGGCGGCCCAGGGAGCGACGGGTCCCGTGCGATTGCAGCGAAGCTGGCGGCATCAAGGTGCTCCGGGGCAGTGGGGGTATCGACAATCGTCGTGCGTTGAGGAGCGTCCAGACCGGCGAGCTCGCTGAGGGTGGGATAGAGTCCAATTATTTCCGTCAGGGCCGGGGCAACGGCGCCCTGCGGGAGCTGGGGCGGGTGGCTGAGGATCAAGGGCACGCGGACGGATGGCTCAAACAGGCAGAACTTTCCCCGCAAGCCGTGCTCGCCCAGGAGGTGCCCGTGGTCGGACGTGTAGGCAACGACGGTACTGTCCTGCAGCTTGAGCTCCTGCAACGCGGTCAACACCTGGCCGACGCAGGTGTCCACGAAGGCCAGGTTGCCGAGGTACCCGGCGTTGCTGGCGCGCTGGCGCCGCGGCGCGAGCTGTCGTGACGCGCGCATTCGCTGCTGGAGATGGTGCGGGTACTGTTCAATCTCCTCCTCGCTGACGGGCGGAAGGACGATACTCTCGATTGGGTAGCGCGCCGCCCATTCCGCTGGCGGATACAGCGGGGCATGCGGTTTCAAGAAGCTGACGACAAGGAAGAAGGGCTGGTCGCAGTAACGCGTCAAGAACTTTGCCGCTTCGCGGGCGATGAGGGAATCGAGGTGATCGGAAGCGTCGAGGTGCGAGGCCATCGTTTCGAACGTATACCGCTGCACCTTTCCCGCCCACGGGCTCGCACCATCCCAGAGGTCCGTGACATCTGGGAAGCAGGCGCCATGATCATCGACGCTCTGGAAGAAGTTGTCACTCTCGGGGGCGTTGGCGATCTCGTTGGCGTAATGCTGGACTTTGGGACCGAGGTACATCAGCCAGTCGTTGATGGTAAGGGTGTACGCGAAACCATGGTGATTTCCATCACGAAAGTGCATCTTGCCGAGCAGGGCAGTGAGATACCCTTGCTCAGCGAAATGATGTGCCACGGTGCGGTAGCGCCAGTCCAGGCGGTCGGTATTATCGATCGCCCCGGTCGTGTGGGCATAGAGACCGGTCAACAGGGACATGCGCGAGGCGACGCACACGGGGTACGGGCAGTACGCCTGGCTGAAGCGCACCCCGCGCGCTGCGAGACTGTCGATGTGCGGCGTCGGGACGAGATCGTTTCCGGCGCAGGTCATGAGGTCGGCGCGATGCTGATCAGTCATGACGAGCAAGACATTGAAACGTTCTCTCTGTCGGGCCACGGGCTTCCCTGCTTTCTTTCAAGATCAATGGCTGAGCCGGAGGTCCTGAAGTGTACAGGATGGTGATTGGTCGGGAATGATGCAACAACCCGGGTAGAAGGGCATATCGGGGGTGACGCAAAGTAATGCACAGCAAGTGCGTAGCAAAACGGAGGCGCCG
This sequence comes from Chloroflexota bacterium, assembly GCA_036734945.1. Classification (GTDB taxonomy): domain Bacteria; phylum Chloroflexota; class UBA4733; order UBA4733; family UBA4733; genus UBA4733. The sequence continues at coordinate 16,505 of DAIMXP010000071.1, forward strand.
TTACAACTCGCAAGGCAAGGCCACATCTGCGGGCGGTGGCCAAGTGACGTGTCGACCGTGATCGCTGGGGTCGTCCTCGGCACCGCCGTGTCCCCAATACTCGGCATTCATCCAAAGTCGCGGGTCTGCAAATTCTAGTACGTCGAGATACTCGCTTGCTGTGCCCGCCTTTACAATTCAGCCTCCACCCCCTCTGGTAGACTACCGAAACCGTTATGGTGGGTCATGTCTGGCGTGAACCATGTCTTAGCGGGGAGAAACGTTGACCAGTACGTGGTACCTGTGTAAGATTCCCGCGGTCCGTTCGACCGTCGCCTCCGCGACGGGACGCTCTGGCTGTTGATAGTCGCGAGGAGCCGCGTTATGGACCTACAGCGAAATACAATCTTTGCTTGGCTCATGGCTCTCGAACAGGACCTGCGGAGGCTGGCGTCTGAGCAAACCCACGGTACCGGGCCAACACTCACCGAAGACGAAACGGAGAGGGCGCGGAGAATTTATCGCTCTGCGACGAACAATACACAGCAAGCAGCTGGATGGCAAGATCTTCTAGACTATGTGGATCTGTCAACCCTCCTCGACATCATTGCCCGTCGCGAAGGAGAAATCGCCCAGTTCCTTGGTCAGGACGTCGTCGTGGTCCGGCGTCTGCTTGAACTCGCGCGCCCTCTGATCCATGTTCGCAACCGGGTGTGCCATGCCCGACCCTTGGAGCCCGACGATCTTGCATGTACCTACGATACTCTAGTAGCCATCCGAAGTATTCAGATGAACTATGCCTTTCAGAATGTTAGCGAAGTTGACAAGACTCTCAGTAGTAACAACATGTACCCCCTTACACTCAGCATTCCAAGCTATTGGAAGCCTGATGATGATGCCATTCCCAATAATTTGCCTAGTCCAGATTTTGATGACACCGGCTTCATTGGACGATCGTCGGATCGTGAGAGTCTTAGCACTCTCCTGCTCGGATCCCACCCTCTCATTAATGTCACAGGAGAAGGCGGCGTTGGCAAGACAGCTCTCACCTTACGGTGTCTGTACGATCTACTTGATAGGCATCCTCCCTATGATATGATCTTGTGGACATCGCTTAAGACCACGCGCCTGACTTCATCTGGTGTACGTCACATTGCAGGGGCAATGACTAGCGAACTTGAGCTCTTACAGGGTATTGCTACCGCGTTGGGTGAGAACCTGGAATCTAAGCCTATCGTCGACCTATTTATTTTAGTGCATGACATCCTAAGTACACTCAGGATACTTCTAGTTATCGACAATCTTGAGACAATAGATATCGATACTATTCGCCCTCTATTTCTTGACATTCCACGTCAGTCGAAAATCGTACTCACGTCCAAAGTAGGCATCGGGGAATTAGAGCAGAGATTCAATCTTAGGTCAATGGAGACGAAGGATGCCATCGCGTTATATAGACGGATTTCGCACGTCTATAGTGTTCCCGAGCTTCATCGGCGTCCCGACTCGATAATTCAGAAAGACTGTGAAAAGCTGTTCTATAACCCGCTTGCCATCAAGTGGTTCATTCAGTCCTATACAAATGGAAGGGTATCTCGTGCCCTAACCGACCCAAAGAAAGATCTCGGGGAAGTTTTAGAGTTTTGCTTTTTAAATCTTTACAACGCCTTAACTAACCGACAGCGTCGATATCTTCGAATATTCGTAGCAATGTCCCGGCCACTCGGGGAGGTTCAGCTTTGTCTCCTGTCAGAAGAGGACGAAATTGAAGCGGTTAGGATAGACGTTCGTTATCTCTTTCATTCAAATCTCATTCGGCGAACAAGGGACGAGTCGGCAGAATTCGACACGGATCTCTGGACTACTACTGAATTCGCCAGGCGCTTTATTCTCTCCAGAGACTCGGAAGTAGCCGTCGAGAGGCCCAGACTCCAGCAAACGTACCGCGCACTTATGGGAGCCCGAGATGAGGCGAGAAACCGGGCAGCAGGGAATCCGTTTCAAAGAGGAGCCATCCTGTTCCGGTCCATTGACGAGGCAATGGTTGTTCGGCATCTTGATCGCGCGTTATCCGATCTTCATGATCGAGACTTCCGGAGCGCTCTTCAGGCTCTCGAAATTGCCAAGCGTTTGTGTCCAGGATTCTACGAAGTCTGGCGTATTTCTGCGCAGGTGAGAGCCGCGTCAGGCGATTCTATAGGAGCCGAGGAGGACTACGAGCGTGCCTTGGATCACGCAGACGGAAAGAGCGAACCTCTTATTGTCTTTTATGCACAATTTTTGTCAGAGCAGGATGAGTTTGAACGCGCAGTAGAAGTCCTTGCGACTACGGCAAACAAGAAGGCGGCGCAGCCTCAGACAGTCGCCTGTTATGGACGGATGCTTGCCCTTGCCGGTCGGATACTAGAGGGTATTGCAGCGTTTTCAAGGGCTAAGACTCGCATTTTAGAATTGGGTGGCGATCAGCGCGCCTATTTGTTGACTCAGTATGCCGATTGCTTACGCCGTGCCGCAGAATTTCAACGTGATCGGCATCTACCGTTGGATGCTTTCGACCTTATTTGCCAGTCCTTAGACACCGTTTGCGAAGCGATCTCCGTTACAGTCCCCGATCAGAAGGTAATTAATACGGCGCGTAAGTGTGTGCGTACTGCATTCGCAGTACTTGGTATTCAGAGCACCTTGAGCGATTGGCAGGCGATAGGTAGTAGAATTCTTCGTCTTTCGGAAAAATTTGATCTAGGTCCGGAGTGTTACAATTCATTGCGATGGCTAGGTAACTGCAACCCAATTATCGCTAATGATCCCATACTGCTCCAAATTGCGGCAAAATCCAATGAGTCTCCTGTAACATACGGTCGGGTAGCGATGAAGCACCCGGACAGGGATTTTGTTTTTGTTATTGGTGATAACGGCCAGAAGTATTTCGCTCACCGGAATGAGCTTATGGATCGCAGTCGGTGGTTAGAGATACTTAACGGGGATCATGTGCGAGTTAGATTTCAGCCCGGCCGTGCCCGAGATGACGGAAAGCCGACGCCAGCACATTTGGTCGAGATTGTTTGATACCCTTCGCTAAGGGCCTACGTGTCTGCTCAATAACTCGTGGTGTCAAGCAGCGGCAGCCGAGTCGCTCCTGGGGCAGGACTCGGCGGCGTGTTGGGCGATGAGATCGGCCAACGCGGGCAGTGGGTGGGGGCCGGAGAGGCGGTCCTGAGGATAGTGCAGCCCGTTGACGCCCATCAAGGTGCGGTGCAACCGGGAATGCCGGGTGTCCCCCATAGTTTTGCGCCGGATGCTTGGGGCCTCCCGGCGACTGAAGTCGCGGGCTATTCGAAGCGAAGTCCGCCTACGCGGACTACCGGAGCCGCCGAAGGCGGGTACCCACCGCAGTGGGTGGTTGCTTACTGTAGCCCGCGACTTCAGTCGCCGGGCGCGGCGGAGACGCCGTTAGCAAGCAGGACGCGCAATACTATGGGGTACACTCGGGAATGCCAGCGCGCTTGACAGCGTAACGCGATAGTGTATACCCTCTCCACCATTGCTCATTCAGCGATTGACTCATGGGTCTCCACTGGAGGTACCAACAATGGACATGTTGAAAGCAGTGAACCGGCGCCGCTGCCTACAGCAGTTGCTGGCGGTCTCCGCTGTGTCCCTTTGCTCCGGCGTCCTGGCCGCCTGCGGCGGAGCTGTGACGTCATCGGTCAGTGGAGGGACAACCGCCACAGGCACAATCTCCCTCAGCAGCACCACGGCACTCCGTTCCACTGCAGCGCCGACGCCTTCCGCCGCGTCGACGACGGCCAGCGTCAGCGCGCCACCTGCCGCCACGAGCAGCGTCAAGGCTGCGGCCCAGTTGGTCACCTACATGAACTGGTTCACAGCGCAGCTACCTGGCGGTCTGGCTCAGAAGCCCCTGCTGGCCCAGCTTGCCAAGGACGAACCGAATATACAGGTGAACAATCAGCCAACCCCGGGTGGCAATGCCTACTACCAGAAGTTGCTGACCATGATGGCGGGCGATGTCGCGCCCGATGTATTCACGGTGGCGCTGGTCGAAATGGCGCCCTTGCAGGCCAAGCAGGTACTGGCGCCACTGGACAAGTTCGCCAGCCAGGCGGGGAACGGCGGTCTGGACAAGCAGGACATCGTGCCAGGCGTCCTGGAAGCGGCGTCATTGGGGGGCAGTCTCTACGGTTTGCCGATGAATCTGGATACGCAGGGTCTGTACTACAACAAGGATCTCTTTGCCAAGGCGGGGGTCGGGACGCCGACCGCCGATTGGACCTGGGATGGCGAGTGGCTACAGGCTGCCCAGAAGCTGACCAGCGGCACGGGAGCGACGAAGCAGTTCGGCACCTTCCTGCCTCCCTGGCAGGTGCGGATCTGGGCCGACGGTGGCGACATCCTCTCCAAGGACAACAAGCACTGTACGCTCGACCAGGCAGTCGCTACCCAGGCAATTCAAGACCTTGCCGATGTGCGTTTCAAGTATAGTGCAGCTCCCACCACCGCAGACCTGTCGACGATGAACAACAACGACCTCTTCAACACCGGCCGGCTGGCCATGAACTACAGCCAGTCCTCCCAGATCGGACGGTTGGTGGAGACCTGGAAGACGAAGGTGCCGTGGGATGTCGCTCCTTTGCCCAAGGGAAGGGCCGGACCGGCCAACTGGATGACCTTCACCGCCCTCGGCATCACCCGGACAACCAAGGCGCCCGACGCCGCCTGGACCATGGCTCGCTACCTGATCGCACCGGAGAGCGTCAAGACGTGGGTGCAACTGGTGAGCTGGGTGTTCATGTACAAGTCCACGGTGAACATCCTCTCTCCACTCTTCAAGCCGGGCCAGGCGCAACTCTTCCTGGATGCCGCCACCGTTGCGCACACCGAACCGCGCATCCCGACCTACAGCCAGGTACTCGACACTATCACCAAAGAGCTCGACGTCGTGCTGAACGAAGGCAAGGAGACTGCCCAGACAGCAGGCGTCAGGATCACCAGCGCCGTCAACCCCTTGCTCTAGCCATTCATCCTCAGCCTATCGCCCCGGCCAAAATCTGGTTGATCTGGGGCGTGAGTTGGCTGAAGGTCTGCTGGACACTCTGGTTCTGGCCGAAGATCGCCTGCAGCGCACTGTCGGCCTTGTTCTCCATGTCCGGCCAGAAGGGGTTGAGCGGCAGCAGCTTGGCGTAGTTCTGCGCCAGCGGCTCCAGAAAGTACAGGTCGACGTCCTTCGTGTCGGCGGCGTTGGGCGCCACTTGGTACTTGTTCATCAGGTCCTGCTGAAAGCTGACCGCCTGGACCGCCTTCGGCTGGTCCAGGAGCGATTTGGTGCGATCTTGACTCAGGATGTCTCCGCCGTTGGCCAGGATCCAGGGCGCGAGCCCCCACATCACCGTGTCGGCCAAATAGCCGAACTGCGTGGTTCGTCCGTTCGTGTCGACTATCGTCATTTTCTGCGCGGTCTGCGGGAAGGTGTCCCAGGTCCAATCGCCGGTCTTCCAGTGATCCGCCGGCGCGGGCAGGCCGGCCTTCGCGAACATGTCGGCTCCCGTCATGGAGCCACAGGCACCCAACAGGCGTTCCAGGTGGCCACGCCAGGCGGTCAACTCCGCCGACGCCGGGAGTTCCGGCAGCACCGACGCTGACCACTCCAACTGCGCCTCTTCTTCGGCCAGGGCAAAGCGCAGCAGGCGAGCCGTCGGGAAATCGACGAGCGGGTTGGTGGCGCTGATGTGCCAACGATAGGCGGCAACGAGCGCCGGTTTGACGACGACGTAGACGCCAACGATCAACTCCGCGGTGTTCGCCCACCACAGCAGTTCATCGACCAGGGTGGCCAGCGCGCCGTCCGGCGCTGCATCGAGCGACGTGCGACTGGTGCGCAACTGACCGATCCGCTCGATCAGCCAGGAGGCGTGCTCGGCGTCTTCCCAGAGATGACGGCCGATCCCCTGCTTGATCGCCATCTCCGGTATGGATGGCAGGTGGCCGGCCAACAGCAGGCAGAAGCGTCGCTCGGCGTAGAGGTAATGACGCAGCAGCCCGACGTTCTCCTCCACACCGAGACCGGGCCGGGCGGCGTCTCCGACGCGGGCGATGGGATAGACCATGACGGCTCCTATCGAGCGTGCCAGCGCGTTGGGGAGCGCGGCAGTGACCGTTGGATGATCGCGATATTCAACTATGCCGCCGCGGTCGGCGCAATAGCTCGATCATATCATCGGCTTCCACGCTGGCCGTTTTAGGCGGTTCGGTGGCGGTCTGCCGGAGGATGGAGGTCAGACGGTACGGGGCGGTGAGACGGAAAGGAGCGATCTCCTCCCGCCGTTCCAGCGCTCGCCTGGCTGCAGCACGGATCACTGCACGGGCCTGTGTCGGATGCAAATGGATCGCCGCGCCGTTGAAGAGCTCGTTCTGGCGGCTGTCGAGGCCGCTCGCTGAGCCACGAGCGATGCCCCACTTGACGGTGGCTGTTTCGATAGCCGGGACCACAGCGCGCGCCTCGGCGGCGGCCGCGGCATCGCCGGTGTGGAGGATGTAGGGGACGCCGAAATAGGCCGCTGTCAGCATATTGCAGCCCAACTCACCAACGCTTCGCCCGTTGATGGAGAGGTCTTCAATGGCGAAAGAGCCGGTATGGGCCAGGTGACCGCCATCGGTGTTCGCCTTGGCATGCTGGCCGATCATAAAGGCGGCGGTGAAGCTCTCGTCGATGCCGAACGGATAGCCCAGCGGCCGGCCAGTGAGCAAGCGCGCCGCCGGGTGAAGCAGCAGCGGGTTGATCGCGCCCTGGCCGTGACCATCAACGACCAGGAACTCGGTGGCGCCTCCCTCCAGCGCTCCCTCGATGGCAGCGTTTACCTCGCCGGTCACCAACTCTCGCGCCACCTCGTAGTAGCGCGCTCCCGGCGCCAGGTAGTCGTCGCCGTTGACCACACCGGCGACACCCTCCATATCGGTCATAAGGTAGATCTTCATGGGCATCGTTCACACCCACGCCAGAAGTGGAACGTCCGTCCTGCGCCTTTCTGCGGGGCAACCATCGGCGTCTCCTTTCAAGCTGCGACCGCGAGTGTTCACGCCTCCTTCAGGATGTTGTCGTTGACGATTTGGGCTGCCTGCCGACCGTAGTCCTCCGACGACGTCTGCCCAGCATCGACCTTGGCATAGAGCGGCGTCAATTCTTTGCCGATGTTCGGCCAGTTGGAGTACTTGAGGATGCCGGTACCGGAGGGCAGCAGCGTGTAGGAATCGAGCAGGAACGCCGTTGGGTCGACGCCCCACTGCGCTTTGCGCGTCTTTTGGGCCAGGTCTGAGCCACCGTTGAGCAGCGGCGACACCGCGTGGCCGGTGATGATCGGGTAGCGCCCGCCGTTCGCCGGCTTGGTCAACCACTGGAAGAGGGTCCAGACCTGCTCGGTGTTCTTCGTGGTGCCGTCCATGTGCAGGCCGTGCGGATACATGCGGCCGGAGATGTTGTTGCCTTTGCCGGAATAGGGCATGGTGGCCAGGGCCCACTTGGAGGCCATCTGGGTGGGCTTCCAGTTGATGGCATAGACGACGTTCATGCCGATCTTGCCGGAGGCAAAGATGTCCGGCAGTGTTCCTTTCAGCGTCTTGATGGTGTCGCCAACCGGCTGTGCCTGGTACTTGTCCCGTAGGTCCAGCCAGTAGTGGCTACCGGTGGCCCACTCCGGCGCGTCGTAACGCGACTTCTGGGCCTGATCGTCCCAGCCCGGCATGCCGAAGTAGGTGCCGTTGGTGATGCCGGCGGTATTGTAGCCATTGGCGCTGCCGCCGAAGCCAAACTGCTCTTTGCCTTTGGTGAGCTTCTGGGCGATCTCCAGGAAGCGCTCCATCGTCCAGGACGTGTCCTTGGGATCAACCGGCGGATGGGGAAGACCGTTGGCGTCGAACAGGTCGACGTTGTAGGCCACGGCGTCCACCGACATACTGACCGGCAGTCCGTAAGTCTTGCTCTGGATGGTGTAGTTGGTCACCGCCTCCGGTACGAAGATGGCCATGTCGATCTTAGCAGTGGCGAAATACGGCGTGAGTTCGGCGATGGCCTTCTTGTTGGCGAGGCCGCTCCAGGTACCCCAGTCGTTCTCGACAAAGTCCAGCGGCGTGCCGCCGGCCTGCCGGGTAATCAGTGTCTGCTGCGGGTCGACGCCGGGCGTGACCTCCACCTTGGTCGTCGGGTGCTCCTTGGTAAAGTCTGCGTAGAGCGCTTCCTCGGCCTTGAGGGCATCCGACCCGCCCACGAACCGCGCAGCATTCTGCAACGTCACCACTTTCGCCCCCGGCGCGGAGGACGCCGATGCCACCGCGGCGCGGCTTATGGTCGTCGCTGCCGCGCTGGCGGTTATGGCGGCGCTGGTCGCGCTGGCCTGGGCGACAGTCGTGGCCGGCGCTGCGGCGCTCGTGGCGACTGAGGCCGCCGCGGCGGTGCTCGACGCAACTGTCGTGGCAGCCGACCCACCAGTGGTAGCGCCGCAGGCGACGAGCAAGCTGGCCGCTCCAGAACCAGCAACGATGCGCCCAGCGACTGCGAGAAGACCTCGCCGGGACAGGTACTGCCTTGCCATCAAAAACCTCCAATACAATCAGGAGTCACCCGAATGACGACGCTCGACATCCCGAGTCACCTTGGCCGATTCGGGCAAGCGTAACCCGCGGTTCCGAAGCTGTCAACACGCCGACAACTTTGCAACTTTGGATTGGCGCGCCACAGTTGGCGTCGCCGGTCCACTATTCGCAGTCGCGAGTTCACCCGCTCGTAAACGGGCGGGCTACGATAACAAAGGACGCTGAAGCGCCCTGACAGATCCCCGACAGCGCCCTTCAGGGTGCTGTCGGGTACCCGCGTGCGGGTGCGTAGCCCTACGCTTATGAGGTTTGACGAATAAAAATGGGGATTGTAGGCGCCTCGCGTAGGGGCAGGCCCCCGTGCCTGCCCTGGTCCGGTTGAACAAAGTGATCGGTGGTTGTGCCCGAGCGAGGGCAGGCACAGGGGCCTGCCCCTACAGCTATATCCGAGTCCCCGATTTATTTGTCAAACTTCATGAGCGTAGAGTGAATCGGCCTAACACATGACGACAACGCCCGCAATGAAGGCCGAATACTGTCATCTTCGCACGGCGACAAGCAGGTTACGCGCCACCACGCTACTGGCCCTTGCCTTCGTGACGCTGCTGCTGACCAGCCGCATAAATCGCCGCCACGGCAGCCGGGTTCTCCAGTGCCGACAGGTCACCCGGCGGTAGGCCCAAATAGGCGCTGCGGACGACGCGGCGCAGGATCTTGGCGCTGCGGGTGCGGGGAAGATCTGCCACGAATACCACTCTGGCCGGGCGCAACGGCTTGCCCAGCCACGACGCTACATGGTCGCTGACGGCCACGGCGAGTTCCGGCGAGGCCTGATACGCTGGGTTCAGCACCGCCATCAGCACCACATCCTCGCCCTTGACGGCGTCGGGCACACCGATGGCCGCCGCCTCCACCACCGCCGGGTGCGCCACGGCCGCCGACTCCACCTCGGCAGGACCGACACGCTTGCCGGCCACCTTGAGCGTGTCGTCGGAGCGACCAAGCAGATACCAGCTGCCATCAGGATCGGCCCGTGCCCAGTCCCCTTGCACCCAGACTCCCGGCCAGCGCGACCAGTAGGTGGCCAGGTAGCGCTCCGGGTCCTGCCAGAAGCCGGCGGTCATCCCCGGCCAGGGCGCCCGTACCACGAGCTCGCCCACCTGGCCAGTGCCGAGCAGCGATGTGCCGGCATCATCCACAATGTCGGCGGCCATGCCGGGACAGGGGCCGGCGAAGCTGCACGGTTTGAGCGGGCTGATCAGGTTACCGCTGACAATGCCGCCGGAGACCTCGGTGCCCCCGCTGTAGTTCACGATTGGCAACCTGGCAGCGCCCACCTCCCGGAAATACCACCACCAGGGGTCCGGGTTCCAGGGCTCACCACTGGAGCCGAGCACGCGCAGACTGGACAGGTCGTGTCCGTGCAGCGGCGCCGTACCGTAGCGCATCAGCGATCGCACAAGGGTGGGCGCCAACCCCAGTATGCTGACGCGATGCCGTGTGACCAGCGACCAGAGCCGGTCGGGCGTAGGATAGTCGGGCGCTCCCTCGTAGAGCACGACGGTCGCTCCGTGCAACAACGCGCCGCAGATCGCCCAGGGGCCCATCATCCAGCCGAGGTCGGTGAACCAGAACAGCCGGTCGCTGGAACGAAGGTCGAAGCAGTGAGCCAGGTCCTGGGCCGCCTTGAAGGGAAAGCCGGCGTGGACATGGACTGTCGCCTTTGGCAACCCCGTCGTGCCCGACGTGTAGATCAACAAGAACGGGTCGCCGGCCGCCGTGTCCGCCGGCGCTCGCTGGCCGGCCTGCTGCGCGCCGAGCGCCTCGTGCCACCAGATGTCGTATCCCTGGCGCCAGGGTACTGGCTGACCGCAACGACGAATGACCAGCGTGTGCTCCAGGCTGGGGCAGAGCCGGCCTGCGTCGTCGGCCGTCTCCTTCAAGCGCACGACCTGGCCACGGCGCAAGAAGCCGTCGGTCGTGATCAGCAGGCGAGCGGAGCAGCCGTTGAGCCGGTCGGCAAGCGCCTGGGCGCCGGAGCCGGAGAAGATCGGCGTGTAGATGGCGCCCAGGTAGCCGCAGGCCAGCACGGCCACGACGGTCTCCGGGAGCATCGGCAAGAAGATGCCGACACGATCGCCGGGACCTATCCCCAGCGCCGCGATAGCCGCGGCGGCACGCTGCACCTCGGCCGCCAGTTGGTCATAGTCCAAGCGGATAGTGACGCCGTCTTCCCCTTCCCAGAGTACGGCCGGGCGCCGTGCCCGAGCGGAACCTGCCTCCAGTCCCAGTGCTGCGCCGACGTAGTTCCAGCGCGCGCCCACGAAGAAGCGGCTCCAGGGTAGGCCAGCCGTCGTGTCGAGCCAGCGGTCGGGCGGCGATTGCCAGCGGATACCGATGTCAGCAGCGACGGCTGACCAGAACTGCTCCGGATCAGCGAGCGCGCGGGCCTGGAGTGCCGGGAGGTCGGCTACAGCCAGCCGGCGCATGAAGCCGGCAAGACGGGTCGCTGCAGCTTGCCCCGGCTCAGGCGCCCAGGCAAACTGCTGTCCGGAAGCCAGGGAGTCTTGAACGTTACCCATCTCGCCTCCTTACCAGGCAGTCCAGCCGCCATCGACCATCAGAGTATGGCCAGTGACCATAGCGGCGGCCGCGCTGGCGAGGTAGACGACGGCGCCGACCACGTCCTCGGGCTCGGCGATGCGGCCAAGCGGAATGCGCCGAAGGATGTCGTCGCGCACCGCCGGATCACTGAGCGTGCGCTCGCCCATCGGCGTGCGCACGAAGGTCGGCGCGACGGCGTTGACCAGGATGTTGTGGGGCGCCCACTCGATAGCGAGGACGCGGGTGAGGTTGACTACCCCGGCTTTTGCCGCACAGTACGCGGCTCGGTTGAAGTAGCCGACGACACCGTTCTGTGAGGCGACGTTGATGATCCGCCCTCCGTGCTGGGCCACCATGACCCGGCCGGCAGCCTGGGCACAAAAGAAGACACCGCGCAGGTTCACGTCAAGCACGCGATCCCAGTCATCTTCGCTCACCTCGAGGGCCGGGCGAGCGACTTGCACGCCGGCATTGTTCACCAGCAGGTCGAGCCGTCCCAGTTGGTGTTGTACTGTGGCGATGACCGGCCCGATGGACGGGACATCCCGCACGTCAAGCGGTAAGGCGAGGCTCCGCCGCCCCATGTGCTGAATCAGGTCACTCACGTCTGCGGCTCGCTCGAGGAGGTTAGGCAGCTCGGTCGTGACAACGTGGGCGCCTGCTTCAGCAAGCGCCAGGGCGATGGCGCGTCCGATGCCGCTTCCAGCACCGGTCACGAGCGCCACCTGATCGGTCAACTGCATGCTCGGTAAGTACATACGCGCTAGCATGGCGCCACACGCTGGCTCCGTCAAGAGACCTGCCAGAAGGCCAGGAGGGGGGGTGATGCAAAGTAGTGCGGAGGAAAGCGGCAACTCCTGTGCAGTATGCTCTGGCGCGAGGCGGGCCACCTCGGCGCGGCCCTACAGCAGATTGGACACACGATGAAGATCACCTCTGTCGAACCCATACTCTTTGATGCGGGATTTGGCCGAGTTTGGTTGTTCGTGCGGGTGAACACCGACGCTGGACTGAGCGGCATCGGCGAAAGCACGACCACGGAGCCGTTCATGGCCGCCGCAGTCTTACGGCGGGTCGGCGACTCACTGCTGGGTCAGGATCCCAGCCGCATCCAGGAGATCTGGCAAACGACCTACACGCGCCACTTCAACGTGCGCGGCGGCCCCCTGCTGTTGTGCGCGATGAGCGGCATTGAGCACGCGCTGTGGGACATCAAGGGCAAGCTGGCCGGTCTGCCGGTCTATGAACTGCTGGGCGGCAAGCTGCGCGACAGCGTACCGGTGTACGCCAACCACATGTTCTTCGCCGGCCTGAGTGCGCCGGAAGCGTACGCCGAACGCGCCGCCGAAGCCGTCGAACGCGGCTACCGCGCCGTGAAGATCGATCCCTTTGGGGCGGTGCGCGGCACTTTGCGACCGCCGGAGTTGCGGCAGGCCATGGCGATTGTCCGGGCGGTGCGCGACGCTGTCGGTCCCGATGTTGATGTCGCCATCGACAGCCACGCCAAGTTCAGCATGGCGGCGGCCATCACGGTGGGCCGAGCGCTGGAGGAGTTTGCGCCGTTCTTTTACGAGGAGCCGGTACCGCCGGAGAACGTCGCGGCCCTGGCCAAGGTGCGCGCCTGTGTCAACGTGCCGATCGCCACCGGGGAACGCCTCTATACCAAGTGGGGCTTCCGCGAGCTGCTGGCCGCCCAGGCTGCCGAGATCATCCAGGTCGATGTTGCCCACTGTGGCGGCATCCTGGAGGCCCGCTTCATCGCCGCCATGGCGGAGAGCGCCTACGTGCAACTGGCGCCCCATAGTTGGTACGGGCCCGTTTCACTGGCCGCCTCCTTGCAACTCGACGCCGGCATCCCCAACCTGCTGGCGCAAGAGCGGGCTGTGCCCCATCAGGAGCCGCCCCAGCAACGCGACCTGCTCATGACACCCTTCACCTTTCGTGACGGCGCCCTCGTCGTCCCGACCGGGCCAGGTCTGGGCATCACCTTGAATGAGGAGGTACTGACGGCGCACCGCCTGGAGGGCTGACAAAGGTCCCCCCGAGCAGGGCCGCGATTGCGATCGGCGGCCAAGTGACGAGGGCGACTGCGGTCGCTTGGTGGGGGAGGGCGGTTGCGATAGGGGATGGATGATAGGGCGGGGCACTGAGACGCCGGGGATGCGCAACCGTGCTCACCCTGTCAAGCGACCGCAGTCGCCCTCGTCACTTGGCCGCCGATCGCAATCGCGGCCCTGCTGGATCATCTAAACCGCCCCAGCCGGAACAGCCTAATGTCGTGCCGGGTTGCACCCTCCAAAGCCAGATCCGCCATGATCTCGCCCACCACGCTGCAGAACTTGAATCCGTGGCCGGAGAAGCCGGCGGCGATGGACACCTGCGGATAGTCCGGGTGGACATCAATGATGAAGTGCTCGTCGGGGCTATTCGTGAAGAGACAGACCTGCAGGTTTACGGTCGGCCCCGCTCCGTCGGGAAAGTTGCGCTCGGCAAAGCTGCGCAGCACCCGCTCGTCGCGCTCGTAGCAGCCACGGTCTAGTTGGTCTGGATCGGTTTGCTCCTGGAGGTGGTGGTAACGCCCCACCTTGAAGCCCGGCACGCCGAAGACCGGGAAGCCGTAAAAGTGTCCTTCCTCCACAGTGACATTGAACACGGGAAAGCGACCCTCCGCGAAGCTCTCAGGGTGCCGGGGTTGGAACCAGCCCACCACCTGGCGCTCCGCTTGCGCCAGGCCGGCGAGCCGATCAACAAGTGTGCTCGCCCAGGCGCCGGCCGTCACCACCAGGCGCGCTGCCTCGTAGCTGCCGAGATTGGTACGCACGCGCACGCCGTCGCCCAGCGGCTCCCAGCCAAGCACCTGCTCGCGGCTGTGTACCTCCGCTCCCAGGGCCTGCGCTGCTCCGACGTGGGCAGCGACGCAGCGTTCCGGCAGTAGGAACCCGCCATCCGGCTGAAACACCGCCATGACATCAGTCGGTAACCGGTAGCCCGGAAAGCGCTGCGTGAGTTCGGCACTCGTCAACACCTCGTGTGGTAGATCATGCAAGGCACAGGACCGAAGCGACCCCTGGAAAACCTTGCTCTCCCGTGTGCCGGCGTCAACCGAGCCGGTGATGTGGAGCAGCGTCTCCCCCGCCGCCTGCTGCAACTCCCGCCAGAGCTCGTAGGAGCGACGCAGCAGCGGCACATAGGATGGGTGCTCGAAGTAGGCCAGGCGGATGATGCGCGTGACACCGTGCGACGAGCCCATATCGTTCGGAATGTCGAAGCGTTCCAACCCGAGCACGCGCATGCCGCGCCGGGCCAGTTGGTAGACGGTGGCGCTGCCCATACCGCCAACGCCAACGACGATCACGTCAAACGGGCGGGTAGTCATTGAGCCATGCCGATGCACTGGCATGCGGCGCGAATGCTAGACAAGGTCTTCAGTCTCGTTTCCATATCACGGTGCCATTATGGCAGCCATGCATCTGCCATGCTGCCCGGCCCGTCTCGGCGTGCCCGTGCCGGTAAACATCTAAAAGGCGAGGAGGTAGCGGAACAGGGAGGCCCACGGTGGTACACTTCCCGCAAGCATCAAATATTGCTCGACCAGAACGGGAATCAGCGGGGGCCTGCCCCGACTTGAATCCCCAATTAGAGAGTAAGGAGGGTATCGGTATGAACAATCCCGCGGCCTACCTGCACTGGGGCTTCATCGTGATCTCGGTCCCTAACCTGATCCTGATCGCCGGCATGGTCGTGGTCTTCGTGGCCGCGCTCGTGCTGCCGTTCCCGCGCCACGACGACGGGGGCGAACCACAATGAACTCCAAGCAAGCCACCGACCGCGCCGTTACGGGAAGCTGGACCACGGCGTTGCGCGAGTTCCTCGTCAGGCGGCTTCCTCCCGAGCACCTGCTGCCGGATCGGCAGCCGACCTACGTCGGTTCCTGGGTCTACGTGTTCGGCGTGGTCGCCACCGCGGCCCTCGTCTGGGTCATCGCCAGCGGTGTCGTGCTGGCCTTCTTCGGACCGCAGTGGTGGCACGAGGTCGGCGTCGGTCACTTCGTCAACAGCCTCCACCTGTGGGCGGTGCAACTGTTCTTCATCTTCATGGTCCTGCACCTGTGGGGCCAGTATTTCGCTGCCGGCTGGCGGGACGGCCGCGCACCGACCTGGATGGTTGGCGCCGTCACCTTCCTGATCAGCATCGTGGCAGCCTTCACCGGTTACGTGTCCCAGCAGAACTTCGACGCCCAGTGGATCGCCATCAACGCCAAAGACGCCATCAACGCGACCGGCCTGGGCAGCCTTTTCAACGTCCTGAACTTCGGTCAGATGTACGGCATGCATGTGCTGCTGATCCCGATCACGATCACCTTCCTGGTAGCGCTGCACCTCGCTATGGTCCGCATGCGCGGCGTCGTCAAGCCGATCGAGCGACCGGTGAAGGGACAGGTGGGATGAGCGCCGTCGATCAGACCGAGTACTACCGGGGCGTGCGCATGGCCCCCTACGACCTCGTGCGTGAGCTGGTCATCGCGCTGGGCGCCACGTTCGTGCTGATGGTCGGCCTGGCGGCGTTCCTGTCGTCGCCCGACGTGAAGCCGGAGACGATCCAGAGCTGGGCCCAGGCCGACCCGGTCGACCTCGTCACCACCGCGGTGGGTGAACTGGCGGGCACGACCACCAGTTCCGGCTACGGGCCGCCCTACAACGATGGCTCGGCATCGATCCAGAGCATCGGCTTCTTCGCCCCCCAGGCGTGGGCCGGCGTCCATTCGCCGGTCGACGCCGCGCAAGACTTCGTGCTCCAGCCGCTCAAGCAAGCCGGCGTCGGCAACCCGGCCCTCGCCGCCGCACTCGCGACCTACACGGCAGCCAACGCCAAGCAGCAGCAAGCCTGGTTGGACGCCGAGGGCAAGGCGCTCAAGGACGCCAAAGTCCAGAGCGGGCAGGTGGTCGTGGCGGCCGGTGACTACGGCCCTCTGCCGACCATGCTAACGAACTATCTGGAGCTGGCCCGGGTGGGCGCGATCGATGGCGCGCTCCTCAGCGACGGCCACTTCTATCAGACCGACTACAGCCGACCGCTGCTGTTCATGGGCGACGGGGGCTACCTGAGCGGGCTGGCCGGCGATCAGCACCTGCTCGGCAGCCAGTGGGGCATGATGAACGAGACGGGCAACTACCCGGGCCAGGCCTGGCTCTGGCTCTACACCCTGTGGTACCAGGTCCCCCCCTACAGCGGCGCGGCCAACGCCGACCTGCTGGTCGTGCTCACGATGGCGGTGCTGAGCCTGGGGCTGGTGCTGACGCCGTTCATCCCCATCGTCAACCGCATCCCGATCTGGGTCCCGATCTACCGGCTCATCTGGCGGCGTCACTACGCAAAGAGGTAGCTCCGACAGGCGTCGCCGCCTCCAGGGCGCGCGCCAGGGCTGCCTCGAACGCCTCGCCGTCCGACGTCCAGTCGGTGATCGGCGGGTACGTCTCGCGGCGCCAGCGGTAGGGCAGGTCCAAAACCAGGCCGGGCTGTGGGGCGCGCCGCGCCAGCGAGAGCATATCCCGCAGTACCGTGCGTTGCTGATCGACCTTGCCCGGCTCACCCAGCGCGTGGCCGAAAGGCCAGTGGACGTAGAGCAGACGGGGCGCGTGCGCGGCAACGGCCACTTCCCGGACCAGGGCCAGGCCCACCGTGGTCACGCCGGCGGCCTCCACCTCACGGGCAAGCAGTCCCACGGACCGCGTGCAGATGGGTCAAGCAGGGACGAACAGAGCCAGGTCGACGTGGTCGCGCTTCAGGAGGCGGCCGACCTCCCGCCCCGTCGCCACCATCTCGTCCACCTTATCCGCCAGGCCCAACCCGTAGTGCCGGTCGGCCACCCGACCGATCACGCCCTCGGCCGCCAACTCTCGGAGCCGCTGCAAAGGGAAAACGAGGTTGATGTCGCGCAGGGCGTCGGTTCGGTCATAGCCCTGGTGCGTGATGGCCAGGTCGTCGGTCTCCGCCGTGCGGGGGATGACGCGGAACGTGTCGTCACCGGAGAGCTTGAATGGGCGGTCCTCTCGCAGGTGGACACCACACGTCGTGACCAGGGCGACGGTCGCCTCCCGAAGCGGCCGTTGCAGTGGGCTCCAGGGGATCGCGCCCGAGGTCCGGCGACGCAACTGCGGTAGAGCCACGATCCGGCTCACCCAGTGACCAAGGGCCTGGCCCCGCCCGGTGCCGCTGACCCAGCGTGAAAACGCCTCCATGCCGGGGTTGGCGTGCGTCCGCCGCGGGCCTGTCTGGTTGTTCATGCCGACCTCCTCCGATCAACTCAACCGTCCGATGGCCTGATCACCCGCCGCCGTGCCGCTTCAGATCGGCAGGAGCGCCTCCGCTGGCGGATGGCGCAGGGGGTGACGCTCGGTCT
This sequence comes from Chloroflexota bacterium, assembly GCA_036734945.1. Lineage (GTDB taxonomy): Bacteria > Chloroflexota > UBA4733 > UBA4733 > UBA4733 > UBA4733. The sequence continues at coordinate 34,089 of DAIMXP010000071.1, forward strand.
GGATCACCTCGCGGGCAAAAGGGTTCAGCCGCTCCAGGAGTGCCGCCGACGGTTCATAGCCAAAGCGTGTGCGATTCCAGGCTGAGCCGTAGCGGTAGACGGCGATGCGCCGCTCTCCCGGATTGACCCGCCGGGCAGAGCCGTGGCAGCAGGCGTCCACGAACACGAGCGCATCGCCGGCCTGCATATATACCTCGATAGCGCCTTCGGTATCTTCCGCCGACCGTGCAACTCCATCCGCGCTCACTTGCCCCATCGACCGCAGGAAGGCCGGGTGGATGATGTTCGACTTATGCGAGCCGGGGATCACCATGGTGGCGCCGTCGCCGGGTCCAATATCGGTAAACGCCATCAACACGTTGACCTGGCCGCACATGAACCGCCCGTTGTGGTAGCGATACTGCACCCGCTTGCTGCGATTGTGGGCGCCGCCGTGCAGAAAGATCGCCTCACCCGGTCCACGGAGTGAAAAGAAGTCCTCGTCAATGAACAACGGGCCATGGTGGTAATCAAACGTGTTCTGCCCGCCGACGAACCGCAACAGGTAGTTGATGTAGCTGGGGTGATCAATCAGTTGCTCGAACGGCTCGCCTGCTTCGTAGACCTGCTGGTAGCTGATCCCCCGCTGCTCGGTGTGGTCCTCGCGCTGCACGTAACCGTACCAACCGTCGCGCGGCAGCGACCGCGGTATCTTGTCGACGCAGGCGTTCGCCGCCGCAACCAGTTCCGGGCTGAGCGCGCCGCGCAACAGCACAAAGCCCTGCAGATCGAACAGATACTCCTCGATGTTCGTCGGGACGCGAGCCTCCGGGAACCGGACCTCCAATGGTTTGATCTGATGGTTGTCATAGGTAGGTGACATAACCGCTTACTCCATAGGTGAACGTCCGCCAGTGTTCGCCGGATTATCGCACAACGGGCAAGTGCGGCACTGATACCGTGACCGGGCGAAAAGCGTTATACGCCAACAGGCTCCCGGACCAGGATGACGGTGACCCTGCCGGCGATCCATTCCCGCCGCATAATCAGCACCTTCCCCATGAAGGTTCCGCTGTTCATCCGTGCTCGCACCAGCGCGTCCTCGTAGGGAAAGACGTGTTGGTCGATGCGCCGGAGCGCCTCCTTGAGGTCGCGCACGATCTTCTGGCTGCCGACGACGAGGATCAGCCGGCCGGCGCCGCCGGCATAGGGGCCGAGCTGGCCGGCGGTGGCGGAGGCGATCACCAGATCGCCGTCTGCCGTGAGCGCGTTCACGCTGCCCAGCATAAAGTCCGGAGCCGCAATGAGCTTGCGGATCTCGCGGCCCTGCGTCTGCCGGTCCATCTTCATGTAGCGCGCCCGCAGCGAATCGTAGCGACCGGACTCGAACAGCTCGGCGAAGATCCCCGCCTCCTCCAGCGTCTTCGACTTGCCGGAGTGTACTTCGGCGCCGGCCGGGATGCGCTCCAGCACCTCACGGCGCGCCTCCTCGGCAGTACCGACGATGACCACGTCCATGTTGTTGGACCGTAGAGCCGCCGCTGCCCGTTGGAGGATCTCCTCCGTGGCTGGTGATGTGTAGTCAGTGCGCTGATCGGATGTGTCGATGGTGAATCCTCCCGTGCAAAGCTACGACGGTCCGTGGAATCATTGCGCCCGTCGGGTGCGGAGGAACCCCTTCCGGCTCGCACTACTCGCCAGGTTTCCCCCTAACGGGAGAAACCTTCGCTGCAGATCAAGGAACGGCCACGGACCCCAGACTTGGGTGCGTCTGATAATACCGTGTGGGGCTCTGCTGAGCCACCGCCGTTGTCAATTCACGGATGGATGAGGCGCAGGTTGTGCTGGGCGACCGCGCCTAGCGCCGGCCTGCCGGTCGTGCGTCTTCGGCCTCGAGGAGATGCTGGAGCGGCTTCAGAACGGCGGCCACCCGGCAAACGCTGACGACTTTCTCGCCGGAGAGACGTTCCTCGACTCATTGCTTGAGCAAGGTATGGCTGCACCTCCCCACGGATGCGCTCAAGAGCGTGCTGGCGAATTGGATAGGCCGTGATCACACGAAGAGGCTCTTGGGCAATGGGGTCGTAGATCACACTGACGGAACACCCATTTGCAACGGCGCCATATTCTCAGCATCCCACAGAAACCTCACCACAGCATGGTACACAAATGCATCGCTCGGGTCAATACTTCAATACTGGTGATCCAGGTCAGGGGCGAGGCGGGCGGAAAAGCGGCCAAAGACCCGCTGCACAAACTGTCGCGAGAATAGGGTGAGAGACGGAGCCTTCGCCTGGGCCGCGCCGGTTAGCCACGAGCGAGTTGCGTTCGTATCGTCTGGATCGCCGGCGTCATAGCGGCAGAGCGTCTTGTTCAGGTTCGACGAGTTGAATGTCCGTAAGGACAAAGTCCGCCGTGCCTCCCCGGTCCTGCCAGTAGCCAGGAACACGGACAAGCCGATTGACCAATGGCCCGACCATGTCGTCAAGAATGATTGGGGTGTGTTTCACCTCTGTTGACACCGCTAGGCTGCTAAGGTGAGGAGC
>DAIMXP010000072.1:0-35671 GCA_036734945.1 Chloroflexota bacterium
AACCCTACCGCTACTTTGCCCATTTGTCAAAGTTATTTCGTGACGGGTCCTAAGTCTGGATTTCGCACCTTGATCATCCGTTCGATATTTAGGGCCAGCGAGGCGGTCAGATCGGCCTCGCTGGCCCTCAGCGAGGTCGCCGATGGGGCCGCAGCGGGCCGGAAGGCGCCACCACGGCAGTGCCGGTCGCGATCAGCGGGCCAATTTTGGCCGGCGAGAACAGTCGTGCCCTCCTGGGCGATCACACTGCGAAATCCAGACTAAGGTCGTGTGGACGGGACGAATAACTACCAACCAGCTGTCTCTACTATTCGGTACCCCGTCACCTCGGCAGGCATGGCGCGGGTGACCATTGCGGCTGCGCGGCCAGCAGAAGCGTGGGGGGGCAGGTTGTAGGGACGTAACCTATCCGTTTGTCCGGTTCATCGCCGCATCCACCTGAAACGCCTCCATCGCGGCCGCCGGGTACTGCCCCAGCAGCAGTTGCAATTCCAGCGCGCTCGTCTTCGACTCCAGCCACACCGCTTCCAGTTCCGGTTGCAAGATCACAGGCATGCGGTTGTGGATCGGCGCTGTCACTTCGTTCGCCTCCGTCGTGATGATGGAAAAGCTATAGAGATCGCCCAAAGCCGGGTCGTGGTGGACGTCGTAGAGGCCGGCGAAGGCAAAGAGCGGCTGATCGGTAGGCCGAATGAGGAACGGCTGTTTCTTCTTGCCGATCGTCTGCCACTCAAAGAAGTGGGTCGCCGGCACCAGGCAACGCTGGCGCTTGAACGGCGTGCGGAACGTCGGCTTATCCTGGATGCCTTCGGCGCGCGCGTTGATCATTGGCCGCGTCCGATCCTTCGCCCAGGACGGCACCAGGCCCCACTTCATCGTCTGGAGTTGCCGCTGGCCGTCATGCTCGGTGATCACCGGTAGCATCTGCGTCGGCGCGGCGTTGTAGCGGGGCGGGATGTCTGATAGGTTGAGGTCCAGGTAGAGCTGGAAGCGCTCGCCGATGTGTTGTACGTCAGTGATGCCGAAGCGACCGCACACTTCCTATTGCCTATTCCGCTCGGTTAGTATCAAGGAAGCGCTCGCTAAACGCTGGCTCACCACCGGACAAAGTCGTCGAACTCCTGACGATCTGGATACGCTCCCCATCCGCTTTCCAAATCTCAATTTGGCTCGACTTCTGAAATGCCGATTCGCCGCCCGAACTCGTTGCCGTGCTCGTCTGATAATCGCCTGTGCGCTGTGGGCGCCACTTGAATGGCCCCCGACGCTCATCGCCGCAGCGCAGATACCAACCGTCTTGGTCCCGTTCGACCGGATCGCGCTCAGTCACGTCCGCCCTCTCCCCGTTGCTACCATCTCGCTCGACTGGCCTTCAGCAAGGCTGATGCAGATGGTACCCCGTCACTTCGGCGATCACGTCGGCGGGGATGCCTAGGGCGGCCATTGAGTCTTTCCGGTCGGGGATAGAGCTGTTGCCGGAAGGAAAGTCGATCCCGTTTCTGCTTCCTTGAGGCGCAAGCGCTTCGTACTGCATTCGGTTGCGCTTATTCGGTGCCTATTGGGGGATGCGGAGCGCATGGCCCGTGGCGAGGTGGTCGGGATCGGCGAGCCGGTCACGGTTGGCCTCCAGGATGGTTGGCCAACGGCCCGAGTCGCCGTAGAAACGCTGGGCGATGCCCCGCAGTGTGTCACCTGGCGCCACCGTGTACTCGGCGAATCCGTGGTAGGGGTCCAGGAGCGCCCGGCCGAAGGTGATCGGGACGACGACCTTGTGAATCTCCGCGCCATCGCCTTTAGGCGACAGCTCGAACACCTCGAGGGTACCCTGCGGCGTGACAGGGACGGCCCCGAGCGGGATGCCGGCCTGGAAGTTGCCCCAGATCCCCGTGCCCCCAACGTGCACCGCGACGCGGGCCAACTCCCTGCCGGTGGCATCACGGATGCGGGCGGTGATCATCCCCTCGAAGCCGGTGCCCACCCCCGCGACTTCGACCGGGTCGTCCACCAGATCGTAGGGCTGCGGCTGCCGGACCGCGATCGGCGCGAACTGCGCCTGGATGATGGCGTCGGCGAGGGGCAGGCCATCAGGATTCGCCTCCCAACTGAAGCGTTGCGTGTTCAGACGCTTCGCAAGGCCGTTTGGTCCGTTGATCCAGGTCCAGTAGCCATTGGTGAACGCGGTCCAGTTATCCGCCTTCCGCCAGGCCATGAGGCCTTTCGTCGTGTGCTGTTGGGCATCACCGTTGGCGGCGAACGCCTGATTGTCCAGACAGTCGCCTGTGTCTGTGACATCCAAGCTGTGGAGGGTCGCGAAGCCGAGAATGTACTGACAGGTCGGGGCGGATTGGGCGAGGGCTGGCGTCGCCATCGTGAGCGGAAGCAGCAGTGCCAGGAGCACGAAAAGTCGTCGGAACATGATCTCCCCATCAGTTATCGGATGAGTAAGGATAGGTGCCGCGCAGTGCCAGCAGGTGTGGCGTAGGACCGTTAGCGTTCCGATTCACCAGGCTCTGCGATTACCTCAGGGTTGCTTTCTCGGCCGTCGTTAAAACATCGGACGAGGAGCGCTGGGCACCATCTGCAAGATCGCTGTCTTCTGAGGGGGGGTATTTTATCCTAGCGGCCTGCATGCGGCGGTAGTAATCCTGGCTGGCGTGCCGCAGCGCGGCAGGTTTGCCGCAGTCGAGGCAAAAGGCCCGTTTTCCCTGAGTGGGTTGGCGAGTTGGCATAAATGCCTTACCGCATTCAGAACAGGCAGAGAGCATCTTGGTTCCCGCCGCCAACATGAGGAGTTTTTCGACGAGCGCCGCCAAGACTGACGGCGTACGCAGTTCGAACGTGAACAAACTAGTGGGTCACGCTGCATTTGATTGAGATTTGTACCAGAGGCACGTATTCCAATTAATTGTCGCGTGACCCACTAGTGGGTCACGCGACAATTAACCTGGGATTCACGCCAGAGGCGGCAATCCCAGTTATTTGTCGCGTGACCCACTAGGGACATTGGCTGGCTATCAGCGCTTGATTATTCTCCGAACTGTGCGAACGATCACTTGCCGATCTTTTGCACCGCGAGGCCGAGTACGCGCCATGTCAACTGCCAGTGCTGTCGGCGTCTTCCCCCTAACGCACCCCCTAATCACGACAAAACACCGCCGTACAAAGCCACACATTTCTGCACAATTCACGCACAATCCCAGAGGGAAGCAGACGACAACAGACGCCACAACACCATTATCGCAGAACTCATAAAGTGATGGTCGCAGGTTCAAATCCTGCTGGGCCCACCCGGTATCCCTCTGGCAGCGCTGGAAGAAATCGCAGCCGAAAAATAGTGCCCAGCAGGAGAGCATTGTGCTGCGCCGCTATGTTCCGGGCCGCGACTGCGGTCTGCGGCCAAGCGACGAGGGCGACTGCGGTCGCATTGTACGGGAGCGCCAGAGGTAGCAGGCGACCGCAGTCGCGGCACTGTAACTCGCGGCGCGTCGGAACGCTCGCTTGCTGCGCAAAACGTTGCGGCGCACTCATCACGCACGAGGCACTGGAGGACCAACGAACATCGCGCTATATTCCGCGCCATGCTGCGGGTAATGATCGAAACGGGGCGTCTGCGGGCGTTCGCCAGTGCCCTAGACTGGCCGGGCCAGAGGCGTCCGACCTTGCGACCGTAGCGGCTAGAGCGCGTGCTGCTCGAGCCATTCCAGGGTGACTTCCAGGCCGAAGCCGGGCGCCTCGGTCGGCCGCACGAAGCCGCCGCGAATCGGGACAATGCCCGGCAGCGTGATCATTTCCTCGAGGGGCACGCCGGGCGGCGCCACACCCTCGGAGCGCTCGCCCCAGGGAATCACGGGCATTGCGTAGGCGAGATGCTGGCCCCACGGGTAGTTCATCCCGGCGTGGGTGATGACGTGCTGCCCGTGCGCTTCGGCCAGGTGGCAGATGCGCACGGCGGCGGTGAGCCCGCCCACTCAGGCCACATCCGGCTGGTGAATGTCCACCAGACCCCGACTGGCGGCTGTGGCGAAGGGAGCGATGCCGTACCAGTGCTCACCGGCCGCCAGGGTGGCGCCGGGAGCGCGCTGGCGCAAGCGGGCATAGCCGTCGAGGTCGTCCGGCAGGAAAAGGTCCTCCAGCCACTTCAGGCGGTAGGGGCGCAGCGCTTCCGCCAGACGCCCCGCGTATTCCAGGTCGAGCGACATCCAGCCGTCCACCATCAGTTCCACGTCGTCGCCGACCTGCTCGCGAGCCCGGGCGACGAGCGCCTCACTACGTCGCAGCCCGGCCAGGCCCGCGTCGGGCCCCTCACGGAGGAAGACCTTCACCGCACCAAAGCCCAGTTCCAAAAACCAGGCGAGGCTCTCCTCGGCGCCGTAGGAGAGGTCGGTGTTGCTGGCATAGCAGAAGATGCGCTCCTTCTGGGGACCGCCCAGCAGTTCGTAGACGGGCCGTCCCAGCAGCTTGCCTTTCAAGTCCCACAGAGCGAGGTCAACGGCGCTGATCGCGTAGCTCGCCAGGCCCCCCGTGCCGTAGGAAGCGCTGATCCGCTGCATGATGTCCCAGAGCTTCTCGGTGGCCAGGCAGTTCTGGCCCACCAGCGCTGGGGCGAAGTGGTCGCTGATCAGCCGCTCCACCGGCCCGGCGTGCAAGGTGACGCCGAGTCCCCATGTGCCATCGGCGGCGGTGACGACGCAGGCGCAGCGCCGCCAGGGCGCCGTCCAGCGCGCGCGTGGCAGCTCGGGGTAGCGTGCCATTGGCGACACAAAGCCGTCGCTTGCCCGCCGCGGCGTGCGCGGCGCCGTCCGGGGCTGGGGCGTGACGTCAATCGTCACCGCCCGGATGGAGTCAATCAGCATTGCCACGTCTCCTGTTCCTCTCCGCTGGGATCCACATGGCACGAAAACCGATCTGACGAGCTGGTCTCGCTTCGACCTGCGCGTTCATCGCCTCGGTAGACCAGCCACTCATCTTCCAGCCCAAAGCCGTAGCTGTCGAGGATATCCGCCAGGCTGGCTATCCATCGGCGGGTGGCCCTGCAAGTCCCAGGAAAACCAGGATCGCGCGGTTCAAGCGGACCATGTCGTCATCATCAAGGCGTCCGGCCCGTGTACCGACTTTTGACTTTGGCACAGTGGTGATCTTGTCCACCATCAACCGACTCGGCGCCCGCAAGCCGTTGCGCTCGTTCGGTTCGATGGCCAAACGAAACAGCGGCGCGTCAGTCGGGTCCGTAGTAAAGGCGCAAACGGTAATGGAGTCCGTCGCATCGAAGCGATCATCCTGTAAGATCACCACTGGCCGGGGCTTTCCTGCATAGTCCTTGCCGCCGGCAACGGTCCAAATATCGGCGCGCCTCACGCGTCATCCCAAATCGACACTGCATCAATGAAGGCTTGATCCTCCTGGGCATGCGGGCTGCTTGCGACCACAGTGGATTGATGATGCGCTTCGGCCGTGAAGGCGGGCGACCGAACATCGGGCACCCAGATCTGGATCGGACGTAGTCCCTGACTGCGCAACCGCTCTCGATAAGCCCGGACCTTTTCTCGCGACGGCTTGGGGCGCACCGGCATAGCCATTTGTTCCTCCCTCTGCAGTTACCGGTAACCTACCATGGAGAGCGGTCCAAGCGCCCACGGGAAGGCCAGCGTGTCCTAGGGCTGGCTGCCAGAGCAACGTCTAGGGCACCGGTCCACCGTTGGCGGCTGCTGGATCACTGTCAATGAAGAGCTCGACTGTGAGCGAATTACGATGCATGTTAGCGAAGTGAGTCTGACGGAGCACAACCGATGCCAACGATGACGGGAGGAACCGTAGTGGGCCACGAACAACCCGCGATCATGTGGTGGGTCAGCAATCACGGTTGGATCGAGGTGGGCTACGACGACTGCAATCGCTCGTTCGTGCGGGCGCTGGACCCGGGCGGCATGGTCTGGGAAGGCGAGTATCGCTACGCCTCCCTGGACGACGCGCTGGCGGCACTGGAAACCGCGCTCGCGGCCTTCATCCGCGAGCAGTTCAAGATCACACCGACGGAGAGGAAAGAAGATGCCGAACGTGCCGGAGAATAGCGAACGCGAGGAGCGCATCGCGATGGAGATCATCGTTGACGCCTACGGCCCTGAGGAACAAGCGCTCGGTTGGTATACCTACCTGGAGGAGCATCTGACCTTTCCCTTCCTGACCAAATGTGTCGCCGCGCGGGCCATCTCCCCGCTCCAGGTGGGTGATGAGGTGGAAGTCGTTGGCATGGCCCCCCAGGAAGAGTGTGCCCACGAGATGTTCATCGAGACGCCCTGGGGGCACAGGCGCACCCTGGCCGTCCCGCTCTCCCAACTCCACGTTACCCACGCCGATGAGGAGACCCGGCAAGCCGTCGAGGACTGGCACTATTGGGTCAATCGCGGCAACGAACTGTAGTGGCAGCCGAAGGTGTCAAATTACGGCCGGATTTCGGGCTGAGCGACGCCACTGCCCCCACCATCGCCGCGATCTGCCGCAGGCTGGACGGCTTGCCGCTCGCCCTGGAACTTGCAGCAGCGCGCGTCCGGCTGCTGTCCCCCAATGCGCTGCTGGCCCGGCTCGACCGCAGCCTGGCGCTGTTGACCGGTGGAGCACGCGATCTGCCGGAGCGGCAGCGCACGCTTCACGCCGCCATCGCCTGGAGCTACGACCTGCTGGAGCCGGCCGAGCAGGCCCTGTTTCGCCGGCTGGGCGTGTTCGCCGGCGGCTGCACCCTGGCGGCGGCCGAGGCGGTGGGAGCGCCGGAGGAGCTGGGGCTGGACGCGCTGGACGGCCTGGAGTCGCTGCTGGCCAAGAGTCTGCTGCTGCCGGCGGAGGAGGGGCGCGTCGGCATGCTGGTGACCATCCAGGAGTTCGCCCAGGAGCAACTCGTCGCCGCCGGGGAGGCGGCGGAGACCGGCCGCCGCCACGCGGACTACTTCCTTGCCGCGAGTGAGCCATGCTGGACGATCCGGGAGCGATTCAGCTGGAACGTTCGAGCGCCTGGGTTCTCCGAGTCCCTCGCCACGCTGGCGCTCGACGCGGAGAATCTGTGGGCAGCGGCTCGCTGGCTGCTCCAGAGCAACCGAGCTGAAGAGGGGCTACGCCTGTGCTATCTTGCCGGGATTGTACGGTTGCAGCAGCGGCGGCTCACCGAGGTAGCCACTGCACTGGTTGCGCTGCTGGCCCTGGACGTCGCAGCCCAGCCGACCATGAGCCGTGCCTACGCCTTTGACCTTGCCTGGAACACGGCCTATCACCACGGCGATCTGCTGGCCGCACGCGCCTTAGCGGAAGGGCTGCTCGCCATCGCGCGCCGGCTGGGCAGCCGGCCGGCGATTGCCTGGGCCGCGACGTGGCTCGGCATCACCTTGCGCGAGTTGGGCGACTTCACCGGGGCGCTGGCAGCGTCAACGGAGTGCCGGACGCTGTGGCAGGATCTCGGATATCTGGACATGGCCGCGGATGAACTGACCCGCGAGGGCGAGGTATACCAGGCGCAAGGTGATCTAGAGCGGGCGCGTGCCGCTTACGAGCAGAGCGCTCGGGAAAATACGGCGGCGGTGGGAGCGCATGGGGGCCTCCGCTATTACCACCATATCGGCAGCGTTTCCCTAGAGCAGGGGGATCTCGCCGCCGCCCGCGCCACCTTCGCTGGCTATGTTGAGATAGCAGACGACGCCCCTATGTACTCGGTCCTCTCTGCCCTCGCCGACGTCGCGGAGTTGGCGGTTGCCGAAGGGCGGCCGGTGCTCGCGCTACGACTGGCGGGTGCGCTGGCGGAATTGAGTAGCACTTCGGGGTATACCTTGCAGCCCACCGAGCGCCGTGCCTTGGAGCGCTGGCTCGCAACCGCCCGCCAGGCCCTGACGTTGGAGGAAGCCGCGGCGGCCTGGCAAGCGGGGCAGAAGCTGACGCCGAAGGAGGCGCTGGCCGAGGCCCTGCCCAAAGACTCCGGCGCGGCTCGCGACGGCCGCGGGGATGGACCTTGAGCCGGCCGCTTGGCCATCGGTGCTCCGCGGGGCGGAGGCAGGATGGCGGGGGTGGACACGGGCACAGTTGCTCTGGCGGTTCACGGCATCCTGAGGGTCAGTGTTCAACAGGCGATGACACGTGTGCATCCTTGCCCGGCAAAACAGCGTGTTGTATGATGGGGCAATGAGGCCGGAAAGATGATCGTTTGAAAGCGATCATGGTCATGTTCGACAGCCTGAACCGCCGCTATCTGCCGCCGTACGGCTGTGCCTGGACCAACTGTCCCAACTTTGCTCGCCTGGCAGAGCGCACCGTCACCTTTGACAACTCCTATATCGCCAGCATGCCCTGCATGCCGGCGCGGCGCGACCTGCTGACTGGGCGCTATAACTTTCTGCACCGGAGTTGGGGGCCGCTGGAGCCGTTCGACGATGCCCTGACGCGGATCTGACAGCACGGCGGCGCGCCCATTTGTCGCGCCGCGAGAAAAGGAGAGCGACCACAATGACACGCACGATAGCAGGCACGATAACCCGGCGCACGTTCCTTTCTGCGGTGACCGCCAGCGGTGTGGCGCTCCTTGCCGCCTGTGGCGGAGGCAGCACGGCGACAACCACAGGAAGCAACGCGACCGCCAGCAGTGGCAGCGCCACCGGCGCCGGGAGCGCCAGCGTGGCATCCACCAGCGCCGCCACGGCTCTTGCCACGAGCAGTACACCAGCGAGCGCGGCAGCCATCGGCACGACGAGCAGCGCCTCGACAGCGGTCAGTGCCGCACCAGTCGCGCCCTCTGCCGTCAAAGGCTCCATTCAGTTCCTCAACATTGGTGGTCAGTCCGCCACCTATAGCGACTTCACCAAGACCGTCATCCCCAGTTTCACGACGGCCTATCCGGGTGTTCAGGTGCAGATGCTCACCAGCGATTGGGGACCCTCCTTCCAGAAGATCAGCACCGCCATCGCTGGTGGGACGGCGCCGGATGTCTTCGTCATGGGCGGCATCTGGACGGGCCCCCTGGCCTCTAAAGGCGCGATGCTTGCCCTCGACAGCTACGTGGCAAAGTGGTCGTCGAAGAGCGACATTCCCGACAACGTCTGGGCAGACAGCATGTACCAGGGGAAGACCTACGCGGTGCCGGCGCAGCTCGACACGCGCACCGTCGTCTACCGCAAGGACCAGTACGACGCAGCATCCCTCCAGCCGCCGTCCACCTGGGACGAGCTCAAGGCCGATGCCGCGAAACTCGCCCAGAAGCAGGGCAGTACCGTCAGCCGTGAGGGGATGGACCTGAGCATCGACAGCAGCGTCGGCGCGCAGCAAACGTTCATCAACCTCCTCTACCAGGCGGGCGGCAACTACTTTTCCGCCGATGGCAAAACAGCCACCTTTGAAACCGACGCCGGACGTGCGGCGCTGACGTACATGGTGGGCCTCATCAAAGATGGCTCTTCCAGCACGGCCTTTCAGAACCCGCCGAACGGCCCTGGCTTCCTCACCCTGGGCAGTACGGCAACCGCCTTTGGTGGCATCACCGGCATCGCTAACGCCAAGCAGTATGCCCCCGCCGAGGCCAAGAACATCGCCTTGAGCATGCCCCTGCGCATGGACGCCAACCACCCGCCGAAGACGCTCATCTTCATCAACAAGCTCGGCATCTACCAGGGGACCAAGGCGCCGGACGCCGCCTGGGGCTTCCTGAGCACCGTGATGGAGCCTGCCAACCTCACGCTCTGGCTCACGACGGTGGGCAACCTGCCGTCGCGGACCTCCGTTTCCCAGAATGCCCCGTTCGTGAAAGACGATCCGAACGCCCAGATTCTGCAGAAGACCATCCAATACGCCAGGCCGCAGGCCCAGAGTCGCATCATGTTCGATGCAGTGCAGATACTCAACAAGGCGGTGCTCAACGCGCTGTACCTGCGCGCCACTGTGGACGACACCCTGAAGACCATCGATGCTCAACTTAACCAATCCCTCAACAGCTAGGGTCGCGCAGCAGTCGCTGCCCCGCAAGCGGACGAAGGCGTCCCCGGCGGTGCGGCGGGCAGGACGGGCGGGGTTCCTGATGGTCCTGCCCGCCCTGCTCCTGCTCCTGCTGCTCAGCGTCCTGCCCATCTTGCTGGCGTTCTGGCTCAGCTTCACGAACTACGATCTGATCCGCTTCCCGCGCTTCATCGGCCTCACCAACTATCGGCAACTCACCGCCGATAGCGCCTTTGGCAATGCAGTGCTGCGCACCCTCAGCTTCGCGGTCATGATCGTGCCGGTTGGCACCGTGCTGTCGGTGCTGGCGGCGGTGCTGCTCAATAGCGGCCTGCGGGTGATCGGCGTCTTTCGCCTCATCGTCTTCTTGCCGCAAGCGATCTCCTGGGTGGCGGCGGCGCTGATCTGGACCTGGCTCTATAACCCGATATACGGCCTCTTCAATCATCTCCTCGGCTACGTCCATCTGGGGCCGTTCGCCTGGCTGACCGACTTCAACCTCGCGCTCCCCGCCATTGTCGTGATGAGCATCTGGCGTGACCTTGGCTATTTCGGCATCATCCTGCTCGCTGCGCTGCAAGGCATCCCCAAGGACCTGTACGAGGCGGCGGCCTTGGACGGCGCCAACCCGGTGGCCGCCTTTCGCTATGTGACGGTGCCGTTGCTGGGCCCAGCGCTATTCTTTGTCATCGTGACCTGGACGGTTGGCTCCATGCAGATGTTTACGCAGGCCTTTGTGCTGACCAACGGCGGGCCGGTCGACGCGACCACGACGGTGGTCTTTAATATCTATCTGACGGCCTTCCAGTTGCTGAAGATGGGCTACGCCAGCGCGCAGGCCTTCGTGCTGTTCCTGGGGATCGTGCTGCTCACCCTGCTCAACCGCCGACTCTTCCGCGACCAGTCCTACGACGCATGAATACTGCACGCGCGTTGCCGGCCGCTCCGCGCCGCCCCTTTCCGGTGGCGGAAGTCGTGCGCTGGTTTTTCCTGGTCCTGATCGTGGTCACGATGCTCTTGCCGGTCTGCTGGATGCTGCTGACGTCGATCAAGCCACTGACAGAGATCTTCACGAAACCCTATGAACTCTGGCCGGCTCGTGTTGCCTTGACGAACTATCCGGATGCCTGGCGTGCTGCGCCGTTTGCCCGCTACTTCTTGAACAGCGCCATCGTCTCGGTGCTGGCGACCATCATCCAGGTGTTCCTCTGCTCCCTGGCCGGCTATGCCTTTGCTCGTGTCCCGTTCACCTTGCGCTCTGCCTGCTTTGCGCTGGTCCTCGGCACCTTTATGGTGCCGACGCAGGTCACCATCGTCCCGCTCTTTATCGCGCTCAAGTATGTGCCGTTGACCGGTGGCAACAGCATCAGCGGCGCCGGGGGCTTTGGGCTGCTGGACAGCTATGCTGGCCTGATCGCCCCCCACCTCATCAGCGCCTTCGGGATATTCCTCATGCGCCAGTTCTATGTCACGCTTCCATCCGAGTTGGGTGACGCTGCGCGTATCGACGGCGCTTCCGAGTTCGGCATCTTCTGGCGCGTCTTCTTGCCGCTCACCGGGCCGGCGCTGGCCGTCCTGGCTGTCTTTGTCTTCCAAGACACCTGGAACGACTTCCTCTGGCCGCTGGTGATCGTAAAGAGCGATCAGATGAAAACGCTCCAACTCGCGCTGTCGGTGTTCCAGCAGGAGAACACCACGCAATGGACGCTGCTGATGGCCGCCACGACCTTCGTCACAGCGCCGGTCGTGCTGCTGTTCGTCTTTGCCCAGCGCTGGCTGCGCCAGGGCTTCGCCGCCTCCGGCATCAAAGGCTGAAATCGCCGCCTGCCTGCGTATGCACAGTGCGGGATGCGACCCGATTCGTGGCTTGAGGGGCGTGACGACTGGCTTCCCTACCAGGACGGCCGGATCAGTATGGATATGCCGACGCCAGTCCATCGTCTTCGCCTCCACCTTCGCCCTGACATTCTACCAATGCTACACTTCAGCCGCAGGGTCGCAATGTATATTTCGTCGCGGCGTGCATTTAGGACTGGGAGCGCCTTACATGCCAGATGCCGTACCCGAGGTACACCATTTACATCGCACCCATCACGTGAGCGAGCCGCGCTGGCCCGCTTCGCTGGCGGTGTTGGTGGCGATTGGCTTGTATGTCACACTGCCGGACCGCTTGACGCTTGGCCCCAACTGGGTCTTCCCGCTCCTGGCGATCCTGCTCCTGGCCCCCTTGTCCTTCGTCGCCCCCCATCGTCACGGTCAGGAGCCGTCATGGCAGCGCGCCATTGCCATCGGGCTGATTGCGCTCATCAACGCCGCCAACGTCGGCTCGCTGGTCCTGCTCATCTACGCCTTGCTGCACGGCACCAAGGCCGAAGGACCGCAACTGCTCGTTGCCGCCATTGAATTGTGGCTAACCAATGTCATCGTCTTCGCGCTCTGGTATTGGGAAATGGACAGGGGCGGCCCCGGCGCCCGTCTGCGGTCATCGGACGGGTCGGACGGGGACGACGATCCTTCCTTCCTTTTCCCCCAGATGCAAAACCCGGCGCTGGGAACGACTACCAAGACCGGCGTCTGGCGGCCCGGCTTCGTCGATTACCTGTACGTTGCCTTCACCAACGCCACAGCCTTCAGCCCCACCGACACCATGCCGCTGACACCCTGGGCGAAGATGCTCATGCTGGTCCAGTCTCTGGCCTCGCTGCTCATCGTCGCCCTGGTGGCGGCGCGCGCTGTCAATATCCTGTCCTGAGGCGGGCCTGCGCGGCGTTCCGCCACCCTGCTACACTATGCCGGCGCGACATCACTCGGACGCTATGGTTAGGAGCCGCACTTGGCACAGACACTGACACTGACACAGGAGCGCGTGGCGCCGGTAGCGCCACATCTGGAAGACGCCGCCGTCCTGGAACAGCTCGTCAAACTCGTCCGGGAGACCTATCTGCTCTGGGATGAAGACTGGGTCGGCTTCTCCTGGCGCGCCTACACCCATGACCATGTGCGGCGGGTGCGCAACCTCGCCCTGCACCTGTGCCTGGAGGAAGGCGGCGACACCCGCCCGCTAGACCCGGGGGCCACCCTGCACGACATCACCAAGTCCTACGATGGCGACATCATCATGAAGGACGGCAAGCGCGTCATTGATGAAAAGGGCCTCTGGCACAATGCGTACCTGCCGCCGGCTCGCCGCAACCATGTCACCGATCTGTACGACCAGTTGGGGCTGCGTGGCCAGATCCACAACCTCTCCGGCGCCCGGATCGCCGATGCCCTGCTGGCGGAGTATGGCTACCCCCAGGCCCTGCGCGATCACGTCCAGGAGATCATCATCACCCACCTGACCATCAGTGAGCATTCCAGCCTGGAGGGTCGCTGCCTCTACGACGCCGACACGATCGACGCCAACATTGGCTACCCGGCCTTCTATCGCAACATCCAGATCAGCATGCACAACCTGGAACGCCAGTACGCCGCCCGCGGCGCGTCGCTGGACGACTTTCTGGCCACGTCGTTGCAGGAGTATCTGGAGCCGTATGTCCGCGAGAAGCTGCCGGCCTGGGTGGAAGGCAAGCGCCGCGACTTCGTCCCCAAGATGACGACGGCCAGCGGCAAGCGACGAGCAGAGGCCCGCCTGGACCGCCTGGACGTCGAAATGGTCAGCATGGGGCGGGAACTGGACACGCTGGCGGCGGCGCTGGAGGCCGGGCGGCTGGCGCCAGCCGTCTACTTCATGCGCAATCGCCGCAACCCCTCCGTCGCCGCCGACCTGGCAATGCTGATGGAGCGCTGGCCGGCGGAAGAGGCTGCGGCCGCCCAGTTCCTGGCGACACTGCACCGGGAGAGCGCTGGCGTCTGGTAGGTAGCCGGCGAACACGGGGGGAGCAACACTATGGCAGCGCGCCTGCGTATTGGCATGATCGGTTGCGGCGAGATCGCCGTGCAGACGGCGCGCGGTATCGCGGCGTCGACCCTGGGACAGCACGTGATGGTGATGGACACCGATGCACACGTCGCCGGCGACCTGGGGGCAACCTACGGCGTGCCACACACGACGAAAGTAGAGGACTTGCTGGCGAACCCGCAGGTTGACGCGGTCTATATCGCCGTGCCGCATTTCTTGCACGCTCCGCTGGCGATTCAGGCGGCCCAGGCCGGCAAGCACGTACTGGTGGAGAAGCCGATCGCCACCACGCTGGCCGAGGCGGACGCCATGATCGCTGCGGCGCGCGAGGCGCGTGTCACCATCTCGGTCGCCTATCTGGCGCAAGTCGATCCGGTTGCCCAGGCGATGCGCCGCCTGGTCACGGCGGGGGCTATCGGCAAGGTCGTCGGCACGCGCATCGTCTATCGCGGCGACAAGCCGGAGAGCTACTGGCACGGCGGCTATTCCGGCCGGATCAAGACCGACTGGCGCACTTCCAAAGCCAAATCCGGCGGCGGCGTGCTGATCATGAACACCATCCACGACCTCAATACGCTGCGCTTCATCACCGGATTGGAAGTGGTGCGCGTCTCCGCCGAGTATGAGACCTTCACCACGCCCGTCGAGGTGGAGGATTATGTCGCGGCGATCTACCGCTACGCCAACGGCGCCATCGGCACGCTGGAGGCCGGCTCCGCCATTCGCGGTCGGGATCCCCTGCGCGAAGTGAATCGCATCTACGGCGACGGCGGCCAGCTCCTCTTCGGCAAACCGGCGCGCATCTTCGTCAGCAGCGCTCACGAGGGCCTGAAAGCCGGGGAGTGGCAAGATCTGCCGGTGGCGGCGGACAACAGCGGCGGCGACCGTGCCGCGATGATCGACGGCTTCGCCGGCGCCGTGCTGAACGGTCGCCCACCGCTGGTTCACGCCGAGGACGGACGGGCGGCGTTGCAGATTGCCCTGGCCGCCTACCAGTCGGGCCAGGAGCACCAGACGATCACGCTCGGGCCGGTGGCCCAGCCCGCCGGTTAGCCGGGGGTGGCCGCATCAGGCTTCTTGCGCTTCCGGCAGCACGCGCAAATCTTGCAGGATGGCGTCGTGCGCGGCGCGCAGGCGTGCCAGGCGGGCCTCGGCCTGGGTCAGTTCCTCGCGCAGGCTCTCTGAATAGTCGAAATACTCTTCCGTCAGGGCCCGCGAGGCATCAACGTTGGCGCGAATGCGGCTGTGTAACTCCTCCCGCAGGAGCGTCGCAGCCTCTTGCGCCGCCAGCAGTTCCTGCCAGGCTTCGCGGCGGCGTGCTCGCGCCTCGCGGCGGCGCTGCAACAGGTCGACAGCCTCGGCATCGCCGGCCAGAGCGCGTCGCCGTACCTCCCAGCTCTTCCGGCCGATGCGCGCATAGAAATCGTCACCGTGCCGCCGCCGCGTCTCCAGAGCGCGTTCGGAACTGCCGTCTCTACTTTCAGAATTCACGGGTATTCCCCATCCAGCCCGCCGCTGCCACGCCCCGCGTAGCCACAGTCCATTCATTGCTGATCCTAGTCTAGCGCGCACCGGGCGATCCTGCACGCGCGGCGCGCCACGTCGTACCATGGGTAACGAACACGATGACCGAACGCACACGAGAGACAGGGCGACAATGGCCGAAGGCTTTCCACTGAGCGACACGATCTCCTTTGAGACCCGGGCAGGCTGGTATGACGTACTCATCACCACGGCCGCAATCCCCGCCAGCCTGAGCGACGACGGCAAGGCCTCCTTCCGCACTGTGGTGGACCTGCACGCTCCCAACACGGAAGAGGGCACGGCGACGCTGCTACAGGGCCTCGTGCATGACTACGAAACAGCCGCCGATGCCATTGCCGGCCACGCCGATGTGCTGCGCCAGGTAGAAGAACGCCAGACGCCCCTGCCGATCCCCGACCAGATCACCGACGAACGCAAGCTGCGCGGGTAGTGGCCCTGGGCGGGAGGGGGCCTCCTATGGGCACTACCCCAGAACCTTCTGCACCTCCAGGCGGATTGAGTCGAACTCACGAAAATCGACCGCGGGCAGGGTCGGCAGGAGGGTCTCGTACACGTCGTCACCAAACTGGCGGAGGCCGGCATAGCGGGGATCGTCCGGGTAGACGGCGCCACGCCGTCGTGCTGAGGCGAGGCAGGCGAGGGATCGGGGAGCCAGCCGCTGCAGGGTGGCATAGGGGACGGACCGGCCCGGCGTGCGGTGAGCAGCCAGCCGTACCGCCGCTAGCTCGTTCGGATGGCTCAAGAGCGCAGCCCCCAGCAGGTTTTGGGTGACACCGTCATCTTGCGTCCAATCAATGACATCGTCGGCAAACTGGGCTATCAGCCCGAAGACTTCGGCAGCCTGCTCGCTGGAGGCGGCGAGGTCGGCCGGCAGACCGACCAACACGCTCCAGAGGTGAGCGGCAAAACGCAGCAGCAGGCCGGAGGTCGCCGCGCGGGCGCGCACGACCACGTCGAGTGGCGCACGCAGTCCGGTAGCAACATCCAGAGCAAGGTGGCTCTGCAGCGCCTGCGCCTCAAAGGCCGCCAGATCATCAATGAGCGCTGCAACCTGCGGTCGCCCTTGCGCCAGCCCCCGCAAGCAGGCCACGAGTTGCTCGCGCAACCGGCCAGTCTCGCCACTGAGAAAGGCCTCCTTATGCAGTGGTTGGCGGCGCGCCTGGGGAGTGTCGAGCAGATCGTCATAGGCGTCAACCAGCGCAGCCAGGTGGCAATAGACCTCGACGAGGCCGGCCTCGATCGCCCGTTGCCGGCTGACGCCGACGGCCTCGCTGTACAGCCCCAGCAGGATCGTGAAGTCCAGTTTCATCAGCCCGCGCAGCCACGGCGCCTCGTGCAGAATCGCCCGATAGTCCGCCACAGCCTGGGCGGCCCGGCGGCGGAGACGGCGCATACCTGGCGACGGTTCCAGCAAGATGCGCCAGCAGAAGTGTAGTTGTGTACTGGCGGACGTGAGCCCGAGCAGTCGAAAGGCGGCAGCAATCGCCGCTTCCGGCAAGGCGACGCCAGTGAGGCGCCGCACCAGCGGCATGGCGAGCCGGCTGACAGGGCTGCTCAGGCGCAAGCGCCCAGAGCCGATCGTCGCAGCGCGCTCCCTCATGCCTACCTTTCCTCGCCACTGGCGCCAAAACGAAGCGCGCACCGCCTGATGGCACGAAGCATGAGCGCAGCGTGCAGGCGGCCCACGGGAGAACGAGCGCTATGAAACGTGGCGCTCGCGCCGACATCCACGAGCCAGCACGCACCTGTCCCATCAATCAGGACGTTGTCGGTCCGCAACGGCCGGTACAACTCCCAGGGCAGGTAGACCCGCCCGCCAATATCGGGCAACCAGCCGATCTTTGTCCAGCCCTGCGCCACGGCGTGCCAGAACTGCACGAGGGAATGCAGCACCACTGGATCAGCAAGCTGGACAGCGCTGAGCCGCCGCAACGGGGTGGCGTCCGCCAGGTACGGCTGGAGGAGCTTTTGTCCGCTGCTCCCGACCACCGCGCGGATGGGCGGCACGGGAAGATAGTCTCCAAAGCGCTCAGCGCCGCTGAGGAGCCGCCAGAGCAACCAGGCGCCCAGGGGCCGTGGGCACCAGGGCTGCGACGACCGCACGACATCAGCGCCGCAACGTACCGTCTTCAGCCAGAGACCGCGTGCCAGAACCCGCGCCTTCGGCTCCCCTCGATCAAAGGAGCGGTCGCCGAAGAGGTGACCGGGCTGGTCGCCCATTGCCGCCTCCCTCGCCGCTCGCACGTTCCCATGCTACCGTCTCACGACGGATGCCCTGGGCTGCAAGAGCAAGCAGGATGCCGACAGACAAAGGGCAGCGACTGCCCTTTCTCAGCCGTATTGCGCTTAGCTCACCACCGCCAGGCCATTCGGGTTGGCCTCCCAGGAGAAGCGCTGGGTGTTGAGGCGTTCCTGCAGGCCGTTTGGACCGTTGATCCAACTCCGGTAACCATCGGTGAAGGCCGTCCAGTTGTCAGCCTTACGCCACACCAGCATACCGCCCGTCGTGGTGAGTTGCAGGGCGTCGCCGTTCTGCGGGTTGTGACTCTCGTTGTCGCTGCACCCGCCAACCTGTTGGGGCAGGGCGTTGGCTACCGTGGCGAAGCCCAGCACGAACCGGCAACCCGCGGGGGAATTCAGGCCAAAGGTAGCCGCACCACTGTTCGTCGGCACGGCGCCCGCGCCACCGGAAAACTCCTGGACGTATACCATCACGTTGTCCGAGGTACTCAGTGTCTGACCGCCGATGCTCCCGGCGAAGCAGCAGACAACGCCGACGCCTGCATACTGCTGGTTGGGATCAAGGATATTTGCTCGGTGATCGGCGCTGTTCATCCAGGTTGTATTGGTTTGCGCGGCGGCATCGCCGGACCCATAGTTGTTGATTGCCAGGTTCTCGGCCAGTGTTGTACCACCGACGCTGAGGTTGATGCCAACCTGGGCGTCCCGAGGTACGAAGTCATAGCCGGACTGGCCGCAGCGGACGTCGCTCTCGCCGCCGGTGCAGTGGGAAAAGAAGCCTTTGGCGATCAGATATTCCGCCCGCGCTTCCGCCACCGCCGTCAGCCGCGGATCCAGCGTGAGTGCCGGCAGACCCGCTGCCGCGCGATCCTGGTTGACGGCGGTCATAATCTGCTGCTCCACACCATTACTGATGCTCGCGGCCGCGGCGGGTCGCGGCGCGCTAAGACCCAAAGACAAGAGCACGGCGATGACAAAGAAGCCTTTCAGCAAGACTAGCTGCATTCGCATGGGTGATACCCTCTCCAGAACTAGACTGCTCATACAAGTGATGTGAACAGCTTATGTGCTACGGAGAGGATAAAAGAAATGGACAACCCGAATGGGCTAGCCATACCTCGATTGTCACACTATTTGCAATAAACCCCAACATCGTAAGGTCCCTGGCCCGAAAGTACCAATACTACGGCAGCTACCGGCTGAGTCACCTCTACAGGGGGTTCCCTTTCTTCAGTCCCACACGAGACGCCGTAGCCCGAGAACGACGCGGTTGGCATGCCATCTCAGGGCGACAAGAGCAGCACAGCAGGCAACCCCAGTTGGCGCAACGCTCCGCTACCGGTTGTGGACGCTCCGCTCTTGAGCGAACCAATAGCCCGACTGGCGGAAAGTTGACAATTGGCGCTGTGTTGTGCGCATCATGATAGTGAACGTGTCACTTGGAACACGCTTGACGCTGGCTGCCGCTATGTTGCCGAGGAGTCCATGAGCGCCGTACACGGTTCCCCTGAACTGCCGGGTCGAGATGCGCAGGTTGAACGCCTCAAAACGCTCATCGCCATCTCGCAAGCACTGAGCGCGCAAACGGACCTGGATGTCGTGCTGCAACTGCTCACGGTGGAGGCGGCCCGGCTGGCGCGGGCCGAGCGCGCCACGCTCTACCTTGTGGACCCGGAAACGGACGAGGTAGTTGCTCACGCCGTGGCCGGCGCACCGTTCACCTTGCGGCTTTCCCTGGACTCCCCAGGTCTCGTCACGCACGCTGCCCGCACCGGCGAGATAGTGAACGTGCCCGATGCCTATGCTGATCCCCGCTGGAACCCAGCCGCCGACCGGGCGACCGGCTTTCGCACACGGTCCCTCCTCACCGTGCCGATGCGCGATCGCAGCAGTACCATCATCGGCGTCATGCAACTCCTGAACAAGGACGAGGGCATCTTTTCCGCAGAGGACGAGGAAATTCTGCTGGCCCTCGGCGTGTCGGCCGCCATCGCCATCCAGACCGTCCGCCTGCAAAGCGAACTGCAGGAGCAGTTTGCCAGCTTCATCGACACGCTCAGCGCCACGCTGGACGCTCGTGACCCGGAGACGGCGGGTCACACCACCCGCGTGACGAACTGTGCAGTGCTGCTGGCACGGGAGTTGGGACTGGACGCCGAACGTGTAGAGTTCGTCCGCCTGGCGGCGCAATTACACGACTTCGGCAAGATTCGGGTGCCGGAAGCGATCCTCACCAAGCCGGGCGCGCTGACGCCCGAAGAGCACGACATCATGCGCCACCACGTCGAGTGGACGCGCGAACTATTGGAGCGCATCCACTTTCGGCGGCGCTGGCGCAACCTGCCGAAGATTGCGGCGATGCACCACGAACAGCCCAACGGCGGCGGCTACCCTAACGGCGTTCAGGGCGACGTGCTGCCCCTGGAAGCGCGCATCCTCGCCGTGGCCGATGGCTTCGACGCCCTCACCTCCAAGCGCTACTACAAAGCAGGCTCCGACGCCACCAGCGCACTCGCCATATTGCAGCGCGACAGCCTGACCGGGCGAGTGGACGCCACGGTGGTCGCCGCCCTTGCTCGCATCCTGGAAAACGGCACCCTGGTCCTCCCCCCGCCGCCGGACACCGCGCAAGAAGGGAAGCTATGATGGCCCGTTTCCTGGCCCTGCTCCCCCAAACCGCGCGCTCCCGCCGCATCGCCCAGCTTGTGGTGGTGTTACTGGTCGTCGCAGTAGCCGGCTACATCACGTTGCGGCCCCGGCAGGCCTACGCGCTGGTACGCGACACCACGCTCACCGTGCTGGCCGGCAAGGTGGAAGTCTGGACAGCAGGTGGTACCGGCTACGTCACCGTGCCGGTAGGCACCCTGTCGACCCCGTTGAAGGTAGGTGACCGCGTGCGCAGCGGCCCCGACGGTCACGCCGTCCTTACCTATTTTGAGGGGAGCACCACCGAGATCGAGCCCAATACCGAGATCACCATCACCCAACTGCAGGGGTCCCCCGGTCAGGCCGGCTCGTCCAGCTTGCTACTGGCGATCAGTGAAACCAGCGGGACCACCTGGAACAAGGTTGACTTCTACGCACAATATCAGGCTCAGATACCTCTAGCGGGATGCTCGCTTCTATCTGGTAGCGGGGCGTATGGTCCGCATGCCAAAGGGTGACGCGCACGCCGAGCGCGTCGAGGGCGAGCCGCTTCTGTTGGTAGGTCAGTTCGGAGAGGGTCTCAGCAAGTGTCCTGCACCATCCCTCCAGGTCTGCCAGCTGCTGCTGGGCGGACTCCCAGGACGCGCGACGGGAGAGGATGGTTTCCCGTTCCGCGTGTAACCGGCGGCGCGTCTCCGCATGCGTCGCCAGGCGCTCCTGAACCAGCGGGATAACGTCCTCGTCTAACCCGTCCATGGTGGCAACAAGCACGCGCTGTTGTCGTTCGACCTTGGTGATGTCCCGGTCTACGGCCTCCAGGTCGGCGGCGCTGGGGTCGTTGGATTGACTCCGCGCTAACTCTCGCGCCACGATCTCCGGCTGTGTCAGGATCGCTTCGACCTTGTTCCACACGGCCGGATCAAGGATGGCTGATGAAATGGTGTGGCTCCGACAGCCCTTATCGAGGCGATCGGCATTGATGCAGCGATAGCGCGGACCGTGGTTGCCGTCCGGCGGTTTCACGATCATCGTCCGGCCACAGTAGCCACAGCGGACGTAGCCGCCGCGTAAGAGGGTTGCCTCGGGGTTGGGGTTGTTCCGAGCGGATCGCAGTTGATTCTGTCGCAGACGCTCCTGTACCGCGTCGAAAGTGGCTTCGTCCACAAGTGCAGGGATAGTGCCGGGGGGAAGCGCCGTCCCGGTCGTGCAGTCCTTGCCGTCGCGCCAGCCCGTTGCCCGTCCGGCATAGGACGGGTGATGCAAAATCCAGCGGATCGCGTCCGGCCCCCAGGCCGTGCGTTTGCCGCTCACCGGTGGGGGGACGCCGGCTGCTGTCAGACCCATGGCGATGTGCCGGAGTGTTCCGCCCGACACTGCCTCACGGAAGATGCGCTGCACTACCCGTTCCGTCGTCGGGTTGGGTTCATAGTGCGTGTGCTCGGCGTCGGCCCATTGATACCCATAGAGCACGCGCGGGCCGGGAAGCGGCCTGCCGGAATAGACACGGGCCTTGCGTCCCCGCGCCGTGCGCTCCTTGATTTTCTCGTGTTCCACCTTGGCCGCATAGCCGCGAACAAACCGGATCAGTTGCCCTTCCGGCGTGTTGTCTAGCGGCTCGGTCACAAACTCTACCGCTACGTCGGCATGGTCGGCCTCGGTAATCAATAGGCCAAGGTGAACCGGATCACGGGCCAGGCGGTCGATGGCATAGCAGATGATGGTGTTGACGCGATGATCCCGTATCGCCTCCCGCATCTCCGTCAGGCGCGGTCGCTCCCACAGTTCGACTCCCGTGAAGACTTCCCGGTACACCTGGGCGACGGCGTAGCCGTGCTGCTCGGCATACTGTCGGCACGCGGCCTCCTGTGTCCCCAGGGAGGAACCGTCTTCCTGGGCTTCACTTGAGACGCGGACGTAGACGGCGGCGAGCGGTTGACCGCTAGACGCGGTGGCGTTGATAGGCGATACTTTGACTTGGACGGATGGCATAGGGTGTTCCTCCAAAGTTCCGCCCGTTGCCGGGCGTCCAGGCGCTACTACAGCGCCGCACTGGGCCGACGTTTGCGGCGTCGGCCTCCTGTGTGCCTATGCTAGCACACGGACCATTGCCCGGCCTTCCGCCGTGGCGGTGTTGATTGCCTCATCCACGGCGACCAGGCTGATGCCGTACTGCTCCAACCGCTGCACGATGGCATCCACCACACGCGGCGACCGGGCTAGGCGGTCCAGTGTGGCGACAATCACCGGGTCTATCACCCTTGCCTCAGCGTCCTGCAGGAGCCGTTGCAGCGCCGGCCGCCGGTCGGTATTGCCGGAGTAGCCGGCGTCGAGGTAGCGATCGACAACGGCGTGCCCGTGTGCTGTGCAATAGTCCATGCACGTGGCGATCTGGCGGTCCAGCGCGGCGTTCGGGGCATCCTGCCCTTGCGTGGCTGCCCGTGCATAGATGGCGGTACGGTTGCCGTGGTCGGTCATTGCTGCTGCTCCTCGGCCAGCCGTTCGGCATCGGGCAGGGCCAGGTGTTCGCCGGCATTGCTGTTGCCTGCGTCTCGGTCTGCTCCCTGTCTGTCGGGCATCGCCACTGCGGGCTGCCGACGCGGCTTTCCCTTGGGCCAGCCACGGCGGGGTGGATCAGCGGCGAACACTTCTACGTCCGTGCGCTGGAGCACCCATACCCGCTTACCGACGTGTTGCGCTGGTAGTCGGCCCAAGGCGATGTAGCGGCGCACCATCTCCGGCGTGATCTTAAGCACTGCCGCCGCTTCAGTGACGCTCATGATGTCTCCCATGCTCGGATTCTACCGCGATGTCATTCTACCCGCAGGATGTTTTGTAAGCAATACGTCTTGACAACGGAATACCATAGACGTAGGCTATCCCTGTGGTTCCGATGCGGGGCCGGATAGCGAGAGGCAAGGGCAATGCAGCAGGTCCAGTCTACGGTGGCGATGGCGGACGGGGCGATGGTCCCGGCGTGGGACGGCGCGGCCAGCGCGTTAGCCAGGTGTGATGCGATTGGGCGCGACCTTGCAGCGATAGCACACCATCTGACGGTGCGCAGTGCTGTCGCGGCAGCCTGCAAGGCGATTGGTGATGCAGAGCGGGCGGGGCCAGTGAGTGAAACCGCCCGGCTCCGCATCGCCGCCGCGGCGGGCGCGCAGGCTGCGCTGGAGGTTCACGGGGGGGCAAAGGCAATCACGGACGAACTGCAATGAGCGAGCAGCTAGCCCGCCTGGCCAACCGCTTGGCCGGGGATCCCGACTTTATCGCCGGCCACGTCAGTACCAGCGCGCTGGTGGCAGCGTTGAGTGTGGACGAACCGACCGCTGTCAAGCTCCGGCTGTGCCGGTACCCGCGCGGGGCTGGCGACGTGCGACTGATCGCTGAGCGGTTCGGCCTGGACATCGATGCACTGGCAGCGGCGCTGGCGAGCAACGCGGCCGCCGATGCCTGGGGCAACACGGAGCCGCCCCGGCCCGGTGACGAGTAAGGCGTGCGGATTGCCTGGCCGAAGTGGCGAGGCAGTCACCGGTGAAGAACCGGAAACCGCGTCGTGTGGCGCGGGGAGGCGTAGCGCAAGGGAGAGACCATGACCATTCGACTTGGCGACCCGCAGAGCGTGGAACTGCCGGATACACCAATGTGGCGAGAGCGCGCGGACACCGCCGTCCACCGGTTAGCGCAAGACTTCGCACGGCAAGCCTGGAGCAATTCGCGTCAATGCGGCGCCCGATTCGATGCACTGGATGCGCTGCTGCTTCGGGTGGCTGCCTTGCCGGACGGCAAGAAACTGCACCTGGAGATTGAAGCCTGCGTCAACGCGTTCGCCAATGAAGTCTCTGACCTGGCCGCGCAAGTCAGCGTGGAAGTGGCGCAACGCTTCCGCCCGGACGACCTGTGGCGAGAGATCGTGACAGGGTACGCCACGTGGCCCAACGACTGGGGCGAGCCACGAGCGACCGACGCGCCGAGGCCAACGCCAGCGGTGCGCGTCAGCAAGACGGCGCCCAGTGCGCAGGATTCGTAGGACAGAGGACTGAAAGGGAACTCGATGGAACACCAGATAGCGATCATTCCGGCAACCGTGCCGGTGGCGCTCGCGGACCTGCCTGCCGACCTGGCGGCGCTGGTCCGTCAGATGGCCTTCGAAGGCGCGAAAGCCTACGCCGAAGCCCAGGCGCGCGCCGCTGTGGAGTCCGGCGAGCGGCAAGAGGACGTCGCCGTCGACCTGGCGGTCGAGCGGTTCGTGCGGGATCTGAAGGCCGGAAAAAGTCACTTTACGATGACCTCGTACCGGGCCGCGTTGCGCCGGTTTCTGGCCTTCCTGACGGCCTTCCCACTGGAGGATCGCCCGGCGACGGTGGCGGCATTGACACCCAACCATGTCGTTGACTTCTCCCGTTCCTTGACGGAGCAGACGCCGAAGCTGTCGCGCGCGGCGATGCAGTCGTACACGACGGCACTGTCGCGCTTCTATGCCTTCCTGCAGCGGGAAGGGTATCGAGGGCAGGACCTAGCGACCAACGTTATGGCCGAACGCTTGAAGCCGATCAGGGGCCGGGCAGTACGGGGATATCCGCGCGTGCCCGACGATGCGGCCGTGGCGGCAATCCTCGCCGCTGCCCACGCCCACCCGGAGGGGCGCACCGCCTTGCAGCGCGTGTGCCGACTGCGCAACATCGCCATTGTGCAAGCCTTCGCGTCCTCCGGGATGCGCGTTGCTGAACTCTGCGGCTTGCGCCGTGGCGACCTGCTCCCGGCGCAACGGGGGGCAATCGTGACGGGCAAAGGCGAGAAGTCCCGAGCAGCCTTGTTCAGCCAGGACGCATGGAGTGCCATCGCCGCCTATCTCACCGCGCGGGATGATGCCATCCGCTCGACAGCAGCCACCGATACGCAGCCGGTCTTCGCCAGCCACGGCCACACGCAGGTGTTGGCGATTCTGGCCTTGAGCACCAAGAGCGTGCGGAAGATCGTTGCCGCGCTGGCGTGTGAGACGGGCCAGCTCGATTCGCGGGTCACGCCGCATCGGTTCCGGGCCTGGTTCGCCACGCGGACGTATGAGGCAACCGGCGACCTCGGAGGAGTACAAGACTTGATGGGCCACGAGTCGCCCATGACGACGCGGGTCTACACCCGTGTCAGCGTCAAGCGGCTCCGTGCGCTGCACGATCGCGCGTTCGCACCGGCTGGCGCGTAGCAACCACCTGGGGGCCGGCGAGTGTGCCGGCCCCTGATCGGCAGTGAGAGAGGAACGGCAGTGGACGGCGACACGACCGAAATCCAGGTAATTCACCAGGACGACGAGACCGACCGCCAGTACCGCGCGATCAAATCGGCCGGCATTGCCCGAGAGCGGGAGGATATCCCCGCCCACGTTTGGGTGGGGATATTCCACAACCAGTCGGTGCGCGGCGGAGTCGGCTTCGGCGCGCAAACGGAAGGCGTCCACGTTATCGCCTATGCCCGCCGGCTGTCCGGGCGAGGGCAGGTGTGGGAAACGCTCGTTACCGGTACCACGCGCTACGAGCCGGAGACGCGGAACGTCGGCGGCGGAACGGGGGCCTACGTGCCCGTTCCGCCGTCTCAGGAGCGCATCGATGCCGCTGTCGCTACAGCCACTGCGGCACTGAAGCGGGCGTCAACTAGGGAATAGCAGCAACGTCGGCACGGGGCCGGGTGAGGGATCATTCCCTCACCCGGCCTCTTTGTTGTCTTCGCCCCGATGGCTGTCTTGCAGGCTCCAACGCCGTGTAGGCACTCTAGCGTGCGATTCTAGGCCATTCCTGCGCCGCTCTCCTGGTAGACGTGCAATCTATCCCCTGCGGCGCTATCGGGCCGCCACGGGGCGTTTTAGCCCGTCAGGGAGGCATCCTTGCAGCGTGTGGGCAGGATGTGCCGCACGTCACACGGCCAGGTACTTCCCGCTGCTTTCTGTCGGGCGGGCGTGCAGATACCTTCCGGTCGTGCTGATCGACGAATGCCCCAGGGTTGCCTGTACCAGGCTGATCGGCGCGCCTCGGTCTAGCGCGTGGCTTGCATGGGCATGGCGCATCCAGTGGGGTGATACCGGTAGGACGATGCCGGCGCGTCGTGCTGCCTTGCGGACGATCCGCCACGCTTGCGGTTGGGACAGATGCCCGCCCGTCCTGGTAGACACGAATACCGGCCCGTCCAGGTCCGCGCCACTGCGGAGGCTTACCAGCTCTTGCCAGGGGCCGACCGGCAGTACCACGGCGCGTGTCTTGCCGCCCTTGCCGTACACTGTGATCTGTCCGCCATTCTCCCGGGCCTGGCAGTCCCGCCAGCGCAGGGCCAGCAGTTCCGCCACCCGCACGCCGGACGCATAGAACAGCCGCAGGATGCAATGGTTGCGTGTGTCCTGCTCCAGGGCGATGATTCGGTGGACGGCCGCCTCGGGCAATATGCGCTCGGCCAACGTCGCCCGAATGGCCGGCTGCTTCATCGTAGCGGCGACGTTGAAACGGCAATACCCGATGCGACAGGCGAACGTGAACAGGCTTTTGAGCACGTTCAACGTTCGCGCCTGCGTTGCCGGCGCGAACCCGATCCGCGTCCCCAGGTAGCCCACCACGTCGCCCAACGTGATCTGCTGCAGCGGCTTGCCGGTGAACTGCAGGAAGGCTACCGCCTCACGCTGGTACTCTCGCACCGTTCGCACCGGTCGGCCAGCCAGCCAGAACCGCAGCACCTCTCCGTCGTTCGCTGCCTGTTGTGGCACACAGACGGCCACGGGGGAGCGGTCTACCGACTCCGCATAGGGCACAATCTCGGCGCTCATGCCTGTCCTTCCGATGAATGCAAACGATTCTTAGCATTCATCCTAAAGGGATGAATTACGGCCTTCCTCACGGGCTTCTTTGCGTCCACAATCGCCTCACCGGCTCTGCCCGCATCATTGACCCTTTTATTGCCTATCGCCCGTCCTGGGCCGTCCTGGGCAGTCCTGGACGGCTTCCTGCCGGCGCTGCGCAGAATGGCGGTAATCTCGTCTTGCTCCAGGCGACGGCACTGGACTAACGCGGCCGCGATTGCGTGCAGTTGCCTCCGCTGCCTGGGCCGACGCAGGAGCCATTGCGCACCGTGGATGCCCTTCCGCGCCCAGCGCTTGGTGTACCCGGCTTCGTGCAGCGCTTCCAGGTCGCCCGACGCGCCACCCCAGTTGTAGCGCCTGGCACCGGTACCGATGCGTCCCCCCACCATCCCTGCCATCTGCGCAGTGCAGTAGGCTCGGCGTCGGCATCGTCCTGGCCCGGTTTCGATGCCGCCCAGGTTGCGCGGATCGTCGCCGACGCCGTTCTCAACGGATGCGGTCGGGATGGGGAGTCCGGCATGGGCGAAGGCGACGACATGGCCGGCTTCGTGGTAAGCCACCTGGCGGGGCGTGGTCTGGCGCGTCATCGTCACCGTCCAGCCTTCGAGCGGGCCTTGCTCTCCCGCACCCGCTTGTTTGCGGCTATCCGCTCCCGTTGCGTTGCCGTCCCACGCGGCTTCGATACCTTCGTGCCCGCCTTGATGGCGGCCCGGGTAGCGGCTGCCTTTGCGTATCGCTTGTTGACGCCAGCGACACGCTTGCCCAGCCGGAATTGCGCGCTGCCGCCCAACAGTGCGGCCGGCGTATTCTTTGCCACTTCGTCGTATCGGTCCGCTTGCCGATAACGCGCTTCCCGCTCCTGGTAGCGCCGGTCCTCCTGTGGGTCGTAGGCGTTGGCGCTCTCCAGGGAGTAGCGAATCGGGCGATGGCGGACATTCCCAAACCTGTCGCGGAAGGTCACAAAGCCGGAAGGTGTGGGGTCCGGCGCGTCGATGTACTGCTCGATCGTGCGAGCGGACTGCTCCCAGCGCCGTTCCGCCTTGGCGTCGCCTCTACCGCTGGCCTTGATGGCATTGCCGAACGCCCGGCCATAAGCAGCGCCAAGCTGGGGCGTGTCGGGGTTGCGTCGGGTGCGATTGACGGCGCGGACCATAGCCGGTACTCCCTAATCGAACAGCCCGCGAGCGAACGCCAACGCTCCCTGTTGAGCGTTGGCCGGCTTGCCCCGTTTCGCTGCCGGCTTCGGCACAGCCTGGTACCGCTTCTCGCCAAAGAGCGACAGCGCATGGCTGCGTTCCCCAAACAGGTCATGCGACGGCGCCGGCCGCTTCGCCGGGTTGCGCCGGGTCGGGCGCCGGTACTTAATCGCTCGCATCGTTTCCCACTTCCTGCTGAGTAGCGGACGGCGGACCGCCAACGAGGTCTTCCAATTCCTCGCCGTCGCCTTCACCACGCCGGCCACCGGGCCGAACGTTGAGCCGTTGCCGACAGCGCAAGGCGGCTGGGCGGTCGGCGTAGTGCAGGCGATGGCGCATCACAAGCCGCCAAAGCTGCCACGTTGGCCGGCGGGCTGGAGTAACGCCACGGCATCCACGCTCGGCACGGGCCGGAGCGCCCGCCACACGAGCCACAACGCCAGGGACACGCCGGCACTCACGGCGATCTGCTCGCCCAGCGACGGCGCGGGATCCGGCGGCGCGAACGTTGGCGCCGGCCGGTTGACGGCGCGCACCGCCTACCGGCCCGTGTCGCTCCCAGCGGTGCCACGGAGCAGCGCGGCCAGGTCACTCAATCGCAGCCGCACCCAACCGGCTTCCGGCTCGGCATCGCTTGGTTCGACGGCGGGGTTGGTGCGGGTGGCGGTAGCGTCAGGCAGGACGGCTGGGGCGTCGCCCACCGCAACCGGGGCAGCCGGAGCCGCTGCACTGGCGACTGGCGCATCACCAGCCGCGACGGCCACCGGGGCGACCTTCGAGCGCCGCAGCCGTGCGGGAACGGGCGCAACGGGGACGGCTTCGGCGTCCTCCTCTTCGTCGTAGTCGCCGTCATCGGCATCTTCGTCTTCGTCGGCATCCACCGATTCGGTGAAGGCGACGGGGCGCAGCTCCGCGTGAAAGCGCTGGAGGTCGCTTGCCCTGACGGCATCCCGGCCCTGGGTGTCGGTGGTTGTGGGCAGCGCGCCGGAGTCGGTCAGTTCCTGGAGGTCTTCCGGCGGCACGCGCAAGAGGTCTGCCGTTCGCCGGAGCGCAACGGTTGACTCCGGCTTCAAGCGCCCGATTTTCTCGTCATCGGGGTCACAGAAAATGTCGGGGCACTTGCGGTGTTCGTGCAGGATTAGGTCAGCGGCCATTGGTGGCATCCTTTCATCGAGTAAATACGTCACTGGGGCAGCATCCGGCTAGGGGCAGACACCGGCAAGCAGAACGGAACAGATGGTAGGAACGGAAGCGGCGGAAGGGGGTCAGGCCGCCGGGCCGGACTCGCGGATCAAGGATCGTACCGCGTCCTCGCTGACCCATACGCGGCTCAGGACGCGCCGCACGGGCAGCTTGCCGCACTGGGCCAACTGGCGCACACGCCGGGCAGTGCATCCGAGCACGCGCGCCGCCTCCAGGGGCGTCACGTACCGCACCGTCGAGGCTCCCGCCAGCGCCGCCCGTCGCCGCTCTCTCGCCTGCTCGATTGTCGCCTCGGCACGGAGGAACCGGTCGTAGCAATCCGGGCAGATAGCAACGGCAACACCGGTCGGCGTGAGGCTGTCACACCGCACGCACTCAACGCGACCAGGGGGGACGGGGGGACGACTGGCGCGCATTGTTAACTCTCCGTTGCCTTGATAGCGGCCTGGGCGGCTAGCTGAGTCCGAACAGCGCTGACGGTGGCCATGTAGATGTCCTGCGCCTGGAACCAGCGCACGAAGCCGGTGAGGCTCGGGCTTTGGCCTTCTACCTGCTGCCAGAGCAACGGTAGTTGTGCGTCGGTGGCCGTGCCGAGCGCCTGCACGATCTGTCGTGCGATGGGCAACGGTACGCCAATCAGCCATGCTGCCAGTTCGCCGGCCGTCTTGCCTTTCACCATCCCGATCAGCATCTCGCTGTCGGGATGCATTGCCGGGGCCGGCTGTGGCGTTAGCGGTACCGGAGCTGCAGCCGGTTGTGGTGGCGCGGCAGGCGTCGGTGGCGCCGATGCGGTGGTCAGGGCCGGCGGCTGCGTCTGCTGCACAGCACCGGGCAGACCGGTCAGGCCCATCATGCCCAAAATGCCTTGCAGGATCGCCGGGTTTCCGGCCAACGATTTGAACACGTCCAGGATGCCAGCATTCGACGGTTCCTCCGTCGCCGCCAGGCCCATGCGACGCTCGATCATCGCTCGATAACGCGTGAGGTCGTTCTCCCGCAGGTAATCCAAATATTCGCGCTCTTCTCGCTGCCTTTGCAACGTCAGGCGCGCTTTCCCCACCTCTAACTCATCCCTCAAGCGCGCTGCCATTTCCGTTTTGGTCGCGCGATGGCGCTTCGGTGGCATCGGCCGCACTACTACCGCCGGCTTCGGACCGCTAAAGATTCCCATTGTGATCCTCCAATCCATAAAACGCCGTTGCTGCCGGCTTCGGTCTGCTAAAGATTGTCATTGGGTTCCTCCACTTTCATAAATCGCCGTTGCTGCCAGCCTGCAATGCATTCCGCCGGCTTTGAGCTGCTAAAGATGCCCCCGTGTGTCTCCAATTCCGTTAGCCGCCAGCAATGGCGGCTTCAATGCACTAGCGGTTGCCCCGTGCTCCGTAAAGTTTACCCTGTGTAAAATACTGGCGCATAGATTTACTCCAGCGGTCCACAGCGGGCACTCCATGGCGCACAGCGGGCACTTCCCGCCCACTCCGGGCCGCTCGCAGCCACTTTTCGCCCACTCCGGGCCGCTCCGTGGCCACTCCGGGCCACTCATGGCGCACAATGGTCGCTCCATGGCGCCCAATGGTTCACAGCGGCCACTTTTCGGCCACCCCATGACGCGCAACGGTCGATACGACACGGCTAAACGCCTCATATCCGGTCCCCCCACGTCGTGGGGAAGGTACCGGTGATCTGAAAGTCGGCATCACGTGGCGGCAATGCGGCACGGCGTGGCGCATCGGCAGGCATTTTTGCACCGCAGACGCGGCACCCGCGACGGCATGACGCCAGAACGTCTGCCGGATACCCGCTATAGCGCAAGTTTTGGCGCAAGATGTTCTGCGCACACGGGCATTCGGGATGATGCAGGACGCGCTTTGCGCTCGACCATGCCCACGGGACGGTCAGGTCGGGCGCATCCTGCGGGCGATGTCGCCGGAAGACACTGAAGATGCGCGCAAGCGGGTTCATGCTCTGTCCGCCTGTCGCATTGCCGGCCACGATTCGCCGGTGAAGATCAGGTACACCGCCGGCCGCTGCCGTCGCCACGGTGGTAGGCGCACGTCCTGCCGTGCTGCCGGCGGTACTGGCGGCGGCGGTGCAGCCGGGGCGGATGGCGCGGCGTCGAACAATGATGGCTGCCGGGTAGCGTTCACGACGGACATTCCTCCCTTACGGTATTGGCCGGTCGCCACTCCACGTGTCCGGCCACACACTGCCGACGTTCCCAGCCGGGTCGCACACAGGACGAATGCCAGGCTCGCAGCGGTCGGTTGCAGGTTGGGCAGCGGTCAATCATCGTAGTCCTCCTTTGTTCCCTCTACGCGCTCGCCCTTCGCGCGCCACACAGCGCGGGCATAGCGAGTGACGATGGCGTAGTCGGCGGCCAGGCGGTTGCAGGACAACCTGCGCGTGTTCATCGCCGCGTCCAGGTACACCACGGTGGCCCAATCGGCGCCGCCGATCGCCTCACGAGGTACCAGGAAGGTTCCGCGCGGCGGGCTGCCGTTGATTGCCAACACCAGGCCGGCCGGGCCGTAGGCTCCGTCATAGACCGTGGCGATGATGTCGCGGGCGTCGAAGTCAACCCGGCCCCTGGGCGTGTCCAATCCGGCCAGGCGGGCCGCCACGTTGCGGAAGTCAGCTCCCAAGGTCGCTAGGTCAGTCGTCGTGATCATGCGCTTGTTCTTTCGTTCTCTAACTGCCAGACCGTTGTCTCACAGTGCCCACACCACGCACCGGGCGCGGCGCCGTAGCCGACTGAGTGAAACGGCTCACTCAGCAGTTGGCCGCACTTCGGGCAAGGGGGGAGATGGGGGAGATAGGGGGAGATATTTACACCGGGGTCGGGCCGGGGCGTATGGGGTTCCCTAACGCATGCGCGCACATGCGTGCGCGCGTTAGAGCTCTCATCATCTTGCGCACGTAGGAGGGTGTAAATATCTCCCCCTATCTCCCCCATCTCCCCCTTTTTGGCCGCCGCCTCCTCTTTCGGTGTCGACTTGCTGGTCGTCGGCAAGAGCTGCCAGGTTGCCGTCTTGTGGACGATTCCCGCACTGACG
The DNA here is from genome assembly GCA_036734945.1 of Chloroflexota bacterium. Taxonomy (GTDB): domain Bacteria; phylum Chloroflexota; class UBA4733; order UBA4733; family UBA4733; genus UBA4733. Next base: position 32,578 of record DAIMXP010000072.1, read on the forward strand.
ATGCGGTACTCGCCCAGCACGCGGTCGCGATATTTGGCAAGTCGCCTCCCGAGCACTGTGCGCTGTGCGCGGATGAGGTCGCTTTTGCCAAGGTCGAAGCCCTCAGTCGCTTCGGCAATTGGCAGCAGGGCAGCCACGCCGACTGGTACGGCTTGATGCCCCTCCCACCAGGCTGCCACAAAGGCGCGCCAGACGGTGCCCTCAACATCTGCCTGCTCATAGAATTCGAGGCGATTCGCCATGAAGCCCGGGATACCGGCCACGTCGAGGATGCCGCCCATTACGGCCGCCCACTGTTCATAACTGCCGATGGTAAGGTCCGCCATCGGCTTGCCCGCCGCGATCCAGGCCTGGCCCAACGTCAAGCAGGCGTGGAGTAATGCGGCCCGATGCTCCACCGCCCAGGCACTCAATTTTGGGTGGCGAAACTCTTTTGACTCGCGCTCCCAGGGACGGTCCACCGGTGGGTGGATCCGAATCCGGGCGATGCGCCGAAGCATGTCAGTGGAAACCGTTGGATTGTTGCCCGTGGCGATCCAGACGCACCGAACAGGCAACCGGATTTCGTCATTGGTTCCGAGTAGCCGATCTTGCCAGGTAAGTGAGGTCAATACGGTTGCCAGTGCATCGGAGTCGAGCGTCCGTGAGATGTTATCGATCAGGATGGCGCTGGGCGCGTTTCGCAGGTGGGACGTGATTTTTTTGCGCCAATCCGCGTCGTCGGTCGGCGGGGACATCAGCGCGGGGTCCCGCCCGGTGGCGATGCGAACCGCTACGTCCACCAGCAAGCCCTTGCCGCTACCGGGGGATGGCGCTTCCACCAAGTGCAATGGCGTCGGCCCGGGGATCAAGTCGCGCATGAAGGGCAGCAGCAGCATAGCGACGGCGTTCGCCCGGTCTGCCTGTTCGGAAAATGGGAAGTCACCGAGTAGCTCATCAACGATTAGTGCGCGGGCCGCTTCGATATCCGCCTTGGTCGGAAGCTCCGGCACCTCGGGCAACGTGAAGCCATCCGGTGCGTCGAAATACGTCCGGCTGCCGGCGTGGTAGCCCGGCGTCAGGCTGAGGGAGCCGTTCGGCGCGAACGCCGGCGCCTGCACGATGCGGGTGACAACCGGCAACGGCGGGTTAGGATCCGCCCTCAAGTCGCGTGCGACGATCTCCGGCGGGTGTTGCGGTACCTCGATCTCGCCCTCCCCTTTGGAGCGCACGATCTTCACCCATAGCGCCGCGTTGCTCATCTCGTGTATAACTCCCGGCACGTCGAGGGCGCTAAGTCCTGGCGTACCCTGATCGTCCCGCGTCAGTCGAGCAATAATGCCGCCGTGGCGGAACAGGCGGGGGATTGGAGTATTCGCTGCCATAAGCGCATCCCAGGCTTGGGCGCGGATGATCGGCAAGTCCTGCTCATCTACGTCGATGCTGGGACGGGAGGCACTACCCGTCTCCCCTTCTGTAGCGATCGACGCCTGGGGGCGTGACTGTTGCCCCTTGCTCCGCGCTGCCTTCGGCTCGAAGAGTTCGCGGAGGTCGTGCCAGTTGCGACCACTGCAGCCGTTGTGCAGGCAATGAAAGCCCAGCCGGCCGTCCGCCTTCTCAAAGACGGCGCTGTCCTGCCCGTGCGCCGTGTCGAAGGGACAAGTTTCCAGTACCCATTTCCGGCCGCCATCGTAGGGGCCGGCGTACTTGACGCTCAGGCCGTGGTCCGCAAGCCACTTGACGATATCGAATCCGTGCGAGTCCGCCGTGCGCCGGAACGGCGGTTCCTGCTCGATCTTCGGCGCGGTCGCAGCCAGCGCCGTCAGTTGGTCAACGGGAAGGATCGTAAGCGGCATCGCCTGCCTCCAATACTTTGCTCTGCCGATGCGGACGTTCGGGCATGTCGTCGCCCTTGCGGGCTGTCGTGCCGTACAACTTCCAGATGCGCGCTGCATTGAACACCGAGGTGTCGAACACCACGCCAGGCGCGGATAGCCAGGCGGCGACGGCCCCGAGGCACTGTTGAATCAGTGCTTTGCTGGTGTCGTCATTCGGAAGATCGACGGCGTACAGCAGGTGCGCGCCATTCCCACTGTCGGCATAAATCGGTTCCGGCCAGCCCTTCCCGCGCAGCCAGTCGCGTACGTCGCGGGCTGCTTGCAGTGCCGCTTCGTGCTCGGCGTCGGTACTGCTGACTCCAGCGGGGCGCTGGGCGTCAAAGTCCATGGGTAAGAATCGGCGGGCGAGCACATCCTTATCGCTGGTCGTTTGTTTGGCGTAGGCCGTGAATCGGTTGCAGGAGCGGGCCAGTAGCACCGGATCGACCGGGTTGATGGTGAGGTAGCAGTTCGACGCGAGGTACGGGCCGCTCGCTAAGGCTGCGGCCAGCTTTTCGGGATCGTCGAAGTAACCACTATCCGTGCGATTGCTGCGGCCGGCTGCGCTGAGGATGCGTACCTCTCGCACGTTCCCCGGCTGCCACAGGTGCGGAAGATCGTTGAGGATGGCCTGTTTCAGGTCGGCACGGTCGCTCATCGTCGCACCTCCCGGCTCGCGACGCATCGGCGCAGCGGCATCTGGCGCAGCGCCGCAAGGAGCCTCCGCGCTTCGTCGCTGCCTGCCTGCCACTCGCGTTCGCTGAGCGCCGGCCGCAGCAGTTCGACGCGGCCGCCAGCGTCGACGCGGACGAAGGCCATACACAGCACCGGAGCCGCGTTATAGCGTCGCCGCGCGGCTTCGGGTACTATAGTTCTGGGGTTCATGTAGAGCCTCTCCTCCGGGCCGTCCGCTAGCTTTCTGAGGGCAGGTGCGGACGGTCACGTCTTCTACGCGCCGGCACAATGTCGGCGCTCGATCGGGTTGTGGTTGCGCCTCCTGGGCGCGGCGAGCAGCAGCGGCGGGGAGCAGGTCTTGCCACAAGCTGCCCCAGGCGGCAGCTTGACTTGGACTTACACTCATCGCTGCGCCTCGGCGAGAACGTTTTCCAAAGCGCGCCGCCTAGCGGTCGCAACAAGGTGAAGAGCCAGGTCCGGCAACGGTTCGGGTGTCTCGGCGTCCCCTGTTAGGACCCGTCACGAAATAACTTTGACAAATGGGCAAGGTAGCGGTAGGGTTC
>DAIMXP010000073.1:0-35502 GCA_036734945.1 Chloroflexota bacterium
CCGAAGTCCTCTCCCCAGCCCGCAACACCCTCAGCATGACAGATAGGGTACCCGAGGATCAGTGACTCGCTCGCCCTTCCAGCGAAGCTGGCCGCCCTGCAGCGGCCGCAGGCCGATCAACCCTTCCAGGAGCAAGGTCTTGCCCGAGCCGATCCTCCCGGTCACGACGGTGAACGAGCCGCGCCGAATCGTCAGGTCAATGCAGTGGATTCCCCGATCCGATCCGGCAAACGCACAGGTGAGACCTTCGGCGACCAGCAGGTCGTCGCTGCTCTGCTCGTCGACGGCAACCTTTCCGTTGCGCATCGACGGTCCGCCTGCTTCGATCGCTGCGCCGACTTTCGCCCTTCGCCCAAGGAAGGGCGGCGTTCGGTCAACCAGCGTCGTGCGCGACGCCCCACCGAGCAACTCGCTGAGCCGCTCCACCGACACGTCGGCCAACTTGTATTCGGTCAGCAACCGGGCGATCTCTTCGGGAAAATAGGTAAGCTGGGCGAGGTAGGTGACGAACAGCGCAAAATCGCCGACGGTGAAGGTCCCGGCGCGCATCGCGCGGGCGGCCAGCAGGAGCACGACCCCGGCGCCGACGCTGACGACCCCCGACCTGAGCGAATCGAGCGCGCCCTGGAACAGGTGATCGCGCAGCGCGGTTTGGCGGCGCACCTCGTTGAGCGCTCGAAACCGCTGGACGACGTGTGGCCCGGCCCCGGCGACCTTGATCGCCAGCACCGCGCCGAATGATTCCCCCAGAAAGCCAATCACCCGGCCTAAAGCGTCGCGACTGACGCGTCGGCGAGCCGCCAGCCGGTGGCCGAGCCGCTGAATGATCGGCACGATGATCGCCAGCGGCACGAAGATGACGACTGTCACGACCGCATCGATGCGGAGCATGATGGCGAGGGCTGCGCTGGCGAAGATGATCCGGCCGACCAGGTCGTTCCAGGCGTCCGTCGACTGCACGATGTCCTCGACATCGTCGCGAAACCGGCTGACCGCCTCGCTGGGCGAAGCCGGCAACCGAGCAGCGCTGTAGCCGGTCAGCAGTTGGCGCAGCAGATTGCGCCGAAGCAGAGCGTAGCCGGAGTAGTAAAAGCTGACCAGGCTCAGGGAGAGGGTCTCTCCGGTACACACTTTGCCGACCTCGAGCGCCACGAGGAGCGCCAGAGCGTCCCGCAGTCCGAGGCCAGCCGACCCGGTTCCGCCGAGCGCGTCGAAGAAATGCTGCATCAGCACGCCGCTGACGAGCGGCAGGACAATTTCGATCACGCTGAGGAGGAGCATGCACCCGTAGACGACCGGGCGCCAGCGCATGAGTTGCAGCACGATCTGCCAGGTCTTCATACAAGCGCCTCTGCGCTGCCGGCCTGGAGAAGCTGGGCGAAACGTGAAGTTTCGTCGGCAACGAGCCAGTCGCGGCGGCCGTATTCGACGATTTGACCATCGGCGAGCACCATGATGTCGTCGGCCTGCCGAAGCGTCTCCAGCCGATGCGCGATCACGATCACTGTCCGGCCGACGAACAACCGTTGGACGGCGTGTTCGATCGCGCGCTCGGTCGCCAGATCGAGCCGCGACGAGGCTTCGTCGAGGACGACCAAACCCGGGTCCTGGAGAAAGACCCGCGTGAAGGCGAGGAGTTGGGCCTCACCGGCGGACACGCTGTTGGGCGCGAGCTCGGTATCCAGCCCGCGTGGCAACGCGCGGAACCAGTCGCCCAGGCCGAGGTCGTGGAGTGCGCTCTGAATCCTGGCGTCGTCCAGACTCGGATCGAAGAGCGTCACATTGTCCCGGACGCTGGCGCGAAAGAGCTGCACGTCCTGGGTCACGACCCCGACGTGGCGCCGCAGATCGGCCAGGCGGGTATCACGAAGAGCCCAGAGGGCGCCCTCCCCACCCAGGCGAACCTCACCTTCGGTGGGGTCGTACAGGCGCGCTGCCAGCCGCATCAGCGTCGACTTGCCGGACCCGGTTCGACCGACGACGCCGAGCACCCGCCCGGCCGGCAAGCGAAACGTCACATCGCGCAGCGCCCGCGAGGTCTCGTCATACCCGAAGGAGACATCGCGAAACTCGACGGCAAGCGGACCGGCGGGAAGCTCGACGCCGTGACCGTCTGCGATCGTCCGAGGAGTTGTCGTGAGCCAGGCGATCCGTTGGATGCTCGCCGCGGCAGTTTGGAGGTCGCGCACCTGCCGGGTGAGGCGGTCAAGAGGCGCCTGGAGCAGCGCGGTGTATTGAAACGCCAGGAACACCGTGCCGAGGGAGACGATCCCCGCCTGATGGAGCAGCGCTGCCAGCCCGAAGACGGCGATCGACCCGATGCCGAGCACGAGCAGCCCGGGGCTGGTGACGGCGCCGCCAATCAGGGTTGACTTGCTGGCCCGCTCGACGAGGCTGCGCAGTTGGCTTTGCCAGCGGTTGAGCATGTAGGATTGGGCGCCATTGCCTTGAATGTCCGCCAGTCCGCCGAGCTGTTCTTCCAGCGCCGCGAAGACCTCGGCGCTGGCGCCGCGGCGCAGCCCAACGAAGCGCGTGCCGATGCCGGACGTGGCCGTCATCCATCCGCCGGCCACGACGCAAACCGCGGTCAACAGCAGTCCAAGTCGCCAGTCCACCCGAAACAGCAAAGTCAGAATGCCGACGAGCAGCACCCCGTTGCCGACGATCTCAACGACGAAGCTGGCGAAGAAATTGGAGAGCGCCGACACGTCGCCGTCGACCCGCTCGATCAGCTCGCCGGGTTGGTGAGTCTGATGAAAGCCAAGGTCGAGCTCGAGGCAATGCTCGGTCAGGTCGGCCCGGAGGGCGTTCGTTGCGAGCCAGCCGACGTTCTCGGCGACATATCCTTCCGCGACCGAGACGCCCTGGATCAGCAGCGCGACCGCCAGGAACTCGATGGCCGTCGCCGTGAGCGCCTCGACCGGGACGCCGGCCTGGGCCCCGTCGATGAATGACTTGGCGATCCAGGGATTCAGGAGCTGGAGGCCGACGTTGGCGACCAGCAAAAGAGCAAGCAAAAGCAACCCTGGCCAGAGCGGCCGGAGGTAGCGCAGGAGCAGCCGCCGGTAGGCGGTAAGAGATGAATCAAGCAACCGTTACGTCCTTCATCGTTATCCGCAATGGGAATGAGCCGGCGCAGGGGGTGCGCTTCAGGGACGAACGGAACGGGGACGGGAGAGGAATCCAGAACGGAGAAAGGGTTCGGAACTGCTCGTTCCTACATCAATATTCTATATTCTGGGTTTCCGTACGTGTGTTTTAGTTCGCGGCGAAGGCCCCCTGGCAGGGTGTCGTCGTGACGGTGAAGACTGCCAATGGATGCCTCCTTGTGTGACGCGAGGAGTATTATCAAATACTGACGGAGGCATCATACACGAGATTGTTCAGAATCGCCATCAGCCACGTTGCTGCTCGTGACCGCCTGGTGCTCCATCTGCACCGCCAGCGCGCAGCGTAGCACATCACCCTATCTGTCAATACAGGGTGAGACACGGAGACCCCGAAAATAGTGTAGAAATGAATAGGGCGGGGAAGGAAATAGCATCGTGACAACCTTGGCGCTGCGTTTCCGCAGCCAGTCACGGCGCGTCCTAGGCTTGCCGAGGACCCGGATGGTGATTTCCAGGCGTTCACCGTCGTGGCGCCTGATTAACTCGCGGAGGGTTCGTTCATTGGTGTCATCTAGGAGATCGTAGGTGTCCCGGTCATCATAATCCCCGCAGTGGTGGTACTCGCCAGCGCCCTCCAGAGGGGGCCTTGGGAAGTGAGGCTGTAGTGTTAGAGCGTATCGAGCAGTTGCTCCTGGAACGCAGGGACGCCTAATTCCGCCGTGAACTGCTCGACTGAAATGAGGAAGCCGGCCAGCAACTCGCCTTTGCTTGCCTCCAGCCCGGCCACCGTCCTCCCATCGGCATCGCGGTTTCTCCCAGACGCTACACCTTGGGGAGAAACTCGGCAAGCGCAGCGCGCCGGAAGAGGGCATCTCCCCGGCCACAAAACGCCTTGCGTGCTCAGCGCATGTTCGGGCTCTTGGTGCGGACGCGTTCGTACAGCTCCTCCATGGTGGCGATGAAGGATGCTTCCTGATGCCAGAAGGGCGGATCGTCGCCTTGCGTCTTGACCACGAGGGCGGGAACGGCGGACGCCGCCGTTGCTGACAGCGCCGGCAGCGGGCGGTTGCCGGCCCAGAACTCCTTGTGGTCGGGCAGCGCGGCCATTGGTTCGTCCTCCAGCGGCGTGAAATAGGAGGTTGCCGGGAGGAGCGGCTGCTCGCGTGGCAGCAGCTCGGTGGCGAGCGTGTGACCGAGCGGCGTCTGCTCCAGCTCCGCGCGCAGACGCTCGCGGGCGAGGCCGCGCAGCTCGAACAGCAGGAAGGGGTCGTGATCCAGGTCGGCGGCCAGCAAATAGTAGACGCCCGCCACATGCTTGCAGGGGTTGGACGAGTCTGGACAGGAGCAGTTCGTCTTGAAGTCGGAGCGGCCTTGCGGCAAGAGGTGCAGGCCCAGGCCGGCGAAGGCGTCGTCGATACTGTCCGGCATCTCGTTTTGCAGCAGCTTGATCACCAGGTCGGCCCGCCCGGCAATTTGGGCGATCGCCCTGGACCACTCCTGCTCGGAAAAGTGAGTGAGGGCGATGCGTGTCTGGTAGTGCGGCTCCTTGTAGACGCCGTAGTGGGGGTTGATCCTGCCGCGCACGGTGGCCGTCACCGCCCCGTCCTCGACCTGGTAGTGTTCCACCCGGCCGCCGCTGGCGTAGGGGCGGCCACGAGCCAGCCGGGCCGGGTCGGTAAAGGCTTCCAGGGCGGCGGTGAAACGCTGCCCCCACCAGGTGCGACTGAAGCCGCTCATGCTACTGCCTCCACGATGGCGCTCCGGCGCAAGGCGATCAACTCCTTGAAGCTGGCGTTGTCCAGCTCAGTCAGCCAGGATTCGTCGTTGCCGACGATCGACGACGCCAGCTTCTTCTTGTCCTCGATCATGGCGTCAATGCGCTCCTCCACCGTGCCGAGGGCGACGAACTTGTGGACGAAGACGTTCTTGCGCTGGCCGATCCGGAAAGCGCGGTCCGTCGCCTGGTCCTCCACCGACGGGTTCCACCAGCGGTCGAAGTGGAACACGCGCGAGGCCTTGGTCAAGGTGAGCCCGGTGCCGCCGGCACGCAGGGAGAGGATGAACACCGCCGGCTCCGTCGCCGGGTCCTGGAACTGGGTAACCAACTGGTCGCGCCGGGCGGCGCTGGTGCCGCCATGCAGGTAGAAGATGGGGCAGTGCAGCGTGCGGCGCAGGTAGCGCTCCAGCGCCGCGCCGACCTCGGTGAACTGGCTGAAGATCAGCAAACTCTCGCCACCTGCCAGCGCTTCCGCCGCCATATCCGACAGCAACGTCAGCTTGTGGGAACGTTCGGCGCTGAACTCGCTGCCGTCCTGCAGGAACTGTGCCGGGTGGTTGCAGACCTGCTTCAGCCGCATCAGGGTGGCGAGGATCAGGCCGCGCCGGGCCATGCCGTCAGCCTCCGCCAACTGCTCCTCGACATCCTTGACGACTGCCTCATAAAGGGAGGCTTGCTCCGGGGTGAGGTTGCAGTAGAGCTTCTGCTCCACCTTCTCCGGCAGGTCGTCGATGATCCGCTTGTCGGTCTTCAGCCGCCGCAGAATGAAGGGCTCGACCAGTTTCTTGAGGATGGCAGCCTGTTCGGGGTCGTTCTCCTTTTGAATCGGCAACTCGAATAGCTTGCGAAACTGCGCCTCTTTGCCGAGGTAGCCCGGATTGAGGAACTGGAAGATCGACCAGAGGTCGCGCAGGCGGTTCTCTACGGGAGTGCCGGTGAGCGCCAGCCGGTGCGGCGCCGTCAGCTTCCCGATGGCGCGGGTCTGGGCAGCCCTGGGGTTCTTGATGTTCTGGGCTTCGTCCACCACAATGCGGTGCCACTTGACGCTGCGCAACAGCTTCTCGTCCAGGCGGGCCAGAGCAAAGGAGGTGATGACGAGATCGCAGTTGCCACAGGCCTCCCGGAAGGCGCGCTCCTCGCTCAGGCGACCGCTGCCTTGATGGACCAGAGGGCGCAGGTCGGGAGCAAAGCGCTCGATCTCCTTGCGCCAGTTGCCGAGCACGGAAGTGGGCGCAATCAGCAAGGTGGGCGCCGTGACGATGCCCGCCGCCTGCTCGTTCGCCAGGCAGGCGATCACCTGCACGGTCTTGCCGAGCCCCATGTCATCGGCCAGGCACGGGTTCAGGCCCAGTCCTTCCAGGTACTGTAGCCAGGCCACGCCGCGCCGTTGGTAGTCGCGCAGGGCGCCGTGCAGGTTGGGCGGGTCGGCCACGGGCACAATGCAGCTCTTGTCGCCGAGGCGCTCCAGCACCTCCTGCAACGCCGTATCATATTCCCACTCCACGTCGTCGCTGTCGGCGGCAATCTGGAGCATGTCGAGCAGGGTCAGCTCCGGCTGCGCTTCCCGGCGGGACTGCCAGAAGGTGAGCAACTGCTGCATCTTCTCCTGGTCGAGTTCCATCCACTGGCCCCGGAAGTGGACCAGCGGCGTCTTGGCCGCCACCAGTTGCTGCCACTCCGCCTCGCTCACCGGCTCACCGCCGATGGCCAACTGGTACTCGTAGGCGACGACGTTGTCGAGGCTGAGGTAGCTGTGCGGTGTGGCCGTTCCCGAAGCGCTGCGCCGCAGTGCCGTCTTCAGGCGCACCTTGGCCCGCCGCCGGCCTTCCGGCGTGTACCAGGAGGGTACCAGCACGGCAAAACCGGCATCCTGGAGCACCCAGGCGCTCTCGCGCAGGAAGGCGAAGGCCTCCGCCAGCGTGAGCGCGAAACCGGCCGGCTGCGCGCTGCGCAGACCATCCCAGATCTTGGGGTAGATGCGGGCGGCGGCGCCCAGCGCCAGCAGGAGGTGCTGCTGCACGTCGGCGCCGAAGTGGCGTTCCAGGCCGGCGCGGCTGGCGGCATCCATGCTCCAGTAGTCGTCCAGGCTCAGCTTGAGCGAAGGATCCTGCCTGGACGCGGCGAGGAACTGCATCTGCCAGGCGTCGGCGGCGTCGGGTGGCGCCGCAATCAAACGGAAGCAGAGCACAAAGCCGGCCTCGATCTGGCGGGCGGCCAGCCGCTGCCGCCAGGCCGCCCAGTGCCGGTAGTCCTCCCACTCCTGCGCCGTCGGCGGCACGCTGGTTACGCCAGTCGGCGCCAGGCAGCGCTGGAGCAGGGAGCCGGCGATCTGCTGGTCGAGGCGGGCGACGCGGGGTGTCCCGCTGACGGTGTCGTGGAGGATGCCTTCGGCGGCGTGGCGCAGCAGCGGCTCCCGCGCGTAGAGCTGCCGGCGCTCCGCGCTCCCCGAGCCGGCGGCGGCGATGGCAGGCATGGCGGCGGCGTAGGCGGCGATCGTCGCTTCGTAGTCTTCGGAGCGCCATTGCCAGCCGTAGTACAGTTCGCCGGTCGGCCCAACTGGGCGCTTCCGGCGTTTGGGGACGGCCGCAGCGCTTTGGCGGTAGGTAATCGCTGGAATATACTGGTCCCGGACGAGTATGCCCTTGAGTTCCTGCGTGAACTGGCGCCAGAACAGGAAGTCGCGACCCAACTGGAAGTCCTCGGCGCCTTGCACGGCGAGAAAGTGAATGTCGTTCAAGGTGGCGATGGGGGTGGCAACGGGGCAGCAGCAGACCTGCCAGGGGACTAGTTCCGTCTCGCCCAGCGTGTCCTCCTCAATATAGTGCAGCAGTTCGTAGGAGGGCAGCGGCTTCCCATCGGCGCTGGGCAGCAGGAAGTATTTGTTGGTCAGTACACGCTGGAGCGTGCCGGGGAGCGTCTCCACCAGGCCCAGCTTCTCCGTCAGGAAGGCGGCCAGCGCCGTGTCGCCAAGCTGCCGCGGGTGGGGCGCACCGGGGTCATGCCGAGGCAGCGCGGGGGCGTCGGTCTCCACCCAAAGGTAGAAGGCGCCGCGCCGGACGAACTCGCCGCCGTCGTCCGGGATCCAACTGCCGTGGACGATCTGCATCACGCGCTCCTGGCGTGCGTAGTCACAAACCGGTGGGCAGAAGTTCCCCAGCCGGGTCGATCAAAACGCCTTACTGTACCCCGTGGGCAGTGGGGAGAGCAAGGCAATCGGCACGTTGCCATATCCTATAGTGTGTCACACCATATTTCGAAAAGGGAGACGCCTGATGATCGCCACGGCCCCGACCCGCCATGACGTGGAGCGCTACCTGGCGCTCCCCTACCGGATCGAACTGACGCCCGACGACAGCGAGTGGGTGGTCAGCATGCCGGAGCTTCCGGGCTGCCTGAGTCAGGGTGAGACGGTGGAGGAAGCATTGGCGATGATCCGGGAGGCGCAACGCCTTTGGATCGAAGTCGCCCTGGAGGATGGTATTCCCATCCCACAGCCGGGTCCAGACGACCACCACTATACGGGCAAGTTCATGGTGCGCGTGCCGCGCGATCTGCACCGGGCGCTCGTCGTGGCGGCGGAGACGCAGGACGTGAGCCTCAACTTATTCATCGCGACGGCGCTGGCGCGTGCCGTTGGGCAAGCGAACCCGAGAGACGGGCGTTAGCGCCCGCCACAGGCCGATGTGTGTCCAGACGTTGGTCATGACGCCGGGAACGTGTTCGGGGATACCGCTCTACCAGAGGAAAACTGAGTGAGCCGCCCGGGACTCGGACCCGGAACCAGCTGATTATGAGTCGCCAACTGCCGCTGTCAGCCGTGCCCCGCCAGCGGCGAATCGGCGGAGGTCCGGCACGTCAGCCATGGTGAGCACCGGGAGCTGGACGTTGATGCCGGGGATCATCGCCCGGTTCTCCTTGTGACTTCAGCGCGGCTATATCCCTTAGGCAGCCTCTGGAGCCGAACCGCCTTGATCGTCTTTCGCCCGAGCGCCCGGGCCTTTGCGAGCCGGAGTACTCCATCAAACAGACTCTTGTCCGGCCCGAGTACAATGGGCTAGTCAAGCTGGGCTGCTGTGGTGCGCCTCTGGTGTTGCTGCTCCTTCGCTACCCTGCGAGCGTCGTCACCGCCCTGCAGCACATACGCATACTCGGCCAAGGGTACCCGGATGGGCTTCTGTTTGGCTGCCAATCTGATCAGCGCCCGGCCGTCGTAGTAGCGGCCCTGGTATCTGGCGCTCGTCTGCGTTGCCACGCCATAGACGCCGGTACGCTATACTGATCCGTCTATGCTAGTAGACAGGGACCTTGTGTGACCGGCGCTGATGTGCTACGCCGACTACGGGCGAGAGGGTGCGATGTGGTGAGCCAACGCAGTTCGCACGTCAAGGTGCGCTGCGGCGACTGTTACACCACGGTTCCGGTGCACGCCGGTCGTCAGATTCCTGCGGGCACACTTGGGGCCATTGCGCGGGATCTTGCGCCGTGCATCGGGAGGGAGTGGCGTCAATGAGCACGAAACGATACGAGGCGACGTTTCAAAGTAGTGATGGCCAATGGCTGGTCGATGTCCCGGCGATTCCCGGTTGCCATACCTATGGGAGAAGCCTAGCCGAGGCACGGCGCAATCTTCGGGATGCGCTGGGTCTTTGGGTTGAGAGCGCGGATACCGCTGAAATTGACGAGACCTTTATGATGCCGGATGAGGGATGGGACGTGATTGGGTTGGCTTCGGTCGCCCGCGCGTCAGCAGAGACCGCCGAACGCCTTAAACAGGAGGCAACCGCCCAGGCCGCTCGGACGCTGACTCGGCACATCGGGCTGAGTGTCCGGGACGCTGCAGTGTTGCTGGGAATCTCTCACCAAAGAGTCCATCAACTCATTGGGCCGCGCCCAATAGGTCCGCAGGGCATTGTTGTCGACGGTGGCGGCGAAACGGAGAACGTCTCAGAAGCGGACCATGAACGGCGGCGGCCGGCGCTCCGTGCCCAATAGCAAAGGGCGCCGGCCGATCCCGGGCGAAGGGGCCGAGCCACGTCAGCGGCACGCGCAAGCGCAAGTACGTGTACGGAGTGAGCCGCCCGGGACTCGGACCCGGAACCAGCTGATTAAGAGTCAGCTGCTCTACCAATTGAGCTAACGGCCCATTGCGCCAGTATACCCGCGAGGGGGGCAGCGTGCCACCTTGCGGACTGCGCGCCGGTGGTGTAGAACATGATGAAGGCACGAGCGCTGTTGTTGCGTCCGACGAATGATCCACGCGTCTCGTTGGGATCCAACCCCTGCGCGAACGCCAACCACGCGTATGGAATAGAAAGGTTGCCGCATGCTTCAGCCCGCTATCACCCGTCGCCACCTCCTGCGCGGCATCGGCGCGCTGGGCCTGGCATTGCCTGCCGTTGGTCTCGCCGGCTGTGGAGGCATGGCCACTGTTGCTACCTCTTCCGCCTCCAGTCCGGCGACTACGACGGCGACCCAAACAGCAACCGCGCAGCGCGCAGCGACCAGCGGGAGCGCCAGTACGAGCCAGGCGACGAAGCCGGCTGCTGCTACGAGTGTGGCGCCGGGGACTGTTCAGTTGGTCTTCATGTGCGACATCGGTGCACCCTACACGACGGTGGCCCAGCATTGGGCGGACACCTTCCCGCAGACGCACGCCGGCGTCACCGTGCAGTACCAGCCAATAGTGAGCAACTACAACGACAAGCTGACCGCCGCCTACGCCGCCGGCACGCCGCCCGACGTCTACCGCTACCTTCAAGCTAACACGCCGATCGACGCGGCGGTCAAGGACAACCTCTTGCTCAGCCTGAGCAGCTACGCCGACCGCGATAAGTATGACTTTAGCGATTTCCTGCCGCAGGCCATCGGCCTCTACCAGTGGCAAGGCAAGCTCTACGCGCTGCCGCGCGATTACGGCGCGCAGTTCATCTTCTATAACGTCGACCTGTTTCAAAAGATGGGCGTCGCCCTGCCTCCCACAAAGTGGGACGACAAGACCTGGACGTTTACCAAATTCATCGACACCGCCAAACAGCTCACGGCGAGCCAGGGCGGCACGACGACGCAGTGGGGCTGCCTGGTCAACACCGGTTTCCGTCCCTGGGCGAGCTTCGTCTACAGCAACGGGGCCACAATCGTGCAGAACAACAGCAATGGCGAATCGACGCAAATCACCCTGGCCGACGACAACGGGGTTGCCGGCTTACAGTTCATGCAGGACCTGATGTACAAGTATCACGTCGCGCCAACTGCCAAGGAGAAGAAGCCGGCGTTCTCTACGGGTACGGTCGCGATGGTGATTGACAACCCGGGCGCTGTCAAGACCAACCGCCAGGTGAAGGGCTTCACCTGGGATGTCGCGGCGTTACCCATTGGTGATGCCTCGCCCAGGCGTGGTACGGGCGGCGGCGGCACCGGCTGGGGCGCAGCGGCGGCAACGAAGTATGCCAACCAGGCCTGGCAGTTCATCACCTTCATCGCCAGTCAGCAGGCCGAGTTCGATGAGGTGGCGATCGGCGGCACGACACCCTCGCGCAAATCGGTGATCAACTCCTCGCAGTTTCTGGAACCCAGCCAGCCGCCCAAGGGATCAACGACGTTCCCGGATGGCCAGCAGTACGTCGTCGCTGATCCTGTCAACATCAACTGGCCGTCAATCAGCACGCAGATCGTCAACGCGCAGATGGCGCACCTGTGGGACGGCACGCAGCCGGCCAAGCAGATCGCCGCCACCATCAAACAGCTCGCTGACCCACAGCTCGCCACCGGGTTGACATCTTAGCCTTCGGGCAAGCGCGCCTTGATCTCAGTCGCGTCGCGTTCGAGTGCGACGAGCCCGTCCCGCTCCAGGCGGTCGAGTATCCCCTCCAGCCAGCCGGCGTCGTAGGCGGCGTAATCTTCCTTGATCTGCTTGCCAAGGGTGGGTAAAGGTAAGTCCTGGCCGGGGTCGAGGGCCGTGAGTACACGCAGCACTCGACCTCGGTAGTAGCGCGTCGAGCCGACGAAGCGCGCGGTTGCACGGGCCGGCGCCGGTAGGGATGCCACGTCGGCAGTGCCTGCCTCCCGGACCTGCTGGCGATAGCGGCAGACCGCCTCAACGGGGCAACGCGCACAGGCCGGCGATCGCACGCTGCAAATGGTGGCGCCAAGGTCCATGAGCGCCTGGTTCCAGTCACCGGCACGGCCTGCGGGCAATACCTGAGCAGCCAGTTCCCAGATGGCGCGTGGCGTTAGAGCCTTGCTTCCCTCGGCGCCAATGATGATGCGCCGCAGCACTCGCCGGATGTTGGTGTCGACCGTCGCCACCTGTGCGCCGAAGGCGAAGCAGGCAATAGCGGCGGCCGTATATTGACCGATGCCCGGCAGTTGCTGGAGGGAGGCGACGCCGGACGGTAAATCGCCACCGTGCTGGGTCATCACCTCGCGAGCGATTGCCTGGAGCCGTAGCGCACGTTGGTTGTAGCCGAGCCCCGACCAGGCCCGCAGCACGTCCGCCGTCGTCGCGGCGGCCAGGGCAGCAAACGAAGGGAACTGGTCGAGAAAGGCTGTAAAGCGCGGCGCCACCCGTTCTGCCTGCGTCTGCTGCAACATGAACTCCGAGACCAGCACACGGTAGGGGTCAGGAGCCTGCCGCCAGGGCAGGTCACGGCGGTGCAGGGCATACCAATCGAGCAGCGGACGGATGAGGGAATGAGGAGATACGGAGATGAGGGGTGACGTGGTCGGTGCGGGGTGATGCTTCTCTCCCGTTCTCTTCATCCCCGTCACTCCTCATCCCCTCGCATGGTACGTTGTGCTGAGGTCTAGCTCCGGGGAGATGGCGGGATGATTAGCGAACAGATCGCGCGCGGCGGTAGTCGGTGGGCGTCGGCGACGGCGGGTAGCAGTCGCATGCAGGCGCTTGTCTACACGGGAACTCATCGCCTGGAGGTGCAGGAGGTACCGGCGCCGGCGCCCGGCCCGAACGAACTGCTGATCCGCGTCCATTACGCGGGGATCTGCGGTTCCGATTTGCACGGTTTTGAGGGACGTTCCACGAACCGCCGGCCGCCGCTGGTGATGGGCCACGAGTTCTCCGGCACCGTGCTGGCGACCGGCGACGATGTGGAAGGCTTCGCTGAGGGCGAATACGTCACGGTCAACCCGTTGCTCTCCTGCGGACGCTGCATCCCCTGCCGCGCCGGCCGCGCCAACGTCTGCACGCGCCGCAAGTTGATCGGCATCGATTACCCCGGCGGCTTCGCCGAGTTGGTCACCGCGCCGGTGGACAACGTCTTCGCCCTGCCGCTCGGTATGCCATTGCGGTTGGGAGCCCTGGCCGAGCCGCTGGCCAACGCCGTCCACGTGGCCTCGCTGGGACCGAAGAACAAGTTTGGGGCCTGCCTGATCATCGGCGCCGGGGCGATTGGCCTGCTCTGCCTGCAGGTCGCCCGCCTGGCCGGAGCTTCGCCGCTGCTAATCGCCGACCGCAACCCGCATCGCCTGCGGGTGGCGCGCGACCTGGGGGCCGACGTCACCATCGACGTTGCCCAGGAAGACCCGGTCGAACGCGTGCGGGCGGAAACGCGCTCGGGTGCGGTGTGGACGATCGACGCGGTCGGCACGCCGTCCACACGGCAACAGGCAGTGTCGGCCCTTGCCAACGGTGGCAATGCCGTCTTCATTGGCCTGGAGAAAGGCAGCGGCGAGATCGACCTGCGCGAGGCCATCCTGCGCGAGTTGTCGCTGCACGGTTCTTACGCGTACACGCCGGACGAGTTCGCCACTGCCATCGAGCTCCTGGCCCGCGGTCGCATCAACCCGGCCGGCTGGCTCTCCAGCGGTGTACTGGCCGATGGTCAGGCGCTCTTCGCTGAGTTGGTCACGTCGCACACCCCTCGCGTGAAGGCCATGTTTGATCTGGTCTAACGCGCGCGCACTGCACGTTGGGAGTATCTGATCGTCCATGGTTGATATCGCCGTTTCTTCGGAGCAACCGACGCGCTACGTCATCATCGGGAACGGCGCCGCCGGCACCACGGCCGCCGAGACACTGCGCAAGCAGGATGCCTCGTCGCACGTCACCTTGATCGCCGGGGAGCCCTACGCGCTCTATAACCGGGTCTCCCTGCCGCCCTTCCTGAAACTGCTGGCAACTGAGCAAAAAGTCATGATGCGCAGCCCCGAACAGCAAGAAAAGCTCGGTATTGATCTGCGGCTCTCCACTTGGGTCACCAGCGTCGATGTCGAAGCGAAGACCGTGACGACCGATCGCGCCGGGACCCTTCGCTATGACAAGCTGCTGATTGCCACCGGCGGCACGCCGCGCCAATCGACCCTGCCGGGCGCTCAGGATTGCGCCCATGTCCACTACTTCCAGACCCTCGACGACTCCAAGGCCATCTCCGATGAAGCCCATCGGGCGAAGTCGGTAGTGACGGTGGGCGGCAGCTACATTTCCTATGAACTGACCGATGCCTTCGCCATCCGCAAGGTGCCCTGCACCTGGATCATGCGCGGTCCGCACTTTTTGCACCGTACCTTCGATCCAGAAGCAGGCGCACTGGTCGATGAGATTGCGCGTTCCCACGGCGTGACGGTCATCCACGGTCAGGAGTTGCAGGAAATTTCGCGCAGCAATGGCGCGGTCACCGGCGTCGTCTTGCAGGATGGTCGCTCGGTGGAAGCAGACATGGTCGGCTGCGGTCTGGGCCTGAACATGTACGTCGGCTTCCTGAAGGACACGCCGCTGCAGATTCGCGCCGGTATCGTCACCAACGAGTTCCTGGAGACGAATGTCCCCGATGTCTACGCTGCCGGCGACGTGGCGGAGTTCTACGACGTCAGCATCGGGCAGTATCACCGCCTGGGCACGTGGGCCAACGCCATCGCCCATGGCCGCCGCGCCGCTCTCAACATGCTGGGCCGGCGGGAGCAGTTCGTCGATGTGCCGATCTATACCAGCACGCTCTTTGAGTCGAAGATGAGCGTGATGGGCATGACGACGGAAGAGCGGACTACGCTGGAAACAGTGCAGCGCTGCAATCGCCAGCAGCGCACCTACCGCCGGCTCTTCTTCGAGGAGGACCGCCTGGTCGGCGGCGCCTTCATCGGTGAGATGAAAGGCCGCGCCAGGCTCATGAACCTGATCAAGAGCAAGCAACACATCGACGGGCCAAAGGAGGCTTTGCTGGAGATAAGCTGAAGGTTGCAGGCCGCGATAGCCCTGCCAAGTGGACCTTCTACCAAAGCCGATTGGTATCGCCAACGCACGCCCGGCGACTAAAGTCGCGGCTATACTGGGCGAAGTCCGCCTGCGCGGACTAGGTCAGCCCGCGAAGGCGGGCTTCGCATGTATTAGGCGCGACTTTAGTCGCCGGCCATCTACACAGGAACTGAGCGAGACTTGTCGGATACACCACTACATCACCGCGCTGCCCTGCCTCAGTATCACCGCAGCTCCGCCGCTGACGTCGACGATGGTCGAGGCGACACCGATGGCGCAGTCTCCGCCGTCCAGGGCTAGCGCTACCCAGTCCCCGACCTCCCGAACAGCCTCCTCGAACGTGATGGCGGCCGCCTCGCCGGAGCGGTTGGCGCTGGTGACGGCTAGCGGCCGGCCGAGTTGGGCGGCGACGGCTTGCACCAGTGAATCAGCGGGGACGCGCACACCCACGGCGCCGCCGGACACGACGCCGCTGGCGAGGGGGACCAGCGCGCGGCTGACAAGTGTCACGGCGCCCGGCCACCAGCGGGCGGCGAGTTGTTGGGCCTGCGGGGAGGCCAGGTCGGCCACGTCTGCCGCCTGCTCGGTCGAAGCGGCGAGCAAGAGCACCGCCTTATCCGGCGGGCGGTTCTTGGCCAGGAACAGACGGGCCACCGCCTCCGCGTTGCTAGCGTCGGCGGCGATGCCGTAGACCGTATCGGTGGGCAGAATCACCAGGTCGCCGGCGCGTAAGGCCGTCACGGCAGCGGCAACGCTGGACGCGTCCGGCTCCCCGTCGAGCTTACGCGCGGGCAGCCGTTGCATTGGGCGTCTTCGTCAGGACACGCTGTTCAATAGCGACGGCCACACCGTCGTCAGCCTGCGACGGGCAGACCCAGCCGGCGGCCTGCCGCACCGCCGGCGCGCCGTTGCCCATGGCGATGCCCAACCCGGCGTACTGAATCATGTCGAGGTCGTTCAGGTTGTCGCCGATGGCCACGACCTCCTCCCGGGCGATGCCGAGGCGCTCGGCCAGGCGCGCCAGGGCTCGCCCCTTGGAGACATCGGCGTGGATGATCTCGGTGAACAATGGGTAGGACTTGGTGACGTTGATCCGGTTGCCGAAGACCTCCCGAAAGTGGGCAACGTTGGCGTCGGTCTGCTCGGCGGTGCTGACGATCACGAGCTTGGTAGGCGGCGTGTCCAGCCAGTCGAGCAACTCACCGACAAAGCGTGGCTTGATGCGGGAATGACGGGCGTAGAACTGGGCCTCCGGGCTGTCTTTGCCGGCATAGCACCAGTCGTTGACGTAACTCAAGGCCACCAGCCCGCAGGCCTCTGCTTCGGCAATCGCGTCGCGGGCGGCGTCCAGGGGTACCGCCTGCTCATAGATGATGCCGTCACCCTCGATCTCGTGTACCATCGCACCCTGGTAGCAGATCGCCGGCGTCGTGATCCTCAGAGCCCTGGCGAAGGGCAGGGTCGCGCGGAACATGCGGCCGGTGGCCAGGGCGGCCCGCACCCCCGCCGCCTCGGCGGCCGCCACCGCTCGTATCACACGCTCCGAAAGCAACAGGTCGTTGCCGATCAACGTGCCGTCCAGGTCCATGGCCAACAACTTATACACCACCCGGTAGTACCTCCGGGCTGATTGTAGCGCACGGCGCTAGCGCAACCGCAGACTCCTGCCGGTACAATCAAGGTAATAGCGGCGTGGCCCCGGATTACCGGACGGCGGTGCGCCCATTGGCAAGGCCACCGCGCACTGGACGAGGCAAGAGACATGGCAGCAGTTGCCCCAATCGCCGGCCGCTATGAGCCGCGGCTGCTGTTGCTGGATGACGGCGTCAAACAGACCTGGAGTGCCTACGATCGCCAACTCGACCGCGATGTCAGCGTCGAACTCGTCACCAGCGCCGACCCGGAACTGCAGAACCGCTTTCTGGCGCGCGCACGCCTGCTGGCCGGGGAGAACCACCCGCACCTGGCGACCGTGTACGACACCGGCCTTCAGGACGGGCAGCCCTACGCGGTGCTGGAGCCGCAGGCGGACGGCACCCTGGCCCAACGCTTGGAGCACGGACCGCCATTTAGCCTGACGCAGGTCGTGGAGCTCGGTATCGCGCTCACCGTCGCCACTGCCGCCGCCTTACAGCGGGACCTGGACGTGGAGCCGTTGGACCCGGCCGATGTGCTGCTGCGTGACGGCGACCACGTCAAGTTGGCGAACATTCTCTTGCGCCCGACCGCGGCGTCGGCGACGCTCGTGCCTTCGGAACAGCCGCTCGTCACGCAGATCGCCGCGCTGCTCGTCGCGGCGATGCAACCGTCTGGCGCCGCCGTGGCGCCGTTGACGCGCGCTGCCGATCTGCCCTCCGGCCTGCCGGCGACGTTGCGCACGATCGTGCTGGCAGCCATCGCCTCGCGCGGCGCCTCGATTCGCACGCTGGCCGAGCTGCGGCAGGCGTTGACCGAGTATCGGGGCACAGCGCTCTCCACAACTCGCGCCTTTGCGCCGCTGACCGCTGGGAATGCCGCCGAAAGCGCGGCCAGTGCGTTCACCGGTGGCGTAGCTATGCCGGTCACGCGGGCCATGCCGCCGGCCGGGCGGCGCGGCGGCCCGCCCGTAATGAGCAGGGGCGGTCGAGAACGCCGCCGCGCCTCGCCGTGGCTCTCGATCATTGGCTTGCTCGTCGTGCTCTTGCTCATCGGCGGCGCCATTGCCTTCGCCCAGTGGCTGGGCTCGGTGGACACGGTGGCGGCAACGGTCCCCAATGTCGCAGCCGGGGGGGCTCCGTCCACGCCGGCGCCGCGCGGCGCCGGCTTCCCCACTATCTTTCCACGCTCCGCCGCGACGCCAACCGGCGTCGCCAGACCCACTGCCACGCCCGTACACGCAACGCAAGGCCAACAGGGAGGCAACCTGGAGTCGCCCACACCGTCGCCGACCGTCGGTGGCGCGCGGGCTACCGAGACAGCCCTGGCCGCGGCCAGCGGCACCGCCGGCCTGTTCGCCACCGAAACCGCTACTGCCGGACCGAGCCCGTCACCGACGGGCTCGCCAAGCCCGTCGACGAGCCCTACACCAACAGATACCCCCGTGCCCACCGATACGCCCGCGCCGCCGACGGCCACGCCGGTGACCACCGCTGCCGTGCCGAGCGTGATTGGGCGGCCGGTGGCCGACGCGGAGCTGGTGCTTGGCCAGGCCGGCTTTCACTATGCGCTGGGCCCCAGCCAGTCCAGCACCGGCGTCCTCGCCGGGGAGGTACTGGCCGAGGATCCGCCAGCGACGTCTATCGTGCCGCTGGGCACGACGATCCGCTTGACCGTCAGCAGCGGTCCACCGGCGTCGACGGTACCGAAAGTGATCGGCATGTCCCTCCAACAGGCCCAGACGGCGATCGGCACTGTCGGGCTGAATGTCACGGTGACCTCTACACCGAGCGCCACGGCGCCTGAAGGGATAGTGATTGCCCAGAACCCGTCGCCGGGCACGACGATGCAACCCGGCAGTCAGGTCGTACTCACCGTCAGTGCCGGTAACAGGATCGCCGTGCCGAACGTCGTCGGCTTCCCGGAGGCGCAGGCACAGGCTGCCATTCGCTCCGCCGGCCTGGCCACCACCTTTGCTAATCGCAGCGGCACGAGCCAGACGGTCCAGGTCGGCCAGGTTGAGAGTCAAAATCCCCAACCGGGCGCACTCGTTCCAGCGGGAACTGTCGTATATGTCAACGTGCGGTCATCTTGAGCGGCAGGGGCCTGCCTACCCCCTGGTACACTTTTGGGAGATTGGTTCGTCACGAAAGCAGCGGCAGAGGTCAGCATGCTCCGACGGCTCGCGCCGCTCCTGGCGGCGTGTGTCCTGCTCAGCGCCTGCAGCCCCGTCATGACGTCGATTCCGCGCTACGGCAGTGCGCCGGCTGAGGCGCAACTCATCCAGAGCGAATACGATGCCCTGCTCAGTGGCTACGTGCTGCCCCTTGATCCGTCGGTACTTGGGCTGGCCGCCGCCACCGGCATGCAGGACGCTGTGGCCCAACAACTGGGTGTTACGGCTGCGGAACGCTTCCCCTACGCCACCTTTGCCGACGATAGCTCGTCGGTTCGCCTCCAGATTGCCCAGGAGTATGGAGCAGCCCGGAAGCAGTATCCGCAAATTGATAGTTCCACGCTCGCCCACGATGCCATGGCGAGGATGGCGCAGAGCATCAACGATTGCCACACCAACTTCTTTACCCCGGAGCAATACAAACAGCAACAGGCGGAACTGGCCGGGAGCGTCCAGTTCGGCGGCATCGGCGCCTCGCTCAAGGACCGCCCCGGCAGCACGCCGCTCGTCGGTGAAGTGTTTGCCGGCCTGCCGGCGGCTCAGGCCGGCCTGCAGCGGGGCGATGCCATCATGGCGGTCAACGGCCAGAGCGTCCAGGGCCTCAGTGCCGGCGCCGTGGTCGCGCTCATTCGGGGCCCCGTGGGCAGCGTCGTGCAGCTCGATGTGGAGCGCTACGGGCAGGGTACCAGGCACTTCTCCATCACGCGCCAGGATGTCGCGCCGCCCGCCTTGAGCAGCGGTTCAGTTTCCACCGGGGTCGGCGCGCCGATTGGCTATGTCCACATCTATAGCTTCACCGCAGCAATGCCGGCGCAGTTACAGCAGGTCCTCCAGCAATTCGCCCAGCAGGGCATCAACGAGTGGATCGTTGACCTACGCGACAACTCCGGGGGAACGTTACAGGCGTTAGTGCAGACAGCGAGCCTCTTCATTGCCCAGGGGCCGATCGCCAGTTTCGAGGATCGGTCGGGCCAGGCCCAGGAGTTGACGGCCACAGGTCAGGGGACGCTGTCGCCGCAGAAGGTGGTGCTGTTAGTCAACCATGAGAGTGCCTCGGCCAGCGAAATTCTGGCGGCGGCGCTGCAAGAACGTGCTGCCATACCGGTGGTCGGGTCGACGACCGCAGGCTGTGTCGCCGTCGGCAAGTTTCAATCACTGTCCGATGGTTCTGCCGTCGAGTATGCGGTGGACAAGGTGACGACACCGGTACAACACCGCGTGCTCAACGGCGCCGGTGTGATACCGGACACTCCCGTGGCCATGACACTGGACGATCTCGCCGCCAACAAGGATCCCCAACTGACCGCTAGCGTGGCGGTGCTGGAAGGACGCACCGTGCCCACGGGCCAGGCGCCGGTTCCTACACCAACGGCCGCCGGCGCCAGCCAGAAGCTCATTCCGGGCGCCTCATCGCCTGCGGGGACCTGATGATACCTGCAGGAAAGGGCCGCCTCTGCTCCGCTAGCGGCATAGCCCTTCGCTGATGCGCATCGCCGTCATCTCCGATATCCACGGCAACCTTCCCGCGTTGCGGGCGGTGGTCGCCGATGCAGACGCCCCCGACGCCTGGTGGTGTTTGGGCGATGTGATTGGTTACGGCGCCGAACCGAATGCCTGTGTCCGTTGGGTGCGTGACGCCTGCCAGGTTGTGCTGGTGGGGAACCACGACCTCGGCTCCATCGGGCTGGAGGACATACGGCGCTTCAACAACCAGGCGGGTCGGTGCCTGAAGTGGACGGCTGCAATGCTGGAGCCGGAACTCCGAGACTATCTGCGCAGCCTTGCCGCTCACCCCATCCATGTCGAAGCCGACCGTTATACCCTTGTGCATGCCAGTCCGCGGGACCCGGTCTGGGAGTACGTGGATAGCGGTAGAACGGCGCGGGTCTGCTTCGCCGCTTTCGCCACGCCCTACTGCCTCCTCGGTCACACCCACGTGCCAGCGGCCTTTGACGAACGTGGACTGGACTGTCGAAAGGCGTTCAGCGGGCCGGCCGCCGAAGCGCGCAGCCGTCGCCTGATTGCGAATCCTGGCGCGGTGGGCCAGCCCCGCGACGGCGACTGGCGGGCCAGCTATTTGCTCATCAATGAGGAGACGCAACGGTGGGAGTGGCGACGGGTGCCCTATGACGTCGAGGAAGCGGCGGCAGGCATCCGTCAGGCCGGTTTGCCCGAGATCGAAGCAGTACGCCTGGCGATGGGGCGGTAACCAGGAGGGGGCGGCTTGACGTGCTTCCCCCTACTTGAGCGACGAAAGCCAGGCGGTGATATCGGCGCGCTGCTGGGCACTGAGGCTGTTCGTCGTCATCACGGTGCCGGCCTGGATCGGCGGGGCATAGGGAGCAGGCCGCTGTTTCGGGTCGGCGACCTGGGTGTAAATCTGGTCCGCCGTGAGTAGTGTCCCGACGTGGGTCAGGTCCGGTCCGAGCTTGGCGGCCGCCGCCGTGCCGGTGACGGTATGGCAGACAACGCAACCTCCGGTGCCGAGGAAGAGCGTCTGGCCATTCGCCGCGTTACCGTTGCCAGGGTAGGCTTGTCCGCCGCCACCGCCGGTAGTGGCAGTGCCGCCGCTGTTCCCGCAAGCGGCCAGACCGACCGCCATGAGGGCAGCCAGCGAGGCGCCGGCCAGAGTTCGTCGTATCATGCTGAGACCCCCTCGATTGCTCATCCGCCTACCGCCAGAAGCGGTACGCACGTCGCGTGCCACGCCGCCTGCACACTGCGGCAAGCCCCACTCCACCCGAAGTCGAGTCGAACACCTGCGAGTATACCCAGCCCCGCGCGTAGATGCCAACGTTTTGCATGGATGAGGCGCTGCCGCTCAGGCGCGCCGTGTCACGCCAAGCCCCATTGCCGTTTTGTAGCCGGTACCGGAGAAGGTGGCGAAGGCTGCCAGTAGGCACAGCCGCTGGGCAACATCGGCGGGAACGCCCGGTTGCCAGGCAAACTCCACCCAACCGGCAAAGCCCTTCTGGCGGAAGTTACCGAGATCGAGCGTCTGCGTCGCTAACTGGTATGACGACACGAGCAACCAGCGCTCCGCCTCTTGCGCGGCGACGTCCAGACCGGGAAGCGCCGGCCCGAAGTGCTGCCATTTCCGCGACCAGCTCTCCCAGAGCCAGCCCGGCTGCGGGAAGAGCGCCAGCCGTTTCCGCTCTCCGGGAATATCCTGACTGAAGCAGGTCGGCGTGACAAACACCAGGCGGATGTCCGGTTGGATACCGGCCATTGCAGTGAGTTCCTCCCATGTTGCGCTGCGTGACCAGCCGTCCAGATGCACCGCGGTGAGCAGGCAGTCGGACGACGCCAGTCGGAGGCGCAGCGTCCCCTGTGAGGCAGCCAGTTGGGCGCGGATCAGTGTGATAAGGCGACGATCCAGGAGGGTGCAGCGAACTGCGCTTCCGTCAACGGCGCTCGCTGGCAGCAACGCCACCGTGAACGGCCGCTGCTGGCCGGGCCGGTGGAGTTCCGTCGCCAGGCCGGCGTCGCGTTCGGCAACCCAGGCGAGGAAGGCGGCATGCAGGTGGCGGCCATGCATCGGAGCGGGTGGCCGGCCTGGTCTCCAGCGAAACAGCAGGCTGCAGAGGTCGACGTCGGGCCGCACAACATCAGGCGACACTAGCGGTCGCGCCGGTTCAGTTCGCGATCCAGGTCACGTTTGGCGTCGCGTTCGGCGATGGCGTCGCGTTTGTCGTACTGCTTCTTGCCTTTGGCCAGACCCAGTTCCAGTTTGGCGCGGCCGTGCTTGAGGTACAGTCGTAAAGGCACCAACGTCAGGCCGTTGCGCTGTACCTTGACCATCAAGTCGGTGATTTGCCGGCGGTGGAGCAGCAGTTTGCGGTCCCGCGTCGGTTCGTGGTTATAGCGGTTGCCTTGCTCGTATGGCGATATGTGTACATTGAGCAGCCAGATCTCGCCCTGGCGGGGGCGCGCGTAGCCTTCGCGCAGGTTCGCCTTGCCGCTGCGCAGTGACTTGATTTCCGTGCCGGTCAGGACGAGACCGGCCTCATAGGTTTCCTCGATGAAATAGTCGTGATAGGCCCGGCGGTTGACGGCGAGTGTCGCGTCGTTGTCGACAGGGGCCTTGGCGGTTGCCATCGCCGGCTATTCGATTCCGTTGAGGCGCATACGCCGGGCCCGTCGGCGCTCGGCGACGCTGGGCTGAACCGTCGGCGCGGCAGGAACTGCCGGCCTGGCAACTCGCGGGAGTCGGCCAGGTTGCGCGCTCGCCAACAGGACGTGCAGATCGGACGGCTCAGCGGTTGCGGCGCCTTCGGCCCGCAAGAGCGCGGCCTCCGGCCAGTCGGCGGCGTCCACGGCAACGACGCGCTGGAAGAGGCGACCGTGCAACTCCAGCCCGCCGGCATCCAAACCGTACAGGAGGACGCGGGGGCAGGAGGTCAGACGATGGACGATGGCCTCCGGGGCAATGTCGCCGGGTATCGCCACCAGCGTGGCATCGCGGGCGATGTGGGAGTAGAGCGGAGCACTCTTGACGAGCGCGGTCACCACAGCGTCCACACCTGTGGCGAGCAGATACTCGGTGACCAGACGCCGTTCGACATAGTCGTGTACGTCGCCTACGCCAGGCTCCGCGGCGTAGCCAAGGAGACGTTGGCGAGCCGTTGCCGACCCGGGCAGTTGCGCCTCGCTGGCCGCAAGCTGCCCCAGCATTTCCAGCTCGACGGCCAGCAGGGCCTGGGAGTCGGCCAGGCAGAGCTCGGTGAGGGTGACCAGACCGTGCTCCACCAGTTCGGCCAGATTGAGCGGGCCGCGCGTGGTAACTGCCGGCCTCCCCGTGCGTTGCATCCCTGTCCTCCGCTCCTACACCATCTCTGCCTGTTCTGACGACGCGCATGCTCTAGCCAGGATACCAGCGGACTGGCGCCCACGGCTTCGGCGCGCCTCTGTCGTTCCGGCATTGAAATTGCGCCCGCCTGTTTACACTGGCTTCGTTCAGGGAGGGTATGTCCTGCTCGCCGCCGTTGCAGTCGGGAACGAGTCTCCAGCGAAAGTGTCTACAATATGTTCCTGGCGGTGAATCTGCCGGGGAGGGCGTGACCGAGGCCAGGACGGTCGCCTGTTCGGCGTGCCACAGGCGGTACCGCGGCTGCGGTGACTGCGACGAAAGGGTGATATGGCAACGTCTCGACCGGTTCTGGTGGTAGACGATGATGAAAGCATCCGAGAGTTTGTCAGCGTTGCGTTGGTCGACGAAGGATACTCCGTCGTCACGGCCGGTGATGGCGCCCAGGCGCTGGAAAGCATCCAGCGCGAACGGCCCGGCGTGATTCTGCTCGATATGCGGATGCCGGTGATGGATGGCTGGGAGTTCTCACGCGCCTATCACGCGACGCCCGCCCCCCACGCCCCCATCATCGTCGTGACTGCCGCGCGCGACGCCGCCGAGCGCGCCTCGCAGATCCAGGCCGAGGGGTATCTGGCGAAGCCGTTCGACCTGGAGGAGCTATTGATTCTGGTCAGCCGCTTCGCTGAGTGCTGACTATTTCGGCGCGACACTACCTGCTGCTACGCCAGCAGCACGCCCGCCACCGATACCAGTGACCCGAAGGTGGCGTCGGCCGGGTACTGGCGGTAGCTGGTCACGTTGCCACGCGCGCCTGCCAGGTAACGCAGCGCCAGGTACACGGGCGGCAGGCCGCAGATACGGCGCGCGTCGTGGTCGGCTTGCAGTGGCTGCAAGAACGCTGTTGGGTCGCCGGTACACAGAGCGTCGAGCAGCACCTTGTCGTCAGCAGCGATGCGCCGCCTGGCCGATTCATTCAGCGGCACACGGTCGCCGAAAGCCGGGCCCATGTGGGCGAGGTCCGCAGCGGCGACCACCAGCACGCGCCTTCCCTGTGTGACGTCCTGCAGGGCGTTGATCGCCTGGCGAAACGGTGCGAAGCGGGCAGCATCGTCCGCGCCCTGGGTAAAGGGGTGGAAGGAGCCGGTAAGGATCGGCGCCACCGGCGTGGTGCGGCCTGCCAGCAGATATTGTAGCCAGACAACTGCCAGTTCGATGGAGTGCTCGTCGCGATGGTGCAACTCCTCGGCAAAGGCGGCCTCCTCGCCCAGCGCGTCCACGAGGGCGTCCAGCACCGCTGTATCGTTGGGAACAATCCCCAGGGGTGTGGCGTAGCGCTGGTAGGTCGGCGTGATACTGCCGGCGCTGCCACGGTGATCGGTACCGAAGACAATGATCAGGTCAGCCTCCTGCACTGCTGTCGCCGCAGGCAACCAGACATCGGCATAAATCTCTGCGCCCCGGCCGTAGTCGATATGCGGGCACACGACGCCCTTGAGCGGACCGGCGACCGTCGGCTCCGGGAGGCGCTGCAGCGCATCCGTCAGCCAGCCATCCAGTTGGGCAGCGAGGGCTTCCCGCTCTGCCGGGTAAACCCGGCCGGCGAGCGCGGGCGGGCGAAAGGGCGCCGCCCGGTACGCCGCCAGGGCTGCATGATAGGCGGCGGCTGATCGCGGGCTATGCCGTAGAGTGTATGACACGTTGCTGCCCTTCGTTTGTCTGGCCGTCGCACCAACGGGAACTTTTGGCTCGCCGCGACCGTTTCGTCAGTAACGGCCAGCGTCGGATGCGCCGGCCAGCCGCGCGGCTCCGGTGCATAGTAGAACATTGGAGGATAACGATGCGCTTCAGGAATTCTCTGCTTATTCCCGTGGTGGGTGTAGCGGTCCTGCTTGGCGGTGTAGCAGCGCGAAGCGGCATGGGTGCACCGCTCGTGCCGGTAGCGGCGGCCCAGAGTGTCACGCCGGGAACGGCCACCAATCCGTTTGCCGGTATCGTGGTGTCCGGCAGCGGCACGGTCACAGCAGCGCCGGATGTTGCCTACGTATCTGCCGGTGTGACCACGCAGGCGGCGACGGCCAGGCAGGCGTCAGACGCCAACAGCACGACGATGACGGCCGTTATCGCCGCCATCAAGGCGGCGGGAGTCGCCGACAAGGACGTCCAGACCACCAACTTTTCGATCAGCCCGGTCTATTCGCAGGTGCGCAGCGACACCGGGAGCTCCACGATCACCGGCTATCGCGTCGATAACTCGGTAAGGGTGACGGTCAACGTCGTCGGTGATGCCGCCAAGGTGTTGGATGCGGTGGTGGGGGCCGGCGCCAACAGCAATGTCAACATCAGCTTTGGCATCAAGGATACGACTGCCCTGCAGGAGCAAGCCCTGGCAGCGGCGGTCCAACAGGCGGCCGGCAAAGCAGGCGCCATTGCCCAGGCGACCGGGGTGAAGCTGGCAGGCGCGTACAGCGTGACCGAGCAGAGTAGCGGCGGTCCGGTGACGTCCGGCCCGCAGCCGCAGGCCGCTGCCGCCAGCGTGGCAGTGCCGATCCAGCAGGGGCAACTGAGCGTGCGGGCGACGGTGCAAGTCACGTATGCGTACTCCCGGTAGCCGCGACTGTGCCAGGGTTCCTTCAGGGTAAAGGACTGCTGACGATGATGCCTGGATGATCGGAGAGTTGGCGTATTCGCAACCGCGCCGGCCAGCGCGGGAGAGACTGGATGCCACGATGGCCATACGCTTCGTTAATGAGGCGAATCACGTCTCTGAATAACTGTCGCTCCCGGGGCGAAAGGTGCCCGTAGTCGGCCTCAAAGCTGGCATCAATCTCGTACTTCAGTTACCGCTCCCTCTCGAGATAGGCCAGCAGCGACTCGGCATCATCAAAATATGTGAGACGGCCGGCAGCTATGTCCTCGTCGGCCTCACGTTCCCTCTGCTGCCACTCCGGCGTCCAGAACCATGCCTGCGCGGGTTCTGTCCCCTGTGCGGCGATGGGACGAATAGTAACCGTGAGGTGCTCGCTTACCAGCGCGCGCAGGCGACGAGTCTCCGCTACTAACATCCGGGCGCTCTCGGGATCAAGAGTGTTGCCGGCTTCAAGCAACGCTTGAAGCCTGGATAGGTCTGCATCGCTCATAGCATCGCTCCTTCGTTCCCCAACGTGCTCGCCGCCCTGTTCCTGCGGGACCACCGGGGAAGGTTGCCCGTGGCGCCAACTGTGGGTACATACAATCGTAACTGACCGATGCCGATGCCAGGCGGCGTCAGCGAGTTTCCGGCGCGCAGGTACCCGATCACAATGCTTGGCTGTGATGAGGTTCAGGCGAACAGGCTGGCGACGGGGTAGCGAAACCCCGGTACCACGTCCTCTCCGTTGAGCGTGTCGTCGAGGGAAAGTGTCGTCGATGCGGTGTCGCCCGGATGCCAGATATCGACCGTTTGGTGGCGCGGCCAGATCACCCACACCAGCCGTGTACCGAAGCGGAGATAGCGGCGGGCCTTCTCGTCCAGGCCCGGCTGATATTGGTACTCCGACGCGACTTCTACGGCGAGGTCAGGGGCGAGTTGTAGGGCCTTGCGGTACTCGGGAGAGTGACGCGGTTGGGATATGCGCCTGGGCGAGAGGCCTCCAAACATCTCCAGCGGCCACGCCGAGGTGCAGATGGGGGGCAACGATTGATCCCCTCCCGAGCGGGTCCCAGTGGAAGGCAATGACCTCTCGTCCGGACTGGTCCGTCAGTGTGTACTCATAGCTCGCGACGCGAACGCCCCAGTTGTGTCTGGAACTCACTTCGTTCCAGAGCCGGTAGCGCACGACGACGACCAAGCCAAGCGGGGAACCACGACCGATGGGAACAAAGCGGCCACCATTGATGTCCGCTCGGTATGGGAGGTCAATGGGCCGATAGCCCTCAACATTCAGCCGGGCTCGGACAAGGCAGCCAATCGCCTGTTGATAGGCAGTGGCAAACGCGTCCACGGCGTCTTTCGGCGTCCTAGCGACCAATTGGACGAAGCATGGCCACGCGCGAGACCTCGAGGCGTTCCGGGTCGTGGTCAAATTCCCCCGAGTCGTAGGCTCTGATGAATTCCTGTCCACTCATCTGCACGTAATACTGCGCGGCTGAATCGAAACTCGACCATGCTTCCTCGGCAGTCATGAAGTGAACAGAGACGTCTTCGTCCGCGCCAGTGCAATCCTCGACCCCAATCCTTCGGTCGGCGCTCATCGCTAGCATCCCTCACAGCTGGTCGGTACCGCTTCTGCACACGTTGACGAGCGCGCTACTCTCGAGCGCGCTACTCTCAAGATAGAGCATCGCCACGATCACCACGTTGGTCGAGCAGGATGTTTGCTACGGGAGGTCCAGGTGCGATAGCCACAGCTTCGAGGGGTTCTAAGGGTTGCCCCCCCCAGGTTGCTCGCCCTGACTCAAGGAGACGGCGTACTTCCGGCGGCGCAACGGGCTGCACAGGCCCGATTTTGGCCATCGGCTGCCCGGCTTTCGTCACAACCACAACCTCACCTGCTTCCACGTCGGCAAGCACCTGGCTCAGGTGCTCCCGCAACGTTCTCACCCCTACGTGCCGCACATCGAACTCCAATTTGTGTGTACGCCGATGATACCACGGGACCGGATACTACTTGCTCTTATGGGGTAAGTCCTACCAGCGCGCCGGTGGCGCTTCCTGCCACTTGCCCTCCGTTCCAATTCCGGGCATGATAGAGGCGCTATGTATGATCCAAACAACCCGCTCATCGTCCAGAGTGACAAAACTGTGCTGCTGGAGGTCAATAACCCGCGCTATGAAGAGGCGCGGGATGCCCTGGCGCGCTTCGCGGAGTTGGAGAAGAGCCCGGAACATATCCACACCTACCGCATCACACCGCTGTCGCTCTGGAACGCCGCGGCGGCCGGCATGGACGCGCCGGCCATCGTGGAGGCGCTGGAACGGTTCGGCAAGTACGATCTGACCGGCAACGTGCGGGCGGACATCGCCGACTACGTCTCCCGCTATGGCCGGGTCAAGCTGATCAAGGTCGAGGACGAGTTGCGGCTGGTCTCCGACGACGCAGCGCTGCTCATGGAGATCGTCCACCACAAGCGCCTGGCGCCGCTGCTCAAAGGGCGCTATCTCGACGGCAGTCTGATCATCGATCCGGCGCAGCGCGGGCCGGTGAAGCAGGCGCTGGTGCAGTTCGGCTACCCGGCGGAAGACCTGGCCGGCTACGTCAGTGGCGCGCCGCTGGAAATCGTCCTGCGCAAGCACGGCTTCTACACGGAATTGCCCTTCGCCTTGCGCCACTACCAGCAGGAGGCGGCCGACATCTTCTACGCCGCAGGCTCGGCGCGCGGCGGCAGCGGTGTGATCGTGCTACCGTGTGGCGCCGGCAAGACGATGGTTGGCCTGGGCATCATGGCCGAGTTGCAGTGTCACACGCTGATTCTCACGCTGTCGATCGTGGCCGCGCGCCAGTGGATGCGGGAGATCGTCGACAAGACCGGGGTGCCGGAGGACCAGATCGGCGAGTACAGCGGCGAACGCAAAGAGATCAGGCCGATCACCGTCACCACCTACCAGGTGCTCACCTACCGTCCCAACCGGCGGGCCGAATTCCCCCACTTCGCGCTGTTCAATGAGCACGATTGGGGACTAATCATCTACGACGAGGTCCACCTCCTGCCGGCGCCGGTCTTTCGTGTCACCGCCGACATCCAGGCCCGCCGTCGCCTGGGGCTGACCGCCACCCTGGTGCGCGAAGATGGCCACGAGACCGACGTGTTCTCCCTGATCGGCCCCAAAAAGTACGACGTGCCCTGGAAAGACCTGGAGCGGCAGGGCTGGATCGCCACCGCCGAGTGCCACGAGGTGCGGCTCAAACTCGTGGAAGAGTTGCGGCTGGAGTACGCCATCGCCGAGGAACGCGAGAAGTACCGCATCGCCGCCGAGAACCCGGCCAAACTGCCGGCGCTTGATCAGGTGCTGGCGAAGCACCGTGACGATCAGGTGCTGGTGATTGGCCAGTACCTCGACCAGTTGGACAAGGTGGCGGCGCGCTTGCAGGCGCCCTTGATCACCGGCAAAACGCCCACGCTGGAGCGGGAGAAGCTCTACGACGCCTTCCGAACCGGCAAGATTGGCCTGCTCATCGTCTCCAAAGTGGCGAACTTCGCCATCGATCTGCCCGATGCCAATGTCGCCATCCAACTGTCGGGCACCTTCGGCTCGCGGCAGGAAGAGGCGCAGCGGCTGGGCCGCATCCTGCGCCCGAAAACGGATGGACTGCTGGCCCACTTCTACTCCCTGGTGACGCGCGACACGCGCGATCAGGACTTTGCGGCGAATCGCCAGATGTTCCTCACCGAGCAGGGCTACCGCTACGAGATCCTGTACGAGGATGAGTTGCCCGCCTATGTGCCAACGCGACGCATTGCCCAGGCGCCGGACGAACCGGAGAGCGAAGCGGCATCGCCGGAGGGTCAGCTCGGCAAGCTGCTGGCCTTCCCGACGCGCCGCGTGGCCGGCTAGTGGCCTCCCGACTCTTCCCGCTGCAGTTGGACGAAGGGGACGTGCAGCAGTTCTGCGGCGCCGCCGCGTTCACACGCGCCGACAACTGGCAGCGCTCCGGCCACGTCATCAAGTCGGTGGCTGGTCTGAGCACGCTGACCGGCGCGGTGCGGGGCGCCTGGCAGCGGATCGACGAGCCCAGCATCACGGCCCCAGGCGGGAAGGTGCAATGCACCTGCAGTTGTCGGCAGCCGACCCTTTGTACACACGGAGCCGCGCTACTGTTGCACTGGCTGCGCCAGCCGGCTGCCTTTACCCAGGAAGTGCCGCCGGCGCAAGCAGCGGTTGGCAAACGTCAACCGGAACCGGCGTTCGACCTCGACGACTTCGCTGATGACGATGACGCTGATGCCTCTGGTTTGCCGGACGAGCCGAGGACTGCCGATGACCTGGCGAAGTTGCTCAACCTCTTCAGCATGACGGACCTGCGTGACGTCGCGCGCCGTCGGGGTGTGCGTCCCACCGGGCGCACCAAGGCCGACCTGAGCCGGCAGCTTGCCGAAGCGCTGGCCACGCCGGAAAACATTGATGCCACCCTGGCCCGCCTGAGTCCCGACGAACTGCTTACCCTGCTGTGCATCGACGTACTGGGCCCGGACCTCGCTACCACTGAGACCGTGAAAACGGCGGTCCAAGTCCTTGGCGGCGCGGCGACCTCCACATCGGTGGCAGCGCTCCTGGCGCAGGCCCTGGTCGGCATCGTGCAGTATTACGGCTCGCCGACGGCAACCTTCGCGATCCCCGTGGCCGTCACCGCGCGGCTCGGCAGGTTGCCCGCTCTGGCCCGGCCGCTGGACGGGGACCCGCCGCTCGCGCCGCCATCGGGCACGGGGTTGGACCTGTTGCAAGGGCTGCTGGTGCTGGCCCATGAGGCGCAGGCGAGGACCGTTCCAACGCGGCCGGACCCGGAGGCGCCGAATGCCGACCGGGGCGCTGTACCGGCGTTCTGGTCGGTGGTGATTCCTCAGCAGGCCGGCGCAGCGAAGGCCGCGTATGCGACGCCCTACCGGAAGGTGCGCCTGGCGCCGATCCCGCCCATGCTAGGCCAGGAGGAACGGCAACGCCAGGCGCAGCGCATGGGACGCAGTCCCGATTTTGTCACACTGGCCTTGCACATGGCCCTGACCCTGGAGATCATCGACGTGGACGACCACCTGACAGCGGAGTCGGAGCGCGTGCTCAACCTCTGCACACTGTCGCCGGTGGTGCGGCGGCAGGTCTACGTGGCCTGTCTCGCTGCGCCCCACTTCCTCAGCGAACTGCGGCGCCTGCTGGGTGAGGGGGGGCCGCTCGAACTGCACTGTCACCTTGGTTACTTCGGGCAGACCACGCCGCTCCTCAACCAGGCCGCGCAATTGCGCATGCTCCTGCTGCGCGCGGTCGACAGGCTGCCACGCGATGTTTGGTATGACTATCGCGCCTTTCGGGAATCGCTCCGTCTGTGGGCGCCATTTCACGTGCAGGCTCTATCCTTTGCCCAGGTTGGCGGAGGCGATCGCCCCACCTGGTGGATATCCGATCATCAGCAGCCTGACCAGCCGCTTGACCTGACCACACCCGCCGGCTGGCAACACCTCTACGGCCGGTTCGTCGACGCCGTCTTTGCCGGCGTCCTGTCCTGGGTCGGCATGATCGACCTCGCCGGCAACGCGGACGGTCCGCACGCCTTCCGGGTGCGCTCGCTCGATGCGGTGGCCGGCGCCGGCGTTCGGGTGCAGTTGGGGGATGACCTGACCATCCAGGTTCCGGCGGGGCTGTCCGATGGCGGAGCATATACCCTCTTTCAGCGAGGCGCTGAACTGATGCACGTCTCGCCGGAGGGCTTGCGCTATCGCCTGAGACCGGAACGGGTGCGGGACTTGTTTGCGCAGGGTGTCGACGGCCCGCTGCTGGTGCGTCTCCTGGAGGGTCACGCCGGGCAGTCCCTGCCGGCGACCATGCAATCGACGCTTGATCGCTGGTGGACAGGCTATGGAAAGGTGCGACTCTACGACGATCTCACCTTGATCGAACTAGACGACGACTACCTTTTGCCCGAGTTGTTGCGCACCACCTCGCTCGGCTCAGCGATCATCTACACGTTCTCTCCCCGCCTGATCGCTGTCGAGCCGGGGGCGGTGGAGCGGCTGACAACGGAGATGACGCGCGCTGGACACCCGCCCAGCTTTTCCGAGGGACGCTGATGGATATCAGCGCCGAGGGTGTCCTACGGTCCTACGCGCATTCCGCCCGCCAGCAGATGGCGCGCTCCCGCGGCCTTGATCACAAAGGCAAGGGCTCCGAGGCGCTGCTGACCGTGCTGACGCCGGTGCTGTTCAGCGCGGTCAGCATCAGGCAGGCGCTCGAGGAGCTATCGCCGGCAGAGCGAGCGCTAGTCGACCAGCTGGTGTTGCTCGGCGGGACCGCGCCAACGGCGCACCTGCAGCGACAACTCGTTCAGGAAGGGTTGATCGACGCGCCGACGCGGCCGCGCGACACCTGGGGTGGCCGTCAGGAGGTGAAGGGGTCGCCCTGGAGCCGCGACTCGCGCAACTTTGCCGATCTTGTGGCCCGTCTGGGTGTGCTTGGCCTGGCCTACAGCAGCAACCCCGGCATTAGTGGTGGCATGGAACTGAGCCAGCCCGGTTACCGCCTGTATATCCCCGATGCCGTCCTGGAGCATCTCCCCACTGTCGAATTGCCGGTGGTAACGACGCAGCCGCCGGCGCTGGCGTATCCGGCCGAGCCGACGGCTGTCCTGCGCGACGTCTACGTGCTGCTCAGCCTGGCGGGCGAGGGGGGCATTCCGGTCACAAAGGCCGGGCAGATCGTCAAGCGGTCGCTCCTCCAGATCAACAGCCTGCTGCGGGTCCAGGAGGACGTGGCGGCGGCGCGTTCGGAAAGCGACCTTGGCTACCTCCCCTGGCTGCGCGCGCTGGCCGAGGAACTCCGCTTGCTGGTGGTGCGACCGGGCGAGTTGCGGCTGACTGGGGGCGCCGCGGATTTTCTCGCGCAGCCGCGGGCGGCGCGCCGGCGGCAACTCTTCGATGCCTACTGCCGCACGCCACTCTGGGGCGAGGTGTTCACCATCCCGGGCCTCACCGTCAGGACGCCCGGCGGGCGGCG
Source organism: Chloroflexota bacterium (assembly GCA_036734945.1). Lineage (GTDB taxonomy): Bacteria > Chloroflexota > UBA4733 > UBA4733 > UBA4733 > UBA4733. The sequence goes on from DAIMXP010000073.1 coordinate 33,389, forward strand.
GCCGGCGCCACCGCTGGTGGCCACGGCACGCCAACGCATCATTGCCGAAGTCGCCGCACTGCCGGCGGAGCGCTGGATCAGCCTCGATCATCTGGTGGACCGCCTCCGCCGCAGCGCCTACGAGTTCCTCCTGCCGCGAAGCTGGCACAGCACGAAATACGCCTACGGCTACGCGCAGGATCCGAATCCCTACGCTGGTGAAAATGAGCCGGGCTGGATTTTTGAGCAGACCTCCGCCGAAGCCGCGGGTTGGGAGCGCGTGGAGGCCGGCTTCATCCGCATTGTCGCCACCCAGGCGCTGCGCTGGCTGGGCGTCGTCGATCTTGGCTACCGGGACGAGCGGCCCATCGCCCTCCGCATCACGGCCGATGGCGCCCAACTCGTGCGGGGCGGGACTTTGGAAGAGGCCACACCGGCCACACCCAACGTGGTCATCCAGCCCAACTTCCAACTGTTCGCCTTCGAACCGACGGAAGAAAGCGTGCTCTTCCGTTTGGACCAGGTCGCTGACCGCGTGCGCCTGGAGCAGGCGGGAGAGTACCGTTTGAGCCGGGATTCCCTGTATCGGGCGCGCCGCGCCGGCTGGGATACGGCTGGCGTCCTGCAGTTCTTGCAGGAAATCAGCACGGCGCCGCTGCCCCAGAACGTGCGCCGCTCCATCGAGGAGTGGGGGGCCGAGCAAGAGCGCGTGGTGATCCGCCGGGGGATGGCCCTCCTTCAGACCGCCGACGTCCCGACGCTGGATGCCCTCGTTGCCGACCCGGCGCTCGTACCGCTGCTGGGGCGGCGCGTCACGCCCACCGCCGCCATCATCGCTGCGCCTGCCCTCGCGACGATCGAGCGCACCTTACTGGAACGCGACAAGCTTGCAGCCATCAGCGAAGGTCCAAACGAGCAGGCCCATCCCGCCTTCACTATCGACGCGAGCGGCCGGATTACGCTGCAGGAACAGGCGCCCAGCATCTTTGTCCTGCGCGCCTTGCAGCCCTTCGTGGAAGGGGAGCCGCCGGCTCCGTTGCGCGTGACGCCGGAGAGCCTGCGCCGCGCCGCGCGAGCCGGGTTGACGAAGGAAGACGTGCTGGCCGTGTTCCTCGCGTATGGGCGCGATCCGCTGCCGCCGGAGCTCACGACCCTCATCCAGCGCTGGGCCAAGGACTGGGGCCGTAGCGCGCTGGTTGGCGCGACCATACTGCAGGTCGAACAGCCGGCCACGCTGGTCGATCTGCTCGCGGACGCGACGGTTCGGCATCTCATAACGCCCGTGCCGGAGATAGCGACGCTGGCGATCGTGCAGAGCGACGGTGTCGCCGCCGTCCGCGAGGCCCTGGCAGCGCGTGGCGTCACGTTGAGCGATCAACTGCTGAGCTAGTTGCAGCCGTGAAGGGACGCCATGGTCCATGATCACGTCACTATCCACGACAGCGGCACGCTGAAGCTGGTGGGGAATCTGCTCTGTGCGGCTCTGGCGCGCAGCACGCCGCAGTAGGCGGTCCCGGTGGTCAGGCAGGTGTGCTAGCTGACGTCGTGCCCGGCCAGCAATGCCTGCGTGGCATGCATCTCGCCGTTGCAGGCGGCCTCGTCTTCCGTATTCAGGTACAGGTGCGCGGCTTCGTGAACGAGGACGGCGGCGTAGCGGCGCAGCGCCGCGTCGTCATTCGGCGCCAGTTGCCAGACCGACGGCGCGACAAAGCAGTGGCGCTGCCGCCGGTCCACCCAGGCGAAATCGACGGGCCGGGTCAGCGCCTGCCAGTCACGCCCGTAGAGGGTGGTGCGGCCCAGACGCCAGAACTCTCGCCGGCCCAAACCGGTAACGGTCTGGATGTGGTCCAGGACTAAGGTCGCTCGTTCTGGATCGGAGGCGTGCAGCAAGGCCAGCGCCGCCTGCGTATTGCGCACGAACTCGGCGGTTCCCTCCAGGATGGGTGTCGCCATGCTGCCGCACCCTCCACGCTGTTGCCATTATTAGCTTTTGAACCTCAGTATAGCGGGATGGGAACGCTGGCCTCCCCGCGCGATGGCTGTGCCGTAGCGCTCCGCAAGCGATCGAGCGCCGTAGGGGCGGGTACCCTATCTGTCATGCTGAGGGTGTTGCGGGCTGGGGAGAGGACTTCGGG
>DAIMXP010000074.1:0-535 GCA_036734945.1 Chloroflexota bacterium
CCCTGGCGCCCTTTGGCCGTGAACCCTATGAGCAGTATCGGGCGTAAAATGACAGCCCTGGCGCCGTTCGCTGTGGCGCACGCAGCCGGCGCGCCGGGTGGCCACGCTTCTGGGGCTCTGCTGAGTTCGGCCCAGAGTTTCGATCTGCTCGCCAGCGCACCGTCTGCCCCCGCCATGGGCATGTTCTACGACAACGGCAAGGACAACGGCAACTCCGGGGACAGCAATAAGAACGGCAACAGTTCGGGAAGTAGAGATCAGGCTCCAGCCAACAAGGCTGCTGCCGATAACAGCAATAGCACCGGGAACCAGAACACCCCGGATACTAGCACTGGTCACGGTAATTCCTCGAATGCGCCCGGTTGCGCCTTTGGCGCCGGCGGTAGGACCGAGCCCAATCCGCCCAATGGAGGTGTTCAGGGACAGACCCAGACGGCTCCTGGCTGCGATAAGAATGGTCAGCCGTCGCCCGCCGCCGACAAGGCTGCCGCCAACAATGCTGCCGCTGATAAAGCCAAGGCGGACGCGGACGCGG
>DAIMXP010000074.1:635-35178 GCA_036734945.1 Chloroflexota bacterium
CTCAAGCGAAGGCGAACACGGACGCGGCTCAAGCGAAGGCGAACACGGACGCGGCTCAAGCGAAGGCGAACACGGACGCGGCCAATGCGAAGACGGACGCCGACAAGGCCAAAGCTGCGCAGGAGCAGAAGGACGCCGCCGCCGCTGCGGCCAAGGCCGCAGCTGACAAGGATGCCGCCAATGACAGCAGCGGCACACAGACCCCGAAGGCGAGCGAGACGACTGCTAAGAGCGCAACGCAGGCTACTGAGGGTACGGGCAGTAACGCCGGCACGGCAAACGCCGATGAGTCACATGCGCCGATCACGACCTCCGCACCGGCGGGTCAGGTCACGACGCAGACGGTACCTTTGGCGTCAGTGCCGGGCGTGAGCTCGGCAGTAGTTGGTACGACCCCGGCGAGTGCAGAAGTCGTTACCACGACGCCGAACGCGACCGGCAACGGCTTCACCGTGGCCGTAATGCAACCGAATGGTACAGCGGTGGCAAACCAGCCGATCACCATTCAGGTGCAGTTCACCAGCCCGCTGCCGCCGATAGCGCTGGTCAACGGTGCCAGCAGAACGGCCGCGTCGGCCGTCAACGGCACCGCCACCTTCAACGCGACCACCGGTCCCAAAGGCTTCGTGATTATCTCCTTCGTGGCCGGCGCGACCGTCGCGCAGACACCGGCACAATTGCCGGCCACCCAGCCAACCACCGCGACGTTGGCAGCGCGAACGGCTGCACCTGTGGTGCCTGCCAGCATGCCGAGCACGGGTGCCGGCGGCATGGCGGAAACGCCGGTATCGGCGCCGGCCGCCCTGGCCACTGCCCTGCTCCTGGCGGCCTCCGCGGTGGCCGGCGCTCGCCGGTTCTTTGCCCGGTTGTAACTGGGCGTTTGGATGGGTCTCTGGTTCCCTTCGCGTCGCCTCGCTGGCAGGAGGGAACTGGAGATCGTGTGACTGATAGCCGCTGCCCGGCCCTATTCCTGGTGTGCAAGGCACCGCGAGTATGGCGCCAGGCAGTGGCTATCTGAACGCTATCTCACTTGTGGCTGATCGATAAAGAGGATGCGAATCAGCCGCGTCAAGAGCAAGCTGACCAGAAAATAGATCAAGATTGCCAGCAGCGCCGGCAACTCGATGACCGACGGCCCGATGCTGGGCGCAGCGAGCACGCCGATGAACGGCCCCACGAGTGGTCCAGTCACGCCATAGGTCAGGGTAGCAAACGATGAAGCCGCGTTGGCGCCCACCGCCTTGAGGATGAAGCGCACGGCGATCAGACCCTCGATCAGCCCGAAGAGCCACATCAGCACGGCGTTGCAGCGCGCCGCAGCCAGTGCCCGCTGGTTACCGGAAGGCGCGCCGCCCGCCATCACGTTGACATTCGTGCTGTAGGCGGGCGGCGTGCTGTCGACCTCGGGCGGTTCCACAGCGGGCGTTTGTTGCAGGGGCTGATAGAGCCGCGTCTCCGCCTCCCGTCGCGCGTTCTCATCGTCAACCGGCTGTGGCGAATAGCGCACCATGTTGCTGGCCCTCCCTACCGTTCATGATACGACGTACTCCAGACCCCTACGGCAACGTCGACTCAAACTGGAAGGCGTCTTGCGAGATCTGTTGTTCGGCGGTGATCGCCTGATCGGGATTGGCGCCGTCCGTCATGATGACGATCACGTAGGAGCGGGTGGGAAGGACCACCAGGCCGGCGTCGTTCACCACGCCGTTTGCTTCGGTGCCGATCTTATGGGCGACGATGGCATACGCTGGCAAGAGGGCAGGCAGGCGGTCTTCGAAATCCGTATCAGTAAGGAGTCCGAGCACAGCGAGGGCACTTGGCGCGGGGAGCACTCGCCGCTGCGCGACCTTTACGAAGAGTGTCCCAATATCCTTCGGCGTCGTCTGATCCTGGGCGACCGAGGTAGCTGTCAGACCCCAGGCAGCCGTCCGGTCCTGGATGTACTGCTCGCCGAGCCGCTGCTTAATCAGGTAGGCCGCCGTGTTGTCGCTCTGCTTGGCGGCGCGCTGAGCAAGGTCGGCCAGCGTGTAACTGGCGCCGACCGGGTCATAGCGGATGCTGCCGGTACCGTAGTTCTGGATGTCGGCGGCGGTGGTCGTGAGTTGGTCGTCAAGCGAGATCTGGCCCCTGGCGCTTTCTTCATAGAGGGCGACGAGGATACAGAACTTGATCACGCTGGCGGCCACGAACTGCTGTTCGGCGTGCTGGCCGGTGCTGGCGCCCGTGGGGAGGTCCTCCACCCAGACGCCATAGGCGCCTTGCAACGGCGCCGTGAGCGCCGCAATCTTGGCAGCCAACGGAGCCAGGTCGTTGCTGGAGGGGGGCGTGGTGCTTATTGTGGCGGCTTGCGCAGAGAGCGTGCTCTGCACTGCCACGCTCGCAACCGGGGTAGTCACAGGCGGGCGGGCGGACGGTTGGCGCAAATGACGAACGACCAGAAACCCCAGCAGGAGGACGATGACCAGGGCGGCGATCGGCAATCCGGGCAGCGGCGTCGGCCGGCGCGGGGGCGACCTGCGGGGAGGGCGAGCAGTAGGCCGGCGGGTCGTCGGACTACCCGCCGCAGCGCGGGAAGGACGAGAGACGCTCACCGACACCCCTCTTCATGTCCGCACGGCGCCGGCGGCGCCCCTCGTCGTTTTTTGCGCACGGCAACGGCCAGAGGTTGCGCCTGACGCCACAGTGTCGCCGTCCAGCAAGAATACGGGGCGACTGCCTCACCAGATAGTCCCGGAGCGATTGCCATCACCTGCCGTCGACCGACGTACGGCGGCGCACCTGTGGCCGCCCTGGTCAGATCGGCGTGGCAGTAGGCGGGCACGGCCGAGACGCCGGTTGCTTCACCCGCTGCTCGCCCCTGCGGGCACAAGAAAGGGCTTGTGAATGCGTCATTCACAAGCCCCGTGCCTGGTCTTGAGCCGGTGCGGCTCAGACTTCGCTGCGATCCTGCTTGGCGGCCGCTGGCGCCGGTGAAGTGACTCCGGCAACTGGCGGGGGGGGCGTCAGGGTCGGCGGTGTGACGATGGTGGCGACCGGCGTAGTCGTGGTGGCCGTCTTCGCATCGACCGGCGGCGTCTCTTCGCCATCGCCCTCTGTGGACGCCTTGCGGAATTCGCGGATTGTCTTGCCGATAGCGCCGCCGACCTGCGGCAGCTTGCCGGGTCCGAGGATGACCAATCCCAGGATCAAGATAATAATGAGTTCTGGAAGATGCCCTGTTGCCCCAAACATCGCTGATTCCCCTGTCCGCTCGGCGTGGCTGGTACGTGAAGACATGTGAACCGCTTCACGCAGGGGGCGATACCCCTGCTGTCACCGTATCGTTCAGGATACCCGATGCAAGACGGGTGTCAACCAATTGGGATAGCGAATGGGGGCTTGGGGCCAGACATGTGTGTCTGGCCCCAAGCACGGAGACTTCAGCGACCGGCGCCCACCGCGGTCAGCATCCCGCTGCCGGCGACGCGGCCGTTGCGGACGGGGACCTGGCTCGGCGCCACGCTGCTGGCGGCGAAGTTGCACTGCCAGCGGATGGCGATCGTCTCGACGACTGCCCGGAAGTCGGCTCGCGCCTCAGGGGAAAGCCGGTCATTGGTGAGCAGCCGGGTCACGGCGGCCACTGTGGAATCGGCAGGGCCGAGCTTCTGCAAGCTGGGCGGTACATGCCCAGCCGAGAACAGGAGCCGGTCGATCTCCTCCGCTACCAGGTTGAGGGCGCGGGCGAGGGCGTGGGCGACTTCCCGGGTCGGCGCCTCGCGCTCGCCACTTTCCAGCCGGTTGATGTAGCTGGCATTGATGCCGACCACCTTGGCGAGGGCATTCTGGGAAAGCCCGGCGCGGAGGCGATACCGGCGGAGGGTGCTCCCGAAGTCTTCAGTCACTGGGGTCTCCTTTCCTATGCCACGCAGTCTACGGCAAGTGTGCCGTCGTGGCAACACCCCGGCTGAAACATTAGCCTAATTGTGAAGATGGTCCTATCCGCAGCGCCGCCATTGCGCAAAGGCAGCAAATCCACTGCGAATCCGCAGAACGCCGAGGGCTGGCGGACAAGGCTATAATAGATGACGTGCGGCCAGCCCACCCAGGCTCAATCGGCGACAGTTCTGGATGGATCATTCATCCAGAACTTTGTTGCGCCATGGAGGTGGGCGCAAAATGGCACCCCATTGATGGCTAGCGAGTCGCACGACGCCCGTTCTAGGCCCATCCTTGTGCGATTCCGCCCTACTGCCACAGGCGCAGGCGCCGCGTCGAGGAGAGGCAACCGGAGCAATTGTCCTGGGCGTCGGCTGCCTGTTACCATCGTGCCGGCGCGACTGGACGCTTTGCTCTGCGGGCGCAGGTACGGCGGGTACAGGGAAGGACAGGCGATTGAGCATCGACACCCTGTTGCGCAGCACCTTCGGGCTGCAGCAGTTCCGGCCAGGGCAGCGGGAGGTGATCGCGGCCATCCTGCAGCAGGGCGCCGCCCTAGCCGTCTTCCCCACCGGCGGCGGTAAGTCACTCTGCTATCAACTGCCGGCGCTGCAGTTTGACGGGGTCACGCTCGTCATTTCGCCGCTAATTGCGCTCATGAAGGATCAGATCGACTTCCTCACCGCACGCGGCATCGCCGCAGCGCGGCTGGACTCGACGCTCACCGCCGGGGCAGTGCGAGACCTGCACGATCAGTTGCGCGCGGGCAAGCTGAAACTGCTATACGTGGCCCCGGAACGCTTTGCCAACGAGCGCTTCGTCGAACTGCTGCGCCGCGTCAAGATCTCGCTGTTTGCCGTCGATGAGGCGCACTGCATTTCGGAGTGGGGCCACAACTTCCGGCCAGACTACCTCAAGCTGGCCCAGACGGCGAGAGAGTTACGGGTCGAGCGGCGGCTCGCCTTGACCGCCACGGCAACGCCGGACGTCGTGCGCGACATCTGTGCGCGCTTCGCCATCCCAGCCGAGTGCGCGGTGGTCACCGGCTTCTACCGGCCCAACCTGGAGTTGCAGCTTTTGGCCATATCTGGCGAGCGGGAGGCGACGCTGCTGGCACACCTCCGCGTGCGGCCAGCGGGGTCCGCCATCGTCTACGTCACCCTGCAAAAGACGGCAGAGCACGTCGCCGCGTTGCTGGTTCGCGCGGGGTTCCCGGCCCGTGCCTATCACGCCGGCATGGAGACGGAGGCGCGCAGTGCCGTGCAGGATTGGTGGATGGCGTCGGACCGCGGGATCGTGGTCGCCACCATCGCCTTCGGCATGGGGATCGACAAGGCGGATGTGCGCTACGTCTATCACTTCAACCTGCCGAAGAGCCTGGAGAGCTACAGCCAGGAGATCGGGCGGGCCGGGCGAGACGGCGAACCCTCCGTGGTGGAGTTGCTCGCCTCCCAGGACGACGTTGGCGTGCTGGAGAACTTCGCCTACGGTGATACGCCCTCTGTAGAGGCGCTGCGCAGCTTGATCGATGACATCCTGGCGAGGGGACCAGCGTTCGACGTGGACCTCACCGACCTGGCCAACCGTCACGACGTGCGCCTGCTCGTCCTGCGTACCGCCCTGACCTACCTCGAACTGCTCGGCGTGCTCCGCCAAGGGACGCCGTTCTACGCCGGCTACCGGCTACGCCCACTTCGTCCGCTCGCCGACATCGCTGGGCAGTTCGCCGGCGAGCGGGGACAATTCATTCGGGCTATTTTCTCCCACGCCAGGATGGGGCGCACCTGGTACGCGCTCAACCCGGAGGAGGTCGCCCAGCAACTGCAACAGGATCGCGGACGGCTCGTCCGAGCGCTGGACTACCTGGCGGAACAGGGCGACATCGAACTGCAAGCCTCGGACGTGCGTTACCGCTACCAGCGGCTGGGAGAAGCCGCTGATGCCGCAGTGCTGACGGCAGACCTGACGCAGCGGTTTGCCCAGCACGAGGTACGTGAACTGGCCAGGATTCGGCAGGTGCTGGACCTGGTGACACTCGCCGGTTGTCAGGCGAATGCGCTGGCGGCCTACTTCGGCGAAGTGCGCAGCCAGCCGTGTGGGTACTGTAGCTATTGTCGGACCGGGAAGGCCCAGGTCTTCCCCGTGGCGCCGGAGCCGCCGCCCATTGCGGCGCTGCTGGATATCGCACAGTGGCGAGCCCTACGACGTAGCCATCCGGCCGAGTTGGGGGCGCCCCGCCAGGCGGCGCGCTTCCTCTGTGGTCTCAGCAGCCCGGCGTTGACGCGCAGCAAGCTCACGCGCCACCCAAGCTTCGGCGTCCTGGCCGAGCGCCGGTTCCCTGATGTCCTGACCTGGTGCGCCGACGGCCAGATCTGACGATCGGCCCGCCATCTCACTTATGCCGCTGCACCGACAGGCGAATATGGCTCATCCAGAGGCGACCAGATCACAATGGCGCTACGGACGATCACGGCGGGTGTCGCCCCGTTGGAAGAGCCGGCTAGGCTTCTGCAGTCGCCTGCGCCGCGTTGAACTTCCCCATCAGGCGAGACTTGCGGCGGGCGGCGTTGTTGGGGTGGATCACGCCCTTGCTGGCGGCGCGGTCGAGCTGGCTCAAGGCACGTTGCACGGCCTCGGCGCTATTTTCGGCCTGATCGGCCACTGCCGCCTCGGCGCGGACGACCAGCGTGCGGGTGGTGGTGCGAATCGGACGATTGCGTGCCGCCTTCTTGGCGGAGACGCGCACACGCTTGAAGGAGGAACGCAGGTTCGGCACGAAATTAGCTCTCCCAGTAGGCCAGCCCCCCGCAAGGCAGAAGGCAGCACGTCACAAAAGTGTTCAACAACTCGGGCAGTATACCACCGGGGCGGCGCTGATCTGGTTCGCCGTCCCGGTAGCGAGTATTGGCTCAGTTCCCCTGCGCTCGGCTGGCCAGTTGCTTGATGATCGGCGCGGCCTTGCTCGTCATGTTCTGCTGGAGGTCACTGAACACCGTCTGCACCGGCTGATTCTTGATGACGAGCGCCTCCAGCGCGTCGCCGATGATCTGGTCGCCGTTGGGGATCGCCACCCGCGCCAGGTCCTGCCTCCGTGTCTTGGGCAACTGGTCGACCGCCGTCTCGAAGTTGGGATGGGCCGTGTAGAAGTCGGTCATCTTAGCCGAGCTGAGCGCCGAGTTCTGCACCGGCATGTAGCCGGTGTTCTGCGACCAGTAGATCGTGGAGTCGTCGTTGGTGGCGAAGGCCATCCACTTGAAGGCGGCGTGCTGCGGGCGAAAGGCAGCCAGTAGCTCTTGCCGTTCTTGATGCCCTCCGTGAAGAAGCTCTGGACATAGCCCGCCGGGTCGATGGCGTTTTGCTTGAGGAAGGGATCGAGGGCGGCGATGGTGTCGTCCAGGTAGTCCTTGATCCACCAGACGTCGGAGAGGATGGCCACATCCGGTGCCTGGTTCGTGGCAAGCGCCTGTGCGATCTTCTGTGCCGTTTGCTCATAGGTGCCCTGGAACTGGTAGTTGACCGTGACGTCCGACTGACTGGCATTTGTAGCAAGCCGCTACTGGTAGATCACCACGAAGGGTATCGGCACCAGGCCGATCGCCTGCTGGGGGGTGAAGACCGGTTGGTCTTGCGTGTAAAAGAGCTTCACGCCGCCGAACTGGACGGGCTGATCCCGGATGTAGGCGTTGTAGGAGGACAATTTCTCAGAGTTGCTGCCGAAGCCGTCCATGTCCATCACGACCTGCACCAGCGGGCTGGGGCGGATGGCGCTGGAGTTGCTGACCATGTCCTGGCGGAAGCGGTGGACGATCAGCACCTTGGGCGGCAGGTGGTTGGCCGCGACGAGGTTGGCAAGCGTCTGCACCACCTGGTTGACCGCCGCCGCATCGACGCTGCCGTAGGTCTGGCCCGGCACGTCGTTGCCGTGCATGGCGAACTCGGGATCGAGCGCCAGTTCTACGTTGGGGTGCGCCAGGTAGGGGAGGAGCGGTTGCACTTCGGCGGCGAAGCTGCTGCGGCCCGGTTGCACGTCCAGGATCAGCAGGTAGCCCTTGCTGTTGGCCCAGCCGAGCGCCTGATCGATCATCGCCGGGTCCATGCGCGACCGGTACATGCCGTCCGAGCCGGCGCCGGCCTGAGCGACGGTGACGATCAACTCCAGGGCCGGTTGCACGGGTGTCTTTGGGTCGGCGGCAGCATAGGCGGCCGCTTGTTGCTGCAGGCGCGCCAGCATCTGGTCCGGCGTGCCCTGGCCAAGCACACCCATCGCCGGCACCAGCGGGTTGCCGTAAAAGGCGACGATGCGGTGACCCGGCAGCAGCGGCCCGGCCGGTGCCGCGAGAGCCAGTTTCTGGGGGTTGGTTTCCCAGGCGAAGCGCTGGTCGTTCAGCCGTTGTTCTAAGCCCTCTGGACCGAGTAGCCAGGTCCACTGGCCGTTCGTGAAGGCGCTGACGTTGTCGGCCTTGCGCCAGACGAGTAGGCCCGTGCTGGTGTGCTGGAGGTCGTCGCCGCTGGCCGGGTCGTTCGTCTCGTTATCAAGGCAAGAGCCAACCTGACCGGGAATAAGCGCCGCCAGGTGGCCAAAGCCGAACTGGAACTGGCAGGACGCTACGCCATCGCCAATTGGCATCAGCGCGGCAAAGAGGAGTGCGACGCCGGCGACAACAGAAAACACTCGTACCTCCTGGGATGGCGCTGGGTGGGCCCAGCTACTGTGGCGTCTCCGGCAAAGACGCACCCGAACCGCTGGCGGTAACAGCAGGCGACAGCGGGTTCGTCTGGCGACGCACCAGTGCTGCCTCGTAGGCAAGCAGCGTGCCAGTGGCGCAGCGCTCCCAGGAATAGCGGCCATGCACGAGGTCGCGGCCCTCCCGTCCCAGGCGCTGTCGCCAGGTAGCGTCGTTGACCAGGCGGGAGAGGGCGGAAACTGCCGCAGGGCGGTCGTAGGGAGCGGTAACAACGGCGCCCGCCGTGAGCAAGCCGACCCCGGCTCCCAGGCGGTGCGTCAGCACCGGCACGCCCTGCGCCATCGCTTCCAAAAAGACCAACCCGAAGGCCTCGAACTGCGAGAACAGCGCGAAACAGCCGGCGAGCGCGTATTCACGCTGCAGCGCGGCGTCGGACACTTCGCCCAGGATCGCAACCTCGCGCTGCAAGCCGAGCCGCTGCACGTCGGCCCGCAACGGCTCGGCGTCGCCTTCATCCTTGCCGACGAAGACCAACTGGGCCGGCTGGCGAAACGACTGGCGCGCCTGGGCGTAGGTTTCCAGCAGCCAGCGTTGCCCCTTGTGCTGCCCCAGCCGTCCAACACAGAGGATGCGCACCGGCTCCGGTTCCGGCGGCATGGCGCAGGCCGGGCTGGCGAACTCCAGGTACTGCTCCGCCGGGTGCAGCAGCCACGGCGGGGTTGCCGGTGGGTCCACACCCCACGGCACCAGGTGCGTGCGCCTGACCGGTGCGTGGTAGACCAGGGCGATGTCGCGCTGCTCCTGCGGTGTCAGCACGATGGTGGCGTCGGCGCCGGCGCAGAGCAGCCGGTTGGGCAGGCGCAGCCACTGGCGCGACGGCGTCATGCGGTGGAAGGAAGGGGTGAAGACCAGCGCGGTGCGCGTCGGGCGCAGGGCCAGTAGGGCGAGGTGAGCCCAGACCCAGCCATCGCCCACCATGTGTACGATGTCCGGCTGCACCTCACGCAGGATTCGCCGTAGTGCGGCGGGGCCAAACCAGGTAACAGGACAGGAATAGTAGGGGAAGAGCGGCAACGGCGTCCGCGGCCGGCTGGCCCAGCGCACGACCGCGGCCTCCGGGCGGTGCTCACGTACCGGCAGACCAGGCACGTAGCGCGGCGGAAAACTGTAGTGGCTGGTCAGCACCGTCGCCTGAAGGCCGGGTCGCTCACGCCGTAGCGCCACCGCCAGCCGCTCGATGGCCCGCTCGACGCCACCGAGGTGCGCCGGCGGGTAGTACGGCGTGACAAAGAGCACGCGCAGATCGCTCATTGGCGGGCGACCAGCAGCTCCTCGCGGTGGTGCCAGGCGTTGAGGAAGCGATAGAAGTTGCGCTTGCTGCGCTTGTCTCGCTCGTCCTCGCTCAACTCTTCCCAGCCGCGGTGCTCGTGCATGACTGCCGGCAGCGTGGGCAGGCAGACCAGCTGCAGCCCCTCGGCCCGGAACTGGAAGCCGAAATGCAGGTCCAGGTTGCGATAGTAGCGGTATTTGGCGTCCATCCAGCCCGTGCGCCGCAGGTCGGCCCGCCGGAAAGCGAAAAGGTAGCCGGCAATGGCGTCAACATTCCGCTCTTCGGAGGACTCGAAGTGGCGCATGTCCGCGCTGCGCAGTCCCCAGCGACCGGCCACGCCCATGGCCGGGTCCGCCAGGGCCGCCAGCAGCGGGCTAAAGAGATCGCCGGTCGCCTCGACGCCCGTGTCCAGCAGCACGATCAGGTGGCCGCGCGCCTGGCGCATCGCCAGGTTGCGACCCTCCGCCTCGCCGAGACGGTGATCGGCTCGCAGCAGGCGAATCTGGGGACTCTCCAGGGCCAGGTGTTCCAGCCAGTGGGCGGTATCGTCGGTTGAGGCGTTCTCCACGATCACGTATTCGACGCGATGTCCACCCTCGTGCCTGACCAGGCTGGCCAGGCAGCGCTGCACGTCGGGGCGGTAGTTGTGGACGAGCAGGCAAACGCTGACATCGCAGGTGTCGGCCTCCTCCAGCAGCGACGGCACGTCGGCAGCGCGGGAATAGCGCACCGGTTGTGGCGGCGGTTGCAGGTGGACGACGGTGCCGGTCTTCGTGTCGCGCAGACCATACCCTTTCTCGGCGATCGCCGTGCGTAAAGCATCGGCCTCGACGAAGCCGGCGGCGGCGCGGGCAGCCTCGCGGCGTTGCAGCAGGTAGCGGGTGTCCTCGGGCAGCGAACTGGGGGCAAGCGGTTGCACTGCGTCCAGCCCCAGGCCCAGCACCTCATCCCAACGCAGCAGCAAGTCACGCTTCTGGGCCGGTTGGAGCGGAGCATGGCGCAGCATTGTCCAGAGCACGCCGACCGCCGCCGGCATATTCAGGTCGCTGAGTATCGCGGCCTGGAAGCGGGCATCCCATTCCTGCACCGCGTCGTCCGCTGCAGCGGACGGCAACGCCTGCCACAGACGGAGGCGGTCGCGCAGGCGCTCCAGCGCCGTTGCCGCGGCACGCAGCGCGGCAAAGGTGAAGTTGAGGCGTGCGCGGTAGTGCGTGAGCAAGCAGAGGTAGCGAAAGGCCAGCGGGTCGAAGCCGCGGGCGCGCAGGTCGGACAGCGTGTAGGCGTTGCCGGTGCTCTTGGCCATTTTCAGACCGTCAGCCAGGAGGTGCTGCCCGTGGACCCAGTAGCGCACGAAGGGCTGACCGGTGGCCGCCTCACTCTGGGCGATCTCGTCTTCGTGGTGCGGAAATATGTTGTCGACGCCGCCGGTGTGCAGGTCGAAGGTTTCACCCAGGTAGCGCATGCTCATGGCCGAACACTCGATGTGCCAGCCGGGGAAGCCTGGTCCCCAGGGGCTCTCCCACTGCACCAGCCGTCCGGGCTCGGCGGCTTTCCAGAGCGTGAAGTCGGCCGGCTGGCGCTTGAGTGGGTCGACCTCTGATCTTACGCTATCTAACAGACCATCTAAGAGGTTGCCGGAAAGGCGGCCGTAGGCGGGGAAGGTCGCTATGTCGAAGTAGAGATTGCCGCCTGCCAGGTAGGCATGACCGCGCGCCAGGAGTCGCTCAATCAGCGCGATCATCTCAGCGATATGGTCGGTGGCGCGTGGTGTGACGGTAGCTCGCTGAATGTGGAGGGCTGCCTCGTCCGCCAACCACTCTTCGGTGTAAAAGGCGGCGATCTCCGCCGGTGTCTTCCCTTCAGCCAGGGCGGCGGCGATGATCTTGTCCTCGCCGCGTTCCAGCAACTCCTGCCGCATGTGCCCGACGTCCGTCACATTCTTGACCTGGATCACGCGCAGGTTTAGCAGCGCGAAGACGCGGCGCAACCAATCCGCCAGCAAATAGCTGCGCAGGTTGCCAATGTGGACCGAACGGTAGACTGTTGGCCCGCAGGTGTACATGCGAACCAGACCAGGCTGCGCCGGGACGATTGGTTCGATGGTGCGCCTGAGCGTGTTATAGACGGTTAATGGGGGCATAACAGTGCGTGGCCTTACTCCGTGGCGACCTCTATGCGGCGCGCCGGCGCGTCACCGGCGCCGTTGCGCTCGCGTTTGGCCTCGGCCGTGATGTCGCTGAGGTTTTCCCGAGCACCGCTCGCGGCAGTTGTAACTGTGCTTGCCAGCGAGCCGGCGGCGGTACGGGCGGCATCACCGGCCGCCAACCCGGCGCGGACGGCGCCGACGACGACTGGGCGCGCGACGTCACCGAGCGCGCGCGCCACTGCGGTACCGATGCTGGCGCCGATACTGAAACCCAGGATTGAAAATAAACCTTCCATGATGGCTCCTTCTTGCTACTCAGGTAGTCGCATGCCGACGCTCGGCGCTGCTGCACAGCCTATGCCAGCCCTGCCGCTCCCATCCCATGCTCTATAGTAGCGGATGCTCGAGCATGTCGTTAGCGCTGCGGCGTCTCGGTCGCCGCGGGCGTCCCTACTGCGGTGAAGGGGATCTCCAGCATGCCGTCGTGCATGCGGGCCGTCCCCGGTTCCAGGGCGGCCAGGGTCAGCGGCAACGTGATCTCGCGGCGGAAGTTGCCGACGTCGACGTAGAGTTCGTCGCCGCGCTTCAGCAGCGAGAGCCGACCGACCTCCACGTTGGGCATCGGCAGGCGCAGCAGGTAGCCGTCACCCTGTCGTTCGATACGCTGTGTCGGGCCGCGGTGCATGATTTGCGTCGGATCGCGGTCGCCGAAGACCTGGCGGGAGAGCGTGGCCAGCGCTGCGATGCCCAGCGGCTCCTCGGCACTCAACGGCGCCTCCAGCAGCGGCAAGGTGGCAAAGGTGCTCCGCACCTCGGCCATAGCGCGCTGCTGGCGGGCCAGCATGGCATCTAGATAGGCGTTGCCGGCGTTGGCGTCAGGGAGGACGCGGTTGATCACCACCGCGTCGATCGGGTAGTCGAAGAGGTTGAGGTAGGTCTCCGCTCGCCGTGCTTCCTTGATCACCATGGTGTCCGGCGTGACCACTATGCGGTAGGAACTGCGCTCCGGGTTGGTCAAGTCCTGGCGCAGTTCCTTGGTGCGGTCGGCCAGTTGTTGCAGGGTTTCGATGATGTTCAGATCCGGCAGGGCGTTGCGCAGAAAGGGACCGACAAAGCGCATAAGGCGTCCCCGCCACTCTTGCAGCCGGCCCGCGTACCAGAGCAAGGCATCCGGCATGCTGAGCAGGCGGATAGTCTCACCCGTGGGGGCGGCGTCGACCACGATACAATCGAACTCGCCGGTGCGACTCTGGCGCCGGATCTGCACCAATGCCGCCACTTCCTCCATGCCGGGCATAATCGCCAGTTCATCGGCCTGGACCTCGGAGACGCCTTCCCGGCGCAGGAAATCGGCCAGTTGGCCTTGCATCTTGCCCCAACTCCGGCGGGCTTCGTCCAGCACGTTCACTTCGTAGGCGAAGAGGCGCTCGCCAACTTCCGCCGGCTCCGCCCCCAGCTCCACGCGCAGCACGTCCCCCAGGCTGTGGGCGATATCCGTGCTCACCACCAGGGTGCGGTGGCCCAGTTCCGCCGCGCGCACGGCGGTGGCGGCCGCCATCGTCGTCTTCCCGACGCCGCCCTTGCCGACGTACAGGATCAGGCGCGTGGTAGTGCCGCTGCTCTCAGGAGTCGCGGGCGGCATCGCTCAACCTTACTCTCTGCTCGTGCAACCAGTGCATCGCGCTCACTCGGACTCCTCTTCTTCGTCGCTTGCAGCCACATCCCGCAAGTCAGACGGGATATGGGCAAAAAGCTCGCCAACGTCGGTACGAAAGCCGGGCAGGTTGGGTGATTGCAACGTGTCACCGGCGTAGAGCGTGGCGATGAGGTGCAACTGCGCCTGCTGGCGACGGTAGATTTCGATTCGCTGCGTGGGCCAGTCGACGATCCAGTATTCCAGCACTCCCCAACGCGAATAGAGTTGCATTTTCGCTTCGCGGTCGCGCCGGATGTTGCGAGCGCCGGGTGAGAGCAGTTCCACCATCAGGTCAGGGGCGCTGTGCAGCTTGCCATCGCTCCCCAACACTGCAGCAAAACGCTCGCGCCGCACCCACACCACGTCCGGCGCCACGGCATTCTCCGGCGAGAAGATCACGCCGGGCGCGGTAATTGCCAACCCTCTTCCCGTTCGGACGCCCCAAATATTGAGGGCCATGGCGATGCCGTCGCCGAGAGACTGATGGCGCCAATGCGGGTGTGTTGACACGTACAGCTCCCCATCAATGATCTCGTAGCGGCAATCCTCACGAATCTCCGGCAACGTGTCCAGATCGCTGATTGTCCAGCGAAGCGATGTGACCACGAACCAACCTCCCCGTGCCCATTCTTACGCCTGCTGTTCAGTGTAGCAGCGACACCTGGCCTTGCCCGCGCCCGCCGATGTACCATGGCAGCAACGGAGGCGATTGAAGCGCATGACACCACCCCTGCCGGCGGCACCATCGGATACACCGGCGGTGTTGAGCCGCTTACAGGTAGACGGCCAGACGCTGCGTGTTGCCGGCAACTGGCCGGAGTTGCTGCGCTTGCTCGGACGTGAGGGCGAGGCGACAGTGACGCTGGCGTTGGACGGTGAGCGGCCGCTCACCTTAGACACTGCTCTTCCCGACGTGAAGCTGACCCGCTCCGCGGCGCGAGCGCTGCAGCAGCTTGGACCCTGGGCAGCCATACGCCCTTCGGCGGACGTGACGACCGAGCTTCGCCTGGAGCGCGCCTTCCCGGAGCAGTTGCCGGACGAGCTTGCGGCCTACCTGCCGCTACTGCAGCAACTCGGCAAAGCTGCGCCGCTGGCGCAGGACGACGCACAACTGGTCGATGAGGCGATCACCGTATGGATGCGCCCCGGCTTTGACACCTTTGTCTCGCTGCCCCGCCTGCGGTTCCAGCCGTTCCCCTACCAGCTCCAGGCGGCCGCCAGCGTGTTGCGGCGCATGCGCGGACGGGCGATCCTGGCGGACGAGGTCGGCCTGGGGAAGACGATCGAAGCCGGCCTCGTCCTCAGCGAGTTGAGCCTGCGCAGCCAGGCCGAGCACGTCTTGATCCTCGTGCCCAGCGGGCTTGTGGAGCAGTGGACGGAGGAGTTGGACCGCAAGTTCGGCCTGCCGTTCCTGGCCTACGGCAGTACCGCCTGGCAGCAGAACGAGCGCGCGTTGCAAGAGCCAATCCTGATCGTGCCCCTGCCGGCGGCGCGGCGGGCGCCCCTGCGCGATGCGCTGGCCGCCATCGCCTGGGATCTGGTGATCGTGGACGAAGCGCACCGCCTGAAGAATCCGCAGACCGCCTCGGCGCGGCTCGTCAAGGCGCTGCGGACGCGGCGCATGCTGCTGTTGACAGCGACACCGGTGGAGAATCGCCTGGAGGACCTCTTCCACCTCGTCACTTTGGTCCGACCGGGCCAGCTCGGTACCTTGCAGCAGTTTCGCAGCCGCTATGGCCCCACGGCGGGCGGCGAAGGAGCCCGCGACATGGTCGGTCTCCAGGCGCAGATGCGCCAGGTGATGGTGCGCCATCGGCGCAGCGAGGTGGCGCTGATGCTGCCGCGCCGTCTCGCCGAGACGCTGCGCGTCGCGCCCCAGCCCGAGGAAGCGGCGCTCTATACAGTGGTCTCGGATCGCGTGCGTGCCAAGGCCCAGGAAGCCTCCAACACCCAGGTGTTCGCCTTGCGCAGCGTGCAACGCCTGGCAGGCTCCAGTTGGCGTGCCCTAGCCCCCAGCCTGGAGAAGATGGGCTGGCCCGACCTGGCCCAGCGCGCGGCAGCCATGGCAGCCACCAACAAGGCGCGGACGCTGGTGGAACTGCTCCGGCGTCACCATGCCAAAGGGGAAAAAGTGGTAGTGTTCACGGCCTTCCGCGAGACGCTGAGCTACCTCGCTGAACTGGCAGCCGCCGACGGTCTCCCCGCCGCCGTCTACCATGGCAGCCTGAGCCGGCGGGAGAAGGACGCCGCCATCGCTGCCTTCCGTGGCGACCTGCCGGTCCTCTTGACGACCGAGGCGGCGGGCGAGGGCCGCAACCTGCAGTTTTGCCACGTCATGATCAACTACGACCTGCCCTGGAACCCGATGCAGATCGAGCAACGCCTCGGGCGCATCCACCGCATCGGCCAGGAGCACGACGTCCTGCTCACCAACCTGGTGACCCGCGACACGGTGGAAGACCACATCCTGCGCGTGCTGGAGGCCAAAGTCAACCTGTTCGAACTGGTCATCGGCGAACTGGACATGATCCTGGGCCGCATCGACGACGATTTCGATTTCGAGTCCTTCGTGTTCCAGGCCTACGTGAGCAGCCTGAACGACCAGGAATTCGTGACGCGTTTGGACGACCTGGGCGAGCAGTTGACCCGGTCCCGGCGCGACTACCTGGAGGATCGGGCGCGGGTGGATCAACTGGTACCGGCGCCCGAAGAGGAAAGCGCGTGAGCCAGGAAGCAGGGCTGCAGTTCTGGCTGCACTACTCGGCGCGCAACGGCGCCTTGAGCGAGGATGATGGCGCCAGGGCGCTACTGCTCCTGCCGCCGGCCATGCAGCAGACCTTCCATCTGTCGGAGGAGGTCGCCGTCACCGCCGACCCGGAAGTGGCGGCGGAGGACGGGGCGCTACTGCTCATTCCCGGCCACCCGCTCCTGGAGCAGGCGGCGGCGCAGGTTCTGGAACGCGGCGACGCCGGTACCGGTTTCATTCCCTGGCCACGCCGGCCCCGACCGTCGCCGGACGCCTTGCTGCAACACGCGCGCGACCAGTTCCCCGTCGAGCATGGCCGCGTCGATCTTGCGGGCGAGCCGGAGGGGGTGTACCTGCCGCTCCTCAACATCGGCGCGCTGGTCACCTACACCGTCGACGAGCGCTTCCAGGAGCGCGAGGAGCTCTGGCTGGATGCCCGCACCGGGTTGCCGGCGGCCGGAGTGGGGCGCCTGGCGGACCTGGCGACGCCCGACACCGGCCACCCGACATTGCTACCGGATATCGGCCTCGCCCTGAGTGAAGCCCACCGCCAGATTGAGCAGCGCGCCGCCGCCCGCGAGCAGGTGCTGCAGCGCCAGATCCAGGGCGTGGTCCAGGAGGAGGCGGCGCGCGCCGGCGCCTACTATGAGGGCGTTCTCCAGTCGATTGCCCAGCGGCGTGGCGCTGCCCCGCCGGAGCGGCAAGAGCTGTTCGAGGCCCAGGCGGAGGCGACGCAAGCCGAGCGAGGCCGGCGCTTGCAGGAGATTGCGGAAAAGTATCGCCCGCGCCACGAGGTCCGGCCGTTCCGCCTCCATCTCATCCTGGTCCCCGCCCTGTTGCTCCCGGTGCATGTGCGGCGGGGCGAGCGCCGTTACCCGCTGGCGCTGACATGGCTGTCACAAGGGGATCGGTTTGCTGCAGTGCGCTGCCCGCACTGCCGGTCGGCGGCCTCGCTCGTCGCCGGGCGGGAGTACCTTGGCTGCAAGGAGTGCCTGGCCGCGCCGGCCCAACCCGCCTCACCATCCCCGGCAAAAGAGCCGGCGCCGACAGCGAAAACCGCCCCTGCTCCGGTGAAAAAGGTCTCCCCGCCACCGGCGCCCCACGCCAGGGCCGCTTCGGCGCCGAAGCCGGCACCGCAGCACGCGCCTGCGCCGGTCGCGCCTGCCCCGCCTGTCGAGCGGCCGGAGGATGCGGCCGCCCGCTATCAGCGGGAATGGGAACGAGCGCCCAAACTCGGCCAGCAGTTGGCCCAGGAGTTATGGGGTTCGGCCAGCGGCGATATCGCTTTACCGCGCCGGCAGGTCGAACCGCACTCGCCGCTGGCGGCGCTCTATCGCCTCTACGGCCCCGCCGGGCCGCTCCATGCCGTTGGCCTGCCGCCCGGCCGGGTCCCGCTTCGCCTCAGCATGCTCACGGCCCAACCCGATCGCTCGTTGAACACCGCTACCTTTGGCGAACTGGCGATCGACGACGATCTGGCGTACCCCTACAGCGTGCGTTGGCGTCTTGGCGGGCGCCACCCGCTGGTCTTTGAAGTGTTGCCGTTTTCGCGGGTTACCGATGACCGGATACCGTCGATGTCCTACATTCGATCGCTGGCCGCTCCCCACCTCCGGGCCGCGGCGCCGCGCCCGCAGATCTTGCTGGACCTGGTAGCGGCGGCGGTGTGGAAAGTCGATCTCCCGACGGTCGGCCTGCCCCTGGTCGTGCGCGTCCTGGCTGCCTGGTGGCGGATTCAGCAGCAGGCGGCGCCACTCGCCTTGCCGCCGCGCGTGCTGGCGGCGGCCCTCGTGAACCTTGTAGGCCAGCGCGCCGGTTACCGGCGCTCCCGGCCAGACACGGCCGAAGCGTACGGTGTGGAGGCCGCCGCTGTCCAGGCCGCCGCCAGGCAGTTGCAGCCGCTGCTCAACTTGTCGGCGCAGCGAGCCTGGTAAGAAGTTCCCGGCGACTGAAGTCGCGGTCTACAAGATGCAAAGTCCGCCTGCGCGGACTCCTTGAGCCGCCGAAGGGCGGCTTGGCAGAGTTAGCCCGCGACTTTAGTCGCCGGGCGGGCGGAGCCTCCGGTCGCGTCCTCCTGCCGAATCCTTCGCCCAAATCGGTGGCTCAGCGCGGGCCGCCGGGGATCCAGCGCTCCAGCCAGGCGGTGGCGCGCCGGGTCACGTCCAGCATCAGGCGCGGTTCGCCGATGCCGTGGCCCTGGCGGGGGTAAATCACCAGTTCTACGGGTACGCCTTGTCGCTTGAGCGCGTTGTAGAACTCGCGGCCTTGCCCCAGCGGGACGCGCACATCGTCGGCGCCGTGTTGGATCAAGGCAGGCGTGGTGACGCCTTTGACGTGGTGCAGCGGGCTCTGGCGCTCGTAGGCGCCGTGGTCATCCCAGGACTCGGCGCCGAAGTAATCGGGGATGAAACCGGGGATATCGCTGGCGCCGTTGAAGCTGACCGGGTCGGTGACGGGCGCGCCGATGCAGGCAGCCTGGAAGCGGCGGGTCTGGGTGATGATCCAGCTTGTCATAAAGCCGCCGTAGCTCCAACCGGCCACGCCGAGGCGATCCGGGTCAGCCAGCCCTTGCGCGATGAGATGGTCGACGCCGGCCATGAGGTCGCGGTAGTCGCCGCCGCCCCAATCGCCCTGGTTGGCGTGACGGAACGCCTTGCCGTAGCCGCCGGAACCACGCGGGTTGGCGCGCAGGATGGCGTAGCCGCGCTCGGCCAGCCCCAGCGCATCCACCTGACCGCCCGGCGACCCCAGGAAGGTGCGCCCGAAAACGCCCGCCGGGCCGCCGTGGACGTGGAGGATCAGCGGGTAGCGCCGTCCCGGCTCATAATCGAGCGGGTAAATGAGGATGCCTTCAATCTGCATGCCATCGGGGGCTTGCCAACGGATGACCTCAGCGCGCGGCATGGTGGTCTGCGGCCAGTCCGCCGGCAACGGCGGCTGAGCAACCTTCGCGGTCTCGCCGCTGCCGGCGTCGAGCAGGTAGACCGCCTGCGCCTGATGCAGGTCCTGGCCGATGAATGCGAGTTGGCCCTGGCGGTTGGCGGCTGCGGCCGACAGGTGCAGCGCGACACCGCTGAGCGACCGGGCCGGAGAACCATCGCACGGCGCCGTCAGGATCTGGCTCGCCGTGCCGCTGGCCTCCAGGACATACACTGCCAGGCCATCGGCGGCCCAGCCCAGCAGGTGGGGGCGACTGTCCGGCGTCGTGGCGAGGGAGGTCACGGGGCGCCGGTCAGGGTCGGCTCCTTCTCTAGAGCGTGGATACAGGGCGACCTGGGCGGCGCCGGCCCAGCGAGGCGGTTGCTCTGCTGTCGCGCAGGCCAGCCAACTGCCGTCCGGCGAGAAGCTCGGGCATGCACCGTCGACTGCGACGTGCGCAACGTCGGTTGGCGAGTCCGCGCTGTCGTTGGTGGGAATGATGGCCAGCCGCGTCTCCGGCCAGGTGTCGGCATCCGGCGTTGGCTGGTGGGTGAAGGCGATCAGCGCGCCGTCCGGCGACCAGTCAAAATCCATGACATGCAACCGCCCGCGCGTGAGTTGTGTCGCTTCCGGCACCGTGCGCGGTCCGATAGCAAATGGCGCAGTGAAGAGCTGCGTGAAGTCGAAATCGACCCCGAACTGTTTGGCGTCGTCCCTGGCCTTCTGCTGCTTCTCTTTTTCCTCGCTCGGCGGCTCCTTCATCTGGAAGGCAAGGCGTGTCCCGTCGGGAGACCAGCGCAGCCCTGTCACATCCGTTTTTTCATAGCGAGTGAGCGGCCAGGCTTCACCGCCGGCCATGCGCAGGACATAGATATTGCTCTTGCCCGAGCGTTTACTCAGGAAGGCGATATACCGGCCATCGGGCGACCAGGCCGGATTGCTGTCGCTGCTGTCGCCGTAGGTCAGTTGTACCGGTTCGCCGCCATCGCGGGCAGCCAGGTAGAGGTGGGTGAGAAACTCGCTCTTCTCAGCCGTCAGGAGCGGCTCGCGCACCGTGTACACGACGTGGCGGCCATCCGGCGATGGCGTCACTTCCGGAATAACCGGGTAAGCGAGGCGCGGCTCGAGCAGCCAGCGCTTCGTGGGCATTACGGGAGTAGCGGTCTCTTCGGGCATGGGCGGTGTCCATCTCCTGACGATGCGGCCGTATTGGCAACGCGGCAGGTCGGATAGTAGCACCTGCCGTCGAGCGTGGGGTGCAAGACGTGAAGGACGGCCGCGCGTGGGCGACACCGACGGCCGGCCCATAAGAGCAAAGAACGTCCACGCATGAGTACCATAGGGAATAGGGATCCAGTGCTGATCTGAGGCGGGCGATCTCGCTCCGGCGAAAGGAGAGACGCCTGCCCGTGAACAGCAAGGAACTGTCGAGTGGAAAGGAAGCACGGTGGCGAAGCTGAGGGTTGGCATCATTGGCGCCGGAGGCATGGGGAAGGTGCATGCAGCTTCCTACCGGAAGGCGCCGGATGTCGAGATAGCAGGAGTGGCGGAGATTGACCGGGCGCGCGGCGAAGCCTTCGCGGCCGAGTTCGGCACGCAGCACGTGACCGACTACCAGGAACTGCTCGACCGCGTCGACGCGGTGAGCGTCTGCCTGCCGCATACGCTGCATCGGGCCGCCTGCGAAGCGGCGGCCCGCGCCGGCAAGCACATTCTGTGCGAGAAACCGCTGGCGACGACCCTTGCCGACTGCACCGCCATTGTTGACGCGGCCCGCGCCGCCGGCGTGCTCCTGATGACGGGCCAGACGCACCGCTTCATGCAAGAGAACATGCAGGTGAAAGCGCTGCTGGACGGGGACGCCATCGGCGACCTCGTCATGGCCCAGGACACGATTCTGGCCACGGCGCCAACCGCAGGACTCGGCTGGCGTGGCACGCTTGCCCTGGCCGGCGGGGGCGTCTTCCTGGACAACGGCGTCCACGCCGTCGATCGACTGCGCTGGTGGCTGGGCGCCGAGGTGGCCTGGGTCGCCGCCCGCGTCACCAACCGCCTGCACGTCTCGGAGGGCGAAGATACGGGGCAGGCGCTCCTCACCTACACCAACGGCGCCCAGGCCACGATCACACAGAGCCGCGCCATCGCCCGTCCCGCCTCGACGAGCGTGACCGACATTATCGGTACGCGCGGCGTCATCCGCGTCCACTCCTGGGGGGACGTCCAGATCGCGCGAGCCGACGCGACGGCCTGGGAAGAGGTACCCGTGGCCCGCACACGCAGCGGCCATGAGGGAGAGATTGCCGAGTTCGTCGCCGCGATCCGCGAAGCCCGCCCGCCGGCAGTCACAGGGGAGGATGGCGCCATCGCCGTGGAGACCGTGCTCGCCATCTATCAGGCTTCCGCCAGCGGCGCCGTCGTGTCGCTGCCGTTGCCACCCTCCTTAGACATGGTTCAATCGCACTTTACAATGTGGCGACTCTCTAACGCATAATCCCTCTGGTGGTGACGAGTGTGGACCGTTCAGACTGTCAAGCCGGCCCCCTCTGGAGCCTGAACCATGTCTTAGTGGGCGGGCCGGCAGGGAGCGCCTTGCCGGCCCGGCGCCACGCCCTTCAACTGGACCTGGCACACGCTGCCGAAAGGGCCGCAGGGCCAGCAGCACTTCAGCCAGGGGCATCTCTGGTCGATCGCCAAGACGAACAGTCATCCAGACGATGCCTGGGTGCTGGCAGAGTGGACCGGCGGGCTGCAAGGCTGGAAGGAATGGACGGCTGTCGGCAAGGGCCAGCCCCTGCCCATGAAGGACCAGACGCTGTGGGCGGAGTACTTGAGCTTCTTGCCGAAAGATCAGGCGGTTCAGTTCCGCGACTTCATGATCAATACCTTGTACGGCCAGCTCGCCGTCAACTTTGAGTATTGGCCCACCTATGGGCAATGTTCGAAAGTGATGGGCACGGCGCTGGGCGAGATCTACGGCAAGCAACCCGGCTCGGTGAAGACCGCCATGACGAATGCGACGCAGCAGATGAGTGCGATCCTGGCCGGTGCCACATAAGGACGCCAACGGCATGCATGCCGAGAGGAGACCGATGACCATCGACACCGACCCCATTGCTGAGATCGAAGCCGTTGCGGCCGAAGTCAGCACGTTGCTACCGCACACCTTTAGCATCGTCACGACGCTTGCGGATGGAAGCACGATTCCTGCAGAGGCGCTCAGTGAGGACCACACCATCGGCCTCTACCGGACGGCCATCCCACGCAAAATGCGAGAGAGTTTGGATGGCTTTAAGGAAGTGGACATCGCCGATTTTCTGCCGCAGCACGTTATCGAGGTGACGCGCACCGGCAGCAAAGCTGATTGGTTCCTGGAGTGGCCGTCGCTGCGCAACGTCCGCTTCCAGACGGATCGGCTTCAGTATATTGAGGAGGGCTGGTGGGCGGTCACCAGCGAAGTCAAGTACCCAGCGGCCACCGTGCTGGCCGTCATGCACGTGATCAAGCGACGGTATGGCGCAGCGCGGATTTGCCTCAACGCGGAACTGCCGATGCCGCTTTGGATTAGATCGGTGCCGCTCAGGCAAGCGGCGGTCGGCGTCGAAGTCGCGATTCAGGCGCGCGACGAGGAGCGCACGCTGTCCACCAACATCCACAGCGAATGCAGCCTCGAAGCCGCGCGGACGTACGCTCGCGCCGTCCGCAACTACTATCGGGCGGCAGAATAAGCGCCGTTCCGCACAACAGTGGGTGCGACGCGTGCCAGGCGGCAGGTGTAAAATCCGATCATGAACTGGACAGTTTGGGAGGGTATGCCGGGATAAAACTGGTACAGCAGGCAGCTGCCGTGGTAGCACCCAATCGAAAGATTGGGAGGAAGGATGTTACGGCAGGGGTTCGACCGCGGGGGCGCAGCCCATAGGAGTGCGATACACCGCCCATCGGGCGACCAGACCGGGTCGCCGCCGCCCGTGGCCAGGTAGATGGTGGGTGAGAAACTCGCTCTTCTCCGCCGTCAGGAGCGGCTCTCGCACTGTATACACCACGTGGCGACCATCGGGGGCGGGCGCCACTTCAGTGATGACCGGGTACGCCAGGCGCGGTTCCAGCGGCCAGCGCATCGTGGGGGGAGGGCCGACAGCGGTTGCTTCGGGCGTTGGCGATGTCCATCTCCTGGTGCTGCGGCCACAACGGTGACCAGATTTCACAGGGTGGTAGCACGGCGGTCCCCACCGCAACATGTCCCCAGGCCGGGTGGCTCCCGGCTAACCTGATGCATCCGGCGGAGGGGCGTCTGCTTCTGCTTGCTGTTTGATCCAGGGCCAGAATTCTGCTACGAGCGCATCGCCGCGCTCCTGCGCTTGGCGCAGCGTGGCATGGTCGCCCATGAGAACCGGCGCCCAGCGCCGACCCATCTGGGCGTGTACCACTTCATCGGCCCAGTCGTAGTCCTGGAACATCGTCATGCGCGGATCCTTTGCCTGGTCACGGCAAAACTCGTACTCGCTCCGCTTGCCGGGCGGGTATTTCATGAAGCGGTTCTCTAGACCGATGGTCAGCCAGACATAGCGATCAGCCGGAGACAACGGCCGAGTAAAGGTGTAGTCACCAACAAAGGCCGGGTATGTGCCCAGGGAACCACCTTCGGCCTCAATCGCCGCCTGGCCAAACATGGAGTGGCGCACTTCGTCCCAGACCTGCCGGGCGGCATCGCGGTAAAACTCCAGCGGCATGGTGGAGCACTGGAAGAGGACACCGGCTGGAACCTCCGCCGCCGCCATCTCGAACAGGCGGACTCGTTGCATGCGCGTCAGTTGTGGCATGTGCTCCAACTCTCCCGGCGTACCCTTATGCTCCAACACGCCAGTGAAGCGAGCGTCGCGGCCAGGGCGCAAGGGGAGCGTGAATCTCCCGGCGAACCGGCTTGCCGGTTCCGGAGCGACCGGCGAAGCGTCGCCCATTAGGCCCCCGCAGCATGCCAGCCATTGCCGCACGTGCTCGCACCAGTTGGCGACCGCTGGCGGCTGCCCTTCGCTCACACCCGCCGCGCTCAGCCCCGCATCGACCAGTCCGACTTGCTCTTCCTCTTCTCGAAGTATCTGGCGCAGCAACCGCACAGTGGGCTGGTCGGCGACGCCGCGCGTCCGGAGCCTTCGCCAGTGCGGCGCCGCTGCCGCGCAACTGGAGGCAACGTTCATATATGCTCCACATGTGCTCGGCGTCTTCCCAGAGGTGTCGGGCCAGCGCCTGCTTTGTCTCCCAATCACGGGCGGCGACGAACCAGCCGGCCGCCGCGTGTACGAGGCAGCGCTCCGTGTAGAGCAGCCGGTGGAGTCGCCGACGGCTTTCCTTCACGCCCATCGCCAGTCGGTAGGGGCCTTTCAATCCGGCAAACCTTCGCATCTTTCCTCCAAATTTGGCGTTGTACCATCACCGCATCCGCACGCGCTTCAGCGCCGCGATGCTCGCGACGGGCCTGTTGCCGGAGCGGCGGCTCGCAGATCCACCGACTCGCCGCTATCAATGGCGCGCTGGATACGCAGCGTCAGGTCCGTGATCCGAAACGTCTCAGCCGTTGTCATGAATGGCGCGCCGCGACCCAACACGTGTTGGGCGAAGGTGGTGTACCAGTACGGGATCGCCGGCGCTGCCAGTGTCGTGTCGGCAGTGGCATCCACCCACGCCAGCGCCTGCTCATCCTGATCCGTGGCATCCAGCGTCGCCGCCGTGCCGGCGAGGTGCAGCCGGATATCGCCGTGGGAGCGCGCCCCTTGCGGCCGTAGGAAGTCGGCCGACAGCGCCAGCACAGCGCCGTTGTCGAGCGTCACCGTCGCGTGGCTCAGGCTGGCGGCCGCCGGATAGTCCGGGTGGGGTAGCGTCGACTGCTGACCCAGGACGCTGCGGAAGCAATCGCCGAAGAGACGGTACACGGTGTCCACCGCATGGATGCCGATAAAGGCAAATGTGCCGGGAAAGGTTTCGCGTGTACGATACCAATCGGGCCGGGACGCGCCCCAGCGAAAGGAAATCTGACAGTGACCGGCGACAACCTCCCCGAAGCGTCCCGCCCGGACAAGCTCACGCGCCAGAGCAAAGTTGGGCATCCGGCGGTACATATGCGTCGCTGCCAGGAAGATGTCGGTCTCACGCTGGGTCCGCCACAGCGCCTGCAACTGTTGCTCGTCCATGGCGATCGGCTTATCCAGCATCGCCGGTACACCTGCTCGCAGGCAATCCGCCGCAACGGCTGCCATGCGGTGTGGTCGGACGCAGACCTGAACGGCGTCGAGACGTGCCGAAGCCAGGAGTTCGCGGTAATCGTCGTACCGTGTCGTGTCGGCACTGACGCCGGAAGCGCTGTCGAACGCCGTGAGATCCGCACCCGGATCCGCACCGGCCACCGCAACCACGCGAGCGTGCGGCGTCTCGTCCAGCATACGCGGGTATTCTTGCCAGTGGCCGCCGCTGCCGATGAGTCCGAACCGCATCCAGAACCTACCTCTCCACGCCTATTGGTAAAACGCATGGGACACGCTTAGCGCAAGCGGCCTGGCTTGCCGGGGAGTTCTTCCCAGAGGTCTGTCCCGACGAACTCCGCCGGGACGGCCGGCAGTTCGAAATCGGGTCGCCAATCGGGCCGGAAACGTTCGATCAAGTCGGCGGCGTTCCGCCAGGCGATGCGGTCCTTTATGGCGTCATCCAACGGCGCTGCCTCGATCTGCCGCTGGAGCAAGCGGTGGTCGTAATACGGGCTGTCGCTGCCGAACAGCAGCCGTTCCGGGCCGAAGCCACGCACCAGATCGGCGATATCCCAGGAGGTGTCTGCGCTGGCCGGGTGCTGGGCGAAATCGAACCAGACATTCTCCAGGCCGGCCAGCGCCTGGATAGCGGTGCGGTGCTGCTCGGCGCGCATCGAGACGTGGACGGCAATGAAGGTCGTCCGGCGAAACTGCCGGGCATGCGCGGCAATCTGGGCCTCGGTGGGGCCGCCCATGGCGTGCAACAGGGCGATGCCGCCACGGGCGTCCACAACGTCCAGGGCTGGCTCCAACTCCGGTCCCAGCGAATGGGCGGAAAAGCTCGGGTGGCACATGAAACCCAGCAGCCCATCCTCATCCATGGCACGCGCGATCTCGTCCACGCCGGCCTGTTGCTGGCGCATCTCAAAGATGGCAAGGCCGATGGGAAAACGGCGGGGGTAACGCCGGCAGGCAGTGGCGATAACGGTATGCTGGTCGCGCGTATCCAGCACACCGCGCGCCTGCGGCCCGCCGCCGGCCGGACAGAAGAGCGCCGCGATGATGCCGCTTTCGGCCATGCGCCCGAGGAACTTCTCCGGCGTCTGGCCGCACGGCGGCACCCGGTTGATGGTGTCGCCAATGTGGCTGTGGCCATCAATGTAGGGCCGCAGTCCCACTCGATCTGCACTGGTGCTGCTCGTCATAGCGTGGCCACCTCCACCGCCCGGCGGCTGGCGCTCGCCTGGCGCGCCGCCTCGACGATCGCCAGGTTGTGGCGGGCCTGCGCGCCGCTCACCGGCATCGCTTCGCCAGATTCAAGCGCCGCGAAGGCGGCGCGCAGGTAGGCGGCGTGGCCGGTCACGTCGTCGGGAATCGGCGTCGCGGCGGGACTATCGCCGGAGGCGATGTCCTCCCAACGGCCGCTGCCGGCTGGGGCGTCGCGCCAGCAGGCCAGCGGCACGGGGTCACTGTAGACGATGCGGATGCCGCCTTTGGTCGTGCTGACGCTGACCCAGCGACCACGCAGCGCGGGTGACCGGGCGCACCAGGATGCCAGCACGTTGGAGGCGGCGCCACTGGCATGCTCGAAGGTCATGAGTGCCGTGTCGTCCACGTCAATGGCGAACTTCAGGGTGGCGACGCGCGCCTGGACGTATTGCACCGGCGACCCCATGAGCGCCTCCACCGTGTAGATCTCGTGATACGAACTATCGATCAGGGCGCCGCCGCCCATCTGTCGGGAAGCCCGCCAATCACGGTCCCCGGTCGTCGTCTGCTCGTTCTTGTTGCCCAGAATCTCGCCGCGGCCCAGCAGCGGTGGTCCCAGGCTGCCCTCCGCCAGCAGGCGCTGTGCCTCGATAACGGCCGGCGCGAAGAGCAGGTTGTGGACGACGGTGTAGGCCACCTGATGCGTTGCCACGGCGGCCAGAATGCGATCGGCGTCTTCCAGTGTGACGGCCATTGGCTTTTCGGTGATGATGGCCTTGCCCGCCGCTGCTGCGGCGATGGCCTGCTCGGCGTGGAAGGCGTGGGGCGTGGCAATGACCACAGTGTCAATAGGAGCGTGCGCGAGGAGGTCACGGTAGTCGGCGTAACGTTGCGTCTCGCGTACGCCGAACTGCTCGCCCGCCTTCGTCCGGTTGCCATCAGAGACATCGGCCAACGCCGCGATTTCCACGTGTCCCCGCAACGCACGGTAGCCGACAGCGTGCGTCCGCTGCACGATGCCCCCGCACCCGATCAAGCCGACCCGTTGCATGTGCGTCCTCCGCCTGTATGTAACTCGCCTCCGGCCGCGAGCATACCACCCAGGGGCGAAATCGTCAACCAGTTTCCTTGATGGCAACGTAAAATGCCCGGATGCGTGCGAGCAAAGGGGATTTCCGGCGTTCCATTCCGAATGCCTGTCTGCGTTGTCTGCTATACTGTGCTGCGTAAATAGTGAAGACACCAGCGCAACGGGTTGTTCCGCAGGTGGCCGGGCGTGAGCGGAGTGACATGGCAACACTGAAGACGTTGGGCGCGGGACGGCGCGTCGATGCGGGTATTCACCGGGAAGCGCGCCCGGAACGCGCGGAGGGTGGCCTGCATCGCGGGCAAGTGGCGGATCGTGTGCTGCTGGCGTTAGAGGCCCTGGCGGATGCGCCCGGCGGCCTCGGCGTGACCGAGCTCGGCCGGCGCCTCGGCGTGGACAAGAGCACGGCGCACCGTCTGCTGGCCACCATGTCCGCCCGTGGCTTCGTGCGCCTCAACCCGCACAGTCAGCGCTACATGCTCGGGCTGCGCCTGGTCGCGTTGGGCACCGTGGCGGCGCGCAGCGTCGACCTGACCGACATCGCTCGACCCTATCTAGAAGCCCTGCGGGACGACACGGAGGAAGCCACCTCCCTGGCCGTCCTCTCCGAAGGCGAGGTGCTCTTCCTGGCCCGCGCCGCCGCACCGGGTGTCTTGAGCGTCGACCATGGCGTCGGCACGCGCATGCCCGTCCATTGCAGCGCCCTGGGGAAGGTGCTCCTCGCCGCGGTCGGGGATGAGGTGCTGCTGGACCAGGCAATCGCCCGCCGCGGCCTGGCCCGCTTCACGCCCCGCACGATCACCGACCGTGCTGACCTGGTCCGCCACCTCAGCCAGGTAGCCGCTCGCGGCTGGGCCCTGGACGATGAAGAGTTCTCCAGTGGCCTGCGCTGCCTCGCCGCCCCGCTGCGCGATGCCAGCGGCGCTGTCGTCGCCGCCCTCGGCGTGGCCGGCCCGGCCAGCCACATCACGCTGGAACGCGTGGATACGATGGCTCAACTCCTGTGCGCCACGGCGACAAACATCTCGCAGGCGTTGGGCGACCGCCGTCCCGCGCGACGCTAGGCTTTGGCGAGCAAGGCGTTGATCGCCGGGGCGGCGTTGCGCACGGCGTCGGCCGCCGACACCTGCCCTTTGGTGACCGGCGTGAGGACCTGGGTGGTGAGGATCTTCTGCCAGTCGACATAGTTCGGCGTGAGCGGCAACCCCTCGATCTTGTCCGCCAAATAGGTGGCCACCTTGATGAAGCTGGGCGGCGGATCAGCCGGAATATTCAGGATCCTGGCATAGTCCGCCGTCAGGCTGCTGCGCGTCGGGGTGCGCCCGGTCCGCTTCGCCCACTCCAGCATCATTGCCGGGGTGGTTAGCGCCACCATGACGTCGATCGCGCTCTGTTGCTGCCTAGCGCCGGCCCAGAGCGAATAGCCGTTGGAGAACAGCACGGGGGTCGTTGTCCCGCCAGGCAGGGTCGGATACGGCACGAGATCCCAGGCCATCGTCGGCTGCGCCTTGCGGAAGGGAACGATGACGGCGGGGTTGGAGCTGGCCATCGCCACGAGCACTTTTTCAAAGGGGGCGTTACCGTCCGCTGGCGGCGGCGACACCTTGTACTTGGTGACCAGGCTGGCCCAATCGGTCAATGCGGCGATCCCGGCATCGCTATCAAGGACGAACTTTGTCCGATCCGCATTGAGGACATCACCACCCAGTGACCGGACAAAGGACAGGTAATCACCCTCCCAATTATTGACCTGGAAGCCGTTCACGCCGGCGCCGCTGCCCTGATGGGACGTGAGCGCCTGCGCTGCCGACACGAAGGCATCCCAGGTCCACTTCCCACCGTCCCAGAGTGTGCCGGGATCGGTCTGTCCAGCCTGCTTAAAGAGGTCCTTGTTGTAGGCAATGTAGGCGAAGCCAAGGTCCATCGGCAGGCCGTACAGTTTGCCTTTCCAACTGAGGTCCGTCAGCACCGGCTTGGCGTCGTCTTTGACATCAAAACTGCCGCGACTGACGAGCGGGCCGAGATCTTGCAGGAGCTTGCCTTCGACCATCCCCGGCACGTAGCGAGCGTTGCCCTGGCTGAAGTCCGGCGGCGTACCGGCGGCGGCAACGGCCAGCGCCTTATTCATGAAGTCGCTGGCCTGGACAAACTCGACGCTGATCTTCGGCAACTGCTGCTGCACCAGCTTGAGCAGGTCGGGATAGGCTTCACCGACCTGGGCCAGCATCTGGACCTGGATCGTCCCTGCCGCCACACTCTTTGCGGCCGCAGTTGGGCTGGCGGCAGATGTCGTTGCCGTCGCCGTCGAGGCACTGGCGGTAGCGGCCGCCGTGGTCGCCACTACGCTGGTGGAAGCCACCGTCGCGGTCGAGGCGGCCGTGCTGGCCAGGCTGCTCAGCGGCTGGGCGCCAACCGTCGTCGCGGACGTTGCGGCGACCGTCGCCGCGCCGCCACAAGCGCTGAGCAAGCCGACCGCCAGCACGCCAGCGCCGGCGACCAGCAGCGAACGACGGGTGGTTGGGCGGCCGAGAGGTGAGGATTTGGGCATAGACACGGCATCTCCTTCGCTATTGGCGCGTTTCACGACAGCGTGACTCCCCCGCGAGACCACAATGCATCGCGGGTGGCCGGCTCACCCAGCCACAGCGATACTCTACCAGGTCGTTGCAACCTAGTCAATACGTTGGTATCAGTGCAACCGACGTGCAGGGAAGAAGACAAACCATACAGCGATGATGCCGATGAGCACGGTCTGCGACATGCTATTCCCCCTCGGTGCTACTGCCACTTGCATCCTCCACCCGCTTGCCCCATACTAGGCGGCGTCGGAGAAGGAGATAGCCCTGGCGCTTGCGCGTGTGTTGACCTGTGCCCTGCTGGGCCTGGACGGCAACCTGGTCGAAGTCGAGGTGGACATTGCCCAGGGCCTCTTCCGCATGGACATGGTGGGCTTGCCGGACGCCGCCGTGCAGGAGGCGCGGGAGCGGGTGCGCGCCGCCATCCGCAACAGCGGGGCTACCTTTCCACTGCACCGCATCACGATCAACCTGGCTCCCGCTGAAGTGCGGAAAGAGGGCGCCAGCTACGACCTGCCGATCGCTGTCGGCATCCTGGCCGCCTCCGGCCAGATTCCGCCGGAGACCGGTCCCACCGTTTTTCTGGGCGAACTGTCGCTGGAGGGGACGCTCCGCCACACCGCCGGCATCCTGCCGATGGTGGCCGTCGCCCGTAGCCACGGTCTGCACGTCGTCTACGTGCCGGCGATCGACGCCATGGAAGCCTCGCTCGTGGAAGGCATGGAGGTGGTGCCGGTCCGCTCGCTGGCCGACCTGATCTTGCACTTACGGGGCGAGCGGGCGATTGCGCCCTATCTTCCCGATCCAGGGCGTTTTGCCACCCTGCAAGACGATGTGGCCGGGCCCGACTTTCAGGAGGTGAAGGGACAGGAGCACGTCAAGCGGGCGCTGGAGATCGCCGCCTCCGGTGGACATAACGTACTGATGACCGGCCCGCCCGGCACCGGCAAGACCTTGCTGGCGCGCTGCTTGCCCGGCATCCTGCCGCCGCTGTCGCCGCAGGAAGCGTTGGAGGTGACCACCATCTACAGCGTGGCCGGGCTGTTGCCACCGGAGTTGCCGCTAGTGCAGCAGCGGCCCTTTCGGGCCCCGCACCACACGGTCAGTCACGCCGGGTTGGTCGGCGGCGGGCGCTTCCCCCGACCGGGCGAACTGAGCCTTGCCCATCGCGGCGTGCTGTTCTTGGACGAGCTGCCGGAGTTCGGCGCGGCCGGTCTGAACGTGCTGCGCCAGCCACTGGAGGACGGCAATGTCACCATCAGCCGGGCTATGGGGGCCGTGACCTACCCGGCTCGCGTCCTGCTGGTGGGCGCGATGAACCCGTGCCCCTGTGGTCACGCCGGAGATCCGGCGCGCGAGTGTACCTGCACGACCACCATGATCGCCCGCTACCAGGCGCGCCTCTCCGGGCCGTTGCTCGACCGGATCGACCTGCACGTGGAAGTGCCGCGGGTGGACCTGGAGAAGCTGGCGGATGTGCGGCCCGCCGAAGCCTCGATGGCGGTGCGCCAGCGTGTGACTGTCGCCCGGCAACGCGGTGGGCAACGCTTCGAGCAGACCAGCCTCACCTGTAACGCCGAGATGGGGCCCGGCGACATCCGCCGTTTCTGCCGGCCCGGTCCGGCGGCGCAGAGTCTGCTGCGCACGGCGGCAACGCGGCTGAGCCTCTCCGCCCGCGCCTACCACCGCGTGCTCAAGCTCGCCCGCACCATCGCCGACCTGGCCGGCAGCGACGAGATCGACACTCCGCACGTGGCCGAGGCGCTCACCTATCGCCCCCGCCAGCGCTGAGGCAGCGTGGCGGCGCTCCCGGATCGACAGGTGATCGTTTTCCTCCGCTGCCGCGCCATTCTGCCATCGTCACGCGCCCAGCGACGGTGGAACAGCTTCAGCAGCAACATCCCAACTCGCTGCTCCGCCAATGCCTTGCTGTGACTATCCCCTGGCCTTCATCTGCCAGATCATCAGACCAATAATCCAACCGGCCCCCATCAGGATCAACCCAACCGGTAGGGCGATGACGAGCTCGAGGACGAAGAAGAGGATATACAAGGGCGAGAATATGATCTCTGCGGTTTTGGTCGCATCCGACTGAAAGAAGAAGTCGATGACTCCCCATACAATCGGGATGCTCATGAGGATAAGCGTGACGAGGCAACCGAT
Source organism: Chloroflexota bacterium (assembly GCA_036734945.1). Taxonomy (GTDB): domain Bacteria; phylum Chloroflexota; class UBA4733; order UBA4733; family UBA4733; genus UBA4733. The sequence goes on from DAIMXP010000074.1 coordinate 33,344, forward strand.
CTTTGCCCCGGTACGGCGGTAGTGGGCGCGATCTAGGAGCAATACGGTTCAGATAAGGCATGGAACCAACCGTGTGTTGCCCAGCGCAGCGTCGAGAGGAAGTGGCTGGTCGAGGATCTGGTGGTGGGGGGCGGGCTGCGGCAGGATCTGAATGGTGGTCTCAAAGGCGACGAGTTGCTGCGAGGGGGGGGCAGGCTTGCTCCGTTTGAGGGCGAACTTGGACATTTTGCGTTTGACGACGCGGGGATTGTTCCGTCGTGCTCGCGGGGGCAGGCGGCAGGCGGCAATGTCGTGGAGGAGTCGCTGATACAGCCGGGCGTGATCGGTAGGAGCGACCAGTTGGAACGGTCCCCCTGCGGGGGCCAGCGCAATGGCAACGCGGATCAGTTCCACGCTCTGGACGAAACTCAGGCTGGTCGGGGTACTCTCGGTGTCAGCCCCCGACGAAGCGCTCGATCGCCGCCGAGGTCTCCTCCGGCACCTCTATGCTGGGGAAGTGGCTGCGCGCTTCCAGCCGCAGGATGCTGAACCACGGGTGCTCGGTGGCGAACGCCTGCTGGGCCGTCAGGTAGCTGGGGTCGGTCGGCTGCGCGTACAGGTGCAGCGTGGGCGCCGGTGGCTCCAGCCGCGCGAGCGCCTGGAGCGGGCTGCCCCACTGGGCGTAGGCCGCGACGACCTCGCGCCCGGCCCGCGCCCACATCTGGTAGCCGCTTTGGGCGAAATCCTCGCGCACGTGGCGGGTCACCGCGGGGTTGTCCACGCCCTGCGTCCACATGGCGAAGAGCGCGTCGCGGGCCTGCTCCCAGCGCCACGGGTCCTGCATGGCCTCCAGTGCGCTCTTGAAGGCTGGCGGCATGCCGAGCACCAGCCAGCTCAGCGCTACCAGTCTGGGGACGCGCCCGCCCAGACGGCGCCGCAGCTCGACGATCACCCAGTTCCCGTGCGCCTGCCCGACCGGCACGACCTGCTGCGCGCCGCTCGCCTCGATCACCGCCAGCGCGTCCTCCACCATGTCGGCGTGCCCGAATTCGACGGGCGGCGGCCCCGAGTGGCCGTGACCACGCCAGTCGAGCGCCAGCGTGCGCCGGTGCGTGGCACTCAGCGGGGCGAGTTCCTCGTAGACGCGGCGGCTATGGGCCCAGCCGGGCAGCAGCAGCAGCGCCGGCTCGCCCTGTCCGAGGTCGTCGTAGCTGATGCGCACCCCATCGGGGGTGAGCGCCTCCCGTGTGGTCGGCGTGGGCGTGTGGGTCACGGCCATAACCTCCTCGTATCTTCGACGGTCATCATGAGCACGCATTATCCTCGCTCATGCCTCTGGATCAGCGCAAGGGTCTCCTACAATCCTCATAAATAATTGCTCGGCCGGGTGGTTATCGCGTGCGTGATCCCTGTCGATGCCTTATTGTTACGGCTGAAGTATAAAATCGCCCGCTCACCGGTGTCGCTGTTCAAGGTAATTTGCCACCGTAGGGGCAGTTCTGTTCAGCGGAATTTGCCAGTTGGTGTTCAGGGGAATTTGCCAAGCGTCCGCTGATCTTGGAGTGTCATGGATCATCCTTGCCGAGCAAGGAGGTGGTTCGTGGCACGACGGAGGATGGACGTGGCAGATATCAAGGAGATCCTGGTGGCATGGCATGCGGGTGAGCATGTCAGCGGTATGTGATGAAAGTCAACTAGAATTGCCGGTGACGACAACTACAATTGCCGATTAGCGGTCGGTTGGCAAGACCGATGGCAGGTGCCGGCGGTTCCTGTTCTCCTTTCCATGGGTTTAGGGTTGCCTGTCAAATTACGGCCGTAAGGGCGCCACGGCGTTCACGGCCGGAGGGCGCCAT